>CAZDKK010000015.1:0-88588 GCA_964506245.1 uncultured bacterium | reverse complement strand
GGGGCGGCTCCGGGGGCGGGCCCCCGCGGGGCGAGGGCGGCGGTCCCGGGGGATTCGGGTCGCCGGAGGAGGCCGAGCCGCTGAGGATCTGGATGAGACTGCGCCTTGCGGTGGAGCAGCCGTGCGATCCGGATTCCGTGCCCCCCGGCGGGAGTCTGGAATAGCGTTGCATCCGCCCGCGCCCGGCCATCCCGGCGGCGGGTCGGAGCCATCGTTGGCCGGGATCGATGGTCGGGGAGTACCCAAGCTATCTATTTGCCCTACAATCTCTTGGATTGTGGTGCGAAGATTGGTGAACCCGGTCGGCTGGCGTCCTCCGCCTCCAGCAGATGCGCACGGCGATATCCGCGGGCAGCCTTCGGCCGCCCCCAAGTGACCTCCGGACAAGAACAAGGGCCGGAACATTCACCAATCCTCGCACCACAACCAGCATGGTAGAATCAATGGAGGCAAATCAGGCCCCGGCAAGGAGCTAGGGGCTGTTCCCCGTCCGGAAGGAGGCACCCCATGAAGTGTCTTTCGATGGCAGTCGCCCTGCTCATCGTCGCGCTCGCCTTGGCGGCGGGCGCGCAGGCGTATACCAGCGACACCCCCCAGATGCAGGTGCGGGTTGCCTGGCCAGCGGCAGACCAGCTCACGGCGTTGCGCGCCCTGCCAGACCTCGACATCATGAAGATCCGGCCGGGCGAAGAGCTGATCCTCGTCAGCAGCGCCGAGCAGGTCGAAACGCTGCGCGCCCTCGGGCTGGACGTGACGGTGGAGATCGAGGACCTGGAAGCGTACTACGTCTCGCAGCGCGAGGGGTACCGCAACTTCGGGGACCTCTACACCTACAGCGAGATGATCGCCTATCTCGACGAGTTCCATGCCCTGTACCCGCAGATCACGACCGAGAAGTTCTCGATCGGCACGACCCACGAGGGCCGCACGATCTGGGCCTTCAAGGTCTCGGACAACCCGAACCTGAACGAGCCCGACGAGCCCGATGTCGCCTTCGACGGCGTGCACCACGCGCGCGAGCCGATCACGGTCAACGTCCAGATCGAGACGATCCGCACGCTGTGCGAAGGCTACGGCGTGGATCCCGAGATCACCTTCCTCGTCGACAACCGTGAGATCTACTTCGTCCCGGTCGTGAACCCCGATGGGTACGTCTACAACGAGCAGCAGGCTCCAGGCGGCGGCGGCATGTGGCGCAAGAACCGCCGCGCGCCCACGGGCGGCTGCTACGGCGTGGATCTCAATCGCAACTACCCGTACCAGTGGGGCGGGACAGGCTCGAGCAGCGATCCGTGCAGCGAGACCTACAGAGGCCCCTCCGCCAACTCCGAACCGGAAGTCCAGGCGCTGATGAATTTCCACAATTCGCTCGACGTGATCACCCATGATTCCTATCACAGCGTGGCCGGCCTGATCCTGATCCCATGGTCTTACACGACGACGCACACGCCGCACGACGCTCAGTTTCGGCAGATGGGCACCGCGATGCAGGCCTACTGCGGATACACGATGGGGCAGCCCCCCGAGGTCCTCTACGCCTGCGCGGGGACGACGACCGACTGGGCCTACTACCAGAACGGGACCTTCAGCTTCTGCACCGAGGTGGATGGCTCGGGCTTCTGGCCCGCGGATGCCGAGGTGCCGGGCCTCGTGGCGGAGAACATTCCCAAGTGCCTTTATCTCATGAAGGTCGCGGGTGGATATCCGGCGCTGGACGCGATGACCCTCTCGGGCGGCAACGGGGATCAGAAGCCCGATCCTGGCGAGACGCTGGATCTCGTGGTGACGTTGGAGAACACGAGCCCGATCGCCGCGGCGCCCAACTGCCAGATCACCCTGCGGAGTGACGATGCCTACGTGATGATCGGTGACGCGGCCGCGTCGATCGGCACCATTGCGGCCGGTGCGACCGGCAGCAACGCGGGGGATCCGCTCACCTTCAGTGTCGACCCGAGCTGCCCCCTGGGCCATCGCCTGGTCGTGACCGTAGCCGTCGAAGCCGACGGCTTCGCACTGGCGTACGACTTCGAGTGGCTCGTCGGCGACCTGCCGGTCATCTTCAGCGACACGATCGAGTCCGGGCCCGGCGCCTGGATCCACGAGGCGGGCAGCGGCTACACGGACGAATGGCACGTGAGCGCGCTGCGCAACCACACCCCCGGCGGCTCACACAGCTGGAAGTTCGGCGCCACGGCGTCCGGCGGCACCTACGCCAGCCTCGCGGACGGCCGCCTGGTGACGCCCGCCTTCGCGATGGGCGCGATGACGCGGATCACCTTCTGGCACTGGATGGAAGCCGAGGCCAGCAGCTCCTACCCGGGCCGCGCGTACGACGGCGGACTGATCGAGCTGTCGGTCGACGGCGGGGCCTGGCAGCAGATCACGCCCGAAGGCGGCTACACGCACACCATCCGCACGGGCAGCCAGCCGGGTCCGCTGCCGGCCGACACACCCGTCTTTTCCGGCGCGTTCGACTGGCGGCAGGAGACGATCACCCTGACGGGCCAGGTCGGGCAGGCGCAGCTCCGCTTCCGCTTCTGCAGTGACGGCAACACGGGTCGCGAGGGCTGGTACGTCGACGACATCCAGATTGCCGCGCTCTCGGGCAGCAATCTGCCGCCGACGGCGCCAGCGCTCGTCAGCCCGGGGATCGGCGCGACCGTCACGACGCCGGTGCCCGCGCTCACGATCTCCAACGCCAGCGACCCGAACCCGGGCACGCAGCTCACCTATGGCTTCCAGGTTTTCGCCGATGAGCTGCTGACCGACCTGGTGACCTCGGTCGACGGCGTCCCCGAGGGGCAGGCGACGACCGCTTGGACGGTCAGTCCGCCGCTCGCGAACGGGACCTACTACTGGCGCGCCTACGCCTTCGACGGCCAGGAGCGCGGGCCGTGCATGGAGGCCGCTTGGTTCGTGGTCGAGGCGTCGCAAGGGGTCCCGGAGAGCGGGTGGGCGCGGGGCCTCGAGTCGCTCGGCACGTGGCCCAATCCGACGGCCGGGCCGGCCGCGCTGCGCTTCGCCGTGGGGCGCGCGGGGCAGGTGCGCGCTGAGATCTTCGATTTGCAGGGCCGGCGCGTGCGCGAGCTGGCCGGCCGCTTCGAGGCCGGGCAGCAGGCGCTGCAGTGGGATGGCCGCGACGCGCAGGGGCGCGAGGTGCCGGCGGGGGTCTACCTCTACGTGCTGCGGGCGGGCGAGGGCGACCTCGGCGGGCGGCTGCTGCGCATCCGATAGGCGGCGCCCGGCAGAGATCGTGGTGGGTGGTCACCACAGGAGGCGGGCGGAGACAGGCCGGCGACGGCCGCTCCGCCCGTTGCCTTGCCCCGGCCGACACCCCACGGCGGTCCGGGGCGGGGCCCGATGATTCCTGGATGGACGGCGCGCCGTCGCCTACACTGCGCAGATCCGCCGGAGTGGCTGTCTCGCGGATGGCCGCTGGCCGGCCGATCACAGCCGCGGGGAGCCAGGGACGGACGAGCGGAGGGCAGCAGCGCCCCCGCCTGGGAGGAGTGCCGTGCATCGCGGTCTGACGATCAGCGTCGTGATCCCGGCGTACAACGAGGAACAGGGGATCGAGGCGGTCATCCGCCGCCAGCCAAGCTGCATCGACGAGATCGTGGTCGCCAACAACAACTCCACCGATCGCACCGCCGAGGTCGCTGCGGCGCTGGGAGCCAAGGTGGTGCTCGAGACGCGGCAGGGCTACGGGGCAGCCTACAAGCGCGGGCTGGCCGCCGCGACGAGGGACGTCATCGTCACGATGGATGCCGACGGCACCTACCCGCCGGAGGAGATCCCCGGCCTGCTCGACCAGCTCATCGACGGCTCGCTCGACTTCATCTCCGCCGCGCGTTTTCCATTGCGGGATCCGCGGGCCATGAACTTCAGCAACAAGATCGGCAACTGGATCCTCACCACGGTGGCGTGGGTGCTCTTCGGCCGGCGCATGGCGGACTCCCAGAGCGGGATGTGGGTGTTCCGGAGAGATGTGCTCGGCAAGCTGCACGTCGAGAGCGACGGCATGCCCTTCTCGCAGGAGATCAAGATCGAGGCGATCCGGCATCCGGAGATCCGGTTCGCGGAGCGCCGGATCCGCTACGAGCCGCGCATCGGCGAGGTCAAGCTCCGCAAGTGGCGTGACGGCTGGGAGAATCTCCGCCAGCTCGTGAGCAAGAGGTTCTCGTAGCCCGGTCGCGCTGCGCCGGCGGCGCAACGGCCGGACCGGGAGGTTCGTGATCGGCATGGAGGCCCGCGCGAGCGCGCAAAAGCCGGCCGAGCGGCCGCAGCGTCGCTTCGAGCCCATCTACGCCCTCTGGCTGCTGAGCCCGCTCGGCCTGCCGGTGCTGCACGTGCTGTCGCCTTCGCTGCCCGTGCCGGTGCGCGCGCTGGCGGGTCTGGCCTTCCTGCTGCTCGTGCCTGGCTGGCTGCTGCACCTCCTGATCTACCCTCACGCGCGGATCGGGCTGGCCGCGCGTCTCACCCGCACCTTCGCCCTCAGCATCGCCGTCGTTACCGTCCTGGGACTGCTGGCGTGGTTCGTCAGCGCCGCGCACGGCCCGGATCCGAGCCCGATCGCAGCGGCCACGGCGGCGGCCCCTCCCGCGCCGATGCCCCTGATGGGCCGGCTGACGGGCGTCCTCTACGGGGAGGCGATCTGGCTGCTGGTCGGCGCGCTTCTGCTCCTCGCACGCAGTCGCTGGGGGAAGGAGCCAACCGGGGGCGAGGGCGGTCCCGGTCGGGCGGAGCGGGAGGGCGGCATCCTTCCCGCCGTCGCCCGATGGCGGTCAGGCACGGAGGATGAGGCGGACCCCATGCTGGCGCGCCCGGATGGGGCCGCGGCGACGGCCGCCGCGGGCCGGGCCGGACTCGATACAGAGCGAACGGGGCCGGAGGAGAGCCCAGCGGGCGGGCGCCGGTCCGCCCCCTGGGGCCTCGATCCCGCCAACCCGAGGATGCAACGCATCCTGCGTGCGGCCTACCGGCTGGGTGACCAGCACAAGGCGGATCACCCGATCGCACCGCGCTGGGCGACGCTGCTGGTGCTGGGCGTCATCATGCTGGTCGGGGCGATCCTCGGCTTGTACGCGGGCGGGGTGCTCGGATACGTGGCCGACGCCCCTGACCACATCGCCTGCCTGCGGGAGATGGTCGAACGCGACCGGATCCTGCCGCGCACGACGTTCTACGCGGACGGCGACGGCATCGCGACCGACGCGCGGAAGGGTTTCTTCCACGTCGCGCTGGCCGCGACGGCGCTCCTGACCGACACCGACCCCGTACGGTTGTGGAATCTGATGCCGGGCCTGTTGATCCCGCTGGCGCTGGTCGTCTTTCACAGCTTTGCCCGGCGCCTGCTGCGCAGCGAGGGCACGGCGCTCTTCGCGACGTTCCTGGCGCTGATTTGTTTCGCCGAGGTCACGCGGGGACCCTTCGTCCGACTCGGGTATGGCAGCCACATGGGGGTCGTGCTGGCGTGGGCGACGCTGACGCTCGCGCTCGACTTCGTCATGGGCCGTCCCCTGCGCAGCCATCTGTGGCTGTTGGGTCTGGCCGCCTGGGCCGCCATGGCGACCCATCTCTTCTCGGGCGTCCTCGTGCTCTTCTCGCTCGGCGTCTACCTGATCGCGATGCTCGTGCTGCGCCGCGCGCGTTACACGGGCACGCGCCGCCTGGCGGTCGCATTGCTCGTCGCCCTGGGCGGCTGTTTGCCGATCCTCATCTGGCGCCTGAGCTGCACGACCCCGGCCGTGAATCCGGTGCACACCCACCAGCAGGGGATCCTGAGTTTCACGCGCGGCTTGTACATCATCCTGCCGAGCGAGTGGACCCGCTTCCTGATGGGCACCGGGTTTGGCGCGATCGTGCTCTCCCTGTTCCTCTGGAAGCGAGCGCGCGAGGACGACGCGGTGCTCTACCTGGCCGCGCTGAGCCTGGCCCCGCTCCTGGTGGTGGCCAATCCGCTGGTGGTGCCCTTGCTCGAGCCGCGGCTCGGGTACCTGGTGGCGCGCCTGGCCATGGCGGTGCCGTTCCTGATGGTTCTGGCCTACATGGCCCGCTGGATGGGCGAGAACCTGCTGGAGCTGACCTCGGCCCGCCGCATCTTGATCGCCCTCGTCTTCTACGCGGTGATGGTCGTGCTGCTCTTCCCGCGCCTGGAAGCGTTCGCGCGCTCCTTCTCCGCCTCCAGCCTCGAAGCGCAGCGTGCGCGGTCGGTGATGCTGTGGAACGATCTGACGGCCAAGCTCGACGCCGAGATCCCCGTGCCCGCGGTCGTCCTGAGCGATCCCCTCACCGGCTACAGCATCCCGGCCCTCACGCGCCACTATACCGTCGCGGTGCTGCACCAGCATGGAAGCCCGTCCGACACGCTGGCCCTGGCGCGACTGGCGGCGTGCCGCGACGTGCTCAGCCCCTACGTGGGCACGGGGGAGAAGGCGCGGCTCTGCCGGCGCTTCGGTGTCGAATACGTGCTGGTCAACGGGGCGCTCGAGCAGCCGCTCGACCTCTTCTACTGCAGCGTCGGGCCCGTGCAGGCCGCGGCCCAGCGGCAGGCCCTGGACGCGGACCTGGGCCTCTTCCGCCGGGTCTGGAGCCTGGGGCCGCGCGGGGCGCTCTACCGTGTGCGCGCGGAGAACCTCGACGCGCTGGCGGGGATCATGCGCCCTGGGCAGGAGCGACCCTTCAGCCGCACCACCGAGGATCTCACCCGCGCGGTGCTCCTGCGCCGGCTGCCGCCCGAGGCCTTCGATGTCCTGGCCGACACGCTGGCGGGCATCACCCTCGCGGCCGCGCGGCTGGACACGACGCTGGCCGAGCGCGGCGATGGGGTCGGGGCGACGCTCTACTGGCGCCGCGTGGGCCCAGCGCCGCAGTTCCCGGTCGAGGCGAACCTGCGGCTGGACACGCGCGCGCCACGCGGGCCGTTCTGGAGCACGCGGATGAGCAAGATCCACCGCCGCCGGGAGGAGCGCCGGCGGCGGACGCTCTACCGCATCGACCACCTCCACGTCCCGCTCGAGGGGATGCTGGGCATCGACCGCTGGCCGGAGGATCGCTACGTCGTCGACCACGTCGAGCTGCGGATCCCCCGGCAGGCCGCGATCGGCGAGTACGAGGCGAAGGTTTCCTGGCGCCAGCAGACCATGCTGCCCAACCTGTCCTTCTGGGATTACTCCAGCGATCGCGACGCCCGTGAGGGGATGGCGGTCGGGTTCCTGGAGGTCTACTAACATGGCGCCGGAACCCCGGGACGACGCGCGCCGCGGGCCGGACGGCCGGGATGCGCCGGCGGTGAGCCGTCCGCCTTCCGGCGCGATCGCCACGAGCCGCGAGGTGCCAAGCGCGCTCGCCTGGGGGCTCGTCTCGAAGGTGCTCGTCTCGGTCCTGGCGATTGCCTCGAACGTCGTCATCGTGCGGGGCCTGGGCGATCAGAACTACGGGATCTACAGCATCTTCCTCAACGTCGCGCGGTTTCTGTCGCTGGCGATCGGTCTGGGCCAGGCGACCGTGATCCTGCAGTTCCTGCCCGAGACGCGCGTCAAGAACGACCATGCCGGAGCGCGCGCGCTGCTCGGTCGGGCGGTCGTGCTCCAGCTCGGTGCCTGGGTGATCGTGCTGGGTGCGGTCTATCTCGCGCGCGACTGGCTGTGCCACCTCTACGAGACCGACCTGCGCGAGATCCTGGTGGTGGGCACGGCGCTGCTCATCGTCGAGGTGCTGTGGACCGCGGCCAGCAACGTGCTCATGGCCGTGCGGCGGATGGTGCAGTTCACGATCGTCTCGGTCGTCCAGAAGGTGGCCCTCATCGGCCTGCTCCTCGCGCTGCTGCGCGCGGGGCTCACGGTGAACGAGGTGATCTGGGCGGGTGCCGGGAGCTTCGCGATCGGCATCGCCCTCCTGGCTCCGGACCTGCGCCGCAGTGTGCCGCCGCCCGGTGCGCCCACCGCGGCGAGCCTGTCCGGCCGGCGGGTGATGAGGTTCGCGATCGCGGTCACGGCCGGTGCGCTCGTCAATCAGGTGCTCTGGCGATCGTCCGAGGTCCTGATCGTCGGCCACTACCTGGGCGCCGCCGCGGCCGGGTACGTGAACCTCGCCTACAACCTGCCGCAGATGATCCTGGAGTTCATCCCGCTGGCGATCTGGCCGATCATCCTGGCCTCGCTGTCCGAGGTGCACACGCGCCGCGTCGAGGACCTCTTGCGCGGCATCCGGCTCTACTTCCGCCTCATCTTCCTGCTCGTCTTCCCGCTGGCGCTGACCGGGTTCGTGCTGGGCGGGCAGGCCTACCTGGTCCTGTACGGGGAGGAGATGGCGCCCGGCGCCGGGTTGTGCCAGGCCTACTTCCTGGTGTTTCTCTTCTCGTTCCTGGTGACGCCGCTGCGCATGGCGCTCTTCGTCAAGGAACGGGCCATGGTGAACACGCTCGTCGCCCTGGTGGGCGCGGTGGTCAACGTGGCGCTCGATTTCCTGCTGATCCCGCGCTACGGCATCTGGGGCGCGGTGCCGCCGGTCGCGATCGCCCTGCTGGCGAGCGACGGCCTGCAGTACATCCTCAGCCGCCGGCTGGTGCCCGGGCTCGACATCCCGTGGAAATACCTGGCGCGGGTGCTGATCGGGTCGGCGATCGTTCTGCCGCTCTGGTTCGTGCGCGGCCGCCTGAACGAGCCCGTCCCCGTGGGCCTCGCGCTGATCGGGGCGACCCTGCTCCAGTTCTTCGTCCTGCGGGCGATGCGGATCGTGGGGGATGAGGAGCGAGAGCTGTTGCTCAAGTCGAACCTGCCGTTCCGGGAGACGCTGGCGCGGTGGGTGGCGCCTCGGTGAGGCTAAAAACCCCGCCGCATCTGCTCCAGCACGCGCCCCAGCGAGTCGCAGGCCGCCGTTGCCCCGCACAGGTCGATCTGCTCGGCCGGGTCCTGGGTGAGATCGAAACAGAGCCCGGCGCCCGCTTCGCGCTTCGGCGCCATGACCTTGTACTCGGGCGTGCGCAGGGCGGCGTGCGTGTACGACTCGCTGTAGGCCAGCACCGCTTCCCAGCCGCCGCTGCGTCGCATGAGCGGCAGCAGGCTGCGGCCCTGCATCCGGCGCCCGAGGGGCAGGTCGAAGACCTCGTGGATCGTGGGCAGGACGTCGATGGCGCGCACGATCGGCGCCACCCGCTCAGGGGCCTCGAGGCCGGGTAGGCTCACGATCAGGGGCACGCGGATCATCTCGTCGTACAGAAGCTCCGAGTAGTTCAGCATCTGGCCGTGGTCGAGGAGCTCGGTGCCGCGGTCGGACGTCACCACCACCAGCGTGTTGCGGTCGAGACCCAGGGCGCGGAGTTCGGCGCACAGGCGGCCGATCTCGCCGTCGACGTACCGGATCGCACCGTCGTACAAGTCGACGAAGCGCAGCAGCTCCGCGTGGGGCAACACCTGCTCGCCGGGCAGCTTCTTCAACACCGGCCAGCGTTTCTTCCACAGCTCTTCGCCCTCCATGGGCGTCGCCCGCGGCGAGACGAAGGCCGACTCGAACTGGCGCGGCGGGATGAAGGGCTGGCTCGTGTCGACCAGGCTGACGAAGAGGAAGAAGGGTTTCTCGCGCAGGCGCCGGAGGCGGCGCACGGCCTCGTCGACGACGCTGCCGGCGCGGAAGAAGGTCGATTGCGGGATCTGGTCCGGCGCGACCGCGGGACGCAGCTTCTGCAGGTACCGCCAGGGGAAGAGCTCCAGGTAGCCGTGGTGGAATTCGGCGATCTCGTCGAACCCTTGGGCCAGACCGGATGCGCGGTTCAGGAAGGGCCCGTTCATCAGCCCGACGCAGCGCAGCCCGGCATCGCGCATCGCCTCGGCCAGCGTCTCGGCGTCCTGGGCCAGCTCGGCGGTCTGGTCATCGCGCGAACGAACGCCGTGCGACTCCGGATAGAGCGACGTGAAGAGCGAGGCCAGCGCGAGCTCGCTGCGGCTGCCCTGGGTGAAGCAGCGCTCGAAGAGAACCCCGCGCGCGGCGAGCGAATCGAGCACGGGGCTGGTCGGCCGGGCATACCCGTAGGCGCCGAGGTGATCCGCCCGTAGGCCCCCGATCGTGATGAGCAGCAGGTTCTGCGCGGGCTGCGGCCCCGGGCGCGAGCGCAATCCGGGCCGCACGGGTCGCCCGCTCTCCCAGCGCGCGGCGATCTGGCTCTTGTACGCCGTGACGGGGATCAGCAAGCCGATCACCGCCAGCAGCGCGATCAACCGGCCGCGCGCGATCCGGCCGCTCGGATAGCCGATCAGCCCCGCCAGGATCGGCTGCACGATGTGCGGCGTGAGCTTCACCGCGGCCACGATGCCGATGAGGAGCAGCACGGGGTAGAGCACCCAGTAGGAGATCGGGAAGAAGAGGTCGTGCAGCTCGCGGCGCAGGATAGGCGTTCCCACCAGCACCGCCGCGAGCGCGAGCGCGCCGGCCACGTAGTACGAGACGCAGACGACGGGGCGCCGCTGCGCGGAGCGCGCCGCCTGCGCGATGGAGACCACCAGCCCGGCGATCAGCGCGCAGGCGAGGCCGAAGCCGAGGTAGAGCGCCACGAGCCGGGTCCAGGGTTGTCCGACCTCGTGGAAGCGGGACCAGAACCGGATGAGCGGTTCCAGCAGGCCGAGCGCGCCCAGCGCCAGGCCGACCAGGATCACGGACAGGAATCGGCCGCCTGTCCCGTATGCACCCATTGCCTTCCTCCGCCTCGCCGGGCCCCCTCCGCATGGGCGGCCCATCTGCCAAACGCAATCGCTGCATCTTATTGGCGCCGCAACGGGGGTGTCAAGCAACCCCGCTCTCGCCCGGGTCGGCTGGGAGGCGAGCCCCGCGGCCCAATCCGCGGCCCGCCTTGTCGCCCCGCGAACCGGCTGCTAGGCTGGCGGCTCGCGTGCATTCTCCGGTCGTCTCCGGGCCGTCCCCGCAGGGTGCTCACGCACCGTCTGAGCCCGCGGCGGTCCCGCTTCCGTGACAGGAGCTGCCGATGCCCAGGGAAACGCTGCTCGCAGTCGAGCGCCTCAGCAAGTCCTATGGTTCCACGCGCGCCGTCGACGACATCAGCTTTCGCGTGCGCCAAGGCGAGATCTACGGCCTGCTGGGTCCCAACGGGGCTGGCAAGACGACGACGATCTCCTGCGCGTGTGGGCTCCTGAAGCCGGACGCCGGCCGCATCCTGATCGACGAGATCGACCTGCAGGCCCAGCCCAACGAGTTTAAGCGGCGCATCGGCGTGGTGCCGCAGGAGGTGGCCATCTACGGCGACCTCACCGCGCGCGAGAACGTCTCGTTCTGGGGCGAGCTGGCCGGGCTGCGGGGCGAGGCGCTCAAGCGGCGGGTGAACGAGGTGCTGGCAATCGTGGGCATGGAGGGCCACGCGCGGCAATCGGCACGCAAGCTCTCGGGCGGGTACAAGCGCCGTCTCAACCTGGCGATCGGCATGGTGCACGAGCCGCGCCTCTTGCTGCTCGATGAACCGACGGTGGGGATCGACGTCGAGGCCCGCCTGCAGATCCTCGAGATCGTGCGCGCCACGGTAGCGCGCGGCGCGGCGGTGCTCTACACGACCCACTACCTCGAGGAAGCCCAGGATCTCTGTCACCGCATAGGGATCATGGACGAGGGCCGCATCCTGGCCGAGGGAACCCTGGACGAGCTGCGCCAGACGGTCGGCACCGGCCGGATCCTCACGCTGCGCGGCGCGTTCAGCGCCGATGCCCTGCGCGCGGCCGTCGGGGAAGATCCGAGCCTGCGGGTGGTCGGGCTCGAGGACGGTCTGGCGATGCTGGATGTGGGCGCGGGCAGTCGCGACGTTCCGCGTGTGCTCGAGCGGATCCTTGGTCAGGGCCTCGGCGTGGAGGGGGTCTCCATCCAGGAGCCCAGCCTGCAGGCGGTGTTCCTGAAGCTCACCGGTCGCGAGTACGCGGCCGGCGCGGTGGAGGCCTAGGGATGCTGCGCACCGTCTGGACGGTCGTGCGCAAGGACATCCTGCGCCGCCTACGCTCGCCCCTGGCGACGATCGTCTACCTGCTCTTCCCCTTCCTCTTCTCGGGGCTGATCGCGGTGACCTTCGGGACGAGCGGCCACGAGCGCGCCCCGCGCTTCCCGGTCGCGCTGGTCAACGAGGACGGCGGGTTCGTGGGCGGCTTCGTGATGGGCGCCTTCAATCAGAAGGAGGTGAGCCGCATCTTCGAAGCGACCGAGTGCACCCTGCCGGAGGCGGAGCGGCTCATCCGCGACAACAAGGTCGGCGGGGCGATCGTCGTCCCGACCGGTTTCTCGAATGCAGTGCTTGCACGTCAGCCCGCGCGCTTGCGCGTGATCCGCAACCCGGCCCAATCGGTCGGCCCGATGGCGGTCGAGGAAGCGGCGGAGATGATCGCTCAGCTCCTCGACGTCGGCGCGAGCGTGCTGTCCGGTCCGCTCGGACAGGTCTCACAGCTCATCGACGGCACCCGCGAGCAGCCGCAGGTGGATCGCTGGGCGGCCTTCCCCGCCGACGCCCGCGTGGCCGAGATCGCCACCAGCGTCAACCGCAGCCTGCGCGGCGTGCAGCGCTTCGCCCTGCCGCCCGCGATCACGCTGCAGGACGGCGATCCCCGCGCCCCGCAGCCCGAGGCCGGCAGCACCTCCGACTCGAGCTTCCGGATGATCTTCGCCCAGGTGCTGCCCGGCATGGCCACCTTCGCGCTCCTGTTTCTGGCGCTTGGGTTCGTGGCCGACATCCCGCGCGAGAAGGAGCGCGGCACGCTCGCCCGCCAGCTCGCCGCCCCCGTCGATGCCCGGGCTCTGCTGGCCGGCAAGCTCCTGTCGGCCGCGGCGGTGGGGCTGTTCGTCGCGCTGGGCATGGCGCTGATCGGCGGCGCGCTCCTGGGCGTGCGCGCGAACCTGGTGGCGTTCCTGGTGATGTCGATCGCGTTCGTGGCCGCATCGACCGGCCTCTTGTCGCTGCTCTTCGGGATCGCGCGCAGCGAGCAGCAGGGCGGCACGCTGGCGGCCATCCTGGTGATGGCCATGTCCATGTTGGGCGGATCGTGGTTCCCGCTCGGGAACCTCCCGGCCTTCGTGCGCAGCCTGGCGCGGATCTCCCTCAACTACTGGGGTAACGTCGGCTACCAAGAGATCCTCATCGGCGGCGCGGGCCTGGGCGGCGTATGGCAGCCGATCCTCGTGCTCGTGTCGGTTGCGATCGCGGGCACGCTCGCGGGCGGCGTGCTGATGCAGCGCCGCTTGATGCGCGGCGTCTGACCGGGGGAGTCGAGCGATGCGACGCATGCTGGCCCTGGCTGTGAACGATCTGAGGATCACGATCAAGGACCGTCCGGTCGTCTTCTGGATGGCCGTCATGCCCATCGCCTTCATCTTCATCTTCAGTCGCGTCGGCGGCGGGGACACCGCGCCGAGGGCGGTGGCCCTGGGCGTGTGCGACGAGGATCGCACGTTCCTGTCCCAAGCCTTCTGCGGAGCGCTCGAGCGCCAGGGTTTCCGGCTGAGCGACCTCTCGGCCGCCGACATCGACTCCGCGCGCACCGGCCCGCGCTACGTGCGGATCCCCGCGGGCTTCCAGGACAGCGTCGCGGCCGCGCGCCCGGTGCCCATCTCCTTCGCGACGAGCCCCGACGCCGATGAGGAGTTCTCCACGACCGCGCGGATGCACGTGCAGCGCGCGATCATCCAGACGCTCGGGACGCTCGTTCGGGCGACGGGGGAGGGGGCGACGGAGGCGGCCGTGCCCGGTGCGGCACCGGGCGCGACACCCGGCGGGGCGCCCGGCCCGGGACCCGGCCCGCAGGCCCCCACGGCCGCGACGGTGCTCGCCTTCGACGATCGCTTCCAGGCCGCCTACCGCGAAGCGTCCGCCCAGCCGAGCCTGATCACCGTCGCCGCCGAGACCGCGGGCCGCGGCCGCCCCGTGCCGCGTGGCATGGGCCACAGCATCCCGGCCACGGTCACGCTCTTCATGCTGATCAACACCGCGATCTACGGGGCGGTGATCCTCGCGGAGGAGAAGCAGAACCGGATCCTCGGCCGCATCGCGACCTACCCGCTTTCGCGCCGGGGTATCCTGGCCGGCAAGCTGGCCGGCCGCGTGCTGATCGCGGTGATGCAGGCCGCGCTGCTGCTCCTCGCCGGCCGTTTCCTCTTCGGCGCCTACCTGGGGAGCAGCCTGGCCGGCTTGGTCCTCGTGACCGTCTGCCTGGCGATGGCGGTGGCCGCGCTGGCCCTGTTCTGGGGAGCAGTCGTACGGCGCGTCGAGCAGGCCACGGCGCTGGTCCTGGTCATCTCCCTCTTCCTGGGTGCGATCGGCGGCTGCTGGTGGCCGCTCGAGGTCGTTCCAGGTTGGATGCGGGCAGTCGGGCACATCTCGCCCGCAGCATGGGCCATGGACGGCTTCCACGCGGTGATTTCCTACGGGGCCGGCGTTGCGGCGATGCTGATGCCCTGCCTCGCGCTGCTCGGGTACGCCGTGCTATTCACGCTGTTAGGCGCGCGGCTGCTGCGGTTCACGAGTTAGGCGCGACGCTGCTGCGGTTCGCTTGCTGATCAGGGTCTCGTGGCCCAGATGGCCTTGCCTTCACTCGATTGCCAGACGGCGATCTGTGGTGAGCTCTGTCCCGCAGGAGCTGCGCCGCGATCATCAGACCCGCCGTGTGGTGCAGGGAGGACCTCACCCCCCGCTGCTCGCGGACTACCTGTGCCCACGGCCAGCACGCGTGCTATCGCCAGAAGCTTGACGGTCGCACCGCCGATCGGACCACTCCGGATCTCGCGCCTCGCAGGGCAGACACGCAGATAAATGAGCCCCAGTCACGTCGTCCACCTGCTCGAGCCTGTGCCACAGATCACCTGCCGGTGCAGTGCTGTCTACGGTTTCATGGTCGGCTCCGGTACGCACTTGAACGTCACGACGTCAGTCGGGGGCATCTCGGCGATGGACCGGTGTGAGGAGGTCCCATCCGCAGGGCCTCCTCGCACTGGTCCATCGCCGGCCGGGCCAGTTCGCAGTCCCGTTCTCCCGCGCGCACCATCCCAGGAGCACCGCACTTGCGATGGGCATCATTGCAGCTTCATGACCCTTCCGCTGCGCATCACGTCCCCCGCTTCCAGGCGTATCAAGTACACGGCAGCGGGGACCGGATTACCGCGATCATCTCGCCCATTCCACTCGACCTGCTGCGGGCCCGCCGACCAAGCGTCTCGCCTCAGTGTGCGCACGCGTCGTCCGGCCAGGTCATAAACCACGAGCCGTGTCCTCGTGCGCTCAGGCGTGGCGTAGAGGATCCTCGTGCATGTCGTGAAGGGACTGGGGCCGACATCCAAGGACGGCTGCGGCTTGACGACCCGACCATCCCCGGCGACCATGGGTTGCCCGACCAGCGCCAGGCAGTGCGTCGGGCCCGTCGCGATGGTCGTGAATGCTCCGTTCAGGTCGGAGATGTTGCACTGGCCATAGCGAGTGTTCCCCCACATGACGATCGTGCCGTCAGCCTTGAGGCCCAGACTGTGGCCGAGATAGTAGTCTACTTGTCTCATTGAAATTGAATACGTCAGCAAGTAGCCTGCGGCGGCCACCGCAGTGAAGCCCGGATTCGGTTCCGGCACGTTGCATTGCCCATTTATGTTCGATCCCCACGCGACCACGGAGCCGTTCGCCTTGAGGGCGAGGTTGTGCCACCCGCCTGCCGCCATGGCGAGGTACTTCATGTTTGGCTCCGGCACATCGCACTGGCCTTCGCTGTTGCGCCCCCAGGCGGCAATCGACCCGTCTTCTCTGAGGCCCAGGCTGTGTGCGTCCCCCGCGGCGATTGCTGTGAACCCGACGTTCGGTTCCGGCACATCGCACTGCCCGTCTTCGTTCAGCCCCCAGGCGACGATCGCGCCGTCATCCTGGAGACCCAGACTGTGCATGCCGCCCGCTGCCACTGCCACGAAGCCCGTGTTCGGCGGTGGGACGTCGCATTGCCCCACGCCGTTGTTGCCCCAGGCGACGATCCCACCGTCTGCTCTGAGCGCGAGACTGTGTCCGATGGGGTCTTGCTCAAAGTACCAGACGGGGGCCCAAATGTAGGTCCTGAACAGTCCGCCGGCGGCCACTGCGATGAATCCCGCGTTCGCGTCGGGGACGTTGCATTCGCCGGACCCGTTGTATCCCCACGCCGTGATCGAGCCGTCTGCCCGGAGGCCCAGGCTGTGCATCGCCCCGGCAGCAACCTTCACGAACTCCGTATTCGGGCCCGGCACACCGCACTGTGCGTGGTAGTCCGAGCCCCAGCCGACCACCGTGCCATCCGCCTTGAGACCCAGGCTGTGCCCACTGAGGATCCAACGGGTCACCCCCCCACCCGCCGCCACGGCGACAAAACCCGTGTTGGGCTCGGGCACCGTGCACTGCCCGGCGTCATTGAGGCCCCAGGCCACGATGGAGCCGTCGTTCTTGAGGCCCAGACTGTGCCCGTCACCGGCCGCGATGGCCACGAACCCGGCGTTCGGCATGGGCGGGCAGCCCGGTCCGGTTCCCCAGTAGACGATCGAGCCGTCCGCCTTGAGTCCCATGCTGTGATGCCACCCCGCCGACACGGTCACGAAGCGGTTGTTCGGTAGGGGCACGTTGCACTGACCTTCGCTGTTGCGACCCCAAGCGACGACGACGCCGTTGGACTTGAGGCCCAGGCTGTGTCCTCCGCCTGACGATTCCGGGGAGTCGCCTCCTCCAGCAGCGATGGCGATGAATCCGGTGTTCGGCTGAGGGACGTCGCACTGCCCGTAGTCGTTCGATCCCCACGCAACGATCGAGCCATCCGCTTTCAATCCCAGGCAATGGTACGAACCAGCCGCCACCGCGACGAATCCGCTGTTGGGCTCAGGCACGGTGCATAGCCCGAGGAAGTTGTCGCCCCAGGCGACAATGACGCCGTCCGATCTGAGGCCCAGGCTGAAGCCGGGATAGAAGTCAAACAACCCTGTCAGCCAGCCCCCACCGGCAGCGACGGCCACGAACCCCGTGTTCGGCTCGGGGACTTCACACTCCCCGGACTCGTTGCGGCCCCAAGCGACGATCGAACCGTCCGTCCGGAGGCCGAGGCTGTGCTCGTAGCCAGCGGACACCGCGATCAAGTCGGACATGTCCTTCTCAGGGCGGACCGTCTGGTGCCCCCAACCCACGATCGCTCCCTGGCCTGCGGCCCCATGTGCCGTCGCGAGCAAGAGAATCGCCGCAACGCACGCCCCCTGAACCGATGGGTTCATTTGCCCCTTTGCCATTCGCGACGGCACTGCTGCGAGCGGCCTTGACCACGGTTGACGTTCCATGGGCGTTTCCTCCTTCGTGTCTGGGGGTCATACAGAGCAGAGATCGTCAGCTCGGCGCAGTGTCCGGGGATGGGCCTGGGCAGATCGTGACCAGGGGTCATCCTTCTCCTGGATGCGAGCGCGGGGATCCCACACCGGTCACGCGTCGGCGCGCGAGCACAAGGTGTGCTCTCCCCGGGCTGCGAATCACAGCAAACGCAGGCAATCTGCCTCGCCCCCGCCATGGCCGTTCCCTCGATCGCTGACGGCACTCGGTCGCTCAGGCCTGTGGCGTGAACTCCGTCCGTCCTTAACGCTAGTCCCTGGCCGAACCGTCGGTCAAGCAGGCTGCCGTCGACCGGGCGCTTACGTGCGTAGTCATCTGCCGGCCGAGGAGCGGGGCGATTGCCCTGGACATCGCTCTGAGGGGCGGCGCAGACTTATCGAGGAACCAAGTGCGACGCATCGCAGAGCCAGTTTGCTGCGAACGACCAATGTGGGTGGTGTAGTCCGTGTCCGTGGCACTGCGGGACCGCGCGCAGCGACCGGTCCGCCAGATCTCTTGCCATCGTCGGCCCCGGTGTTTCGTGGTGATTCGACCTGCCGCCGCACACGGGAGCACCAACCCACTTCAGAAGCGGCTTGCCACCCCGGTCGGTCGAGGAGGGCCGTATGAACACCGCACGGGTACTCGTGGCTGCATTCGCCTGCTGTCTCACCATGACGGCCACCGTCTCAGCTCTTGACAGCGGGGACTGCACCGACTATGTCGATCTATCCGGGCTGCCGCTGCCCATTCACGTCACCGGAACCACCTCCGGCCTCACCAACGACTACGGGCCCTTCCCGGCGCGTCCCGCATGCTGGCAGCTTCCCTGGTACACAGCTTCCGGCAGTTCCAGAGACAAGACTTACAAGTGGACCGCACCGCACGGTGGCCATTTCAACATCTCGCTCCTCGGCAGTTCCTACGACACGTGCCTGCTTCTCTACGGCTTCACCTGTCCGATCGAGCCTTCCTATCCGGAGGATTTCATCTGCGGCAATGATGACGCGGGCGAAATGTCCCAATCCGAACTGTACTATGTGGAGCTATCCGCCGGACAGGAGGTTCTCGTCGTGGTCGATGGGCGCGGCAGCAGCGCCGGGTCCTTTCATCTGCGGATCTCTGAATACGCGCCGGCAGCCGATCTCAACACCTTCATTACGACCACCATGGAGACCTACCACATCGCCGGCGTATCCGCCTGCGCAGTCCGTGACGGCGATACGATCTGGTCCGGGAACTACGGCTATGCGAATATCGCCCAGCAGATTGAGCCCGCCGACACAACACTCTTCCTATTGGCGTCCGTTTCCAAGACCGTCACGGGGGTCGCGCTTATGCAGCTTTGGGAACGAGGGTTCTTCGAGCTGGACGATGACATCAATGGGTATCTCCCGTGGGCGGTCCACAATCCCTACTATCCCGACTCCGTCATCACGTTCCAAATGCTATTGAGCCATACATCCGCAATCGTGGACAACTGGACCATCCTCGACGCACTGCATGTGTGGGGCGGCGATTCGCCGATTCCCCTTGGGGAATTCCTTTACGACTACCTGGTTCCCGCGGGAACCTACTACCGGTTGGCCAACTTCGGAAACTACCCGCCCGGCACGAGGTTCTCCTACTCGAGTGTGGCGGTCAGCCTGGCGGGCTATCTGGTCGAGACGATCAACCCCGGGGGCCTGGCTTTCGAGGATTACACCCAGGAGTTCATCTTCGAGCCGCTGGGCATGAACAAGAGCGCATGGTTCCTGGCTGATCTGAATGTGGAGGACATCGCGGTGCCGTATTTCTGGAGCACCGGCGGGTTCGGCGCCTACCAGCACTACGGTTCGCCCGACGGGCCCGCGGGCAATCTGCGCACGAGCAGCGCGCAGCTTGCACGCTTCCTGATCATGTTCATGCAGCATGGTCAGTTGGGGGGCACCCGCATTCTGGATAGCACGACAGTGGAGATGATGACCACGGTTCAGTCTGAGGATCCCGCGTTAGGCAACTCCTACGGGCTCATCTGGGCCGCCCGGGAATTGGGCGGGCGGACCCTCTGGGGGCATGCGGGAGCTTGGTATGGATGCGAGACGAACATGTACTACTGCCCAGAGGAAAACACCGGTGTCATCGTGCTGACCAACAGCGAGTCTTCCTACGGCAGGCTGCGCATCACGAATGAGCTCTTCGGGTATGCCAACCCCACGAGTGCGTCGCCGGAGCAAGGCGGATCTTCGATCAGCGGGCCCCTCGTCCTGTGCGGGAGCCGTCCCAATCCGGTCGGCCCCAGTACCGAGATCACCTACTATCTGCCCGCCGCATGCGAGGTGAGGATGGGTATCTACAATGTGCTCGGCCAGCGGGTGGCGACCTTGTTCGAGGGCCAGCAGGGGAGCGGTACCCACTGCGTTCAATGGGACTCGCGGAAATCAGCGGCGGGTGTCTACTACGCTCGATTGAAGACCTCTGACCAGACACGAACCGGCAAGCTCTTGCTCGTCCGTTAGGTCGAGCAGGCGGAGGGGCGGCGCGGTCTTTCACGGCGGTGGGCGAATCTCGAAGCGGGCTTGGGCATGATCCGGCCGTCCCCTGGTGGGACGGCCCCAGACCTTGGATCGTGCACCCCCACGCGCAGGGGCCAGCCGCGGCGGCTCCGTGGGCAGCCGCAGGTGACGCAGGATCCTGGTCACCAGGGGCGGATCGGAGAGGAAGACCAGGATCACCATCGTGGCTGCGCAGCGGGGACGCTATCTTCACCGTGCGATCGCGACGCAACCGGACGCTCCGATCCGGTCAAGCAGGAATGCCGTTGCCTCCACATGATCACCTGGCGCATCGAAGAGCGTTCTCGTGCCGGGGGGAGTGCGGCCTCGTGCAACACAAGTGTCGGGGTCGCTCGGTCAAGGCTCCCGGGCAAGACTCTTCAATATCCCGCCGCCTGCCCGTCCTTGCGCGACTCCGAGGCACCGTAGTAGACGCCGGCCTGCTCGTCGTAGCGGATTGCCTGGTAGCCGCCGAAGAAGCCGCCGGTCCGCACGCGGTGGCCCAGGCGCTCCAGCTCGCGGATGACCTCGGGCGCGAAGCCCGACTCGAGCTGCACCGTGCCGCCGTCGAGCAGCTCCTCGCCCGTGGGCTCCGGCCCGTCGCCGTGGAGGATGCGCGGCGCGTCCCCGGCCTCCTGCAGGTTCAGGCTGAAGTCGGCCAGGTTGACCACGATCTGCGCATGCGCCTGCGGCTGCACGGCGCCGCCCATCACGCCGAAGCTCACGTAGGGGCGCCCGCCCAGGGTGATGAAGGCCGGGATGATGGTGTGAAAGGGACGCTTGCCCGGCGCGTAGCTGTTCAAGTGTCCCTTCCGGAGGTTGAACAACTCACCCCGGTTCTGCAGGCAGAAGCCGAGGCCGTCGGGACAGAGCCCCGAGCCGAATCCGCGGTAGTTGCTCTGGATGAGCGACACCAGCGTGCGATCCTCGTCCGCCGCCGTGAGGTAGACCGTGTTGCCCTGATCGAGGGGCGGATGGCCCGCGGGGCAGCTCAGCGCCGCGCGCGCGGGATCGATCCGCGCGCGGCGCTGGGCCGCGTAGCTCTTGGAGATGAGGTCCGCGACGGGGAGGCGGTGGAACTCCGGGTCGGCGATGTACCGGGCCCGATCGGCGAAGGCGAGCTTCTTGGCTTCGACAAACGTGTGGATGTAGGCGGCGCTGCCGAAGCCCATCGCGGCGACGTCGAAGCCCTCGAGCAGGTTCAGGATCTGGAGCGCCGCGATGCCCTGGCTGTTGGGCGGCAGCTCCCACACGGTGAGCCCGCGGTAGTCGGTCGACATGGGCGCGACCCATTCGGAGCGGTGCGCTGCCAGATCCGCGCGGGTGAGGAAGCCGCCCGCGCGCTGGACGCAGTCGGCGATCCGGCCGGCGATCTCCCCGCGGTAGAATGCGCCGCGCCCCTCGCGCGCGATCGTCTCGAGCGTGGCGGCGAGCGCGTGGTCGTGCCAGATATCGCCCTTGCGGGGTGGCCGCCCGTTCAGGGTGTACGTCTCGTTGAACCCCGGCTGGTCGGTGAGGGCGGCGATGCCCGCGCTCCACTGGTGGGCGATCACCTCCGAGACGGGGAATCCCTCGCGGGCGTACTGGATGGCCGGCGCGAGGATCGCTTCCATCGGCAGGCGCCCGAGCCGCGCGTGCAGCTCGAACCAGCCGTCCACGCAGCCGGGCACGGTGATCGGCAGGGGGCCGTGGGACGGGATGCGCGCGAGGCCGCGCCGCCCGAACTCCGCGAACGCGAGCGATTGCGGCGAGCGCCCGCTGGCGTTGAGCCCGTGGAGGCGCTGCGAGCGGGCGTCCCACACGAGCGCGAAGAGGTCGCCTCCGATGCCGCAGCCGGTGGGTTCCATCAGACCCAGGGCGGCGTTGGCGGCGATGGCCGCGTCGACCGCGTTGCCGCCCCGCTTGAGGACATCGAGCGCGATCTGGGTGGCAAGCGGCTGGCTCGTCGCGGCCATCGCGTGGCGCGCGATCACCTCGGAGCGCGTGGCAAAGGTGCGACCCGTAGTCCGATCCGCCATGCGTCCTCCCACGGCTGGGGTGCCGGTCAGTCGGGGTAGATCTCCAGCGGGAAGAGCAGCGGCACGATCCCATCCAGGAACTGCCGGCGCTTGAGCTGATGATGGCTGGCGTAATGGTCGGCGTGGATCGTTCGCAGGTAGGTCTCGAGCGTGTAGATCTGAATCTCGACGATGAAGAAGTAGGGCTCCTCGTCGCTGTCCTGCGGCCGATAGAGCACGTCGGCCTCGCACTTGTAGACGCGATAGCCGGCGCCCGAGAAGCGGTTGAGATGATTGCGATCCTCCGGGCGCGTCAGCGTGTCGACGATGTTGCGGATCTGGAAGGGCCCGCCCAGCTCATCGATGAGTCCCAGCTTGAGGTGCTCGACCTCCTCCAGGTCCTCGACGATGAACATCGCGCCGATGATGTCGGGGATCGTGCCGGGGTGATTCATGCCCTTGCGGAGCATCTTGCTCACGATCGAGGCGTCCCGGCGCATCGATAGCTGCGACCACTTCTCCACGGTCTGCAGGCGGTAGACCTGCTGGCCCCGAACGTACGAGTAGGGCAGGACCTCGCGCTTGGAGCGGCAGCTATAGAAGTAGACATGGATGTGCACGGGCCGCCCGGCTTGGACGAACCCAAGCTCGCGGACGCGAAAACGCCACACTTCCTGGTTGGGGAGCGGTTGGCCGATCTCGTACTCGATGCTCTGGCCGTCGGAAGCGATGTTGAAGGCGACGTCGACCTCTCTCTCGGCCACCGTCTGGTTCAGGATGGCCCGCTCCACGCGGCTGGCGAAGAAGTCACGGTGATCACCGCCGCGCTGGATCGCGCGCGTGTGCGCCACGTCGAAAAAGAGATCGGAGATGTACAGCTTGCGCCGGGCCTCGTAGGCCACGCGCCCGTTGTTCCCGGCGAATGCGAGCCCCATCAGCCGGCGCAGATCGTTGCACTCGCACACCTCCCGCGCCGGGCGCAACCGGGTGGCGCGGCGTCGCGGCAGCAGCTCGAGCAGCGATTCCAGGTACTTGCCGGCCTCGTTGAGGTAGAAGGCGATCTCCACCAGGTTGGACTCGAAGCCGCGTTCGACGCCGCTGGGGCGCAGGCGCTTGTTGAGGTGCCGGTTGTAAGCCTCGTCGCTGTCGCGGATCACCTCGTACTGCCGCGTCCACAGCCGGTAGAGCTCGGGCTGGTGCTCCGGGAAATGGGGGTCGAGAACAGGGTGGGCCTGGCGCAGGAACGCGATAGTCGCGTCCTCGGGGTGGTGCCCATTGGGCCAGTGGTTGCCAGCCATTATCCTTCCCGCCGTCGGTTGCACTCTGACTACACCCGCCAGCGTCCGCGGGTCCGATGCCCGCGGGTCCCCGAGCCCGCGCGCGCCAGGCACGGCTAGCATACCCCCGCCAGGGGGCGGTTGGGCAGCCTGGACTGGGGGGCGCGGCCTAGTACCGGTAGTATTCGGGCTTGTAGGGCCCGTCGGCCGGCACGCCGATGTACGCCGCCTGCTTCTCGCTGAGTCGGGTCAAGCGGACACCCAGCTTCTCGAGATGCAGCCGGGCGACCTCCTCGTCCAGGCGCTTGGGCAGCAGGTACACCCCCAGCTTGGGCCGCTTCTCGGCCAGGGCGATCTGGGCCAGGCACTGGTTCGTGAAGGAGTTGCTCATCACGAAGGACGGGTGGCCCTGCGCGCAGCCCAGGTTCACGAGCCGCCCCTCGGCCAGCAGCAGGATCCCGTGGCCGTCGGGGAAGATGTACTCGGCCACCTGGGGCTTGATCTCGCGCCGCCGCATGCCCGGCCAGGCCTGCAGCTCGGCCACCTGGATCTCGTTGTCGAAGTGGCCGATGTTGCAGACGATCGCCTTGTCCTTCATGCGGGACATCTGCTCGGCGGTGATGACATCACAGTTGCCCGTGGCGGTGACGAAGATATCGCCCTCGGCGATGACTTCGTCCACGGTCTTGACCTCGAAACCCTCCATCGCTGCCTGCAGCGCGCAGATCGGGTCGATCTCGGTCACGATCACGCGCGCGCCGAAGCCGCGCATCGACTGCACGCAGCCCTTGCCGACATCGCCATAGCCGCAGACCACCACGACCTTGCCGGCCACCATGACGCCCGTGGCGCGCTTGATGCCGTCGGCCAGCGACTCGCGGCAGCCGTAGAGGTTGTCGAACTTCGACTTGGTGACCGAGTCGTTGACGTTGTAGGCGGGGAAGAGGAGGGTGCCCTGCTCGAGCCGCTGGTAGAGGCGATGGACGCCCGTCGTCGTCTCCTCGGACACGCCGATGATCTCCGGCACGGTCCGCGTCCAGCGATCCGGGTCTTCGGCGTGGATCCGCCGGATCATCTGCACGAGCTGGACCGCATCCTCACCCTCGGGATGCCACTCGGGGTAGCGGCCATGCTGACGGTGGCACTGCTCGAGCTCGTGGCCCATGTGGATCATCAGGGTGGCGTCGCCGCCATCGTCGACGATCAGGTGAGGCCCCAGGCCTCCGGGCCAGAGCAGCGCCTGGTGCGTGCACCACCAGTAGTCCGCGAGCGTCTCGCCCTTCCAGGCGAAGACGGCCACGCCGGCCTTGGCGATCGCCGCCGCGGCGTGATCCTGGGTCGAGTAGATGTTGCAGCTCGCCCAGTGCACGTCGCCGCCCAGCTCGCGCAGGGTCTCGATCAGCACGGCGGTCTGGATCGTCATGTGCAGCGAGCCCATGACGCGCAGGCCGGCGAGCGGCTTCGTGCGGCCGTACTTCTCGCGCACGGCCATCAGGCCGGGCATCTCCTTCTCGGCCAGCTCGATCTCCCGGCGCCCCCAGTCGGCCAGGGACAGGTCCTTGACCTTGTAGTCCAGCGACTTCGCAACAGCCAGTTCGGTCATGATCACCTCGACCCGTTCGTGGTTTTCGCCCGCCGGGCGCTCGCCGTCGCGCCGCGCCCACGCGATGCTCCCGGTCGCCCGGAAGCGCGCTCCTTCGATTCTCGGCTCACGAGCCCGCGCCCACCTTGCGCGCGCGCAGCACGAACATGGGCAGCAACGCCTCGTGTCCATCGCGCGAGCGCACGCGCAACCGATCGACCGCCGACTCCGACGCGGCCGCGCTGAAGCCCGCCTTCAGGGCGAGGGCCGCGAGCTGCCCCGGGTCCAGACCCAGGCGCAGATCGGCCTGTTCCTCGCGCAGCCACTCCGCCTCGTGGGGCAGGAAGTCGGAGGCGACCAGAGACCCGCCCGGGCGGATCACGCGCCCCAGCTCCGCCAGCGTCGCAGCCAGGTCGGAGACGTGGTGCAGCACCAGGTTGGCGAAGGCGCCGTCGACCTCCCCGTCTGCCAGCGGCAGGCGCTCGATCTCCCCGACGCGGAACTCGAGCTCGGCCGGCAGGCTCTGGCCCAACGCCGTCCGGGCACGTTCCAGCATCGCCGCCGACGGGTCGACCAAGATCACCCGTCGAGCCCGCCGGGCCAGCTCACGCGCGATGTAGCCCGTTCCGCAGCCGATGTCGGCCAGCACCAAGCCATCCGGCAGGAGCAGCGACAGCGCCTGGTGCCGGAGCCCGCTGCCCTCGAAGCGCGGCTCAAAACGCTCCCAGCGGCCGGCGGCAGCGTCGAAGAAGCTGCGCGCCCGCTCTCGACGTTCCGCCAGGACCCGCTCGAGCCGGGTTGCATCGCCCGGGTCAGCCCCTTGTGCGCCGAACCCCTGCTCCAGCGTCCGGAACAGCCCCTCCGTCGCCGGGGAGGGGGCCTCGAGGCTGCAGAAGGTCCAGGCCCCCTCGCGGCGCACCCGGACCATGCCGGCCGCCCGCAGCATTCTGAGATGGTGCGAGACTCGAGGTTGCGAGATCGCCAGCACTTCGGCCAGCTCGCCCACAGCCAGCTCCTCGCGCCTGAGCACGGCCAGGATCCGCAGGCGGAGCGGATCGGCCATCGCCTTGAGGGCCTCTATCAATCCTTCGACCATGGACATAAAGATATCAACATATTTTGATGTGTCAAGCGAAAAGTCACGGGGTTCGCTCGACCGGGGAAGGGGCGGCCGACAGGATGTGGGCGGGCAGCTCCAGGTCGCGCCAGCCGTAGAAGTCCACGAGGTCTTCCGGTTCGACCACCCGGAACTCCACCGCCGCACTGAGCGTCTTGCCGGTCTGGTGGTCGGTGACGGCCGCCCGCAGGCGGTGAGGGCCTGGTCTCAGGGTGCTCAGGCCGAGAGAGCGCGCGATGTGCCACTCGTTCACCTGCTCGCGCTGCAGAACCTGGTCCCGGCCGCTGATCTCGATCGCGTACTCCCGCTCGCCCAGCTCCGTGAGCCGCTCGATCGTCAGCACCAGCTCGGCCATCGCGCGGCCGTTGCGGCGGGCGAGGCCGTAGGCCTCGAGGTAGAAGGTGAAGGTCTCCTCGGGCAGGTAGAACGGGCAGGCGCGCGCGATGAGCCCCAGGTCGCGCAGGTGGGTGCCGTAGGCGACGCCCGCCGCCCCGAGGTTGCGCTCGCTCTCGTCGGGGGGGCCGCCGGCGAAGGCCTCGATGGGCATCAGGTCCGAGAGCGCAAACTCGCCGCGGTTCCTGGCCGCCGGCGCATGGAACAGGTCGTTCTCGACCCCGATCACGAGGAGCCGGCCGGCCGCATCGCGCACGAGCAGCTCGGAGGCGATGCGGGCGCCGCCCGCGCTCACGCTCGCCAGGTGCGCGGTGCCCGAACGGCGTGCGAACGTGGGGCGGGCGGTCGGGACCGTCTCGCGCTCGAGCCCCAGCGCAAACTCGCCGCGCGGCGTCCAGCCCGTTCCTTCATCCGTGTAGAGGCAGGCGCGCACGTCGATCGAGCCGGCGAACCGCAGGCCGCTCAAAGGGTGGCGCACGGAGTAGTCGGGCACATAGGTGTCGAAGCAAACCTCGAGCGAGGTGTTGCCATCCGGGTCGCGGAAGCGTGCCGCCCGGCCGTGGAACGCGTAGGCGCGCCCGCCGAAGTCGCGGTCGAAGGAGAAGAGCGGGTAGCGCGAGCTGGCGAGGCTGTCGGTCGAGACGAACCGCGCGCCACTGCCCCCGTCCTGAAAGGTGAGCGTCTCGGGCCAGGTTCCGGCGGGGCCGGAGATCTGGTAGGCGAGACGCCACGTCCGATCGACGCCGGCGATGATCATGGGGTTCGATTCGGCTGCGACCTTCCGCTGCCCGCCCCGCGATTCCCAGTTGCGCGGCCAGCCGAAGCGCAGGATCGCCTGGCCAGGCTCGCTCAGCGGGCCGGGCGTAGCTGGGTCGACCCCGGTCAGCGTGAAGTGGGCCTCCGCCACGCGCCGCCGATACTCGGTGCGCTGCTCCAGCACGCGCGGCGTGGCCAGGATCGGATCGCCGGTGGCCCAGTAGGCGTCGAGGAAGCCCAGGCGATCGGCCGAACGGTCGAAGGCCATGCGCTGCTCCTCGGTCCAGAGGTCCCAGGGGACGCACATCCAGGCGACGAGGTTGTGCAGGATCGGTTCCTCCGCCCCCAGCGCCAGCGCCGCGAGGAACTGCCGGTCGGCGCGCTCGAATTCGAGGTCGCGCACGTCGCAGATCCCCATCAACGCCAGGGCCAACGCGGCCGACAGCCGATCGCGATCCGCTCCCAGGCCGCGATCGCTCGCGCGCCCGGCCACCGCGCGCACCGAGTCGATGGCGCCGTCCAGGTAGTGCAGGCGTGCCAGCTCCAGCAGGAGCCAGGCGGGCGCGGCCCCCCAACCGCCGTGGTCTCGCGCGAGCTGGGAGCAGACCGCGAAGGCCGAGTCGAGCTGCGCCGGCTCGCGCGTCACCGTCCAGGCGCGGGCCATGCGCCGCTCGAGCTGCAGCGAGATGACGTCGTGGGGGCCGTGCTCGCGCAGGAATTCCTCCAACAGCCCGGTGCCGTTCGAGGTGAAGCCCGCCAGGTCGTAGTAGCCGGACAGGAGCAGGACGAGGAGCGGATTGCCGGGGTCCCACTCCATCGCCTGCCGCAAGTGGGCCGCGCCCGCGACCCGGTCGTTGATCTCGCCCGTCTGCATGAGCGCCAGGCCCCAGCGCATCTCCAGCGCCGCCGCCCGGCGGAAGAGCGCGGCCTCCTCCTGGCTGAGACTTCCCCAGCGCTGGCGCAAGACCTCCAGGCCCGAGATGTCCAGCCGGTCCATCTCGACGCGGATCGAATCGATGCGCGCCTCCACCTCCGACTCGTTCCACCCGGGGCCGAGGCGGGCGAGGAGAGCCACGCGTTCGAAGACGCGATCGATGCGGGCCAATGCCGTGGGCGGGTGCTCCGACGCGGTGGAGAGTAGATCCGCGGGGGACAGCGCCGGAGCCGCCGGGGGTGGGCTCAGGATGTGCCCGAGCGGATCGACCAGCGGGCGATCGGGGGCGTAGGGCGCGTGACCGGGTCCGCACGATGACAGATACGCCGGAGTGGCTGCCAGAGCCAGCGCGGCCACGATTCGCGCGGCGTCCGAACGCGCCTGGCGCGCCCCATGTCGGGAACCGCACTGCCGGGGATCGAACATGCTGGCGGACCTCTCCGGGGCTGAGTTTAGGGGAGACAGGCCCGGATGACCAGCATCCTGCGCCGGAGGCGTGGCCGGTCGAGATTCGGTCGAACACCCGGAGCCTGGCGCACGTCGATAGCTGTGAGCGTGGACGGCCGGAGCCATGGCCCCCCCTCGGAGCCGTCCGAAGGGTTCTTGCAGAAGGGAGGAGACGATGCGAGCCATTAGCCACCGTCCGGGCCTGAGAACCTGGGCCTCCATCGCGATCCTGGTCCCGGTTGCCGTCGCGGTCGCCGCCGGGCCGGCCGGCGCCCAGGAGATGTCGAAGAAGCTGCAGCGCGAGATCGGCATGATGGAGGACTTTATCAGCGACGTCTTGATCGACAGCCCCTACTGGCTGGTCAGCTCGGGGGGGCCGAACCAGGGCACCTACTTGCCCGGATACGGCCTGGTCTTCAGCTTCGAGGCCTCGCTGACGAGCGGCCAGTGGTCTGACAGCCACGGGTGGTCCCTGCTGCGGGGCCTGGGCATCAGCCGCCATCGGGACCGTGTCATCATCGACTGGGACGACGAGGACTGGGATGACGAGGACGACGATGCGATCACGCGCGACCGGGATGACAAGAAGGACGAGGACGCCTACGACCGCTGGCGCGCCAATCGCAAGAAGCGCGACGATCGGTGCTACGCCCGCGGCAAGGAGGAGCTGCGCGAGATGCTCATCGATGCGGGCGACATGCTCACGCAGCTCAGCGACCAGGACTGGGTCGTGGTCGCGGTCTCGCTGGACGATCACCGCTACTTCCGGCGTAACGATTTGGAGCGCCTGACCTTGCGCGCCCGGATGAGCGACCTGCGCGCCCGCGAGGCGGGCACCATCACCGCTGAGCAACTGGGCACCCGGATCCTCACCGAGGAGTATTGACGCAGCAGCCCGGGTGATGTGCCGGCGGACCGCGCGCGAGAGACAGCCTCCACTCGTGCCCGGGCCGCCGGCCCATTTGTGCCCCTCGCTTGCTCCCGCGGTCACCCGCATGGGACAATGGATGTGTTCATCAGGCCATCAGGGCCGATGATTTCCCACCCACACCCTGGCACCAGGAGGCGACCATGCAACAGCATCGCTGGGCACTTCCGGGTATCCTCGTCCTTGCACTCGGCGTGCTGACCCCGGTGGCCGGCGCCGGTGATTGGAACAACTCCGGCGGAAACGCCGGGCGCAACGGTCTGACGGACGAGCGCGGCCCCACCGCCGCCGACCTGCTCTGGTCGGGCGGCCGCTCCTCGCTCATCGCCTGGCACCCGGTGATCGAGGGGGATCGGGTCTTCATGGTGCGGCAGCTGCGCTGGCCCTACCAGCAGCCCCACGACGCTTTCCTCGTTGCCATGAACCTCACCGACGGCCACGAGGAGTGGGCGATCGAGCTGCCCTACTACACCGATGACTGGACGCCGTGGATCGGAGGCGTGCGGGACGGCAAGGTCTACGCGTCGCGCTCGGGCAATGGGGCATCGGTCTGGGCTCGCCTCTACTGCCTGGACGCGGCGACCGGTGACACGGTCTGGATCTCGCAGGTGGAGCAGAGCGCCGGCGCGTACGACGGCATGGTCTTCGCCGACAACGGCGACCCGATCGTCGGCTCGTTCATGGACATCTGGCGCTTCGACGCGCAGGACGGATCGACGGTCTGGCACGCGGCCCGCGTCGGCTCCGTCAGCGGCACCTGCGGCGGGGCGCTCTACGGCAGCGCCTTCTACGTGGCCGATGCCGCCGCCGGCGGCAACATCCTGGTGCGCTACGATGCCGCCACCGGGCAGCGCCTGTACCAGAGCCCCGTGATGGCCGGCTTCCTGATCCAGACTACGCCGATGGTCGGTCCCGACGGCACCGTCTATCTCGCCCGCACGCAGAACAACCCCTCGGTCGATTTCTTCTACGCCTTCAGCGACGACGGCACGCGGTTCATCGAGAAGTGGCACGTCCCGACGATATCGGGCGCGGCCGGCGAGTGCGGCGTCGGTCCCGACGGATCGGTCTATGTCATGATCGCGGGTCCCCGGCTCGCCCGCCTCGATCCCAACACCGGCGCCGTCCTCGACCAGACGGAGATCATCGACGGTTTCTCAGCGCCGCGCATGGCCATCGGCGCCGATGGCCGCGTCTACTTCTCCAACAGCGGGTTCAACGGCGGGCGGCTCTACGTCTACGAGGCCGATCTGACCCCGATCTGGAGCGTGCCGGTCACGAATATCAACATCGGGGGGCCGTCGATGGGCCACAGCGGAACGCTGGTGGTGTGCGGCGTGGGCACCGATGTGCGGGCCTATCGCAGCGTCGATCCAGCCAGCGTGCCGATCGAGCTGGCGGGCACAGCGGGGGAACTGCTGCTGAGCATCGATCCGAACCCGTGCCGCGGGGCAGCCACCATCCGCTTCGCGCTCGCGCAGGCGGGGCCGGTCACGCTCGGGCTCTACTCCGCCGACGGCCGGCTTGTCGACCGGCTGCTCGATGGGGCGTCGCATGCGGCCGGCGAGCACTCCGTGACGTGGCGGGGCACGGAGCTACCCGCGGGGACCTACTGGTGCCGCCTCGCTACCCAGGGCGGCACGGCGTCCCACCGCATCCTCTTGCTGGCGCGCTGAGATCCCCTGGCGGCGGCTGGGCGCGGCTCGGAAGGAGAAGCCGGCCGAGGGCAGATCCCTCGGCCGGCTTCGCTCTAGGGCCGGCGTCGATCGGGGCTCGCGCCCCGGCCGACAGCCCGGGAACTACCGTAGGATCCTGATCGGCTTCGTGTAGGTCTTCTCCTCGGTCTTGAGCCTCAAGAAGTAGAAGCCCGAACCGACGGAGTGACCGCGGCCATCCCGGCCGTCCCAGACCACGCGCTTGTAGCCCGCGGTCTCGGGGCCGTCGGCCAATCGCCGCACCAGGCGTCCCTGCAGGTCGTACAGGTCGAGCTTGACGTGGCTCGGCGCGCTCAGACCGTAGAAGATCGTCGCTGCGCCCGCCGCCGGGTTCGGCCGGCTGCCTGCCAGGAAGGTCGCCTTCGGGATCTCGTTCGGCTCGACACCGGAGAACTCGTCGTCGTTCAGGATCGTGCCGACGCCCACCGGATCGGCGATGGTCGCGCCCACCGGATCGCTCAGGACGACCATGAAGCACTCGTCCGGCTCCCAGGTCGAGTCGGGGACCACCGTGACCAGGATCGTGTCGGCCACTTCACCCGGAGCGAACACGAGCAGGCCGGCGGCAGCCACGTAGTCGTTGTTGGCGACCGTGGCCGTGCTGTCCAGCGTCGTGTAGCTCACCCAGACCGAGTCGACCGGGGCCGCGTCCAGGGTGACGGCGAAGGCCGCGATCGGATTCGGATCCCCCGGATTGCCCTCGACCACCTGAACGTCAGCGATCGAGATGTTCACCGGGACGACGATCGTGAACTCGTCGGCGCCGATGTCGGGCGTGGTCGCGTTGCGCAGGTCACCGTCGTAGTCGGTGGTGACCGCCGCCAGCGGAACACCCGCGTTGGAGACCGGCGAGATCGGGCCGGCCGTGCTGATGTGCAGATCGGTCGGGCCCACGAAGAGCGGGTCGGCCGAGATCGAGAGGCTGTCCTGGCCGGGCGTGAATACAGCTTGCCAGCCGGCCAGCGTCGTCACATAGGTGTACGGGATGCTCGTTCCGACGCCGCCCAGCACCATCTGCGGGTTGGCCGCGTTCACGAAGTAGTCGTTGTTGTTGCTGCCGCCGGTGCCCCACGCGTAGGTCGTCGCCGGAGCCACGATCGCGAAGTGCATCAGCGTTGCCGTGTTCGACGTGTAGTCGACCGAGATGATGTTGTCCTTGAGCGTGAGGTTCGCCGGCGTCGTCGAAGAGATCCGGATGCCGCACCCGCTGTAGCTGGCCGAGGTCGCGGTGCCGGGGTCGAGGTCACCGCTCAGCGAGATCGAGTTGTAGGCCACCGTGTCGCCGTCACCGCCGCCGATGCCGAGGCCGATGCTCTGATCGCCCGCCGTGCCGTTGGAGCGCACGCCGAAGATCATGTTGTTGGCGACGAGGTTCGCGCTGGGCGTGCCCGAACCGGCTACGATGATCCCGACCGCCGAGTAGGTCCGCTCTTCCACCACTTCGTGGATGAGATTGCCCGTAACGACCGAGTTGATCGTCGCGGTTGCCGTCGGTGACCAGCCGCCGGCGCCGAGACCGATGCCCATCCGGTCGGCGCCGCTGGTCGTCGTGGCGTAGGTGCCACCCACGAAGCGCACCTCGTTGCCGGTGATCGAGACATGGTCCTGGTACGTCCCGACGATGCCGCCCTGGCCGATCTGCTCGGAGCCGAAGGCCTCGGGGCCCACCAGGTTGCCGCTCACCACGTTGTTCGCATTCAGGTTGCCGGAGACACCCACCAGGTAGATGCCCCAGCGCGTCTTGCGCACCTCGTTGCCGATGAACGCGTTGCCGTCGTTGTCGTTGCCGCCCGTGGAGGTGCTGATCGTGCTGCCGGTCACGATCACGCCGTAGGTCACGGTCGTCGTCGTCGACTGATCGGCACCCGCCATCAGGATGCAGTTCTGGATCGTGTTGTTGACGCAGCCCAGATCCGCGCCGAGGCTCTTGAGCCACAGGACGGCGGTCGTGCTGCTCGTGCTCGTGTTCACGATGGTCAGATCACGCGCCCGGAGCAGGCCGCTCGACCCATCGATCGTGACGTAGTCGGCGCCGTTGAGAACGATGGCCGCGGTCGTGCTCGTGCCGCTGATCGTCGTCCCCGGACCCGCCGGCCGGATCGTGAAGGTGTTGGTCTCGCTGGCGCCTGGGTAGGCGTTGATCGTGAGCGGGAAGGTCTCGGCCGGCGCCGTGTAGCTGGCGTCGACCAGGACGAAGGTCACGGGAGCCGACACGCCGACGGTGTTCAGGGCGCCGATGGCGTTGGTCAGTGAGTTGAAGGGTGCTGGCTCAGCCGCGCCGACGTCGTAGACGCCCGCCAGCGGCGCCAGCACGGTGAACGTGCCGATGATCTCGTCGTTACCTGGGTTGTCATCCCCCGGCAGCTCGGACTTGGCGTACATCGTGAATGTGCCGGCGGAGCTGAGGTTGATCTCCGCGAACGTGGCCGTCTGCGGCCCGCCGGCCGGGTTCATGACCGCCAGGGTGTCGACCTCGTTGTAGATCTCGGTCGAGGTCTCGTCCACGATCCGGAAGCGCACCTGGACGTCGTTCTCGACGTTCAGACCCGCGTTCTCGAAGGAGGCCTGCGGGCTGAACGGTGTCCCGGCGATTTTGGTGCCGCCGTTGGTCGGGTCGATGAAGGCCACCGCCGCGATGTCGTGCTCGAAGAGCGGCGTGAAGTCGCCCTCGTCCGCACCCATGTCGGGCGTCGTGGCATTGCGCGCGTCGCCGTCGTAGTCGTACTCCACGCCGGTGATCGGCGTGCCGCCCGACTCGAGCGCCGTCGGCACGGTCGTCAGCAGGTGCAGGTCGGTGGCCGACGCGAAAGGCGGGTTCGCGCTCACCGAGGAGCTGTCCTGGTTGGGCGTGAACTGCGTCCGCCACTCGGCCAGCGTCGACACCTGGGTGTACGGCACGGTCGTCCCGATTCCGCCCAGGACCATCTGCGGATTGGCCGGGTTCGCATAGTAGTCGTTGTTGTCGCAGCCGCCGGTGCCCCAGGCATAGCTCGTCGAAGGCGCCACGATCGCGTAGTGCTTCAAGGTCGAGGTGTTCGAGTTGACGTCGGCTGAGATGATGTTGTTCTTGAGCGTGAGATTCGCCGGCGTGGTCGAGGAGATCCGGATGCCGGCGCTGCTCTGGCTGGTCGCCGAGCTGCTGCCCGGATCGAGGTCGCCGGACATGGCAATCGAGTTGTAGACGACCGTGTCGCCGTCGCCGGCGGCGATGCCGAGGCCGATGCACTGGTCGCTGCCGGTGCCGTTGCCGCGCACGTTGTAGATCATGTTGTTGGCAACGAGGTTGGCGCTGGGTGTGCCCGATGCGGCCATCACGATCCCAACCGCCCCGTAGGTCCGCTCCTCCACGACGTCGTGGATCAGGTTGCCCGTGACGACCGAGTTGATCGTGGCGGCGGCGGTCGGCGGCCAGCCGGGGGCCCCGAGGCCGATGCCGGTCCGGTCGGCGCCGCCGGTCGTCGTGGCGTAGGTGCCACCCACGAAGCGCACCTCGTTGCCGGTGATCGAGACATGGTCCTGGTACGTCCCGACGATGCCGCCCTGGCCGATCTGCTCGGAGCCGAAGGCCTCGGGGCCCACCAGGTTGCCGCTCACCACGTTGTTCGCATTCAGGTTGCCGGAGACACCCACCAGGTAGATGCCCCAGCGCGTCTTGCGCACCTCGTTGCCGATGAACGCGTTGCCGTCGTTGTCGTTGCCGCCCGTGGAGGTGCTGATCGTGCTGCCGGTCACGATCACGCCGTAGGTCACGGTCGTCGTCGTCGACTGATCGGCACCCGCCATCAGGATGCAGTTCTGGATCGTGTTGTTGACGCAGCCCAGATCCGCGCCGAGGCTCTTGAGCCACAGGACGGCGGTCGTGCTGCTCGTGCTCGTGTTCACGATGGTCAGATCACGCGCCCGGAGCAGGCCGCTCGACCCATCGATCGTGACGTAGTCGGCGCCGTTGAGAACGATGGCCGCGGTCGTGCTCGTGCCGCTGATCGTCGTCCCCGGACCCGCCGGCCGGATCGTGAAGGTGTTGGTCTCGCTGGCGCCTGGGTAGGCGTTGATCGTGAGCGGGAAGGTCTCGGCCGGCGCCGTGTAGCTGGCGTCGACCAGGACGAAGGTCACGGGAGCCGACACGCCGACGGTGTTCAGGGCGCCGATGGCGTTGGTCAGTGAGTTGAAGGGTGCTGGCTCGGCCGCGCCGACGTCGTAGACGCCTGCCAGCGGTGCGAACACGGTGACCGTGCCGGTGATCTCGTCATTGCTCGGGTTGTCATCTCCGGGCAGCTCGGACTTGGCGTACATCGTGTACGCCCCGCCCGTGCTGAAACTGAACTCTGGGAAAGTGGCTGTCTCCGGGCCGGTGCCGGGATTGATGACCGTCAGGGTGTCGACCTCGTTGTAAACCTCCGTCGAGGTCTCATCGACGATGCGGAAGCGCACCACGACGTCGTTCTCGACCTCGAGACCCAGGTTCTCGAACGACGCCCGGGGGTTAAAGGGCGTTCCGGCGATCTTGGTGCCGCCGTTGGTCGGGTCGATGAAGGCCACCGCCGCGATGTCGTGCTCCAGGAGCACCGTGAAGTCGCCCTCGTCCGCACCGATGTCGGGCGTCGTGGCATTGCGCGCGTCGCCGTCGTAGTCGTACCCCACGCCGGTGATCGGCGTGCCGCCCGACTCGAGCGGCGTCGGCACGTCCGTCAGCAGGTGCAGGTCGGTGGCCGACACGAAGGGCGGATTCGAGCTCACCGAGAAGCCGTCCTGGTTGGGTGTGAACTGCGTCCGCCAGCTTGCCAGCGTTGGCACCTCGGTATACGGCACGGTCGTCCCGATCCCGCCCAGGACCATCTGCGGATTGGCCGGGTTCACATAGTAGTCGTTGTTGTCGCAGCCACCGGTGCCCCAGGCGTAGCTCGTCGAAGGCGCCACGATCGCGTAGTGCTTCAAGGTCGCGGTGTTCGAGTTGACATCGACCGAGAAGATGTTGTTCTTGAGGGTCAGGTTGGCCGGTGTCGTGTTGGCGATCCGGATGCCGACTTGGCTCTGCGTCGCGTTCGAGGCGCCGGTCGGATCGATGTCGCCCGCCACGTAAACCGAGTTGTAGGCGATCGTGTCGCCATTGCCATCGATGATGCCGATGCAGATGCCCTGGTCGCCCGACGTGCCGTTGGCGTACACGTTGTAGATCATATTGTTGACGATCAGGTTGCCGCTGGGCGAGCCCTGGCCCGCCACGACGATCCCGACCGCCGAGAAAGTGCGTTCCTCGACGATGTCGTGCACCACGTTGCGCTGCACGACGCAGCCGCCCGCGGTCGTCGGGGTGGGGCTCCAGATGTCGCCGCCGACGCCGATCCCGACCCGGTCCGTGCCGCTGGACGTCAAGGCGTAGGTTCCGCCCACGCAGCGAACCTCATTGTCCTGGATCGTGGCGTGGTTCGTGTAGCGGATCGTGATCCCGCCCCGGCCGATCGACTCGCTGCCGAAAGCAGCCGGGCCGATCAGGTTCCCTTCGATCAAGTAGGTTTCGTTCGGGTTCCCCGAGATGCCCAGCACGTAGATGCCCCAGCGAACCTTGCGGACCTCGTTGTTGGCGATCGTGATGTTGTCGTTGTCCGCGCCGTAGCCGGTCGTGCTCATCGAGGTTCCCGAGCAGACGATACCCCAGGTCTCGGTCGTGCCGGTCGACTGGTCCGCACCGGCGAGCACGATGCAGTTCTTGACCGTGTTGTCGGTCGCGCCCTGACCGGCGCCGAGGCTGTTCATCCAGATGACGCCGCTGGCCGCCGTGCTGGTGTTCGCGAACGTCAGGTCGCGGGTCGTCCCGCCGGCGCTGTTCGACCCGTCGATGACGACGTGGTCGGCGCCGTTCAGCTTGACCAGCGCACCGCCGATCGCGCCGGTGATCGTCGGCGTGGCGCCGGCTTCCGGCTTGATCGTGATCGTCCAGGGGCCACCCTGGTAGGCCACGGCGTTCAGCACCGCCGACGCGGTCTCCGTCGTGCCCGAGGCGAGGATCGTCAGGGTGATCTCCCCGGCGACCACATTCAGGTTGATGTCGTCGAAGGCGCCTTTCAGCGTCTCGTAGTCGCCGCCGGTGCCGACGGTGAACTCGCCCGCGAGCGTCCCGACGATCAGATAGCTGTTGATCGTCCCGGTGATTGGGAAGGCCGCCGTGGTCAGGTCGACGCTCGCCGGCTGCGCGGCGAAGGTGCCCGAGTTGATGCCGACGTTGGGCGTGCTGGCCAGGTCCTGGGCGACCACGAAGTACTGGATGGTGTCCCCGCTCGCCACGCTGCCGCCGTAGACGAGCGAGTAGTCGATGGTGAAGTCGAAGGGCGACGTCGAGCCATTGGCCTCGGCATACTTCCAGCCGTCGGTCGCGCTGGTGTTGTCACCCCAGGTGTTGGCATCGCCGTACTTCTTGTAATAGACGCGCGGCCTGGTGCCCGCGCTGCCATTGACACCGCTGGCGTCGGTGACCGCGACGTCCGTGAACTCACGCGTGGTCGTGCCGGCATCATTCGCCAGCGGAATGTAGGTGATTACGGGTGGCGTCAGGTCGAGCGGCAGTCCCTCCATCTCGTCGGCGCCGATGTCGGGCGCCGTGCCGGTCCCGCTGTAGCCAGCCGAACCGTAGCGGATGTCGCCCTCGAAGTCGTAGTCGATGCCGGCGATCGCGGTGCCGCCCGACTCGAGCTGGCTCGCGATGGTCGCATCCAGGTGCAGGTCGGGCGGCGAGCCGGCCGCGTTGACGTAGTGCGGATCCTGCGAGACGCTGGCTACGTCTGCCGGTACCGCCGCCTTCCACGCCGCCAGGGTGGTCACGTTGCCGCCCGTGGCGCCGGTCGTCGTACCCAAGACGCCGCCCGTGCCGTCGGCGTAGTAGTCGTTGTAGTTGATCGAGGCGAACGTGGTGTTGTTCGCCATGATGGCCCAGTGCGTGCCCGTCGCGCCGTTATTCGAACGGGCGTTGTAGAAGATGTTGTTGCGGACGTTGAGCACGCCGCTCGACTGCTTGCGGAAGGCGGCGGAGTTGTTGCTGCCCGAAGTGGGCGAGCCGCCGATCCACACGGAGTTGTAATCGTAGTCGATCAGGCCGCCGCTCGACGTGTATTCGCGGATTCCGAAGATGTCGATGGCCGACACCACGCCGGGGCCGATCGCGACGCGGTTGTTGTAGACCTTGATCCGGTCGCCGGTGCTGTTGGCCGTGTAGAAGTAGAGGCCATTGACAGCGCTGGAAGCGCCCGCGAGCTTGATGTCATAGACGAGGTTGTCGTAGATCTGCGTGCCGGCGCTGGCAGAGGTAGAGAAATAGATGCCCGAGTACTCGGTCGCCGACGGCTGCGTGATCGTGGCGGTGTGGTAGATCTCGTTGCCGTAGATGAGCGCGCCGGGGAATCCGCCGGTGAGGCGGATGCCGTTGGCGTAGGTGTCGTTGAAGGTGTTGTTGCGGATGATCCAGCCGGTGTTGCCGGCGTTGCTGATCGTCGCCAGGCTCATGCCGTAGCCGCGGCAATTCGGGGAGGTCAAGCCGGTGCTGCGGATGAGGTTCTCCTCGACGATCAGGTTCTTGAGGGTGTTGGACGTGCTGCCGGTCATGCCGAAGATGGCCGAGGTTGTGTTGGCCGCCTCGGCTTCGAGGATGCAGTAGCGCACGGCGATGTCGGTCAGACTGCCGCTGGTATTGTCGATGCGCACCGCGGACTGCCCGTAGCCGCTGGTACCGGAGCCCGTGCAGCGAATGGTCCAGTCGCGACCGCCGCCCCCCCCGCCGCCCTGGCCGTCGAGGGTGATGTAGCTGCCCGCGATCCGGATCGCCCACTGGGTGGAAGAACCACCGGCAATCTCGGACGTCGCGACGTAGCCCGAATCAGGCCGGAAGGTGACGCCCAGGGTGGCGCTCACGCCCGGGATCGCGCCGATCGTGACCGGCCCGGCCTCGCCGGCGTACCCGGGGCTGAGCTCGAGCCAGACCTGGCCCGAGCCGGTGACGCCACTGGCGGTCATGTAGGTGACCGCGCTGGTGATCGAGGCGAAGGAGACCGGGGGATTCTCCGTGCCGTCGATTGGGTAGCTGTTTCCTCCCTGGAGCTGCGCGCTCGCCGGGATGGCAAGCGCCGCCAGCAGCAGGACGGAGAGCACGCTGACCCCGAGATGCAATGAGATCCGCGAAGACTTCCGCATGGATGATTCCTCCTCGAGTGGGGAGACCTGAAGATGCCGAGCGAAAAGAGGCTCGTGTGCTGGATACAGGTTGCCCTCGAACTGACCCACCGATAGGGACGGCCAAGTTGCGCTGGCCAGTCCGACCTACAGTCATCATTCAGTATCAGCCTGCCAAACCACCGATTCAAGCAACGTCGAGGCATGTATACGTATGTCCACGCAAAGGGCTGGGTGCCGCACGTGGCCCGCGGCCGACCGCTCTGGTAGAGTGCGTCCCCATGGGATCGGGATCAGCACTGCAGCCGGCGCCGCCCGCCTGGCGCCGGGAGATCCGGTTGCTCGATGCGACAATGCTGGTGATCGGGTCGATGGTCGGCTCGGGCATCTTCGTCGTCAGCCCTGACATAGCCCGCACGCTCGGATCGGCCGGCTGGCTGTTGCTGGTCTGGCTGGCCAGTGGCCTCCTCACCTTGGTGGCCGCCCTGAGCTACGGCGAGCTGGCCGGGATGATGCCCCAGGCCGGCGGGCAATACGTCTACCTGCGCGAGTGCTACAACCCGCTCATGGGCTTCCTCTATGGCTGGACGCTCTTCCTGGTCATCCAGCCGGGATCCATCGCCGCGGTGGGGGTGGCCTTCGCCAAGTACGTGGCCGTCCTCGTCCCGGCCTGGAGCGAGGAGCACGTGCTCGGCCGGGTGTTGGGTTGGCCGATCAACGCCGCGCAGCTCGTGGCCATTGCCAGCATCGCCCTGCTCACCTGGGTCAACACGCGGGGGCTGCGCGCCGGCAAGCTCATCCAGGACGTCTTCACGCTGACCAAGGTCGCTGCCCTGCTGGGACTCATCGGGCTCGGTCTCTGGCTCGGGCGCAACCACGCGGCGATCTCCGCCAACTTCACCCACTTCTGGGGCGCGAGCCGCGTGATCGCGCAAGCCGACGGAGGGGTCATCCGCGAAGCGCTTACCGGGCTGCCGCTGTGGATGGCGCTGGGGGCCGCCTCGGTCGGGGCCCTGTTCGCCTGCGACGCGTGGAACAGCTCCACCTTCACGGCCAGCGAGACCGTGGACCCGCGGCGCACGGTGGCGCGGTCGCTGGGCATCGGGGTGGCAGCGGTCGTCGTGCTCTACCTGCTCGCGAACCTCGCCTACGTGCTGGCGCTGCCCGTGGCCGGGGATCCCCGGGCGACCGACGCGGCGGGGCGCGGTATCCAGTTCGCCACGGACGACCGGGTCGGCGCGGCTGCCGCCGGGGCGATCCTGGGCCCGGCCGCCGCCGTGGTGATGGCCCTGTGCATCATGATCTCCACCTTCGGCTGCAACAACGGGATGATCCTGAGCGCGGCACGGGTCTACTACACCATGGCGCGCGATGGGCTCTTCTTCCGCCGCACCGGCGTTCTCAACCGTCACGCCGTGCCCGGGGTGGCGCTGGTCTTCCAGGGGATCTGGTCGTGCGCGCTGTGCCTCTCGGGGCGCTACGGCGATCTGCTCGATTACGTCATCTTCGCCGTGCTCATCTTCTACTCGCTCACCGTCGCGGGCATCTTCATCCTGCGCCGGCGCCGCCCGCACGACGAGCGGCCCTTTCGCGCCCCCGGCTATCCGGTGCTGCCGGCGCTCTACGTGCTCGCCTCGCTGGCGATCTGCGTGGACCTGCTGATCGTGAAGCCGCGCTACACCTGGCCGGGGATGGTGATCGTGCTGCTGGGCATCCCCGTCTACTGGCTGTGGCGCAGGCGCGGTGCGACCGGGCCTCAGACCCCGGCGTAGTTCACCTTGTACACCGTGTCGATCACCGTCCCGTCGACCCATTTGATCGCCGCGACCGGGCGGCTGCGGTCGACGTCGGGCGGCTGCGGCTGGCCGCACATCTTGCGCCCGATCTCGTGCAACTCCTCGATCGTGGTGAGCGGCAGCCCCGAGCCCTTGATGCGCTCGAGAATCGCCGGGCCGTTGCGGTGCTTCGGGTTGACCGCGATGCCCCGCTCGGTGATCACAGCGGTGATCAGCTCGCCCGGGGCACAGACCGTGGTGACCTGGTCCATCACGATCGGGATCCGGCCGCGGAAGAGCGGGAACGCCAGGATCGAGCACTCGCCGAAGAGCGTGTTCTGCCAGCCGCCGATTCCGTGGAGCAGGTAGCCGTCCGAGTGGGTCACGACGTTGGCCTGGAAGTTGACGTCGACCTCGGTCGCACCCAGCACGGCCGTGGCGATGTAGGGTGCCCAGTTGCCCTTGCCGTGGTAGTTGTAGCTCGTGAAGGGCGTCGTGGGCACGTGGCGCGGGTGCTCGCCGATCGATTTCACACCGGCCAGATCGAAGGTCTGCCCGTCGAGGATGGCGCCGATCAGCCCCTCGTTGAGCATGTCGACGAGGACTTGGGTCGATCCGCCGCGGGCGAACGCGGCACGCAGTCCCTTGGCCCGCATGCGCTCGGCGATGAAGATGATCGCGGCCAGCGAGATGCCGCCCGCGCCGGCCTGGAAGGGCTGACCCAAGTAGCCGGCCGCCTCGATGAAGTCGGCCACGTACTTCGAGATCAGGAGCCGCGTGGGGCTCTTCGTCAGCTCGGTCGTGCCCGAGACGATCTTGGATGGATCGCCGATCTTGGGCACCTCGACGACCACGTCGGCGCTCATGCCCTGGATCTCCCAGGGGATGCAAGGCACCTCGACCAGGTTGTCCGTCACGACGATGACGTTGTCGGCGTACTCGGAGTCGGCCAGCGCAAACCCGAGGGAGCCACAGGCCGAGGGGCCGTAGGCGCCGGTCGCGTTGCCCATCATGTCAGCCGATGGGGCGGGGATGATGCCGATGTCGATGTGCAGATCCCCGTCCTGGATCGCCTGGTAGCGGCCCCCGTGCGAGCGCAGGATGGCCATGCCCTTCATCCGCCCCTCGCTGCAGTACTTCCCGATCGGGCCGTTCATCGAACCTTCGATTTGGTGGATCACCCCGCTGTCGAGGTGCTTGATCAGCGGCTCGTGGCACGGGAAGAGCGCCGAGGGGGCGAAGATGATGTCCCTCACGCCCATCTCGGCGATCGTGTCGAAGAGCGGTACGATGATCTGATCGCCGTTGCGCATGTGGTGGTGCATGCCGATCGTCATGCCGTCGCGCAGCCCCACCTTCTCCAGCGCGTCGCGCATCGTCGGCACGCGCTTGTCGAGCGGGTAATGGTGGCAAGCGCGGATCGGCGTGCCCACCGTGCGGCCCGTGGGCTCGAACTTGGCCACGCCGAGGAAGGGGGTCTGCGCCTTGCCGTTGACTTCTGTGGGCACGAGGCGTCCCACCGCGTTCTTGACCATCTCGGCCACGGATCAACCCTCCTTCTTCGGCGCCAGGGCCGCGACGTCGATGCCCATCTCGGCGGCCACCCGCAAGAGTCGCAGCGCGCGGGCCACGACCGGCGGGTCCACCATCTTCGTCCCCAGGCTGATGACCCCCGAGCCGTTGCGCTCGGCCTCCTCCATGGCGGCCTTGACGTTGAGGGCGTGGACGAGGTCCGCGTCCTTCGGCCGGAAGGCCTCGTGGATCACCTCGATCTGCCGCGGGTGGATACAGCCCTTGCCCTCGAAGCCGAGCGCGATCGCCTCGAGCACGCTCGCGCGCAGTCCCGCGGAGTCCTCGACGTCGGAGAAGACCGTGTCGATCGGCTGCACCCCGGCGGCGCGCGCGCCGAGCACGACCAGCGAGCGGGCGACGAAGCTCTCGCGCCCCTCCACCGTGCGCTCGGCCTGGATGTCGCGGGTGAAGTCCTCCGCGCCAAAGGAGAGCGCGGCCACGCGCTCGTGGGCCGCGCCGATCGGCTGGGCGTTGAGCACGCCCCTGGCGCTCTCGAGGATCGGCATCAGCCAGATCGGGTCGGTGATGCGGTGGCGGGTCGTGATCTGGTCGATGGCGTTGGCGACCTCCGTGATGTCGCTCGGCTTCTCGGCCTTGGGGATCAGGATCAGATTGACGCCGTGAGGGACGACCGCCGGCAGGTCCATGAGCCCGGCCGGGGTGGGGTTGATGCGCACCATGCGCTCGGCGTTCCCGAAGTCGATCGCGCGCAGCGCATTGCGCACCAGGATCCGCGCGGTGTCCTTCTCCGCCGGGGAGACCGAGTCCTCGAGGTCGAGGATCACCCCATCCGGCCCGAAGAGGCCCGCGTTGAGCATGAGGTCCGGGTTGACGCCCGGCAGATAGAGCCGCGAGCGGCGCATGCGATCCCGCGGCGTGGGCCGGAACGGGGTGGCCAGCTCGGGCAGGGCCTCGCCGGCCAGCTCTGGGTAGAGCCGCTTGGCCGCGGCTTCCACGCGGGCCATGATTACCCAGTCGAAGGCGGCCCGATCGCTGATGGCCACCTGGGTGTTCCGGACCCCCAGCTTCTCCAGCGTGGCCCGCGCGATCTCCTCGACCCGCTTGCCAAACAGGTGGATTGCCGAACTCTCAATGCGGACCTCGTTCTCGGGCGGCCCGCCTTTGGTCATCGTGACAATGAGGTCCGACTTCGCGTCTCGCCTTCCGGCCGAAGCCTGCTCCGGCATGGGTCCTCCTCCCGGTCTTGGTCTGCGCGGGCCGCTGGGGTCGCACGGTGGCTGCAGCCCTGATCCCCGCCCGCGAGCGTTCCAGCATAGAAGATCCCTCGCTGGGGCGTCCAGCCCCGGGACGGGGAGCCCCGCCGGGTGGGAATGCAGGCCGTCGGTCCGTCGAGCTTGGAGGGGGGCCGGCGACCCCCGGGGCCTCCGGTCGCCCTGCCCGAGGTCTCCGAAGGGGTGCGGGAAACTGCTGCATTCGTTGCCGGGCTGCGTTTAGAATGCCTAGACTGTGGATCCGGTATCCGGGCTCCGGCGTCTTGCGCTGCCTTGTGGCCGCCGGCCGCTCCGGGTGGCGGGGCCTGCTCCTAGGCACACGGATGGGTTCCGGGAGGGTAGTGGGTATGAAGGCGAGATTTCGCGGTGGCCGGGCGCTGCGCGGTTGGCCCGCGGGACGGGCTATGGGGTGTTGGCTGGCCGTGATCTGGGCCATGGGCGCGTTCTGGAGTGCGCCAGCCGCGGCCCAGGATCTGGATTGGGAGGGCCTCTCCCCGCGCTTCGCGATCGGAACGTCCGCCGGGCTGATGGCCGCTGGTGAGGTGCAAACCTCTCCTTCCATCGCGTGCGATACCACGCTGTCCCACGAGAGCTGGGTGATCTGGCAGGATGAGCGCCTCGGCGATCCGGACATCTTTGCCGCCCGCGTCACCGCCGAGGGTGAGCTGCGCGACCCCAGCGGGCTCCCGATCGCCGTGGGCCCCGATCGCCAGACGGCGCCGCGCATCGCCGCGGGCGGGGGCGTGTTCCTCGCGATCTGGCAGGCCACCGACGCGACCAAGAGCGCTTACCGGATCGAGGGCGTCCGCCTCGGGTCCGACGGCGCGGCCCTCGATGAATCCCCGGTGCTCATCACCGAGTCGGACTACGAGCTGGCGGATCTCGATCTCGCGTTCGGGACATCCAGCTTCATGGTGACCTGGACCGACACGCTGGGGGGTAGGTTCGCCACGCACGGCGCGCGCATCGCCGCGGCGGACGGGCAGGTTCTGGACGAGGAGTACATCGTCCTCAACGCCGAGAGCAATCAGCAGACCGGCGGCGACATCGCCTTCAACGGGGAACAGTACCTGCTGGTCTACTCCCGGGAAGCGACCCTCTACGACACGACCCTCGGTTCCCAGGGACAGATCACCAGCATCGACACGACCTCCCTCGGCGAGATCGCGGGGCGCTACATCAGCGAGGATGGGGCGCCGGCGGAGGAGACGATCAAGATCGAGGCCGCGGTCGTGGACGCCGACTACACCACGGACGATCTCCCGATGCTGGCCTTCGGCGGCGACCGGTTCCTCGTGACCTGGCCAGCCCGCGACGTCGGGCAGTCGCAGACTTCGAACCGGGAGATCTTCGGCCGGACGCTCATGACCGATGGCACGCTGTCGGCGCGCTTCGGGATTGCGCAGACGCTCAGGCCGCGTGACTCCCGGACCATCACCGGGGGCCCGGGAGGCTACCAGCTGGCCTGGGTCCTCCAGCGCGGCGCCACGACCACCTACTACGGCGTTCACGTCAACAGCGATGGCTCCCAGGTCAGCACCGAATACGAGATCGTTCCCCTCGTCAGCAGCCTGGGCCTCGAGGAGCCGGGCGGCTGCGGGCTCGTGTGGAACGGGGAAGAGTACGTCTTCGTGGGGGCGGTGAAGTACATCGCCGTGGCGGGCGATGATCAGGACATCCGCATGTCCTGGCTGGACGCCGCCGGCGTCGTCACCGGCGGCCCCGTGATCGTCTCGCAGGCCACCTCGATGCAGATCCCGCGGGCGGTTGTCTTCGACGGCAGCCGGTACTTGACCGTCTGGGATGAACAGGTGATCGGCGGCTGGCAGATCCACGGCGCGTTCGTCACGACGGAGGGCGTGCCCGCCGGCCCGTCCTTTGCCGTCCTGCCCGAAACACATCCCCAGCCGTGGGCCCCAGCCCTCGCCTTCGGCGCAGGCAGTTTCGTGCTCACCTGGACCGAGGGGACGAGCCTCTACGCGGCGCGGCTCGACGCGGATGGACAGCAGACGGGGGCCCGCCTCCGCATTGCCGACATCGCCACGGGCCGGGCCGCGGTCGGCTGGGATGGTGAGCGGTTCCCGGTTGCCTGGAAGTACGTGAGCGGCTCGGACCAAGGCCTCATGTTGAGCCGTGTGGAGTACAGCGGTGCAGAGCTGGCGCTCGTGCCCTTCAGACTGGTGACCGCGCCCGGCTCGTCCGTCGAGACGACCTCGATCAGACTGCTCTACGGAACCAGCTCCGATCCCGGCCTCACCTGCAGCGGGGAGCAGAACCTGATCCTGTGGGCTTCCAAGGGCTTCGGGATCTACGCGGTTCAGCTCCCGGACACCACGACGACCTGGAGCAACGCCAACCTCGCGGTGCGACTCGCGACCGGCTCGGACCCGGGCGTTCCGCGCGCCATCTTCGACGGCGCCAACTACTTCATCGGCTGGACGGATCTGCCGGGAACCTACGCCGTGCGCGTGCGCCCCGATGGCCTCGTTCTCGACCCAGGCCGCATTCCGCTCGACCTCCAGAGCCAGGCGTCCGATCGGCCGGCGGTGGCCACGGACGGTTCCAACCGCCTGGCGATCTGGCGTTCCGGGAGTGAGGGTCGCTGGACCTTGAAGGGCGGCCGGTACGGCACCGACGGTCGCTCCATCGCCGGCGTCGAGGTTTTCGCCGGCCTGGATCGCGCAACCCGCTGGCCGCTGGCGACCAAAGGCCCGGACGGGCAGGTTCTGCTCATCTACGCTTCTTACCTCTCCGACGCGGAGCACGGCGCGCTGCGGCTGCACGGCAAGCTGTGGCAGCAGCAGCCGCCCCAGGTCGACATCGCCCTGCATCAGAATCCGGGCGTCACGTCGGACGTCAGCATCATTGCCACGCCCTCGGAGGACATCTCGCAGGGCACACTCGACGTTCGCGCAAACGGCGCGCCGATCGAGATGGAGCTGGTCGATGCAGCGCACGGCATCTACCAGGGCTGGTATCAGGCGCGCGCCACCACGGTCGTGAGGGTCGTGGCAGCGGTCGGGGATTCGGCTGGCAACCTCACGCTGGACGAGCGGTCCTTCGGGATCGGCGAGGTCTCCCCGGGCGATGGCGGTTTCCTGACCGGCCCGGACGGGTTCGTGACGCTGTCCTGCCCGCCGCGCGCCCTCGCGATCCGCAGCTACGTCATGATCCTGCCGCAAGCCGCGGGATCCGAGGCGACGGCCGCGAACGGCTTCCTGCTCTCGCCCCCCGACCTCGAGTTCGAGATCCCCGCCGCGCTCGCGGCGCGGGTGCCGCCGCGCCCCAGCGGGCTGGCGCTGTCGGCCCCGCTGCCGATCCTGGAGCGGCAGGTTGGGCAGGTCTGGGAGCCCGTGCCCGCTCAGTGGAGTGCATCCGACGGGACGCTGCGCGCGACGATCACGCGCTTGGGGATGTTCCGCACGCGCTGGGCCGAAGCGGGCGAGGTGTCCGAGCCGCGCATCGCGCTCTCGCTGGGTCCCGCGCCGTGGCGGACCGATCTCACCCTGCGCTACCGCCTGCCCCGGTCGGGGGAGGTGCAGCTCGTGGTCTTCGACGCCGCGGGTCGCCGCGTGGCCACCCTGGTCGACGGGGTGCAGGAGGGCGGGTCCGAGCACACGGTGGTGTGGAACGGCGCGCTGGAAGGGGGCGGCCGGGCCGCGTCGGGCGTCTACTTCGCCCGGCTGCGCAGCGCCGATCAGATGGTGACGCGGCGTTCGATTCGGGTGAGATAGCGACGGGCCGGCCCACCGAGGCCATGGCCCTTGTCCGTTGAGGATTGAAGGGAGGGATCGAAGGTGATGCGGCTGGTCCGGAGCAAGGAGAGGGGAACGACTCCCGCCGTCACCGGGGGATGGCCCGTGGTTGGTTGGGTCTGGCTCGTCCTGTTGCTGGCGGTCGGGTTCGGGGTCGGTTCGTGTGGCGACGATGAAGACGACGGCACGGACGGCGGCGGGGGCGGCACCAGCGAGCCGGTCTACACGGCCGAGGAACTGAACGACATGGGCTGGGACAGCTTCGCCGTGGGCGACTACTACGATGCCCGAGAGAGCTTCTCACTGGCAGTGGAGAAGGACGCCAGCCTGTACGAGGCGTCGTTGGGTCTCGGGTGGGCCCAAGCCTACACCGGCTTGCACACCGAGGCCATCGCCACATTCGAAGAGCTCATCAACGATGGCCACCTCGTGAACGACGCCCGCGCCGGTCTGGCCGCGGCGGCGCTCTTCTCCGATCCGGTCAAAGCCGAGCAGGCGGCCAATGCCGTCCTGGAAGCCGACGAGGGCTATGTCTTCTCGCGGCGAACAACCTACGACCACCATGACCTCAACGTGATCCTGGCGGAGTCCTACTTCGCGCAGCAGAGGTACGACCTGGCGCAGCTGCTCGCGGACAACGTTGCGCAGGACAACGGACTGCCGATCAGCGGCCTGGATCCGATCACTCCCGAGACCTGGGTAGTCGATGGGGTGACCTACGCCACCTACCACGCAGCCCTCGCGGTGGTGATCCAGAATCTGAGCTTGCTGCTCGCGTCGCACGTGCCAGGCTAGCTCGCCGCAAGCGCGGCGCGTCCGGGGCCAGCCCACCGCTCGCGCGGTGCCGGGTGGGGCCGCCGCTCGGGCCCGTGCCCCCGGGGGGGCCATGGTGAGCAACAGCTACAAGCGCGACGATGTCTTCGTCTGCCGCCACGAGTCCCACGGGGGCTTCCGCCATCGCGTCTCGGCCTACCACGTGCTGTGCGAAAAGCGCTGCCATCCGGCCGGCTGCCTCGAGTTCCTCTGGAAATGCAAGCTCCTCGGTCAGGGCGGCTCCTGCCCCAAGGGCTACCGGCACGTGGGCAGCAACTGCACGCAGTGCCGGTTCTATGACGAGGAGAAGATCCACCGCTATCCGGAGTTGCTTCTGTCGCCCGAGGATTTCCGGGCTTTCGAGGAGGCTTGCCGGCGGTTCGACGAGTGGGTCGAGGATCACGCGGGCCGGGTCCAGGAGTGCGGCGGACGGGTGACCAGCATCCGGCCGCATCTGCGCCGGCGCGTGGACGGGGCGCGCAGCACGCTCTGGCTGCACGGCTTCCTCCTGCGGCTGGAGTCCGCGTTTGTCGGACGGGACGGTCTGGAGGATGCGCTGTACCTGCGCATCGGCCGGAGGCAGCAGGAACGGCATCGGATCGCCGCGGGGGACCGGATCGAGGTTCTCGCCCGGATCCTCCTCGACCGCGGGCGCCTCGTGGGGACCTCTGTGCACCGGGTCCTGGTCGAGGAACGTTGCGGGGCCGCCGCGCCCCACTGGCATCAAGCGCTGATCGACCGCATCAGCGCGAAGCCGGTGGCGGTGCAGGCCGAGCGGTGCCTGCGGTGTGAACGCGGGGTCCTGGTGGACATCGACGATGACTCAACGGGGCGCCGGAGCGGCCCGCGCCGGGAGATCCTGTGCCTCGAGGGCATCGCCCGCCCGCAGGACTGCCCCCACGAGGCCCTCGAGACGCAACGGTAGGTGCGGGTCTGTCCACCGGCGGGGTGAGTGGGATCCCCGAGCGGGGAAACCCGGAGGCGGCGGCCGCAATCCTCCTGCCGGGGGCAACTTGGGCTCCCTGGCGGCGTAAGGAGGAGGAGCAGGGCGACCCGGGTGGGTGGCTCGCGGCAGGAGGCCGAAGTGGTCGGGATCCGAGTCCCTAACTCCCTCAGTGAGGGCGGATTGACGCGTCGCCGGCGGGCAGATGGTTCTCTCCCGGCGGCGGTCGCCGCCTGGCGTCCTGCAGTGAACGGCGCGACCGTTCTGGCCATCGGAGCGCTGCTCGCCATCTTGTGGGGTTGTGTCGCGGTTCCCGCGCGCGGTCAGGGTCCGGTGCTGTCGGCCATCAAGGAGATCGACCACGCGGGCCTCTACAGCCAGCGCTTCAGGCTCGAGCGAGATGCGCGGGTCCAGATCGACGCCGTGGGCAGCGGCTGGCCGGACGAAGAGATCCTCTTCAGCTACGCCTGGCTGCTCAAGCTCTCGGACCGCAGCGTGGCCTGGGCGATGGACTGGCGTGCGGTCGAGGCCGATCGCAATGACAACGTGAGTGCCGCGGCGGAGATCGACCTGACCGCCGGGGACTATGTGCTCTACTTCTCGGCCCTGGGCGGCTTCTTTCCCATCAAGAAAGAGGTCAGATTGCTCAAGATGTTCCGCCTGGGCACGTTCAACATCGAGGGCGGGACGCTCGTGGCTTGGGACCGCTATGGCGAGCCGGCGAGGTGGAAGGCGGTCGTGCGCGCCACCGACCCAGGGCTGAGTCTATCGGACTTCGTCGTCAATCCCCCGCCGCCGGAGCTGATCGCGCCCGTGGCGTTCCGAGAAGCTGGCTCTGGGGAGTTCTACCGGGCCGCGCTCGAGGTGCGGCAGACGATTCGCATGCGGATCTTGGCCGTTGGCGAGTACGTCGCGCGGGAGCAGGGGTTCGCCGACGGGGCGTGGATCGAGGACCGGGACGAGTGCGCGCGCGTGTGGGACATGACCCTGCGCAACACCGAACCAGCCGGCGGCGCGAAGAAGAACCGCGTCTTCGACGACATCGTCGAGCTCGCACCGGGCCGCTACCTGCTGTGTTATGTCACCGATGATTCGCATGCCTTCGGGGACTGGAACGCCCCGCCGCCCTACGACCCCGAGTCCTGGGGCGTCACGCTGCTGCCGATCCAGCCGCTGGCGGAGGGGGCGCTGCGCGTGGTCATCGATCCGCCCGATGAGAACCTCATTGCGCGCATCGATCGGGTGGGGGACGCCGAATTCCACCGCACCGGGTTCGAGCTGCGTCGCGAGGCCGAGCTGTGCGTTCGCGGTTTCGGCGAGATGAGCAGCGACAAGGACCGCCTCGTCGACTACGGCTGGATCGAGGATGCCCGCACCCTGGAGCGCGTCTGGACCATGGAGAACAACCCGGGCATCTGGGCCGGAGGGGAGCCGCGCAACCGTCTGGTCCAGGAGCAGGTCCGCCTGGCCGCGGGCAGCTACTACCTCTGCTATGTCTCCGACTACGCACACGCCTTCCCCCGCTGGTCGAAGACGCCCCCCTTTGACCCGCGCAGCTGGGGCATTGCGCTGAACGGCCTGGGTCGGGACTTCGATGCCGCGTGGGTGCGCACCTTCGAGGAATCCGAGGGCCCCGCCGCCATCGTCCGCCTGGCCCCCGTGGGAGACGATGAACACCGGCGTCTGAGCTTCGTGGTCGCGGAGCCGATGCGGGTCAAGATCATCGCCATGGGCGAAGGTTCGCGCGGCGAGATGTTCGACTACGGTTGGCTGACACGCAAGGAGAGCGGTGAGAAGGTCTGGAGCATGGACTACGAAGCTACCACGCCCGCCGGCGGAGCCCGCAAGAACCGCCGGGAGGAGGCGTTCCTGACGCTGGAGCCGGGCGAATACACCTTGCACTACCAGACGGACGGGAGCCACTCGATCGAGGGCTGGAACGACGACCCGCCCGAGGAGCCGCACTACTGGGGTGTGACGCTGCTCGAGTGGCCCGCCGGTCGCTGACCATCGTACCCCACGCCGCACCGTTCGCATCCCGCCGTGCCTTCCTGCCGGCGCCTCAGTTGGCTGTTGCAACCGGCCGAGACTCGTGGAATCCTCCTCGGTTCCCGATAGAGGGTGTGGGGGATCACCCCACGCGATCCCCTGCACGATCCTTTGCGGGGGACGCGGGCCGGGGCGATGCTTGAGGGGTCAGAGGATGCGCGTACTGATTGCCGCCAGCGATGCGTTTGCGGGTCTGATGGGCCGGCAGCAGCGATTCGGGCACGGTCTCGCGGAGCTCGGCCACGAGGTGGTCTATCTCAATCCCCCCCGCGATCTGCACGGCGGCCCGGCTGGCGAACTGGCGGGCGCCGAGGCACACCTGAGGGTGATCGAACTCGGTCCATGCGCGCAGGCCGGCCAGACCCAGACCACGGTGGGGGCGTGGGCGGCCTGGGGCTGCGCCGTGCAGGACGCCGTGCGCGCGCTGGCGGCTGGTTCGGCGGGGGGCGTTTCGCGGTTCGTGCCCGACGTCACGCTGGTCTATCACCCCGCCCTCCTCGAGCCGATCCGCACCGCCACCCCGGGGGCGCTCGTCTTCGACTGCCTCGATGACGCGCCCGGCCTGGCTGCCTCACGACCGGCGGCGGAGGCGTTCACCGCCGCGCTCGAGAAGGGATTGCCCCACGCCGACGGCATGTTGGCGGTGAACCGCTACCTGCTGGAGACCTGGGATCGGCTTCTCGCCGAGCAGGCCCCGCGGGCGGTTCTGGAGCACGGCGTGGACACCAGCCTCTTCCGGCCCGCGAACCCCGAGCAACGCGCGGCGGCCCGCCAGGCGCTCGAGCTGGCATCGGACCGCCGGCTGGTCGGCTACCTCGGCCGGGCTGATGAGCGCATGAGCTTCGAGGACCTGAGCACGCTGCTCGAGCTGGACGAGCGCGCGATCCTGCTCTTCGTGGGTGAGGTGAGCCCGGCGGGCCGCGACATCTTCCAGCGACTCGATCCCGCGCGCGTGCTGCCGCTGGGCCCCGTGCGGCCCGACCGCGCGGCCGAGCTGATGGCGGGCTCGGACGTGTTGATCTTCCCCTTCCGTCGTGAACCCCAGCTCGAGGCGGTCAGAGGCCTGAAGCTCTACGAGTACCTGGCGACCGGTCTGCCGGTGCTGGCCACATTCCGCCGCGGGCTGAAGGTCTTCCGCGACGTGCTCTACCTCTATGCCACGCGGGAGGAGCTGGAGACGGGGTACCGGGGCGCGATGGCCGAACCGGCGGACGCGCCGGCCCGCGCTCGGCGCATCGAGATCGCCCGCGCCGCTGACTGGCGCGAGCGCATCGCCGAACTGGTCGCCTTCCTCGAGCCCCTGGTGCGGACGCGTTAGTCCCTCGGCTCCCTCCGGCCCGACCGCCCTGGCGTCAGCTCATCCCTCCGGCCCGATCGCCCTGGCGCCGGCTCAGGTCACCTGCAGCCAGCGACCCAGGAGCTCCTCGACCCGCCCCACCAGGAGCGCGATGCGTCCCATGACCGTGTAGCCGAAGCCCGCCCCGAAGGTGATCATCAGCACCCAGATGCCCAGGCGCGAGAAACGCCCGAAGGCCCCGGTGTGGGCCTTCGAGAAGTAGAAGTAGCAGAGCGTAGCCAGCACGGCGACGACCGTGACCACCTCCCACAGCATCCGTTCGAAGGAGAAGGACCCCTGGCTCACGCCGGCGACCGAGATGAGCGTCGAGCGCGTCTGCACCATGAAGTCCGCGGTGAGGAAGGCAATCAGGCGCAGGCCGGCCGTGGTTCCGAGGATGAACGCCAGCGCCCAGCGACTCAGATGGCCGCCCTTGGGCGACAACCTCATCAGCAGCAGGATACCGAAGATGAGCGGGATGACGTAGAAGAGGTTGGCCCGCTGTGCGGCCAGCCCCGACAGGAACCAGTCGGCGGCCCGGGCCGGGGCGAGCTTGCCGAAGAGGTTGGGCACGAGCGTCGACCAGAAGCCCATCACCATCCAGTAGGCGGCCGAGACCCCCACGAAGAGGTGCTCGGCAAAGCGGTAGCAGGGGTTGTCCTGGTAGAGGAAGCTCAGGATCGACAGGGTCAGGAAGGCGGCCAGCCAGACGCCCAACGCGCGCATCGAGCCGAACGGGCTGTCCATCGCACCCGTGGCGACGCGGATCGCCAGCACGGCGATCACGATCACCCAGATCGCCAGCCCGATGGCCCGCCTGCGTGTCATCCGGCAGCTCCTTGTCTGCAGCCCGCGTGCCCGGTGCGGTGCGCGCGTTTCCTCGGCGGCGCACCGTGCGGCGCGCGGCCTCGCTCTACCCGTTCGCCCGGCGGCGCCGCCGGAGGATCGCGAAGGTGATATTGCCCACCAGGATGAAAAAGATGATCACCAGGTGCGTCACCGTCTGCGGCCCCATCCGCAGCAGCGCGGTCGAGTAGGCCTGGCCCTTGAACTGCGGATACCGCTGGACGAGCAGCTGCTCGAATTCGGCCGCGGCCTTGATCCCGCCCATCAAGCCCTGCAGCTGCCCGGGATAGTAGGGGTAGAGCAACGGCGCCTGCACCGCGGTGCACCCGGCTGCGACCGGGATGTTTCCCGGGGTGCCCGCATACTGCACCCACTCCTTCGTGCCGGGGTATCCGGCGCTGAGGCTGAGGATCAGGTCGAACGACTGGACATTGGGAATATCCCTCAGCATCGGGATCTTGCTCACCGCGGTCCCGCGCGCGTCGGTGGTGAAGAGCTTCTTCAAGTCGGTGAAGATGACGGTGATCACGCCCTCGTTGCCCGCCTTATATCCCAGATCGACATAGTCGACCCCGTATTGCAGGTGTGGGTATTCGTCCTCGATCACGCTGTGGATCACCCCGTCGACCATGCTCTGTCCGAGCGGCCAGAGGGCGACAAAGCAGATCCGGAGTCCCTTCTCAGCGCACTGGCGCACGAAGGCTTCGGCCATGGGCTGCAACTCCGGTTCGGTGCCCGGGTCGTAGTCAAACGGCATGAGCACGTGCGAGCCGGCCGGGAGGCTCTCGATTTGACCGAAGACGGCCTGGACCATCGGGGTCGGCCGTTCGGGGAAGCGCAGGCCGAAGATCGTCGAGACCACGACCGCCAGGCCGACGATCAGGAAGACCCAGCGGCGGTCGAGCTGGTCGACGCGTTCGACGAAGGCAACGAAGCGGCCCATGACCCTCCCCCCGCTAGTCACCGCCCAGATAGGAGCGGTCAATGCCGATGATCACCTTCAGGGACGTCGAGATGATCCCCAGCGCGATGCCGATCATGATGGCGCGATTGCCGGCGAAGTTGAGCACGGTCATGATCTTCTCGGCGAGATAGGGGATGGTCAGGAAGTGCAGGCTGGCGGGCAGCCAGCTCGTGATCAGCGTGCCGACGAAGGTGCGTCCCAGCAGGATGATGAAGGCGACCACCAGCAGGAGCGTGGCCTCGGCGTTCTTGGCGCGGAAGGCGCGGAACGAAGCCGAGGCGACGTAGAAGGCCAGCATGGCGAACATGGTCGACGCGCACGGCCGGAAGACGTACTGGTAGGTCCAGTCGAAGGCGCTGCCCGCGGCCGTGACCGAGGAATCCCGAAACCCGTTCGGGTTGCCCATCTTGGTCAGCCCCACCACCAGCACCACAAGGAATCCGATCACGGTCACCAGGCTGTAGACCCAGTTCTTCTCCCGGCGCCCCACGCGACCGCCGTGCATCCGAATCAGGTTCCCGCCCCCCAAGATGAACGCGATCGCCGCGATGATGTCGAAGAAGATCGCGAACTCCTCGCGCAAGGCGTCGAAAGGTGGGTGGGGGACGAAGTAGGCGATCACCAGCACAGATCCCACGACGGCCGTGATCAGCAGCGGCACGGTCTGTCGCATCGGCGCTCCCCCTCGGGGCCACCCCGCCGGCTCCGCCGGCTTCCCAGGCCGCGCGGCGGCGCTACGCGGCGGCTGTCGACCAGAACGCGCGCACGAGCTGGCCCACCGTCGCCAGCGGACCCCAGCCCGTCACGGCGGCCAGCGTGAGGGCCAGCACCGCGATCACGATGGACGCGATGCAGAGCGACTTGCCCACATCCTGGCCTTTGATGCTGCCCAGCTGCTTCGCTTCCCCGGAGAGATAGGCGCTCGCAGCAAAGAACTCCTCGCCGATCAATGTGTAGTCGCAGGCCGCCACGAAGAAGGGCAGCTGCGCCGGCTGGGCCGTGCCCGCCACCTGGATCGCACCGATCGAGTTGCCCGTTTCGGCCAGCATCAGGCTCTCGGCGAAGAAGGCGCCCAGGTAGAAACAGGTCGCCGGTCTCTCCCGCACCATATAGCCATTCACGCCCGCCACGTATCCGAACTGCTCGTCGGAGACGTAGTAAATGCTCCGTTCGTCGAACGACTCGGGGCGACCCGCTGCCAGGTAGGCTTCCTTGACCGTCTCGCGCGCGGTCGTCATGACCAAGGCGCGGCTGGTCGGGACCACCAGGCGCGAGTCGTACTCGGCGACCGTGCGGGCGATGTGGCCGAGGATCGTGACCCCCGCGACGGTCTGAATGTCGTTCATGTCCTGGATGCCGGGCACGAAGAGGATAGGGCGCCCCATCTCGGTCGCGCGTCCCACAGCCTCGGCGACCGCTTCCAGTCCCGCTAGCTTGCGGATGAAGGGCCGGTGGCCCTTCTGGATGCGGTTGATGAAGAAGAGGTTGAAGCCGAGGAGAATCACCAGGATGGCCAGGGCATTCCACCGGTCGGCGTTGAACCAGCGCAGGTCCACCGCCTCGGCGGATCCCGCGCCCTCGGCGGATCCCGCGTCCTCGGGGGATTCCGCGCCCGCGGCGGGTTCCGCGCCCGCGGCGGGTTCTGCGCCCTCGGCGGATCTCGCTTCCTCGGCCGGGGATGCGGGCGCGGGCGGCGGCACGGCGTGCCCCGAGGTCACCGTGGGGGAGGTAGTCTCCGCCACCTGTGCGACCGCCGGGAGGGGGAGCACGCAGAGCGCGAGGGCTGAGGAAACGACGACGGCGAGGAGCGGACGAGCGAACCGCGCTGCGAGCGCTTGAGGGAAACACGGTCGAATGCGCGGGAATGTCGCCGGCGACGCAGGGTGCACTTGTAGCACTGCCGGTGACACCATCTCGGGCCAGATCCTCTCTGGTCGAAGCTGCGGCCGCCGCGCGGGGAGGTGTTCGCATGACGCACCGGCAGTCTACGCGCTTCCCGCCACCGCGGCAATCGCTCGTGGCGAGCAGGTCGCGTGAGGGGCCGCGCGTCGCTTTCCGTGCGACTCCCGATTTGGGATGATGGGTGCACGAGTACGGGTGTCGGGGAGGGCTGGGAGACATGGACCCGCATTGCCATCGCGCCAACACGCCCTGGGGCGAGCTGGTGCTGCGCATCCGTCCCGGGCGGCCTCCGTCCGCCGCGCTCATGCTCTCGGGCGTCTTCCTCATGGACAGCGAGTCCGGGGTGAGCGAGCAGGCACTGGCGCAGCGCGGGCTCGCCGCCCTGCGGCAGGCGCGGGGGGAGGCCCCAGCTCCGCGCACGGTGCGCGTGCTCGCGGGAGGACTGGGGCTGGGCATCACCCTGCGCGCGATCCTGGATGAGCCGGCGGTGGGGTTTGTCCAGGTGGTCGAGCTCTTCCCCGAGCTCGTGACCTGGAACCGGCAGCATCTCGCGTTTCTGCACCGCGGGGCACTCGCCGACGCGCGCGTTGCGGTCGAGACCGGCGACCTCCTCACCTTCCTGGATCGCGAGCCGGCCGCGTTCGACTTGGTCCTGCTCGACATCGACAATGGACCCACCATGTTGGCGCTGCCCTCCAACGAGCGGCTCTACTCGCCGGCGGGCCTCGCCCGGCTGCTTCAGTGGCTAGCCCCGGGGGGGGTGGTAGTGTTCTGGGCGACGGAGACCGCCCCGGCCTTCGAGGGTGCGCTGGCGGCGCAAGCGGGGACGCGGTGGTGGAAGGAGACGGTGGGCTGGCGTCCCGCGCGGGGAGGGCGGAAGCTCTCAGACCAGCTCTACTTCCTGGGTCGTGGTGCGAAGATTGGTGAACCCTGAGGGTCGAGCCGGACCCGCTCGCTCGCGGATCCGGCCCGTTCGATTCGGGGCCTCGGCTCAGGACTCCGGCTGCTCTTCCTGCTTCGTCTTTTCCTGCGCCCGCTTGAGCGCTTCGGCCATGGCGCCGAACCCGCCCGGCGGCGCGGCGGACGGGGCCTGGCCTTGCACCTCACCGGCCTCCGCACCGGGCGTCGTGGTTCCGCGCTCTGCTGCCTCGACGATGCTCCGGCGGCTGAGGCGCAGACGACCCTGTTCATCGATATCGATGATCTCGACCTCGAACTTCTCACCCACCGGGAACACCTTGCGCAGGTTGGCCTCGCGCGGCAGGCCCGTCTCCTGGCCCGGCAGCAGCCCGCTCACCCACGGACCCAAAGTCGGCAGGTCAAGGAATACCCCGTAAGGCTTCACGGTGCGCACGACACCCTCGAGGCGGTCGCCCACTGCGCCGTCGTGCTCCACCTTGCGCTGGCGGTCGGGCTGGCTTTCCTCACGCAGGACAAGCGACACGCGCCGGCGCTCGGCCTCGATGCGCGCGATCTTGACCGTCAGATCCTGACCGACCAGCGGGGTCGTCCCATCGCCTGCCGCGTCGCCGGCCGCTGTGCCCTCGGGCACTTGCGGGATCGCGCCCCTTGGTGGCCGCGGTTTGTACTGGGACACGTGCAACAGCCCCTCGACGCCAGGGTGGATCTTGATGAACGCCCCGAAGTCGGTGACGCGCACGACGCGGCCGGTCACGATGTCGCCCTCGTGGAAGAGCTCCTGGATCCGGGTCCAGGGGTTGGCCAGGATCGCCCGCATCGAGAGTCGGATGCGTTCGCGACCCTGCTTGTCCTTCGAGATCCCCATGACCTTGACGCGGACCTTCTCGCCCACCTTGACAACTTCGCTCGGATCCTGGATCCGGTCGTGCGAGAGCTCCGACACATGCACCAGGCCGTCGACGCCGCCGATGTCGACGAAGGCCCCGAAGGGCTGCAAGCGCACGACGACGCCGTCGAATTCCGCGCCTTCGGTGATCTGGGCGCGCATCTGCTCGGCGGTCTTGCGACGCTCCTCGATCAGGACTTCGCGGTGCGAGAGGATGATCTTCTTCTTCTCCGGTTCCAGCTCGAGAACCTTGAACTCCAGGATGTGGTTGAGGTAGATCTCCGGCTTCTCGCACCGGCCGATCTCGATCTGGGAGAAGGGGCAGAAGGCCCGCCGCCCGTCCACGAGCACCTCGAGGCCGCCGCGGTTGATGCCCGCCACGCGGCCACGGACCCGTTCGCCCTTCTCCCTGGCCTCGGTCAGATGGTGCATCACTTCCGCCGCGGGCGGGAAGAGCGAGGTGGCCACGCGCAGGTGGGGATGGAGACCGATGACGAAGACTTGCAGGCCGTCACCCTCGGAGATGCTGAGGTTGCCGTAATCGTCGCGCAGGTGCAGCAAGTCCAGGATCCCTTCGTCCAGCTCGTCCTGATCGATCGCGACATGGGCCTTGGTCTCGGTCAGGCGCACCACTTTGCCCCACAGCCGTTGGCCGACCCGATACTTGGGTGGCGGGGGCGCAGGAGCCGCAGCTGCAGGTGCTGTCTCCCCGGAAGGCGGCGCCGTCGCGGCAGCCGGTGTGGGAGCTGCCTCCGCGGGGGTCGGCGCGGCCTCGGCGGGAGTCGGCGCAGCCTCCGCGGGTGTGGGTGCAGGCTCCGCGGGGGCGGGCGCAGCCTCCGCGGCGGCGGGTGCAGGAGGCCCTGCCGATGGGGCCGAATCCGCGGGATGCGCGTCTGCCGGCGCCTCTGTGCCCTGCGGCTCGGGCGCCGGGACCTGCTCTTCACCCGACTGACCCTGGAGATTGTCTCCGATTTCGCTCACGACTGCTGCCTCCTGTTGACCTTGCGCCCGAGGCGCCTCTTGCCTCCACCGGTTTCCCCTGCAGCGACTCCGGTGCTCGACTGCCAGGCAGGAAGCCCAAGCGCTGGCTGGTGGATCGAGTTCGCGGAGGGGAGAACGCGGCAGTGATCCTGGTGAGGGACGTTCTGCTACTTGTACCGATACACGATCCGGCCCCGCTCGAGGTCATAGATCGAAAGCTCGACGATGACCTTGTCGCCAGGCAGGATGCGTATGAAGTGCTTGCGCATCTTTCCGCCGATGTGGGCCAGAATCGTGCGACCGTCTCCCAGCTCCACGCGGAACATCGTGTTCGGGAGCGCCAGCTTGACGATCCCCTCGACCTCTACTGCGTCTTCTCTTGGCTTGCGGACGGGGGGACCTTCAGCCCCGCGGCCTGCCTGGGAGCTTCCCCCACCGCCATGTGGTCTTCCTCTCGTGGGCCTTCTAGCCATCCGACCTCCAGTTGCGGCCGCGATCGATCGTGACACAGGACCACCCGAATGGCCTGAGCCGCCAAGTCCCCGGACCGGGTGGTTCCTGAGCACCGGAAGATTATCCGGCAACGGCCATTTGGATGGCAAGCCCTTTGCACGCCTGAGCATCCGGCCGCCGGGGGCCGGTTGGGCTCCTGGAGACGGCGCCCGGGCGCTGCGAAGCGCCGCCACGGACCCGCCTGCCGGCGGGGCAAGCGGGCCTGGAGACCCCCTGGCCGAGCGGAGGCCGAATCCCGAATGGTGGCCCCTGCAGAAGCGTTGTGCCACAGGGCGACGATCGTTTCTTGTGCCGGCCAGCAACCCTGGAGGCTGGCGGTTCCCCTGGCGGCCTAGCTGGAGTAGACTCTCTTATTTACTGGCGGAACCCCCGTGCGGGGGAAACGTACTAGGAGTCCAGTATGGCGGACGGCGGTCGCGAGGGTGCGAGCATGTCTGGCGGGATGTGGCGGATTCCGACCACGGCTGGGGAATGGAAGCAGGAAGGCATCGAATGGCTGAAGACCATCGTCGTGGTCTTGGCCGTCATGCTGCCCATCATCACCTTCGTGGTCCAGGGCTATCGCATTCCCTCCGGGTCGATGGAAGACACCCTGCTCATCGGGGATTTCCTCTTTGCGGACAAGGTCACCTACGGGGCTCGGATCCCCTTCACCGACGGCAAGCGCATGCCCGGTTTGCGTGATCCCAAGGCCGGCGACATCATCATTTTCAAGAGCCCGCGAACGGGCGAGACTCTGATCAAACGCTGCGTGGCCGTGGGTGGGCAGCGGGTCGAGATGCGCAGCAAGGTCCTGTACGTCGACGGTCAACGCGCGGACGAACCCTTCGTCAAGTTCATCCAGAGCGTGCCCAACATGCGCGTCGACAACTTCCCGGAGTTCACCATCCCCGCCGGCCACGTGTTCTTGCTGGGGGACAACCGCGACGCAAGCGCCGACGGGCGATACTTCGGCCCGGTGCCGATGCAGCTGGTCATCGCCAAGGCGGACATCCTCTACTTCTCGTTCGACGTCAAACGCTTCCTGCCCCGCCTGAACCGGATCGGCAAGGTGCTGTAGCCGTTCGCCCGGCTGCTCAACGCTGCCGCCACAGGTCGAGGATCGCCGCCCACCACTCCCCCGCGGGGGCGGCCCTCGTCACGTGACCGACGGCCACGTAGACCAGACCGAAGGTCGGTCCCAGGATCGCGAGCTGGGGAAGGGGCGACAGCCCGCTCGTGAGATGTGCCACCAGAGCGGCGGGCAGTGCCGCGATGGCGGCCACCGCCAGGATCCCCGTCAGTTGGCGCCAGGGGAAGTAGTCCGCCAGGCGCCAGCCCATCGCGCGGGCGCCGACCCTGAGGATGTAGTAGGTGGCCCCATAGCCGGTCGCGGTGACGGCGAGCGCGGGGCCCAACAATCCCAGCGGTCGGACCCGCACGAGCAGGAGCGCCAGCAGGGTGCCGGCCACGAGGGAGCCCAACGCCGAGTAGAGGATCGGGCGGGAGCGACCGAGCGCGCGCAGCAATGCGCCGTGCAGCGCGATGCGCAGCGGCAGCAGAAAAAGGAAGACCCGGAACGGGCCGGCGCTGGCCGCATAGGTCTCCGAGAAGAGCAGCACGAGTACCGGGCGGGCCGCCACCAGCAGGAACGCGAAGACCGGGAAGTAGAGCCAGGCCAGCCGCCGCGCGACCGCGTGCCACAGGTTCTGGATCTCGGCGCGATTGCCCCGTTCGTTCGCCCGCACGATCGTGGGGACGAGCACGGCCGTGACCGAGAAGCTGAGAATGCTGATGAGGGGGACGTCGTAGGCGCTGTTGGCGTAGATCGCATACGCCTCGGGGCCGAAGCGCGAAGAGACGATCAACTGGTCGATCTGGCGCCCGCCGACACCGGCCACCGTGGCGGCACCGATCGGCAGCGCGAAACGCAGTTGTTCGCGCAAGGGGGGCCAGCTCCACTGGACGCGATGTCGGCGCGCCAGGTAGAGCAGCGTCGCCGTGGCCATGAGCCAACGGGCCGCGGCCCACAGCGAGATCAGCAGGAACGCTTGCTCCAAGGTCTTGCCCCAGAGGACCGCGGCCAGGATGACCGCCGACTGGATCACAGCCCCGCCACCATCGACCGCTCCCGCTAGCCTCGCGCGCCCGAGCGCGATCAACGTGTTCTCGACGAGCCTGAGCGGCAGAAGCATGGCGGGGAAGAGGGCAAAGCCGCGCAGCATCGCGCACAGGCCCGGGCTGTCGAAGTGGCGCTCCAACGTGCCGCCCAGGGTGAGGAAGAACAGGCCCATGAGCGCGCCGGATACGAGCAGGATCAATCCGTGCTGGACGAGCAGGGTCTTGATTTCGCGCGCGGACATGCGCGGCAGGTAGAACGCGATGCTGGCGGGAATCCCCAGCTCCATCAGCGGGGCGAGCGCGTAGAAGATGAGCCAGACCTGGCGGTAGGTGCCGTATTCCGCCGGCGCCAGCACACGGGAGAGCACCATGGCCGTGATCAGTCCCGCGAGGGTCATCACGGCCCGGCCGAGGGACACCCAGCCGGCCTGGGTGGTCAGCTTGCCCAAGGTCAGGTACGGCGCCTGCCGCGGCGGCGCGAGTCACGGCCCGAGCGGGACCGCGGCCCGCGGTCGCGTTCGGCCCGATCGCGGGTCCCGCCAACCCCGGCCTCTTCCCGCTCCGGCTCTTGGGGGGCCGGTCGTGGTGGAGGCTCTTCCCAGTCGTATGCGTCGGGGAACGTGCCGGGCGGGTAGGCCGCTCGCCGCCGGCGATCTTCCTCGAGCGTCAGCTCGAGCTCGAATCGCTCGAGCGGCTGCCACTCCGAACCGTCCGGTTCCTCGCCCGCCAGCGCCAGCGCCCGCAAGCGAATCTGGTGCCGCGCCACCAGCCCCTCAAGCCATGGCTCGGGGATGGCCGATTCGCCCGCGGCGGCCCCGCACAACGCGCCCGTGATCGCGCTCACCGAGTCGGCATCCCCACCCGCGTTGACCGCGGCCAGGAGCGCGTCGGCGAACTGCTCCCGGTAGTGCAGGAAGAAGTAGATCGCCGAGATGACGCCCGCCAGGGCGAAGCCGCGACAGGGGTGACCCACCTCCTGACCGGCCAGCTCGCCGGCGGTCCGGGCGACGGCGGGCAGAACCACGTCGGGGGGGCGTTGGATCGATCCGCCCAGCGCTTCCAACGCATCGCCGAACTGCCCGTGGGTGTCGCGCACGGAGGGGTGGCTGCGGCCGCCGTGGGTGTCCATGAACCAGCCCTCCGAGCGGCGGACGAACTGTAGCAGCGCGGCGTGCGTCTCGGCCGCGTCGATGGGCACCTGGCTGCGTGAGACCCGCGCCGCGAGGTAGGCGACCGCGCAGGCCGCGAGACAAGCCCGCGGGTCCGTGTGCGTGACCAGGGCGCTGGTGCAGGCATGCGTGCGCAGCGCGGGGTCGTCCCCCGCGAAGAAGAGCCCCACGGGGGCGACCCGCATGGCAGCCCCGATCCCGGCAGTGTTGCGCGCGCCGCTGTTCCAGCGGCGATAGCGGCGCATCTCCTGAACGCTGAAGCGGAAGTTGCGGCCCGTGCCGCGGTGGGCTCCGAACGGAACGGTGCGCGGCCCTTCACTCAGCGCGATCATCTTGCTCACGATCGCCTCGGGATCGGCTCGGCCCGTTTCCAGGATGGCTTCGGTAACGATCAGGGCCTGCTGGGTGTCATCCGAGTGTAGGCCTGGCTGTCGCCAGCGCTGCGGATCGTCCGGTTGCGCGTCACGATAGCCCTCGATGCGGCCATAGCGTTCGCGGATCGCGTCAGCATCGAGGCCATCGGCCGGGCCTCCCAGGGCATCGCCGACGGCCAGACCGACGAGCGATCCCAAGAATCGATCGACCAGCATGGGTTGACTCCTCGCTGCGGGATTCGCGGCGCCCTCCGCGGGCGCGCTCCCCAAACCTCCCCCCGAGCCCGCATGGATGGCACAGTCTAGCGCGGCCTCTCGGGCGGTGTCACCCAAAAGCAGCCCGCGGGTCCTTGACACTCCGGTCCGGTCCGCCGAAGCTCCGCGGCGCAAGCTCCATCAGCGCGGGAACCGGTCCGGCGCGTGCGCGCCGCAGGGGATCGCGGAGGGGATGCAGATGCACGACACGCAGAGCACGGACCCTTCAGGCGCAGCCGCCACGACACCGCGCCTTGCATCCTCCGCTGATCCTGACCTGGTGCTGGTGCATCCTGCCCTCGAGCCGCGCGTCGTGCAGCGCCTGCTGCCCGAGTGGTGGCCCGACGGCGACCTGGTCGGCGTGCCCAGCGGCTACCAGGAGGTGAGCCACGTCTTCCCGGGGCTCCGCGCGTTTCTGCGCGGGGAGCTGGTCGCGCGCCTCCCCGCCGCCGACCCGGATCTGCCCGTGCGCGTCCGTCACTGGGTAGACCAGCAGGCTCAGCGCTGGGACTTGTCGGGGGTCTTCGCGACCGGGGACCTGAGCTTCTGGCCGTTTTTGCGCGACGGAATGATCCCCTGGTTATGCGGGCTAGTCTCCCTGCGGGCCCAGCTCCTCGCGCTCGGCCAGGAGGGCGGCTTGAGTGTGCTGGCGGCGGGCGTCGACCACGATCAACGCCGGCTGCTGAAGCTGGTGGCTGACTCTCAGGCCTACGGACGATTCCGACCGGAGGTGGCCTACACGGCGACACCCACAGGACCGGCCGCCGAGACGGCCACCGAACGCCGCGCGCGCAAGATCTTCTTCCTCCTCCAGGACGGATGGCACGGCGTGCGATTCGTGGCGGAAGAGCTGCTGGTGCGCCGCCCCAAGGTCCTGATCATCTCGGCCGATTCTTGCTGGCTCCGCCGCCGGGGGCCAGAGGGCAGCCGGGCGCGGACCGACGTTCATATCGAGGCGATCTGGCGCGAGGGGCGGCGGCTGCCCTTGCGCCTCTACTACCGCTCGGGCAGCTATCATCCCGACGTCGGCGCGATGACCGGCAGCCGCCTGCCGCCCGTCTACTGGCGACATCTGCTCTTCCTCCTCGCCCAGAAGAGCCGCGGCGTGCTGGAGACGCGCAGCATTCAGCGCGCGTGGCGCCGGCTGCGCGAGAGTCACGAGCTGCGCGAGGCCTTCGTTTTCGAGGAACTCGACCTGACCGATCTGGTGGTCCGCTGGCTGGACAGGGCGCTGGAGCACGACCTGCTCGACTACGCCCGCGCCACACGCCGCGAGAGCCACTTCCTGCGCGGCGTCCGTCCGGACGCGATCCTGGTGACGCACGAGCGCGATGAAAATCGCTCGGTGCTGGCGGCCGCGTTGCGGTTGGGCATCCCCACGGCGGTGCTCCAGCTACGGCAGGGTCAATGGGGCCGGGAGGTCTTCCGCGATCAGCCGGCGGGCCTGCCCGCGCCAGCGCTGCTCCCGGATCGCATCTGCGTCTTCAGCCCCGGCTGCAAGGCGCAACTGGTGGAGTGGGGGGCGCTCGACCCGATCAAGGTCACGGCCACCGGGGACCCGCGGCTCGATGCGGTGGCCTTCGGCGCCCCGGCCGACCCGGAATCCCGTGAGCGCCTGCGGCGCAGGTGGGGGATCGAGGAAGGCCAGCGCATCCTCGGCATCGCCTGCCGTCCCGAGGAGCACGCCCTCGTCCTGTCCCAGGTGGGCGAGGCCCTGCAGCAGCGCCAGGATGCGTTCCTGCTGCTGCAGGTGCGGACTGGAGCGCCGGGCGAGGAGCGCGCCTTCCGCCAGTCGGCCGCGGGCCATGGACTGCGCTGGATCCATCTGCTGCAACCGGGCCAGTTCGCCGAAGCCATGGAGATCCTTGACGCGCTGCTGGCCACGACCTCCGACGATGTGGCCGAGGGCGTGCTGCGACGCCTGCCGGTGGTGCACTTGCGCACGTGGGCCGCGGCATCGGCCCTGCATCCCGATCCGGGCGACCTGATCCATCGCGCCGACAGCGCCGCGGCCCTGCGCCCGTTGGTCGAGAAGGCGCTGGCGGGATCGCTCACCCCTGCGCGTGCGGGCGATGCCTGGCGTGACTACGTCCAATCGGTCTTCGGCCCGCCTGAGGGCGGTGCCGCGCGGCGCGTGCTGGATGTCATCCTGGAGCTCCTGCAGCGCGAGTGAGCGCGGGCGGCCTCAGCCACCTGGCGGCAACGCGGCCCGATCACGCTGCAGCGCGTCCAGCAGCAACCAGGTCAGACCTCGCCCGCCCCCGGTCGCCCAGGTCGATCCGTGCAGATCCCACCAGGCGGCGAGCGACCACTGCTCCGCCCCGGGGAGACCGGAGGTCGCCCCGGCCCGCAGGTAGACGCGGGCGGCCGAGCCGCTGATCTCGAAGGAAAACGCGGCGCCGGCCGGCGCGCCCGAAGGGGTGTCTGCACTGGCGCGGCAACTGGCCGTCAGGCAGAGGTCCCGCAGATCGAGCTTGGCATGACGGCAGCCCCGCGCCTCGAAGAGCTCGACCGGCCCCGTGTGGCACGCGAGGGTGAAGACCTCCAGCAGGCTGTCGCCGGCCAGGGCCGCCAGGGCGCACGCGGTCTCTGGGCTCCGCAGCGCATCCACCGGCCGCCCCTGCTCGGGTGCGTGCAGCGCGAAGTCCTCCGCCAGGCAGGCCGCGGCCTCCTGCGGGGCGCGGGCGCGCAGCGCGCACAAGAAGGTGGCCCAGGTCGCCTCCGGCGAAGCCCGGCCCGGATCCGTGAAGGCTGTGAGCTGCTGGGTCCGCACGCGGCGCCGGCCCCAGCGATCCTGAGCGCTGACCGCCAGCCGGTACTCGCCCGGCGCGACCGGCGGGGGATCGAGCTCGAGACAGCCTGCGCAGATCGTGGCCCCGTCGAGCCGCCAGGTGATGGCCTCGGCTGCCAGCGGCCCGTCTTCGGGATCCCGGGCCTCGCAGCGCCAGCGTGGGCCGGCGCGATCGACCGCGAGCCAGACGCGGTCGGGCGGCCAGGCGATGGTGAGGCTGGGTGCCTGGTTGAGCAATACGCGCACCGTGATCGGGCAGGAGACTGCCAGGTTGCCCGCCGGGTCCACCGCCTCGGCCTGCAAGGCGTGGTGCGAGCTGTCGGCACAGACGCTCGTGTCCCAGGCCAGGATCCAGGGTGGGGCATACCGGGTGGCGCAGGTCGCGCCGTCGACAAGCAGCGTCACGCGCGCGACACCGGTCTCATCCTCAGCGGCGACCGCCACGGCGACCGAGTCGACGACCGTCGCGTCGGGCAGCGGTGATGTGATCTCGACGGCGGGCGCGCGCGTGTCCGGCGCCGCCGCGGGTTCGCGCTCGGTCGCGCAGCCTGGGCCTGCCGCCTGCGCAAGGGCGAGCCACCCCAGGCTCGCCGCCAGGACACCCCAGCGTATGGACGTCGCGGATTGGATGCCTTCCATGAGCCACCTCCTCGCACGGCAGGGAAGCAAGCGAGGGGCCAGGATGCACCCGCGTGGGCTCAGAGGGTCGTGCCGCGGAAGAACAGCTCGGCCTTCTCCTTGATCAGCGGACCCTGGGTCAGGATCTCGCCGGCATCTTCCTCGTTGAGGCCGAGCGCCTCGAAAAAGACCTCGGGGATGGCCGGCGGACGCACGTCTTGTTCGACGCCGATGAGCGAATGGCGCGTCATCAGGTCGGCCAGCGAGATGAGCGTCACCAGCGGGTCTTCGCGCATGAGATCGACGAGCTTGGCCCGATCCGTCATCTCCTCGGCCCAGATCTGCGGCAGGTGGTGTTCGGCGATGACGGTCGGCATCGGCTCGGGCAGACGCCAAGCCTGGGCGATCCGATAGCCCAGCTGGCAGTGGTCGACCTCGAGCAGCTCCATCTCGGCGCGGTGGAAGGTCAGGTGTTCGGAGACCGTGCTGCGGACCGCCTCGTAGTGCTCGGGGAACTTGATGTACAGCGCCACCAGCCCGATGTCGTGCACGACCGCGAGTGTGAAAAGGCGGTCCAGGGGAATCGACAAGCGGCGGCTCTGCCCCTGGGCAGCCGGCTGCGAGGCGGCAACCGGATCAGGAAACACGCCAGGCATCTCGCTCCCACCCAACGCCCTGCCGCTTCCCGACCGGGCGGCGGCGCTGGGCTGCGCCGCGGGCTGGCCGCGGCGCAGGCTCTCGCCGATCGCCACCGCGATGTAGGCCGAGCCAAGCGAGTGCTCCCAGAATCCCTCGGGCCGCCGGTCGGGACGCTTCGAGTCGATCAGGGTGTTGAGCAGCATGGCCGTGGTGGCCAGGCTGGCGCACTGGCTCACACCGAGCAGCACGACAGCCTCGTCGACCGACGCGATCTTCCGGGTGAAGCCGTAGAGCGGGGAGTTCACGGTGCGCAAGACCTTGGTCGTCAGCGATTGGTCCTTGCGGATGATGTTCGCCAGGTCGCGCGGTGTGGAGTCGGGATCCTCGATGCAGTCCATGACCGCGTTGAAGACGATGGGCAGCGTCGGGATTTCCTGCAGCTCGTTGAGGATGTTCGGCTTGAGCCGGCGGCGGCGCGAGGCCTGCACGCCCTCGCGGCCCGACTGAGCGACCTGCCCCAGCGCGCCGCGCACGCGCCGCGCCAGGTCGGGGGCGCTCTGCTCGAGCTCGCCCAGCAGGGTTGCCGGCAGGTGGAGCACGCGTACGTCCGTGATCGACTTCAGTGTGGGCGGCTCGGGCGGCACCGTGACGTCGGACCACTGACCCAGGACGGATCCCGTGCCCCACGAACGTCCATCCCGGCCGGGATCGATCTGGCCCACCGTGCCCTCGAGCAGGATGATCGCCCCCGTGCCGGTCTTGCCCGGGGCGTCGTAGAGCACCGTCTCGCCCAGAACGTCGCGGGAGCGGGCGATGTGCAGGAGCGACTCGAGTTCGCGGCGGCTGGCGTCGGCGAACACCGGCAGGTCCTGAAGCTCGCCGACCAGGGCGTTGACCGATTCCTGGATGATCTGATCCAACCGTTCCTGGCTCTTCTGTGCAATCGAGGTGATCTTGTAGCTCGCGCGCTTCGTGCCCCCCGCGAGGCCCCCCTGCCAGACCACTCTGGCCTTGCACAGGATGGTGTCGCCCGCTACGTCGGTCGGCAGCAGTCCGGCCAGGATGATGGTGGGCAGCGGATCGTCCGTGCGCACCTGCACGGAGAAACCGTTGGCGGAGATGTCGATCGTCTCCCCGATGTAGGTCTTGGAGCGATCGGGCGCGGTGAAATGGATGGGGAATCTGACCTGTGCTCTATGAGTGCGGCCAAGCTGCATGTCTACCCCACTGGCATCCGGCTGCGGTCCGGCGCAAAAGGTGTTCCAAGTGGCGCAACCGCCGACTGATATGAATATCGCGCGCCGATCCCCCATCTTTAGACCGGCCGCGAGGATGGAGGGCCTGAGCATCGCGACTGTCCCAAGGGCCGGTGCGATCATAGGGCCAAGGGAGGGGCTGTCAAGGCGGGCGCGCCCCGGGGCCGGTGGCTGACCTGCGCCACCGCCGGGGGGTTCAGCGGAGCAAGTGGATGGTTCCCCGCCGCGTGATGCCGCCACTGCGGGAGAGCGCCAAGTACACCCCTGGGGGCACCGGCCGCCCCGCGGCGTCGCGGGCGTCCCAGATTCGCTCGCCGGCGGGGTCAGGGCCTGCCGCCAGGTGTGCCACGCGCCGCCCCGCGGCGTCGAAGACCTCGAAGGTGACCGGCTCGCCCCCGGCGTCCTCCACGCGCAGCGTCACGGCCCCGGCCGCCGGCTGCGGCCACACCGCGATCCGCCCCGCGCGCGCGGCCGGGCCCGCGACTACACCCGAGCCGGGACCGGGCACGGCCAGCAGCCAGTGCGGGTAGAGCCCGACCCCGATGGGCTGCGGCGTCAGGGGCTGCAGGCTCGCGGTGTCGAAGATGCGCAACCCAGGGTTCGCGTACGTGCGGTCGCACAGGATCAACTCCCCGCGAACGACATCGACGAGCAGGTGAGCGTAGGCGAACTCGGCGCTCGAGGCGATCGTCGCCGTCACCTCGCCGCTCCTGAGGTCGAAGGCCACCGCGTCGGTCGTCCAGCCCGGGGTGAGCCGCACCGCGTACCCGTCCTGGCCGTTGCCGGTCGTCCAGGCATGCAGGTCCCCGCCCAGCTCGTCCTCGGTGAGCACGAAACCGCGGCTCTCGTGCGTGTCGGGGTCCATGCGCTCGATCCCGCCGTCGGTCGTCCCGTAGAACCCGAGCTCCCCGATCAGGAAGTCCCCGGTTCGCGGGTCGATGAGAATGCCGCTGTTTGGATTGGGCGCCGCGAGTGGGACCCCTTGGATCCCCGCGGCAGACGGGTCCATGTCGATCAGCGTGTTGTCCGCCAGGTCGACGACCGCCAGGCACGATCCCCCCGCGGGCTCCCAGGTGGTGCGATCGATCCGCTGGATGGTCACGTAGAGCCGTCCGTCGTGAATGGCCATCTTGTGCATCTCGGGGATGCCGTCGTCGTCGGCCAGCGGCCCCAGGTCGATCGTATCGGTATGCTGGCCCGTGGCCGGGTTCACCTCCCACAGCTCGTCGGTCTCGTAACGCGTCACGAAGGCCCGCTGGTTGTCCACGAAGCAGACGTGCTGGGGGTTCGACGACGCGCCGACGCTGAACTGGCGCACGACCGCGTACTCATCCCGCGGATCGAGCACGGTGATGTGGTCCGCGCCCCAGCGGCTGACGATGTAGACCAGGCCCTGGTAGAAGACCGCCTCCGTGTCCCCGACCCAGGCGTCGAGGTAGAGCACGGCCGGCCAGGGAGCCTCCGTGTGCACGAGTGCATCGCTGCCCGCGCTGTAGTCGTACTCCGAGGTCAGCACGTAGACGACGTCGCCGTCGGTCCACGGGGGGAGCACATCCCCCGGCGCGGCCGCCGCGCGCATGGCCAGGAGCGCGGCCAGCGCGACCGCGGGCGCCACGAGGCCGGCCCCCGCGTGCCCCGCCAGGTCCGGCCGCCTGCCCGCTCGTTCCCGATGCCCTTTCGCTGTCGGCCCCATGGTGCACGCCCCCTTCTGGTTCTACAGCTCCAGATCGATCCCGCCGTACCAGGAGCGTCCCGGCAGGGGATAGCCGCGGATGTCCTCGTGATGCCGGTCGAACAGGTTCTCGACGCGCAGCGCCAGCGCCGCGCGCCGGCGCTGCACCTCCCAGCGCAGGGCCAGATCGTGGTTCCAATAGCCCGGGCTGCGGAACTCCGGCAGGTTCGAGCGGCTCCAGTACGCCCCGTCCTGATAGCGAACATCGTGCCGCAGCGTCAGTCGACCCTGGGTCAGGGAGGTCTGCAGCCCCGCCTGCCACGGGGGGTGATAGGTCAGCTCCTTGCCGTGGTAGATCGGCGACTCGCCCTCGTCGCGGGTCTCCTGCCAGGTGAGGTGCCCGGCGAGCGAGGCATCTGTGGTGCGCACTCCCGGCAAGCGCAGGCTGCGCAGGAGCGGGAGGTGATCGAGATCCAGCGCAAGCTCGACGCCCTGCAGGCGCGCGCGGTCGAGATTGACCGGCTTGGTCTCCCGGTCGGAGACGGTGATCAGGACGATCATCTGCTCGACGCGATTCTCGTAGTAGGCCAGCTCGGCCCGCGCCCGCAGGCCCAGCGGCCGGCCGGCCGGTTCCCAGGCAAAGCCCGCATCCCAGCGCTCGCCGCGCTCGGGCTCGAGGCGGGCATTGCCCTGGATCGTTCCCGCGTAGCCGAAGAGCTCGACGAAGGTCGGGAAGCGGGCGTGGCGCGTGTAGGTGGCCTTGAGCGTCCAGCCGCGACCGGCGTCGAAGCGCAGCCCCCAGCGCGGACCCTCGTGGCGCGCAGTCTGCCAGGGCTGCTCGGTGAAGGGTCGCCAGGGATTCGCACCCTCGTAGTTGTTGCGGACATGTTCCCAGCGGTAGAAGGCCTCGAGGCCGACGCGGCCTCCCCACCTCTCCCAGGTGTCTCCCAGCGACAGGAGGCGTCCGCTGCGCCGGCGGCGATCCTCAGCGGTGCGGCCCTGGACGGGCAGATTGCGCAGCGTCTCTTCGCGCAGCTCCCAGAGGATCTCCGGCGCGTGGCAGCCCGCCAGGCCGCCCCCCGACCGCGTCCAGCGCACGTGACCACCGATCCCCGCGCGCTCCTGCTCCTGGTCCACGCGGGTGGCGGTCCCGGTGACGGCCAGCTCACGGTCGGGATCGCGGTAATGGCGCGACTCCGTCCCGCGATGGCCGTAGATCTCCACGTGCAGCCGGCCCGAAGCCTCCAGGTCCGCGGCCACCGATCCCTGGTGCAGCGCGCCATCGGTGGCGAGCTGCGTGTGCTGCGTGGGGCGGTGGCCGGTGCCCGGCACGCCCTGATCCGCGTCGACCACCTGGCTGGCCGCGGCCAGCGTGAATACGCGGCCCAGGGACTGGGTCGCGCTGGCGAACAGCTCCGCGCGCCGGACATCGCCGTTGGTCCACGTGCGCCAGCGATCGTCGGCCGGCTCGTGCTCCGTTCCGTTGTCGTCGTGATAGCGGAAGTCGCCCTGCGTATCCTGACGCGAGGCACAGATCAGCCCACTGGTGCTCCCGCGGCTGAGGGAGGCCGAAGCGGCGACGGAACGGGTGCCGTAGCTCCCGCCCGATGCGTGCAGTGCGGCGCGCGCGCCGCCCGTCGAGCGTGGGACGAGGCGGATCGCCGCGCCGCACGCTTCTCCACCGAGCTCGGCCGGGGGGTGGCTGCGGTAGATCTCGATCGCCTCGAAGTGGGCCAGGTCGAGCGCGCTCAGGTCCGCGCTCCCGCGCGAAGCGGTGCGCATGGGCACGCGCCCGACGAAGACCTCCACATGGCCTGGATCGAGTCCGCGGATCGAGAGCGTCGCGGCTGCCCCCGGACCGCCGTAGCGTCGCACGCTCGTGCCGACGGTGCGCTCGAGCAGGTCGGCGACGTCCTCCGCCGGCCCGCGCTCCAGCGCGACGTCGATCAGGGTGGCAGCGCCGGCGCCACGGGCCAGCAGCTCGAGCCGTGATGGGGGAGCGGCCCGCACGACGATGCTGTCGCTGAAGGCGGGCAGGTCGGCACCGCCGGCGCTGCTGTCCGTCGCGGCCCGAGCAGACGGCGTACCGCTGCGCAGCGCAGCGGCCTGGACGGGCGATCCAACGTTTCCTGACGTTGCCGCCGCGAGCAGCGCGACCAGCGCGGCGATCGAAGGTTGCAGCAGCGTGGGCATCTCCGGCCTCGTGGAGATCGCCTGTCACGGGGACTCGCCCTGGAGGTGCCCCGCTTTGCGACGATCGAGCCCCGGAGGCCGGTGCGAGAGGGCTGCAACAAGAAGCCCGGCACCCCGAGCGTCGGAGATACCGGACAGCGCGCGAATCGGCCGGCCTCGGGCTCGTGGGTCGCTACCATCCCTTCCGGCAGGTCTTCTGGCTCTCGGATCAACCGGCTTCCCGCGCCTTCCCGCCGTGCGCACACGGCAGTGGCGTTGAGCGGGAGCCGTCCCCGATTACAGCGGCGGGCCCGCAACGGCTTCGCACCGTTTTCCCTATTCACCGGCTCGCGGCCGGACCGGAAGGGCCCATGTCGAACGCAGGTCAGGCTAGGCCACGCGACGCGGCGTGTCAAGCTGGCGCGGCGTGTCACGCTGCCGCGGCGCCTTGTCGCGGCACCTCGAGGGCCCCGCAGCACGCCGGCTGCGCGCGCGTCCCGGCGCACTCATGCGCTGGGGTTCTTGCGCAGGGCCGACACCAGGGTGGCGCCGGCGCCCATGCCGGAGAAAAAGACCGTCAGGACCTGCGCCAGACCGGCGGCCTGGCCCACCATGGTGATCCCCGCGACGACCCCCGCGAAGATGCACAGCGCCGTGCCGATGAGCGTCACTCTCTGCTTACTGCTCATGGTTCCTCCGCATTGCCATGCGCCTGCGACCCCGGCCGGGGGCAAGACCGCCGCCAGGCAGGGCGCGCCGCGCCGTCACAGCCGGGTCGGGGCGTACATCCCCAGCACCCGCCCACGCAGGGCAAGCGTGCCCGGATCGATCACCTGGCGGCCCGCCTCGACCCGCCCGATGGCGGCGTCCAGCAGCGCCAGCAGGGTTGCGCGCTGCGACGGAAGCCGGCCTTCGATGCCCGTGTAGACCTGGTGTCGGTCGGACCAGATCAGGTTCGAGAAGTGGTCGCTGCACACCTCCAGCTCGCGCGCCGGCGGGTCCGCTGCGGCCGGCGCGAGTCGCGCCAGCAAGAGCCGCACCTCTCGCAAGCGGGTGAGCGGCGTGGCCGCGCGGAAGGTGCCGGCCTCGTGCGCGGCGCGCAGGGGACTCCCGGGCAGGAGGACGAGGCTGCGCAGGCGCACGAAGTGCGGCCAGACCGCGCCCACCACGCGCGCCGACTCGCGGGCATGCTCCTCCCAGTCGTCTTCGCCGCCGAGGCCGCAGAGCAGGTAGAGGCTGAGCTCGAAACCGGCCGCGAGCGCGCGCCGGCCGCCTTCGATCGCCAGCTCGGGCCGCAGGCCCTTGCGGGCTCGCACGAGCACCGCCCGCGATCCCGACTCGAGCCCGGCGTGAATGCGATCGAGCCCGGCTTCGCGCAGGGCCGCCAGCATCGCCGGCTCCAGCCGGCGCAGCGTGGTCAGCCGGGCGTAGGAGGTGACGCGCTGCGCTTCGGGAAAGACGCGGCGGACCTCGGCCACGATCTCGGCCAGGCGCGAATGCTCCAGGCTGTCCGAGTCCCCCAGGAAGATCGACTCCGCGCGCGGATGGCGTGCGCGCAGGCTCGCCAGGTCGCGGAAGATCTCCTCGACCGCGCGCCGCTCGAAGGGGATGTGGCGATACATGTCGCAGAACGCGCACCGATTCCAGGCGCAGCCGCGCGTCACGCGCACCAGCACGGACTCGGCCTCGCTGGGCGGCCGGTAGGGTGGGGGCTCGGGCACGTGGGAGCTCAAGAGTCCGCCATCTCCCCTGCGACCGGCGGCCTCAGGGCTCGGGGCCACCGGTCTCGACCCGCACCGTCGTGGCAAGGCCGCCGCGCGTGCGGAACTCGGCCTCGACCGTCAGCCAGCGCGGGCGCAGCAAGCCGATGAGGTCGTCCGCGATCCGGTTGGTGACCGCCTCGTGGAAGGCTCCCGTGTTGCGATAGGACCAGAGGTAGTTGCGCAGCGACTTGAGCTCGACGCACACCGCTCCCGGCACATAAGTGATCCGCAGACTGGCGAAATCGGGCTGCCCGGTCATGGGGCAGACGCAGGTGAACTCTGGGTAGCTGATCTCGATCTCGTAGTCGCGTCCAACCTTCGGGTTGGCGAAGGTCTCCATGCTGCGCCGAGGCCGGGTCGAGACCCTCTTGGGGATTCGCTTCATCGTCGGCCGCACGCTTGTCCTCGCCATCGCACCTCCTCGTCCGCTCGCGCGCTCCTACTGCGTGAGCAGCGACTGGGACCACGCGTCCAGGAGCTCCGCCTGCAGAACCGACGTCGCGCACAAAAGGTCCCCGCCGCGGCGCAGCACGAAGCCCTGCCGGCCGTCGGCCTCCGACCAACGCCAGCCGCGATCCGCCAGCGCCTGCACGCCGCCGGCCCCGATCACGGCCTCACCCGCGGCCTGGAGCCATGGCGTGACATCGCCTTCGGCGGCCAGCAGGACGAGGGTCGTCTGGGGCTCGAGACGGCCGTCATCGCCCGCGATCGGGTGGTAGCCGCAGACGACCCACCACGGTCGAGATCGATCGCCGGCCGCCGTTCCACGCCTGTCCCCATCGCTGGCTCCGCCCGCCCCGTCCCCGCTGCCCGCGGCGCCCCGTGGGCTCGCCGCGCGCAGCGCCTGCGTTTCCATCGCCCTCTGCACCGCGTCGAGGACCGTCTGCAGCGAGCCCCGCGCAGTGCCCCCCAGCGCCGCGCGCAGGCTGATGGGCCCGCGGGCCAGCCGTTCGCTGCCGGGCAGACGGCCGTTGCCGGGCAGCCGCACGAAAGGCTCACCCGCGACGATGTCGGTCGGCACCGAGCTCGCATCCACCTTGCTCGTGGCGAGACTCAGGAGGCGAGCCATCTCGGCCGCCGTGGCGTCGCCCGTCTCGAAGGCGGAGATGTCGAAGAAGTAGGGGCCGTGGGCGGCCATGCCCTGGTAGGTCGTGAAGCTGCTGTAGGGGAAGTCTCCCAGAAGAGGTGCCCCGGCAGGCCGGCGTGTGCTGAAGATGCCCCAGGCCGCCAGGGGCGACGCCATGCGATAGACGTCGAAGACGTAGGTGTGGCCGGCGAGTTTCAGCTCCAGGCTCGCCACCTCGCGGAAGCCGTACTCGATGTACTGGGGCGCCCCGCCGTCGATGTAGTCGAAGAGGTAGTCGCCCGGGTAGACGCTTGCGGGCAGAACGGCCTCCACACCTTCGCCGGCCGGCATGATCTCCTCGGCCGGGCGCGGCTCATCAGCGGCGCTGGGGGCGAGTGCTGCGGCGCAGAGCAGGGCTGCCAGCAGCCCGAGCGCGCCGGCCGCGCGCGGGCGCATAGGACGAGGATCGATCGTCTGTACCTGCAGCATGCCCGCATCCTAGCCCGACCCGGGCCCGTGGGCAACGCCGCGCAGAGAGAAACGCCCGGGGCTTCGAGCCCCGGGCGTTTATTGATGCTCCGATGGCGCCGTGGAAGCCTATCTCAGCACAACCGTCTTGTGCGACAGCGTCTGATCGCCGCTCACCAGGCGGTAGTAGTAGACCCCCGCGGGCACCGGCTGTCCGCCATCGGTCCGCCGATCCCAGGCCAGCACATGGTTGCCAGCCGCGAGCGGGCCGCTGGCCAGCGTGCGCACCACGCGGCCGTCCGGGCCGAAGACGCTCAGCACGGCCTCACCCTCGGCGGGCAGGGTGAAACGCACCTGAGCCTCCGCCCGCACGGGATTCGGCCAGGCGCTCAGGGCCAGCCGGAAGGTGGGGTTCTGCTCGCCTTCCACATCGCTCGAGCCTGTCCGCAGCCAGTAGATCGCCCGGCGCAGGAGCGCGCGGCGGTCCGTGGCGTTGTCGATCGCCTCGTAGCCGAAGCCGAGGTAGACCACCCGGTTGGTGCCGTCGTCCGAGCGGATGGCTCCCTTGCGGTTCGCGTCGTAGAAGTAGATGTTCGTGGCCGTCCCGTCACCGGCCTGGATCACATCAGGGTAGTCCTGGTTGTTGGCGCCGTCGCCGCCCTGGATCACGAGGGCGAGGTCATCCGATACCGGATCACCCGCCACGCCCGAGAGCGTGTAGTCGTTGGCGTCGTCGTTCACGAAGGTCGCGTGCAGGTAGTTCTGGTACCACGTGTAGGCGGCACCGCCCGCGTCCTCGAGCTCCCAGCCGATCTCCTGGCCGGTCACGAAGAGGCCGCCGCCGTTGTCCATGAACGTGCCCAGCGCCGCCCGGTCATCGTCATCGAGCGTCGGGTACTGCAGGCCGGTCCACCAGACGACAATGTTGAAGTTGGCCAGCATGGCCGCATCCGGGGCGGCGATGGAGCGGTCCCAGACGCCGTAGCGCTCGTTGTAGAAGCCGAGGGCGTCGGTGAAGTAATCCTCGTAGGTCTCGGCGCCGTCATCGTCCACCGCCAGCACGTCCAGGTCGTTGGTGAAGTACATGTACTGGAGTTTGCGCTGGACACCCGGTTGCCCATCCTGCGTGAAGGTCACGGTGATGTGGGCGTAGCCGCTGGAGAGCGGGACGATGTCGGGGTACAGCTCGATGTACTCGCCCGGCGCCAGGGTCTGATCGACCGACGTGCCGTAGCACATCATGTCGTCGCACAGATTGCCGACCCAGTCACTAGGGCTATCCATCGTCAGGACGATGTGGAAGTTGTCCGTCTGCGTGCCGAAGTTGTAGAGCCGGAAGAAGTCGAAGCTATAGAGACCGTAGATCGGGCCGAGTGCGGCGCGCTCACCCAACGCGTAGTAGCGCAGCGAGTACTGGTCACCCATCGCGGCGGTGGAAGTCGACTGCAGAACCTGCTTGTCGCTGTCGCGCTGGATGAAGGCCACGATCTCGAGGTTCGCCTCGATCCAGGAGGGATCGATCGCGAAGTTCATCTGCACGTGCTGAACCTCGCCGAACCCATCGACCGTGATCGGTGTGTCGGCCAGCATGTCGCGGTTGACGTTGTAGTACCTGGTCGAACCGTAGAGGACGTTGTCCTCGGTGAGCGACATGCGCAGGTAGGTGCTGGCGATGCTCGGTACATCCTCCATCACCTCGATGTCGAGGTTGATCGAGCCGGTCGGGGCCGAGAGGTCCACCGAGTTGACGGTGATCTTGAAGTAGGAGGGCTCATCGAGCAGGTTGTTGATGATGACCCGATAGGGCTCCCCGTTGATCACGTCCGTGCCTGCGCCGACCATGCGGATCGTGCCGTTCCAGGTGAGAGTGGGGAAGGCGGTTGCCCCATTATACGCGTTGCGCGCCTCGGAGTCGGCATTGCCCAACCCACCGGACGTCGCGAAGTACTCGATGGCGTTGAACTCATAGCGATCAAACCAACCCTTGTTTGCCTCAATCCCGGAGGCAGCCCGTGGGCAGTACTGTCACCACGTGGCCGTTCCCATCTCGACCTGGACCCCGCCGGGATACCAGGCCGCCGCGGTACCCGCCAGGGATGCCAGAACCACTGCAAGCGTGAGCAGCTTGTGACCGCGTCTCATGGAGTCGTCTCCTCTCTTCGTGGCTGCGAAACCCGACGTTGCCCCCCGCAGGCAGCTCCAGCCTGCCCTTGAGCCGGCCGCTCCTCGGTGGACCGGGTCACGGGGATCATAGATCCAGAACCCTACCATTATAGCCGTTTACGGAGCCTCTTCACAACCTGGCTGAACGGCAAAACCGTTGCAACTCAATGCGGCAGAACAGGAAAGGGAGGTCGGCGGCTGCGCGCCTAGACCCGGACTGCGATCCTCAGCTTCAGGTCGTGGGCGGTCGTCCAGTCCCGCGACCCGCTGCCCTCGGGTTGGGAACGGGTCAGCCCGTACTGGGCCTTGAGGGAAAGCACCGGCAGGGGCTGGATCGTGCAGGAGGCGGTCAAGGCCAGGGAACGGCCATCGCTGCTCTCCCCGGTGGGGGGAGCGGAGCGGTCCTCGGTACGCGTGAGGGTGTAGGCCACGCCCAAGGATCCATCGAAGTGCAGGAACTCCCGGCGCAGGGTGACGCGGGCGCGGGGACTGATCAGGTCGGTGCGCCCGGCGGCGCGGCCCTCCTCATCGTCGGTGCGGCTCAGCTCGAGGGAGCTGTAGGTGAGCAGGCCGCGGCCCCAGGTCTGGTCCCAGTCGCCGAGGAAGCGGGCCAGCTCCTGTGACCGGACCAGGCCGGACTCCGCGGTCTGGGTCGTCACCCGCAGGTTGATCAGCCCCCCCCGCGGGCGCGCCTCGAGGCGGTTCTCGACGCGATGGCTCGCGACCGTGGCGCGCAGCTCCTCGCGGTGATCGTCCTGGCGATCGTCCTCGAGGCGCGTCACGAGCCGCAGCCAGCCGGTGAGCTGCAGCCGGCTCTCCAGCACCCGGCTGCGCGTCCAGGCGCGCTCGGGCGCGGCCGCGATGCTCTCGAACAGGCTGGCCGCGTCGGGTTGCTCGTCACCCGGCTCGCCCCGATGGTCGCGCCCATCACTGAAGTCGAAGCGCAGCGAGAGGGGTGTGAACGGCCCGCAGATCCTGCCCGGGTAGAGCTGCACATTCGTCTGCGCGAGGCGGCCGGTCTCGTAGCCCTGCGTCTCGCCGCTCGCGTGCCAGTAGAGCGCCCGATCCGATTCCCAACGCGCATAGGCGTCGACCGAGGGGTGCGGCCGCAGCTGGGCGGTGCCATCGATCCGCTGGTAGCGGCGCAGGTCCTGCTCGCCAGCCGTGGCCCCCGGCGGCCGCTGGGTCTCGCGATCCTCGAGGATGAGGTTCCAGGCGAACGGGTTGCCGCAGGATCCGTTGAGGCGCAGGTAGGCGTGGTCCGTGACCCTGCGCTCCCGCTCCGATCCGGCGGCCACGGGCTGCCGGCGGTCGCTGCGCTGGAAGAACGAGCGCACCCACAGGCGCTGGAGGCGCAAGGGGCGAAGCCGCTCGGCCGCGGGGTCCAGCTCGAGCTCCGCGCGGGTGATCCACTTCTCCATCCGGCCTTCCGGGGATTCCTGGCTGACGAGGCCGCGCGTCAGAGCGAGGTTGGGCAAGCCGCTGTTGAGCAGCGCGAGTCGGGCCAGCAGGGCGCGCTCCTCGCCGCTGGTGTAGAACGTGTCCGCCGATGCCACGGCCGACTGGCCGGTGACCGCGCCGCGCGCCACGCTGTCGCTGCGCGCCGAGCTCCATTCGAGCTCGGCCTGCAGGCGGCGATTCGGGTCCCACCGCGCGTTCACGCGGCTCTCTTCGCGCAGCCGGCCGAGCAGGGTGCGGCGGTCCTCCATCGTCGTGAAGTCGGCGCCGAGGGCGCGGTAGGAGCCGGACACCTCCACGCCCCCGTGGCGGGTCTGCAGCTCGATGGCCTGCGCCCCGTCGCGGTCGGCGGCCCCGCCATCGCCGTCGGTTGCGCGGTGGCTGAAGGCGATCTCCGGCGTGCAGCGCACGAAGCTGCGCGTGTCCTTCCACTCGAGCCGCGCGTTGACGCCGGCATTCGTGGTCGCGCGGCCCCCCTCGTCTTCCCAGCGCAGGGCGCTCGTGCCCACGAAGAGGTGGTCGTTCGGCGCCAGGCCGAGCTGGGCCGTGGCGATGGGCGGCTCCTCGCCCGCGCCGGTCGACTCGTACATGTAGCTGACCTCGATAACCGAGTCGTCGTCGAGCAGCACGTGCTCGAACAGGACGAAGATCCCGGTCGAGGGGATCAGCGTGTAGTCGGTGTTGGACTGCAGCTGCTCGCGATCGACGGCGATCCGCTCCGAGCCGGGCACCAGATTCGGGTGCGAGGTCTGAAAGACCGTCTGGGCCGTGCGGTAGGTGAAGGCGATCCGGTAGAGGCTGGGCCCCCCTTCGGCGTAGACCTCGGGTGGAAAGGGCAGGCTGTCGGGGAAGGTGAGCAGGCCGGTCAGCGGGCTGAACCGCTCCGCATCGAGCGCGCCGTCGCCGTTCGCATCGAGACCGAACCGAGCCAGGTAGCTGCGGCCGTCTCCCCCCAGGGTGGCGCCGCTCGAGTCCGCAATGCTCACCGCGAGGGATCCTGGCTCCGGCTCGCCCGCCAGCCAGTAGGCATTGCGCACGTCGGCCCCCGAGAGGTCGACCTCGGCCGGCATCGCCGCGCCGCCGGCGACGGCCACGAGCTGCTCCTGCGCGCCCAGCGGCGCGACGAGGATCAGCGTGGCGCGGTCCGGGCCCGGCACGTACGCCTCGTGCGGCACCAACCGGTCCCAACTCCCCGCGCGGCCGGCCAGCTCAGCGTGGAGCGTGTTGGCGTCGTCGGTCGCCGCGACGCCGTCGTCGCGGTAGAGCTGCAGCCGGTCGGGGTCGAGCGAGCGCCAGCTGTCGGGCAGCGCGAAGACCACCCGCCGCGCGTAGTCGCGATCCCGCAGGCTTCCGCTGATCGCGCGGCTGCCGCCGCGAAAGACATCGCGGCCGGGGAAGGTGCGGCGCTCACCAGCCCAGCCGTCGGCCGTCAGCCGCCGCCGCCGCGTGGCCTCCGACCGGGCGCCGACCTCGGCCCGGACGTGCGCGCCGCGCAGGCCCGTCTCCGGCACGAGCTGGGTGTTGAAGAGCTGCTGGTCGATCTCGCCGGCGCTCACGCTGCGCACGAGGTCGTCATGGGCGCCCCGGTACTCGAGCTGGTAGGCGACGTTGTCGGGGTCGGTGTTGTCGTAGAAGCCGCTCACCGTCCGGTCGCCGCGCAGCCGGCCGTTCACGCTGGCGTCGACGCGGGTCTCGGCCGCGAGGTCGCCCAGCCCTTCCTCCTTCTCCTGCTCTTCCTCGATGTAGATCGTGGCGCCGCCTTTGATCGTGGCCGACTCCCCCGAGGGGGCCGTGATCCCCAGACCGCCGGAGTCCAGCCCCAGGGACCAGCGGCGCGCGGCGCCCGCACCCGCCGCCACGACCTCGATCGGGATCTCCCGGTAGGAAAAGAGGCTCGGATTGGTCTCGCCCTGGCTGAGCCCGTAGACGATCCGATCCTCCCCGAGCAGGATCATCCCGCCCGAGGCCAGGATCAGGCGCCGGCAGCGGGCCGGCGCGAGCGGAACGCTGGGGGTGAAGTCGATCCAGCGGGCATCTTCCTCTTCATAGACCGCGAAGGCGCGCTCGGTCACCACCCAGATGCGCTGCGGTTCGAGCGCGAAGGCGGTCACGCGGGTGCCGGGCATCTGGTCGGCCGATTCATGGCGTCGCCAGATACCGCTCTGTGCGATGTAGCGCCAGAGCCCCGCGTCGGTGGCCAGCCAGAGGTCGTCGCCCTGCAGCTCGGCCTGATAGATGCGGGCGTCGGGAACCTCCGCGCCCGCGGCATAGCTCGTCCAGGTCTCGAGGCGCTTGTCGTAGCGCGCCAGACCCACCGGCGTGATCGCCCACAGATGACGCGGCGTCTGCCGGAGCGCCAGGATCATTGGCGACGAGAATCCCCCCAGCTCGCGCAGAACGCGCATGCTCTCGGGCCCGGGGCGGAACTCGCCCAGCCCATACGCCAGCGCGAACCAGACGCGTTCGCCCTCCAGGGCGACGTCGGTGCAAGGTCCCAACGGCCGGCCGTCGGGTCCCGGCAGCGCCTCCCACTCGAGCACGTAGCGGTCGAAGCGCGCCGCACCGCTGTCGGTCGCGGCGTAGGCGTAATCCTCGTCCGACTCGATGTCGGCGACGAGCCGGCCCGGAAGGCCCTGGGCTGGTCCGTAGCGCCGCCAGTCGTCGAACCGCATGTCCGAGACGCTGGCGCCATCGGCCCCGGTGATCCACAGCTCTTCGGCGGTCGGACAAAGGCCGGTCAGCGGCGCCGCGGGCAAGCCCTCGCGTTCGGTCGTGAGGGTCCAGGTCTCCGATTCCAGACGCAGGCGATAGAGCCCAGCGGGTGCCAGGACCAGGGCGCGGTCGGTGCCGATCGACGCGACCGCGCGCAGGTCCTCCGCGCGGGTAGCCGCCATGCCCACGGCGGGGAGATCCGCTGCGTGGGCCGAGCCGAGCGCGCCGGAGAACGCGGCCGCACCCAGGAGTACGGCGAGCGCCCGCAACTGCGGGCCCGGGACGCGGTGGGTGCGGGAGGGTGAGCGGGGGGCGAGCGCGCCGGCCGTTGATCCAGCAGCCACGGGCCTAGCTCCGCTGCGCGATCCGCAGCGAGGCGAGGTCCAGCGTACCGACGCCGCGCGCGGCGGCCTGCCGGATGTAGCCGACCTGCTCGGGCGTCAGCGTCTGGTGATCCCAGGTGGACAGCCCCACGCCGTACGCGTCGACCGCGACCGGATCGACGCCGGCCACGATGCCCCCGAACTGCTCAACCTCGCCCGGCCCGGATGGGCCGTTGGTCTTCAGGATCGTGATCGCGTCCAGGATCGTCAGGTGCGGGCGCAGCACCGTGGCGAGATCGGCGATGCCGGCATCGATGTCCATGTCATTGTGAAAGGTGGCGCGGTCCCAGACGAGACCCATGAGGTTCTTCAGGCCCAGGCTCACCCGCGTGGCCGTGTGGGCTTTCGCGCTCGGCAGGTTGATCAGCACGTCCGCCTTCAGTGCGACCGAGGCGACCTGTGTCGCGCGCAGGCTCTGGGCGCCGGGGATCTCGACCGCCGTATAGTCGGCCGGCTGGTCGAGCGCGACGAGCTTGGCCTTGGGGAAGCGCTCGACCACCGCGGCCGTGCCGGAGCGCGCGAAGCAGCGGTCGGCCTGAGCCATCGTGTGATCGACGACGAGCACGCGACGGGCCCCCGCGGCCAGGCACTCCTCGATGACGGCCGCCAGGACATCCGGGTGCGTGGTGGCGCCCCACTCGGGCGGCGCGACGAAGCTCGCGTTGGGCTTGACCACGACGACCTGGCCGGCGCCGACAAAGCGCGACAGACCTCCGAGGGCCTCCAGCGCCTGGCGCACCGCCACGCCGGGCAGACCGCGGCTCACCGCAAGATCCGGAAGGGTCGCCGCCCCCGCTGCGGCTGGCGGCGATGCTGCCGGCAGCGCTGCGGCGGGTGGCGCTGTGGCGGCGGGCACGGCCGGCTCCTCGGCCAGCGCGGCCGGGGCCCGCAGCAGAGACCGAGCGGCAAGGCCCGTGCCCAACGCGCCCGCGCCGAGCCTGATGAAGCGGCGGCGGTCCATGAGGGCTCCTACTGGGGGATCTCCTGCTCGATGCTGGCGGCGAAGGCCTGCAGGATGCTCAACCCGTCGTCCGAGGTGTCATTGATGTAGAGCTTGACCCAGTAGGCGCACTCCACGAAATCGAGGGTCAGCGTGCCGATGCTGCGGGCCAGTCGTGAGGCGTCGCCGACCGGGGGTGTGACCGGCTCCGAGGTGGATGGTTTGATGCCGTACTGCGTGTCGTTGTACATCGCCAGCGCCTTCTCCGGCGATGCCAGCTCCGTGATCTGTACGTCCAGCGCCGCGGGGGATCCTTGCACGGAGCCCTCGTAGACCGTGTGGACGAACTCCTGGAAGTCGTAGAACTCATACGGCTGGAAGCCACCGTCGACGACCGTGGCCTGCAGCTCCGGGATGGTCGAGGCGGTCTCGCGCCCACCGGCCATCTCGATCCAACCCTGCACGTTCTGCGGCAGGAAGTCCTCGGGATGCCCGGCCGTTGAACAGGGGGTGGCACTCGGCTCGTCGTCGTCGCCACCGCAGCCGCCCATGCTCCCCAGGGCGATCAGACCCGCGATGAGAAGGATCAAGATGGTCGAGTCCGAACGCGATGCGCGGCTGGCAGCGAGCATGGGCATGGTTCCCCCCTTCGTGATGTGTCCTCGGAGACCCGAGGGTCGGCCTGCCCGAGAAGTTAAGGGATGCCGCCGGCCGATCGCAAGCGGTCAGCGACGCGCGTGCTCGACCAACCCCTCGGCCGTCGCCACCGGCGCGCTGGGGAGCGTGAGGAAGAAGGTGGCGCCGGACCCTGGGGTGGCATCGACCCAGACCCTGCCCCGGTGGGATTCCACGACCCGGCGGACGATCACCAGTCCCAGCCCCGCGCCGTCGCGGTTGCCGCCGGGGTGGGGCCCGCGGTGGAACATCTCGAAGATCCGTTCCCGATGCTCGGGCGCGATGCCGGCGCCATTGTCGCGCACGTAGAAGGCCCCGCGCGCGCCCGTGGGGGAGGTCACGGCCTCGTCGTAGCCGATCTCGACGCGAGCATCGGATCGGGGGGGCATGTACTTGATCGCGTTGTCGATCAGATTCTCGAAGACCTCGCGGATGCCTTGCGGTGAGCCGGCCACGGCGGGCAAGGGGCCGGTGCGGATCAGCCGCACGCGCTTGGCCTGCGCGCGGACGGAGAAGTCAACGAGGATTTCGTCGATCAGCGCTTGGGTGTCGATCCGCTCGGTCGTCGTGGCCAGCCGGCCGAGGCGCGCCAGCGTGAGCAGCTCGTTCAAGCGCGTCTCCATCTGACGTACGTTGCCCAGGATGCGGTCGAAGTAGTCGACCTCCCTGGCGCGCAGATGGCTGCGCATACGCTCCGCCAGGAGCCGAACGAAACCCTGGATGGCAATCAGCGGCGACTTCAGATCGTGGGAGACGACGGAGACGAACTCCTCGAGCTCGCGCTGTTTCTGTGCGAGACACCGGTTGCTCTCGCTCAGGTCGCGGTTCGCGCTGGCGAGGGCTTGCCTGGCCAGCACCTGCGCGGTCACGTCCCGCAGCAGCGCCGCGCAGAGGTTCTCATCGAGGCGGCAGAGCGTGACCTCGATGTGCCGGTCCAAGCGGGCGACGTAGAGCTCCACGCTGATGGGCTCGGCGCTCCGGCCGGCCGCGGCGCACGGCCGACACAGCTCGGCCACATCGCCGAGGACTTCGGGCAGGGTTCGGTCGACCAGATCGAGCGCGGCCAGGCCCGTGATCCGGCTGAAGGCCGGATTGGTGCGCAGGATGCGGTAGACCCCGCGCTCGCGCCCCTGCCCGGGCCTCGCCTGCAAGAAGGCGATGCCATGGACGGTGCGGTCGAACAGCAAGGGGTACTCGCTGTCGGGGCCACCCCGCGTTCCGGGGGATCGCATCCGGGGAACCTCTCGCCGCGCTCCGCCGGGGCAGGTCCGGGGAGCCTCTCGCCGCGCGTCGCTCATGCCCCCCGGATCTCCTCGCTGACGGGCCGCGCATGGGACTCGAGCACCGGTACCTCGCAGGCGACGCCCCAGTAGTGGCTCAGGGCACGGATCTTCTTGGCCAGCACTCGAGAATCGACCGGCTTGACGATGTAGCCACAGGCGCCGGCCTCATAGCTGGCACTGATCTCCTCGGAGCGCTCCGAGGTCGTCAGCATGATCGTGGGAATGCCCCGCGTCGCGGGGTGGTTCTTCAGTTGGCGCAGCAGCTCGATGCCCGTCATCCCGGGCAGCCGGATGTCGAGGAAGATGAAGTCGGGCATACGGGTCGCCTCGGCCGCCCGCGCCGCCTGGGGGTCGCGCAGGTGCGCGAGCGCCGACTCGGCGTCGGGGAACCGGAGGACGTGCCGCGCGAAGTCCTGAGCGATCAGCATCTCCTCGATCAGCATACAGTGATCGTCGTTGTCGTCCACGAGCATCACGGTGTAGCGGCCGGCTGTCATGGTTTGCTCCCCAGTGGTATTCAGGCTGCGCGCGGCTCGTGCCGCGGGTTGGCGTCGGCGGGCGCTTGGGTCCGGTCAGCGAGGGTCAGGGAGAAATAGAACGTCGCCCCCTCTCCCGGCGTCGACTCGACCCACACGCTGCCGCCGTGCGCGTGGATGATGCGCGTGACAATGGCCAGACCGACCCCGGTGCCCGCGGCATCGGGTGCGTTGCACGGCCCGCGGCGGAAGAGCTGGAAGATCCGCTCGTGGTAGGCTGGCGCGATGCCGTCGCCATTGTCCCGCACGAAGAAGGCCCCCAGCGATCCCTCGGGGGTGCGGACGTGCGCGTCGTAGCCGATGTCCACAACCCCGTCCGGTCGGGCGGGCATGAACTTGATCGCGTTGTCGACCAGGTGGGCCAGCGCCTCCTGCAGCGTCTGCTGCTGCCCGCGTACGGATGGCAGACCGGGCTGACGGATCAGGCGGATGCCCCGCTCGCGGGCGCGCAGGGCGTACGCGTCGCAGACCGATTGCGCCAGACCGTCCAGGGCCACTTCGTGAGACGCTGCATCCCGCGGATCGATGCGGGACATGTGCAGCAGGTCCCGAAGCAGAGCCTCGATCGTCTCCGCGTTGGCCTGGATGCGCTCGAGGTAGCGCAAGGATTGCGGGTCGAGCTGCTCACCCGCCCGTTCCCGGAGCAGTGTGGCGAAGCCGTGGATGGAGACGATAGGCGAGCGGAGGTCGTGGGAAGAGGTGTAGAGGAACTGCTCCAGCTCCTTGCGACTCATCTCCAGCTGGCAGTTCGTCCGCTCCAGCGCGGCGGCGTACTGCGCCAGCGCGTCGGCAGCTCGCTTGCGGTCGGTGATGTCCTCGAGGCACGCCAGCACGAGCTGCTCGCCGGCCAGCTCGATCGGCGTCGCGGACACGAGGAGCTGGAGCACCGCGCGATCGTGCTCGCGCGACACCGGCAGGCGTGCCTCGACGGCGCGCTGCGCGACGCCCTCGATGAAGGTTTGCTGAACCGCCTGGCTGACGGGGCAGTGGATGCAGGCGGCGGTGCACGTACACCCGCCTGGGTCTTCCAGGGCATGGAGACAGCCCAGAGCGCTGCCGATTCGCTCGCCGGTCGGCTGGCCCGCTCCAGCCCCGCTGAGCTGCTCACCGGCCCGGTTGATGCGCCGAACCCTGAGCTCCTGGTCGACCACGAGCATGGCCACGGGGGCGTGGTCGAAGATGGTCTCGAGCTGTCCCTCCCGATCGTGGACCGCCATCTCGGCCGCCCGGCGCTGGCGCCTGACGGCGGCCTCCCGCAACTCGCGTTCGACGACGGGATTGAGGCGCGACAGGTTCGACTTCATCACGTAGTCGTGGGCCCCGGCCTTCATCGCCGCCACAGCGGTCTCCTCGCCGATCGTTCCCGAGACGATGATGACAGGCAGGTCCAGGCCGCTGCTCTGCAGGATCTCGAGGGTGCGCAGGGCGCTGAGGCCGGGCAGGGCATAGTCCGCGATGACCAGGTCCCAGGGCCCGCCCGCGAGGGCGGCCTTCACCTGATCGGCAGTCTCGACGCGCTCGTACTCGAGTTCGTGCCCACCGCCGCGCAGCTCATGCGCGACGAGCAAGGCATCGTCGTCGCAATCCTCGACGATGAGCACTCTGAGCTTCTCCGCCATCGGCTCCGTCCTCGACTCCGGCCAGACGGCCGCTTGGGCGGGCGCGGGCCCGGCGCGGCCACCGCCAGGGCCATGCGCGGCAGGAACCTGCCCGCTGATCTACGAGGTCGCGCTTGTCGCACCGGGCGCCTGTCTGCTGTATGATCCCATCGGCTGAGCGGCCGGCTGTCTTTGCATTGCGTTCCGTTGCCGAGCCTGCTCAAGGCCCGCTCGGGCGCAAGGGTATTGCGGCGCGGCCGGTGCCGGGCCAGAGGGGTCCGTACCCCGAGGCTGCCTGGCCGAGTGCGCGCGGAGGCGCGCGGGGTGGCGAGATGGAGAAGCGACTCGTACTGCTTGTGGAAGACAACCCTGACGATGCCGCGCTTGCGCTGCGGTCGCTCGCGAAGGGCGAGGTCCCCATCGAGGTGGTGGCGGTCCGAGATGGGGTCGAGGCCCAGGAATACCTCTTTGGGGGAGCAGACCCCGCGCAGTCTCCCCCCGGGCGGCTTCCGGAGCTCGTGCTCCTGGATCTGAAGCTGCCCAGGGTCGACGGCCAGGAGGTCCTGCGACGCATACGCTCGCACCCGCGGACCCAGCTGATCCCTGTCGTGGTCCTGACATCCTCCGACGAGCGGCACGACCTCGAGCGCAGCTATGAGCTGGGCGCCAACAGCTACGTGCGTAAACCGGTCGATTTCACCCAGTTTTCCCGTGCGGTCCATCAAATGAGCAGCTACTGGCTGTTGCTGAATCGGTGCCCGCCCGCGCGCAGCGTGTCCTGATCGCAGCCTGACCCTGAACGCCATCCCCCCAGCGCCCGCGCCCGGCCGCGCCCGGCCGCGCCCGCCG
>CAZDKK010000014.1:0-90005 GCA_964506245.1 uncultured bacterium | reverse complement strand
CCAAGCTGGCCGAGGACCGCGCCGAGCAGCTCAACCGCGACCAGGACAAGGTCGTCATGGAGATCGAGAAGCGCCTGCGTGAGGACCTGAAGCGCAGGGGCGACTTCGTGCGAATCCACGCGATGCCCCGAGACAGCGCCGACGTGCCCGACGACTTCGAGGCGCGGCTGGTCGTGCTCGGGATCGACCATCCCTACGCCAAGGAGTCCGCCGGCGGCCCCGAGAGCCCCGCCGTGCGCGAGGCCAAAACGATCCTCGAGTCGCGCGGCAACACGCCGCGGCTCTTCCGCAACACGCTCGTCTTTCTCGCCGTCGACAAGGCGCGGCTGCAGGACCTGGACGAGGCGACCCGCCGCTACCTCGCCTGGGAGTCGATCGTCGCCGAGAAGGAGACGCTGAACCTCGACCCGCACCAGGCCAAGCAGGCCCAGACGCAGATGCAGTCCGCCGACAGCGTCGTCACCGCCCGCATCCCGGAGGCCTACCAGTGGCTGCTCGTGCCCGTCCAATCGACGCCGCAAGCCGCGATGGACTGGCAGGCGATGCGCTTGACCGGGTCGGATCCGCTCGCCGTGCGCGCGTCGCGCAAGCTCAAGAACGACGAGCTCCTGATCACGAGCTTCGCGGCCACGCGCCTGCGCATGGAGCTCGATCGCGTTCCGCTCTGGCGCGGGGATCACGTGGCGTTGAAGCAGCTCGTCGAGGATTTCGCGAAGTACCTCTACCTGCCGCGGCTGGCGGAGCCGTCGGTGCTCGTCGAGGCTGTGCGGCAGGGAGTGGCGCTGCTCACTTGGGAGCGCGAGGCGTTCGGGTACGCGGACAGCTTCGATGAGGAGGCCGGGCGGTATCGGGGGCTGCGGGTTGGGGTGCACGTGGCGATTCGTGGCTCCGAGACGCCGGGCCTGCTGGTGCGGCCCGAGGTGGCGCGGGGGCAGATGGAGGCGGAGGAGGCGGCTGTACCGCCACCTGGTCCCGGTCCTGCGTCTGGCCCCCGGCCTGGATCTGGACCTGTTCCAGAGCCGGGGCCCATTGCGCCAACGCCCCCACCCAAGCCGCGTCGCTTCTACGGCACGGTCGAGCTGACCAACCCCATGCGTCTCGGCTCCGACGCCGGGAAGATCGCCGAGGAGGTGATCGCGCACTTAGTCGCGCTGCCGGGGGCCAAGGTCAGGGTGACGCTCGAGATCGAGGCCGCGCTGCCGGAGGGCGTGCCCGACCACGTGGTGCGGGTGGTGACGGAGAATGGGCGGACGCTGAAGTTCTCGAGTCAGGGGTTTGAGGTGGAGTGAGCACGAATCCGGGTCGGTTACATATTGGCACCGGAGATGGCACGTGGCGTGCTAGTCCCCTCAGGTGGATGACCGTTGAAGGTGCTGGGATCCGGCCGAGTCTCAGCAATAGCTCATCCCTTGACTCCGAAACCAATGCGCGGCAGCCTCCGGCATGGGTACTGGTCAAACCTTCAACCCTCACAGTGCTCTCAGAAGCGCCGCCTCAGCAAGATGCTGTGTCCTCAGCGCACCCCCTGGGAGAGGTGCGTCATGGGCAGTCCAATGCAGCGGCGAGAGCGAGAACTTCACGAGCAGATCGTTCAGATCATCGAGGAGGCACGGCAGCGAGTCGCACGAACGATCAACACCGCCATGGTTCACGCCTATTGGCTCGTGGGCCGCGGGATCGTGGAGGTGGAGCAACAAGGCCGGGATCGAGCCAGATACGGCGAGGAGTTGCTGAGCAGACTCTCGCAGCGTCTCATGCGGAAATTCGGCAGGGGTTTCAGCGTACAGAACCTAAGGCAGATGCGCCAGTTCTACCTGGCCTATCCCCACGCCCCGTGCCTCACTGGCGACAACGCAACTGCAAAACGCCAGACGGTGTCTGGCGTTTTCGGAGGCTCAGCGAATGGCCCGGGGCCGAGCGCCGGGACCTCGCCTCCGCGCCAGCCAAAGTCTGCGGAGACCCTGCCCAGCCTTGCGGGTAGATCCTCACCCAGCCAGCCAGCCTTTCCGTCCTCGCTTAGCTGGAGTCACCACCTCTTGCTCCTGAGGGTAGCAAATCCCCAGGCCCGCGCCTTCTACGAGATCGAAGCCGCTCGGGAGGGTTGGTCCGTCCGCGAGCTGGAGCGGCAGATCGGCTCGCTGCTCTTCGATCGCCTGGCCAGGAACCGGGACAAGGACGAAGTCCTCGCCCTCGCCAGGCAGGGCCAACTCGTGGTCACCCCCCGGGACGTCCTCAAGGACCCGATGGTTCTCGAGTTCCTGGACCTCCAAGAGCGGACAGAGTGGCATGAGCGCGATCTGGAGCAAGCAATCATCCACCGCCTTGGTCACTTCCTGCTCGAGCTGGGCAAGGGTTTCTGCTTTATCGGCCGTCAGAAGCGCATCACCCTCGACGGCGATCATTTCTACGTCGATCTGGTTCTGTACAACCGGATTCTGCGTAGCTTCGTGCTTGTGGATCTCAAGCTCGGCAAGCTGACCCACCAGGATCTGGGCCAAATGCAGATGTACGTGAACTACTACGACCGCTTCCAGCGGGGCGCTTGGGAATCCCCGACCATCGGTATCGTCCTCTGCTCGGAAAAGAACGACGCCATGGTCAGGATCACTCTCCCGGGTGAGAACGCACAAGTCCACGCACAGAGCTACCAGCTCTATCTACCCACCGAGGACGAACTGCGCGCGAAGCTGGTCGCTGCGCGGGAAGAGCTGGAGCGGGGTCGAGGATAGGGGGTTCGGTCACGCTGGCGGGGCAGAGGGCGGGACGGTGGACGCATGAGCTCGCGAAGGCCTTGATGATGGCGATGTTCACCTCGATGGCGCGCTCGCGCCTGAGTACGGAGGAGAGCATCGCTACCCCTTGCTCGGTGAAGGCATATGGAAGTGTTTGCCGACCGCCCCAGGACCTTGAAATCACAGATTGTGATCTCAAGTCTCTAGCTGAGGATATCAAGGCGATTCGCCACAGCATTGGCAAATCCCAGACGGAGTTTGCTCTCATGATCGGCGTCGGCGTCGCGACGCTCCGCAACTGGGAGCAGGGCCGCCGAACGCCCGATGGGCCGGCGATGGCGCTGCTGATCGTGGCAGCGAGGAACCCCAAGGCCGTGGCCGCCGCGTTGGCCAGGAGACCGGCCAGACACAGTCGCTGACCTGAGCATGCTGTGGCCCAAGGACACGGCTCCTCCGTCCCCCGCCGGCGAAGGCCCCGAGCCCCCTGGCGCTGTTGCGCCGCCGTCAGGTAGGATCGTCGCCATGAAAGACAAAGCGCGCAGAACCCAGGCGGGTCGACGCAGTCGCCCCGGTGATAGCGAGACGGAGTGGATCGGTGGCCGCGTGGTCTCGCCCTTCTACGTCACCGAGGGGACACCCTACCGGCCCGAGCTCATCCTTTGGCTGGAGGCACCCGAAGATCTTGTCGTCCTCTTCCGCCTGATCGATCCCCAGGAGCCACCGGTCGCCTTCGGCCCGACCTTGCTCGAGGCCATGAAGTCCCCGATGGTCGGGCCGCCGCGCCGACCCGACATGGTGCGAGTGGCCGATGCGGTCCTGGCCGAGGAAGTGCGGCGGCTCCTGCCGGAGGCACAGGTCGTGGTCGCGCCGACGCCTGAGCTCGATCGGGTGCTTCAGGAATTCGCCAAGTTCGGGGCGGGGGACGACGATACGGATGAGCCGAGCTACCTCGAGCAAGGTCGGGTCAGCCAGGAGGCGATCGCAGACCTGTTCAGCAGCGCCGAGCTCTTGTACAAGCTTGCCCCGTGGAAGGTGGCCGCCGACAGCCAGGTGATCCGGGTGGACATCCCGCACTACGGAGTCGAGGGAGCATGCCTCTCGATCATCGGCGCTCTTGGCCAGAGCCTTGGGCTGATCCTCTTCCCTTCGCTGGCGGACTTCGAGACCTTCCTCGAGAAGGCCGAGCAGCCTCGCTCGTCCGGATCCCCAGTCGACATGGGGAGCAGCGCGCTGTGCCTCAACTACGAGGTCGGCTCGGAGCTGCCGGCGGGCATGCTCCGCGAGGCGCTTGACCATGGATGGCCCGTGGCCAGCCCGAAAGCCTATCCCATCGTGTATCACTACGATCGCGATGGCTTGCTGCGTCCGCTGACCGAGCGTGACGTGCGGATCGTATCGGGCTGTGCGACCTCCCTGTCCGCGTTCTTTGGGAAGCACCGCGAGCTCTTCGAGCAGGACGAGCCCGACCCGGTCTGCGAATCCTACTTCGACGAAGAGGACATCGAAGTGCGATTCACGCTGCCGGCTCAAGCCGCCGGGCTCTTCACCGTCAACAAGGTCGGGCCAGCGCGGCCACGCGCGGCCGACCCCGGCGCGCGCCACGACACCGAGGAGCCCCGCGCGGCGGCCCACGATCTTGACGGCCGGTTGGTGGAACAGATGGACCAGTACGCCCGCGGCCGCTTCGGGCCCGACTGGATGGCGCGGCCTGCCCGAGTATTCGGCGATCTGTCGATGCCCGGTGCGCTGGTAGGTCCGTGGGCATTCTACCATCACCACTTCGAGGGCAAGCCCATCGCGGAGTGGTTCCTGGTAGACCGCGGCGCCCGGCTTCCCGAGGAGGAGGTCCGCTGGCTGCTCGCGCAGCGGGCCGCCTGGCTCTCGATCTGGGAAGTGCTCGAGGTGAACCCGGGCAAGAGCCTGGTCCTGAAGGATCTGCTCACGGGCGAGACCCGTTCGGTGTGGGAGACGACGGCCTCGAAGTCATTGCGCCTCCGCGATGCCCTGCTGGCCCGAGTCGTGGACGATCAGGAGCAGTCTGTGCTGTGCGGCGTCCACCATCGCTCGCTCCCGCCGCGGGATGCGGCCGATGTGGTCGAGCGCGTGCAGCAACGTTTGCGCCGCAAGAGCGCCGTGCCAATCGATCGCCTGCGGGGCGAGGCTATCGGCCGCCACATGATCCGATGCTGGGAAGAGGCGGTCGAGGAAGCGGAGATCCGGGCTCGCCAGCCGCACGAGCTGAAGAACACCGACGGCGACCCCCTGCTGCTCACGATCGACCATTTCGCGCTCGCGCCGGCTGATCGGGCGGAGATCCAGCGCCGCCTGGCGTCCATCGAGGACATCGTGGATGAGTCGGAGCCGGGCGATCGCGAATCGGTCTACGTCTACACCAGAGCGGGCAACCCGATGCATCGGAGCTGGGAGAACACGGTCATCGGCAGAGCCGTCCTCAGCGACAAGGCGCTGCGAGTCGAGACCAATTCGGTCAAGCGAGCGGATGGCTTGCGCGCGCTCACGGAGTCGTCGCTCGGGCGCCTGGTTCGTCACCGTACCCGGGAGCATGTCGATCCGCTGGCCCAGCTTCGCGCAGGTGGGCCCGCCGCAGAGCCCACAGCCCCCGAACCGAGATCGGCGGAGGGGGATCAACTTCTTCTCGCGGTGAAGGCGAAACACTACGCCGACTGGATTGACCAGCCTATCCCCGCGCTCGGCAATGAAACGCCGCGCGCCGCCGTGCGCACCAAGGCCGGCCGGCAACAGGTCGATCTGCTGCTCAAGGAAGGTGAGAACCGCGAGGCGCGCTTGCCCGCCGGGCAGCGGTTCGATTTCGGGTCGATCCGGCGGGAGCTGGGATTGGAGGGGTAGAGCATCGGGATCGCCTCCTCTCCGCAACCGCAGCACCTCGCCGCGCCCCGTCTAGCCGCCGCAACCCCCCATCTCCCGGCATCCCGCCCGGAGTTGCTCGACGTTGCCGCAGGCAGCCTCACCGCACCCGCACCGTCCTCTCCGTCGACCTCCCCGCGGCGGTCGTGAGATCGTAGTAGTACACCCCCGCCGGGATCTCGCGCCCACCCGAATCGCGTCCGTCCCAGCGGACCCGCTGCGGACCAGCCTGCAGCTCGCCCTCGAGCAGGCGGCGCACCTCGCGGCCTTGTACATCGAGCACGGCGAGACGCACCGGGCCTGACGCAGGGAGATCGAACAGCACCTCGGCGCTGCCGCTGAAGAGACCGGGTCGGGCCTCGAGCGCCAGCCGCACCGGCGCGGACGCGAGGGGAACGCCGGCGGGATCGACCATGGGCACCGTGAGGACCGCCAGACCGCGGCTCACACAGATCATCCACAGCTCATAGGCCCCCGGGATCTCGCGCACCTGCATCTGGCGGATCTGCGCGTGCGGCAGACCGCCCCACTGCGGCCCTCCATCCCGCGGCGCGGGGAAGATGCCCGCGTCGACGCCGTCGAACCAGACGAGACCGTGCGGGCCGGTGCCGTAGGGGTCGAACATGGCGAACCAGACGCGGCCGTCGGGGGTCACCGCCATGGGGCTTGCGCCGAGGCAGGGGATGCCGCCGACATCGGTGAAGTACTCGTAGGTTCCGGTATTGGCGTTGAGCCTGAACAACCCCTGGGTCGAGCCGAGCCAGGCGATGCCATCGTGACCGGCGGCGACGGTGCCGAAGATGTCGCTCTGGGGGTTGAGCTCGGGGAACTGATTGTAAGTCCGCGAGAAGCGGTAGTTGCCGTCCGTGCGGATGACCTCGGCATAGGTGCTCACCCAGACGGTTCCCGGGCGATCGGGATCGGGCTGGATGTTGTTGCCCCAGGCGCCGTTGTTCGGCACCGAGACCCAGTTCGTGCCGTTGTGATAGCGGAGCTCGAAGTAGTTGCCCAGCGACCAGAGCCGCCCGAGCGAATCCTCGACGAGTCCGCGGCTCTCGCTCATGCCGTTCAGGTTGGTCCAGGTGCTGCCGTTCCACTGGTGGATGCCGTTGTACGTCGGATTGACCGCCACGCTGCCGTTCGAGGGCCGGAAGCCGACGGCCTGGCTGTTGTCGGTGGGGAACGGCCACGACACACCGAGGCCATAGGTGTAGTCGTTGAACCCGATCCAGCGCGTGCCGTCGAACATCGTCATGCCGCCGTACCCGGGGCCTGCATTGGCGCACGCGTAGACGTGGCCGGTGGCCGCATCGAGGGAGAAGTCGGAGTTGAAGAGGTCATACTGGCTGGTGTTGGTGATGCGGTAGAGCTGCCAGGCGCCCGTGCCCGGATCGCGCCGGGCAGCGCCGCCCGTGCCGCTGGCCCAGACGACGCCCGCCTCATCCATGAACACGTCGTAGGTGTATCCGCCCGACCGCCAGATGCCGAGGTCCTGCCACGCGGTGCCGTTGTACCGCCAGATCCGGCCGTTGCCATCGGCCAGGAGCGCCTGCCGGTCACCGAACGCGCGAAAAGCCCAGATCGATGGGCTGCCCGCGGGAATGGGGGTCTGTGGGGGCGTGACCCACGTCCCGTCGGGACGGCGGTAGTCGAGGGAGAAGACGGCGTTGCCACCGACGAAGTCGACGAAGCGCGTCATCCAGAGGTTGCCCGCGGCGTCCACGCTCTCCCTGCCGGGCATGTCGAGCATGCTGCCGGGTGTGTAAGAGAACTCGTAGTAGGTCCAGAGCTGCGTGCCCGAGTCGAACGCGACGATCGAGGACCCATTGTCCGCATCGCCCCAGACGATGTAGCCGCCGCCCGGCTTGGGCTGCACGGACACGGACCGCACGCTCCAGACGAGGATCGGCCAGTTGTTGCCGCCCTGCGGCGGGTTGCCACCCGTCCAGTAGTGCCAATCGCCGGTGCCTGGCGTGTGGCGCAGGATGCCGCCCATGCTGCTGCCGAATCCCAGCAGGGCGAACCAGACCTTGCCGTCCGGCGAGAAGTCGAGGTCACGGCACCCGCCGTTCGCGAGGGCCGGACTGGCGGAGGCGTAGTTCACGAGCGAGGAGGGACCGACCGCGGGGTCGAGGCGCAGCGCGCCCCGCCAGGTCGCCATCCAGAGGTTGCCCTGCGCGTCGGGAACGATGTCGCTCACCCGCGTCGTGCCGGTGATGTCGGGGTGCCCGATGACGGGATAGTCGATGTTCGAGATGTTCACCCAGCGGTTCTCCGCCTGGATGAACTTCGCGACGCCGCCCTCCTCGAAGCTGGGATCGTAGCCGCCGATCCACGGATCGCCGTCGGGGCCGATCCAGATGGCCTCGCAGTAGTCGCCCTGGATGCCGGTGTTGCCGGGGCGGTAGTACCTCCAGCTCACCTCGCGCGTTTCCTGGGCCAGGGCGGTCGAGGTGGCGATCAGTGAGAGAAGCAACAGAGCCGCCCGCGCGATGATCTGCTTGCGCATCAGTTCCTCCCTGCAACGCTTCGTCACTGGCCAGCGCTCACTCGCGCCCGCGAGGAATGTGGCGGTGACCTGCTCCCGATGAGGCGGCTACCTGCTCTTCACGCGGCAGCTCGAGATCCCGAACGGCAGATAGGCGGGGCACCAGCCGATCGCCGCAGTGGCCAACGGCACGACCCCGATCAAGCCCCACCAACTGCTGGTCGCGATGCCGATGCCGATGACGGCCACGCCCACCACGAAACGAATGATGCGGTCGATGCCGCCGACGTTGGTCTTCATGATGAGTATCCTCCCTTTGGTCTCAGACTGCGGGCTTCAGGGCACAGGAGAGCCGCTCGCGCACTCGGACAACGAGCCCCTTTCGCCCACCGCCGCACGCCCGTGCCTGCTCGCTGCCGCAGGTCCGTCCCCGGGGTCGCCGTTGATCTCATCCAAACCGCCCGGCGGAGCCAGGTTCCCTCGCACCGGATCGCCGGGGTGGGACGGGACCATGCCCCCACCATCCCCACCCTGGACACCCCCCCGGCCCTGTGCCAAACTCCCGGCATTGAGCGTGGCGGCCCCGGCGCCCTCGGCACCCTATCGTTCGACCCGCACGGGCCTTGCCCGCGCGCAAGGAGGGCTGGCGGTTTGCGGCGACTGGATCTGACGTCCGTGAACTGGTGGGACGGGATGCTCGTCTCCCGGGCCCACTTCGAGGCGCAGGAACGCTACCACGAGGAGGCGCTGCGCTGGCTGGTCCGCAACGGGCTGCCCCTGCACGGGCTGCTCGCCGCATCGCCGGGCGATGCCCCGCCCCTGCAGGTCCGCGCCTCGATCGAGAGCGAGAACCGGCTGCGGGTCGAGGTGCTCCACTGCCGCGCGGTCACGCGCGACGGAACGCTCATCCACATCGATGCCGACAGCGAGGCCCAGGAGCGTTACCCGGTGATCGGCACGCTCGAGCTGAACCCCCAGCCGTCCCAGACGATTCCCGTCTTCTTGCGGGTGCGCGCGGAGAAGCAGCCGCTGGGTGCGCCGGATGCCTCGGGGAACGCGCCGCGCCGGACCGCGAGCTACGAGGTGCTGCTGGTCGAGTCCCAGGCGCCCGGCGACGGCTCCTGCCTGAAGATCGCCGAGATCGCCGTGGCCAACTACAAGGCCGAGGAAAGCGCCGAGTACCTGCCGCCGGCCTTCACGATCGGCGCCACCCAGACGCTGCGCCGCACGACCGACGAGATCCGCCGCGTGGGGCAGGTGGCGCTCGACGAGGTCGTCGAGGTCTTGCGCGCGACCCCGCCGGCCGCCGACATGCACCCGTGGAACCTGGCCGCGCGCGGCACGCTGGATGCGATCCTCACCGGTTGGTCCATCGCGATCGAGCATCTCGGGGGCTGGGAGGAAGCGCCCCCGCCGCTCTTCGTGGGATCGCTGCGCTCGCTGCTGCGCGTCTTCGCCAACGCGCTCGCGGGGGCCTCACCCGTGAAATCCGAGCTCGACGAGCACTTCCTGCAGACCGGGGGCCTGCCGGGGCCCGCGGGGGGCATCGAATTTCACAACAAAGTTGCGCGCTACGTCGCCTCGCCCTACGTGCACGAGGCCATGGGACGCCAGATGCGCGAGGGGGCGCAGCTCCTCGACTACACGCGCGACTGCTTGCGGTTCATCGGCGAGAAGCTCACCTCCGCGGGCGGCGAGGTGGCCGAAGCGCCCAAGCCCAAGGTGACCTACCGCCAGCAGGACTACTACCTGCTCGAGGTGAACAAGATCGAGAGCAGCTTCACGGAGGAGAGCCAGGTGCTCTACTTCCGCGATCTGGAGACGAGGGCATTGCGCAGCGTCCTCTTCGTGCTGCGCAACAATGTCGCCCCGGGCGTGGACGAGCGCGACATCCGCCTGAAGGGCGGCGTCAACGACGATCGCCCGCTCTACTGCCCGGAGCTGCAGCCCGACTTCAAGGAGCGGCCGGGGCGCATCTACCTCCTCATGGAGGTCGAGCGCAACAAGCGTGAAAATGCGAATTACCTGACGCTGCGCTCCTCGGGCGTCGTCGATCTCAAGGAGCTGCTCCAGAAGAAGGACACGGACATCCGGGTGTACTACCTGTAGTCACCGACCCGGGAGTCTGAAAGGAGCTGTGCGGGATGGGCGTCGGCATCGAGCAACTGGAGGAAGTCTTCCGCCAGGCCGAGGCGTTCGACCGCGATCCCGGGGCGCTCAACCAGGACAGCCTCGAGCGCAACCTGATCGGCGTGCTGGACGACTTCAAGAACCTGCGCGGCAACGACGCGCGCCTCACCGAGATGGATCAGAAGCTCTACGAGCTGATCCAGCCGATCGACTTCGACAAACCCGGCCTGCGCGTCATCATCGCGCACTTCCTGGCGACGCTCTTCGAGAACTACGCCAACGAGGGTCGCGGCCACCGCAAGGGCTACGAGCTGTCGCAGGAGAAGCGCACGACCTCGTCCATCGACGGGCCGTTCATCTACGACGAGCTTGTGCCGCTCATTTTCGACGAGGCCGCGCTCCAGGATGCCGACCGGTTGCGCTACTACCTGGTGCACGAGGTCTCCCGCTTCCTCGAGGACAAGGACCCCGGCGGCCACTGGCGCGACGATCAGACGATCGACAGCGTCCGCGAGGCGCGGACCGATACGCTGCTGCTCGAGCTTGGGCGCCGGCGCGTGCGCCACAGCGACGTCCCCAACCTCGCGCTGAAGGCGCACACGCTCGAACAGCGTCTGGCCGAGGCCGGCTTCTTCCAGGAGGTCGCGCCGGTCCGGCGCTCGTTGGGCTACTTCCTCGAGCGCCACGGCTACATCGCGCGCGAGGGCTTCTGGGCGCGCGTGCGCAAGTGGTTCGCCTCGCTGGGGCGCGGGCGCGCGACCTTCGGGCGCCTGAGCCGCTGGAAGATGGTCTACCGGATGCAGCTCGCCTACATGGCCATCGCCGTGGTCCTCGTCCTCTTGACCTTGGCCTTCTGGGGCTGGCGCCAGGGACAGCAGGTGCAGATCCTCGAGCGCTACTACCAAGAAGCCGGCCGGGTGGAGTGAGCCATGTTCAAGTTGCTCAAGAAAGGCGCGACGCAGGCCAAGAAGGTGCAAGGACAGGCGGCCAAGGCGCAGGCCAAGCGTGGAGGACGCCGCCCGAAAGAACGCAAGATCGGCATCTTCGGTCATACGCGGGCGGGCAAGACCGTCTTCCTGACGATGCTGTGGCACAAGACACACGGCCGGCGCGACTTCTCCCTCGAGACCGACGACTTCCAGACGCGCCAGGACATGAGCAGCTACTTCGACCTGCTCGCCGCCGGGCAGTGGCCGCCGCCCACCGCGACCGAGCGCCTCTACCGCTTCACGGCGGTGATCGACACGACCATCCGCTACCCGTTCGAGTCGCAGGACTACCAGGGTGAGAGCATCTCGATCGATCGCGAGGTCGAGACGGGCAAGGGGTTCCTCGAATACTTCGAGAGCTGCGACGCCGTCTTCGTGCTGGTCGACGCCGAGGACCTGATCGTCGAGGGGCGCGAGGCCAGCGTGCGCCGGCGCAAGAAGATCGACTCGTTCGAGCTGATGCTCGCGCAGCTCGTCGAGGGCGCGCGCAATCGCCTGAAGATCCCGGTGGCGGTCGTCATCACCAAGGCCGACCTGCTCGACGGCTTCCAGGGCGAGGACCAGGTGGTCCTGGTCGGCGACACCATCCGCTACTCGCGCTATCGCGGCTACGACAGCTTCGTCTCGGCCGTCCTGCAGCAGCCGCACGTCGCGCGCCATCTGCCCTGGCGCGACCAGGTCGACCGCGCGCTCTCGCTGCTGAAACCCCTCGTGGACTACTGCCTGACCAAGTCACCCGACCTGCAGATCTTCTTCATCTCCTCGACCGGCGGGCTCGAGCGCACGCCGGCGGGCGAGACGCGGCCGCCGAAGGACCTGCGGCCGGTCGGACTGGAGCGGCCCTTCGTCTGGTCGGTGCACCTCCTCATGGAGAAGCGCAAGGCGCTCATCGCGCAGCGGATCAAGTGGTGGATCGCCGGGGCGGCGGCAGTGTTCATCATCCTCTTCTCGCTGGTCAACGCCTGGCACGAGGGGCGCATCCAGAAGATCCGCAAGCTCGCCGGCCTGGGCGGCGTGGGCGGCGGCACGGCCGCGGAGAAGGTCGACGCGCTCGAGGGCTATCGCAACAGCCTGCTGGCTGGTTTCTTCAAGCCCGAATTCCGCGAGACGGCCGGCCTCATCCTCCAGTACGAACAGGCCCGCGCGCTCTCGGCCAAGATGCGCGACGCGGTGCCGGGTCTTGCCTATGAGGAGTTCTCCGAAGCCCGCCGGGCGATGCGCGAGATGCGCGACCAGTTCCCCTCCGCGTCGCAGGAGTACCGCTCGTGCGACGAGACGCTCGCGCGGCGCGAGGGCGAGTGGGACCGCGCCTTCGTCGAGCGGCGCCTGCAGCCGATGCTCGCCGGCTCGCGCGCGGCCCCGGCAGACGTCGATGCGGCGATCAAGCAGCTCTTCCGGCCCGAGAACGTGAGCGAGTGGCAGAGCCGCTGGCGGCAGCGGCAGACCGGCGTGATGGGGGACGTGCGCAGCCAGGACCTCGACCAGATCATCCGCGGCGTCGCGGGTCTGGGCGGGCGCTCGTGGTCGGCTTTGCAGCGGATCAACGACCTGTGCAAGGCGTACGTCGAGGCCTATGCCGATGACCTGCAGGACACCGGGCCGTGGCGCACGACCTACGTCAACGTGCGCGAGATCGGCGGGCTGCTCGAGCGGGCGATCGGGGCCCAGGACAATCCCGACGAGCTGGCGGGCATCGCGGCGCAGCTCCGCAGCATCGGTCCGGTCAACGGCCAGGCGATCGGTGGGCGCATTGCGTCCAGCCTGAGCGGCCTGGGCCAGGAAGTGGCGTCGGCCGGCGCGGGCGAGGAGCTGGACAGCATCATCCAGGACATGGAGGGCAGCGGCCTGGACTACCGTTTCAGCGAGGCGTTCAAAGGGCGCCTGCGCAACTTTACGCGCGATTTCGCCGGCACGCCCGACGCGCAGCGCGTCCAGCGCTTCCTCGGCAAGATCGAAGCGGTCGAGAAGAGCGGCATGCTGGTCAAGGTCGAAGCCAGCGAGTGCCCGCGGGGCTATCATCTGCGCGTGTGGAACACCGAGACCAACGCCTGGGACCCGACTGACATCGAGCCCGGGCTGCCCGGACGCCTGCGCTGGAAGCCGGGCGACGCGGTCAAGATCGGCATCGAGAAGACCGACCCGAAGAGCACCGGCAACAAGATCGTCGACGAGTGGGAGGTGAGCGGCCGCTGGGCGCTCTTCCAGATCCAGGAGGATGGCGGCCGGCATGTCTTCCGCGGGAACCTGGGGGTGACGGTCGCTTTCCCCGATTTGACGACGGCGCTGCCGAACCTCTGATGCAGCGGCGTCGACGCGCAGTCGATGGGCGCAGGGGATGCGCCCGGTGTAGGCCTCTGGCGAAGGGGACGTGATGATCCGCGTCGAACAGCTCGTCTACGGCACGTTCACCTTCACACAGGGATTCACGCTGGTCTCGCGCTCCGAGGGCATTACGCCCAAGCTCGCCCAGCAGGCCGTGGAGGCGTGCAAGTCGTGGGGCGAGATCCTGACGCCGGACTTCGGCGGCGCCTTGTATCACGTGGCCGTGCCGAGCGGGGATGCGGGTGTGGGGGGCAGTGTGACCCCGCGGGGCGAAGATGGTGCCGGCGCGATCCCCCGGAGCGATGACGGCGCCGGCACGACGCACCTGGTGGGCAAAGTCCTGCGACAGGGCGTAGACGCGGGTGGGCGTATGGCCTGGTTCCACCAGCTCCTGACGATCCCCCACAATGATTACCTGGAGGGGGGTGCCGACCCCTTCGCCTACGAGGATGCCGGCTTCTTCCGGGATCGCTGGTTCGAAGGCGACCAGTGCGCGGCGCTGACGATCGACGCGAAGATGCTGCAGCCCGCCACGAGCGCGGGGGCGGCCGCAACCGCAGGCCAAGGCTCGAATTCCTCGGAGCCTCTGTCGCCCGCGGCGCAACAGCAAGTGGCCGAAGTGTCGGCGGCCCTCGGCGAGGGGGCCGCGGTTCGCATCCTCGCATCGCGGGTGACGAAGGCGGTGCGGCGCCTCATGCGCGGCGCCCTGAGCGAGCTGCCGGTCGAGCGGCGCTCCGAGATCTCGATCGCGACGTTGGCCTACCGACCCGTGCGGCGCTACGACCTCTGGTGCCTCTACGAGGCGGGTGGGGGAGAGCCGCAGCGAATCGCGGATGTGGTGTATCGAATCGAGCAGTAAGGAGGAGGTCTCCCATGCTTCGCGCGAAGAACCTGCGCAGAGGGTTGGTGATGGTCCTCATGGGCGCGCTGATCATCGGACAGCTCCCGCTGCCGCTGCTCACCGCTGCCGCCCAGACGATGGTCACGCTGCGCGAGGGTTGCGAGATCGAGGCCGAGATGATCGACGATGCCACCGGTGGCCGCGTCGAGGCCGAGGGCCAGGTGCATTTCCGCGTCGTCAGTGACGTGGTGGTGCACGAGCAGGTGGCGGTCCCGGCTGGGACCGAGGGCGTGCTCGTGGTCGCAGAGGCCAAAGGGAACGGGATGTTCGGCAAAGCCGGCCAGGTCGTCTTCACGGACGGTTGGATCGAGGTGGGCGGGGATCAGGTCCCGGTGGCGATCAAAGGCCGCCAGGCGTTCAAGGGCAAGTCGCGCACGTTCACATCGATCGTGCTCACGCTGATACTGATCGGACCTTTCATCAAGGGGGGCGCCGGCGGTCTCCAGGCGGGAGAGCGGTTCTTCCTGGAGGTGAAGGAGACGCGGCAGGTGCCGGCGGAGGGGTGAGCCGTTGCACGGGCCAGGAGGTCCCGCCTTCAGTCCTCCAGCGTGATCCAGAAGGGTTCCCGCGTCGTGCTAGAGACCCCGGTGCCAAGGTGCGTGATGAGCACCGTGTAGGGGAACGGCTCGCTCCCGCATGGCACGGCGGGCCAAGTATAGAGGCCGTCGTTTGGCGTCGACGCCGCGATCACGAGGGGCGGTGCGCAGGGTTCGCTCTCGAGAAGCAGCTCGATGCGAACCGGACCCTCGCAACAGGGGCTGTAGTCCCACGCGATGGTGACCGGCTCTTCAGGATAGTACATACCACCGTTCGGCGCGTTGGCGTCGATGTAGCACTCGGGGTTGATGCGGAACATGGCATCCGACAGATCCACGACGCCGGTCTGCAAGTCCGTGATCTGGATCTGGTAGCCCACCGAGCTCGAGTTGAACCGCTCCGGTGTCCAGGGGTGCGAGCCGTCGTTGGCGGTCGACGAGGCGATGACATCCACTACCACCCCCTCGCGCAGGAGCGCGATTCCGACGGACGATCCGCAGCACAGCTCGTGACCCCACGTGATCGTGATCGGATCACCCTCGCACAGCTCCTCCTCCCCGTTGGGATAGTTGATGTACACGATGCATTCGTCGCTGACGGTGAAGACGTCGCTTTCACCGGCGTAGTCCCCGCCGCGGACGCGGATCGTGTAGCTGCCCAGGCTGCCCGGGGGGATGCTCGCTTCCCAGGCGTACGACGAGCCGGTGACCCCGACGGCGATCGTTGCGCAGACCGCGCCGTCGCAAAGCTGTTCGACCGTGAAGGTGTCGGGGCAGCAGGACGAGGCCAGCCACTCGATGTCGACCAAATCGCCGGCGCAATATTCGTCGCCGTAGCCCGGGCTGGTGATGGTGATGGCGCACTCGGCCTCGACCGAGAAGGTCACGGCGCTCGTCGCCTCCGTCATGGTGGAGAGGTCCCGGACGCGGACCTGGTACCCCTGGGTTGCGGTCCCGCAGCCGCCGACGGTCCACGCGTAGTGGCCTGTGTTGGCCGCCGCTGTCGCGATGCTGCGGCAGGAAATGCCGTCGCGCAGCAAATCGATCGCAACGGTGCGGCCGCAGCAGGCGCCATAAGTCCACAGGATCTCGACCGTCTCTCCGGCGCACAGCGTCTCACCGCCGTCCGGATAGGTCAGATCCAGGGCGCAGGCCGGGTGGATCGTCAGGCCCGTGACCTCGTCCGATTGCCCGGTGGAGACGTTGGTGACGCGCACGCCGTGGTTGTCGGTGGGCGATCCGCAGGCGGCGACGGTCCACGCATAGGAGCTGCCCTGGAGCACGGTCGCGATCGTTTCGCAGACCGTGCCGTTGAGCAGGAGCTCGATCCGCGTGAGGTCGCCGCAGCAGGCACTGGCCGACCAGGTGATGTCGAGCTGGTCGCCCTCGCACAGCGTGGCCTGGGGGGTGGGGCTGGTGATCGCGATCGCGCACGGCGGGCCGATGGTGAAGGCCGCGGGGGTCTCGCCGGCGATCTGCCCGCCGATCTCGGCGACGCGGATCGTGTAGCCCTCGGTCGCCCCGTCGCAGCGCTCGGGCGTCCAGAGGTAGAGGCCGTTGTTCTCGGTGGATGCAGCGATCGTCAGGCAGGGATCCCCCAGGAGCAGGAGCTCGATGCTCACCTGGGATGCACAGCAGCTCGACGCAGTCCAGGTCACCTCGATCGGGGCGCCCTCGCAGACCTCGTCTTGCACGGTGGGGCCGGTCACCACGATGGCGCAGCTCGGAGCGATCCCGAAGGGCGCGACCGTGCCGGAGTTGCCGCTCTCCAGGTCGGTCACCCGCAGTCCGAAGTTGACACCCGCAGAGCCGGGTTCGCCCACGGTCCACAGGAGCGACCCGTCGTTGGCGGTCGAATCGGCGATCACCCCGCAAGCAAGGCCGTCGCACAGCAGTTCCACGCGCACCAGCTCGCCGCAGCACTCGGCGGCCGTCCAGGTCACCTCCACGGTGCTGCCCAAGCACAACTCCGCGCCCGGGGCGGGACCAGTGATCGCCGGCTCGCAGGTGCCGATCGTGAACAACCCCGGGCTCGTGCCTGTCGCCTCCGTCTCGGGGTCGGTGACCCGGATGCTGTACGCCGGGGCCGCGCCGGTTGTGCCTTCGCATGGCTCAGCGATCCAGGCGTAGGACCCGTTGTTCGGCGTGCTGTCTACAATCGTCAGGCAGCTCACACCGTTGTGCAGCAGCTCGATACCCACAGACGGCCCGCAGCAGGTCGCGACGGTCCAGGTGATCGTGACCGGATCCCCCGGGCAGAAACCCTGGCCTGCGGTCGGGCTTGTGACACCAAGCGAGCAAGCCGGCGCGATCGTGAAGGGCGCGGCGCTCGTGTCGGCGGCGCCGGTCTGTTGGTCTGCGATCCGCAGCGAGTATTCCCCGGCGCCCTGCTCGCAGGGCACCGGGGTCCACTCGTAGCTCCCGGTGTTGGGCGCATCCTCTGCGATGGTGAGGCACGACTCGCCGTCCCGCAGCAGCTCGACCCGCATGGGACCCTGACATCCGAAGCCCATCCAGGTCAGCGTCTCGGGTTGTCCGACGCAGAATGTCTCGCCGCCGTTGGGGTAGTCGACGATTGGCGCGCAGGCTGGAAAGATGGAGAAGTTCTGGCCGCTTTCTCCGATCGCCTGCGTCTCGAGATCGGTCACGCGCAGCCGATAGGCGCTGTACATCTCACTGCAGGGCGCCACCGTCCAGGAGAACATGCCGTCGTTCTCGGTGGTAGCGGCGATCGTCAGGCAGGGTTCGCCTTCGCTGAGCAGCTCGAGTCGCACTTCGTCCCCGCAACACCCGCCCGGCTGCCACTGCAGGATCCGGCTCTCGCCCTCGGTATAGCGCTCACCGCCGGCTGGGGCGGTCACGGCGATGCGGCAGCCCGGCTCGATGCTGAAGCCGCCCGTCGTTGCCGCGATGATCGCCTGGCTCGCATCGAGGAGCGCGATCTGGTAGTCGGATTGCGCCTCCCCGCAGCCGGTGACGGTCCAGACGTGCTCGCCGTCATTGGCGGTGGTCGCCGCGATCGTGCGGCAGACCACGCGGTCGTGGAGGAGGGCGATTCCCACGGTCGATCCGCAGCAGGCGTTCGTGGTCCAGGTGATGGTCGCAGCCGCGCCGGCGCACAGCACTTCGCCCGACATCGGGCTCGAGATGGCCGCCTCGCAGACCGGATACTCGCACTCGGCCGGTCCCACGACACGATGGGCCGGTACCGTGTCTTCCTCGGCGCCCACCTTGAAGCGCACGGAGGTGCGGTCGAGACACAAGCTCGCGCCGGCGGTGTCGCCCGCGGCCGCGATGTAGAAGAGAACGTCGGCGCCGGCGGCGACAGGCGCAACGAGTCCTGGGCCCTCGGCGCGACGCAGGCTGAGGGAGAATCGCCGGCATCCGCCTTGCGCATCGAGGGGCGTCACGAAGAACACATAGGCGAGGCTGTCCCCGCCCGCACACAGCCTGCTGCCGGGATCGACGTACACGGTGCTCTCGACGGAGAGGTCGAGGGCGTAGGCGAAGGACAGGCCGTCGATCGCCGTGGGGTTCTCGACGGCCACCGGGAAGAGCAGCGTCACCCCCGCGTCGAGGGATCCGCTCGCGTCGGGCGGCGACCCGCCCTGGGCGACCGGCAGGCCGGCGTAGACCACGAGGCCGTCTTCCACGGCCGTCTCGGGCGCGAGCATCAGATTGGCGATGTGCTCGCGATCCTCCGGCGCGAGGGTGAACGTGGTCTGGCCGAGCAGCCCGCCGCGACGCACGAAGACGCGCCACCAAGTCGCTTGGTCGAGCGGATCGATCTCGAGCACGATGTCGCCGGACAAGCCCGCCGACGCGCGGGCGTAGGGCGGCCGCGCTGGATTGTCAGGGTGCGGGCGCTCGCTGAACCGGGACGGGGGATCGGCGCCCAGCAGGTAGAGCCACACTTGGGAGGAGTCCTGCAGCGCGGCCTGCACTTGTCCATCCCAGGCGCCATCCGGCGGAAGCCAGAGGCCGACGCCGAAGCCGCCATTGGGGACGTGCTGGGGAACCGTGGCCGTGTCCCGATCGCAGCTGGTGGGGCCAACCAGGACCAGTACGCAGAACGCGATTCGCGCCGCCCACAGAACCCGCGGGCCCGCGCGACGAGCGAGCGTGAAGTGCGCAATCATGCGTCTCACCTTGCTGGCGGGGCGGTCGTCCTAGAAGACAAGCTCCAGGCCGATCCCCAGAGTCGTTCCTGTCAGCGGGCGCCGGTCCGCCGCACCGTCTCCGCCCAGTTCGCTCCACATCGTGTTTCCGAAGGCGTACTCGGCGGAGGCGTTCAACTGCAGGTTTTCGCCGAGCGCGCGGTGCAGCCCCAGATCGAGCGCGGTCACGTCGCTGTTGAGGTCGCCTGCCGGGTCGTTGCAGTAAAGGGCGTAGCTCACGCCGGCCGAGATATCGGCCCAGGTGCCGAGGGGGCGCCCGTAGCCCAACCCCAGCGCCGTCACCCAGCGCGTCGAGAGCCCGAGCAACTCCGTCTCGATCGCCCTGCCGCCGGTGAGCTCGTCGTGGTCGCGCGCGAGGAGGTGCGCGGAGAGCGAGAGTCGCCCTTCCTCGCCCACGCGGTGTCTGTACGAGGCATCCAGCGTCCCCAGCGCCCCCTCCGCGACCGTGATCTCTCCGCCGCGTTCTTCGAGCGTGTAGTCGCCGGCCCATTGTCCGCCCAGCGTCAGGTCGAGGTCCCAGTCAGGATCCTCGGGATGCTCGCGGGCGAGCAACGAGAGGGCGACGTGGATGCGATTGCCCGGCGAGGCCGTGTGCTCGACGCCGTCCTCCTCGTAGAGCGCGTAGTCGCCCTTGAGGTGACCGGCCAAGGCGACGCCGGCGACCGTGGTGCGACCGGCGCGGATTGCACGGGACGCCCCCAGCATCAGGTCGAAGCCTTCGCCGGGGCGCTTGAGGCCGAAGTCCAGCACGCGGCTGCCGAGCATGCGGGTGGCGACCAGGGCCTCGGTCGTGGTGAGTCCGGTCCGGCCGGTCGGGAAATCGGCGCCGAGGCTGAGGGTCCAGGCCGTGCCGGACGCAGGCCACATCAGGCGCACCTGGGCATCGCCCGCGCCGCTGATCTCGGTGTCGAGCTCGTCGTCGCGGCTCGTGGCGAGGGGCAGGTAGCCGCGCAGCGCGAGCGGGCCCCACAAATGGGGAACCTCGATGCGCGTGGAGACGAGCGTCTGCTCGAAGGTTGCGTCGGCGCCGGGAAGGTCGACCGTCCACGATCGCAGCTCGACGCCCGCGCCCGCTGTTCCCTCCGCAGCAGCCGCTGTCCCGGCGCTGCCCACGACCGTGCCGATCAACGGGATGGCGACGCAGCCCACGATCACGCCGATCAACGCGGCGACGGCGACTCTCGGCATGCCTCCCTCCTTCTACCGCGGCCGGACGACGATGCGCACGCGTTCGGTCTCGAGCGGAGGCAGCGGGCTCGGCTGCTCGTTGTGTCCCGTGGGCACATCGTCAACCTGCTGGCCGGCGATCTCCGTGGCCTGCTGCTCGAGGTCGCCGGCCTCCCCGGAAGGCGGCGTCTCGGCCGGCGGCAGCGCCTCGCCGCGTTCGCCCGCGCCCGCGACGCGCTCGGCCGCCGCGCCAGCCCACGCGAAGCCCGGGTCGATGCGCGCCGCCTCGCGATAGCGCTCGAATGCCTTGCCGTACTCCCGGCGGCCCTCGTCCAGCAGACCCTCCGAGTAGGCCATGAAGGCGGCGAAGGCCTTGGTGGGCGGCTGGGCGAGCCGTGCCGCCACCGCCGGGGCCAGGCTCAGGTGGAGCTGCTCCTGGGCGATGCGCACGACCTCGCGACCCACGTCGGTCAAGATGTAGCGGGTGGGCGCCTCGATCCGCACCATTTCACGCGTGCCGCGCCAAGACTCGCTCTTCGGCTCCAGCGCGAGGTCATCGAGCTGGTAGACGATGGCGACGCGATCGCTGTCGGGGAAGTCGGTGCCCGAACGACCCGCCAGCGCGAGGCCGGCGCCGATCGTGCGCGCGACGAGCCGCGCTCCCGGATCGAGCGCATCGCTCGAGCTGAGGGCGATCTCGTCCTCGAGCAGCCGGCGCCGCGTTTCGTCGATCACGGTGAGGGTGTCGATCTCGGCGAAGGCCTGGGTGAAGAAGTGCGTGATGCCCACCGCGAGCACCGAATCGCGGCGCGCGGCGCTGACGGGCAGAAACCGGCGCACGACGAGCGCGTTGGGCTCGACCTCGGGCGCGCGGCCGTGGGCGGCGGCGAGGTCGGCCTTGATCCCGGCCCGGATGATCTCGCGGGCGGCGATCTCGTGGCGGGCGCGCATCAGCCGCTCGAGCTCGACGCTGATCGGCGCCAGGGTCTCACGCGCCGCGTAGATCTCGTCCGCCCGGCGCCAGTCGCCCGCGCGCTCGAAGAGCAGCGCTTCGACGTAGCACGCCGTTCCGTCGCGGGGGTTGACCTCGCGAGCGCGCGCCGCGGTCGCGGCCGCCTCCTCGAAGCGATCGGCCATGAAGTAGGCCAGCGCCAGGCGGCCGAGCGCACCGGGGTCGTCCGGCCGGGTGGCCGCTTCCTGCTCGAGCGCGGGCAACTCAGCCACCCAGGCCGCGCGGCTTCCCCCCGCGGGATCGAACGACGCACCCCGCCCGGCGCACCCCGCCAGCGTTGCCAGCGGCATCAGCCATATCAGCCAGAGCCGCGCCATGAGACGAGCTTTCACGCCGATCATCCTCCTGATGAACGGTTGAGCAAGCTGTCGCTGTCCGCCCCCTCGTAGAACATCTTGAGCGCGCGAATGCGCTCGGCTGGGGCGGCGTCTGCGGGCAAATCGCGGCTGGCAGCTCCCCACTGCCGCAGGGCCTCGGCCATGTCGCCCGACTGCTCGGCCGTGGTCGCACGGGCGACGGCCGCGATGTAGTGCAAGTAGGTATCGCCCTTGGCTGCCTGTGCCAGCTTGCGCTGCAGCACCTCGCTGACGCCCGCACCCGCCCGCGTGAGGCCGAGCCCCTCCAGCATGGCGGGGAGGAGCCCGTCCAGGATCACGCCGTGTTCGAGTTCGAGGAGATCCGCCCCCTTGCGAATGCGCGCCCGATCGTGATACGCGGCGAGCACCGCGCCTGACTCGGTCTGCACCCAGCGCACTTCAAGATAGATCTCGTCACCCGGCAGCGCCTGAACCTCGCCGTAGACGAACGAGGAGGCGGACAGGAGTCGCTGCAAGCGGATCCGATTCTCGGCCGAGACCAAGTCGGCCTGCGACGAGAGCGCCAGCTCGCCCCGGATCGACTCCATGTGCTCGCGTGACAAGATGGTCAGGCCGGGGACCTGATCGAGATCGGTCGTGATCATGAAGGTGAGTGCTTCGCAGTACTCGCGCCAATCGAACCGCCCGCTCGCGCCCAGGTCGACGAGGTAGAAAGGAGCGACCGCCACGCGGCGCGGATCGGCCACGATTTCCTCTCCCGCGCGCGATTCGTCGCGGACCTTGCGGAAGAGTGCGTGCACCTGGGGCGGGAAACGGTACCCGGGGACGAAGTCGGCCTGTGGATCCAGCTTGAGCATGGCGATCATCGCCGATCGGGCGCTCTCGCGGTGGGCGGCATCACCTCGCGCCTCGGCCTCGGCGAGGTGCGCGCTGGCGAGCGCGCGCAGGAGGTCGAGCTTGCGCGCGATCGGGATCTCCGCCGAATCCAGCTCCGCGCCGGCCAGGGCCAGAAGCTGATCGAGCCGGTGACCGGCCACCAGGTCGAACAGGTCCGCGGGCGGCGGCGCGCCCCGTTCATCCGCGCGCGGCGAAGCGATCCCCAGGCACGCAACCCAGAGCACCCCTGCGAGGGAAACCGGGCGGACCGCACCCACCCAGCACCGCGGCCGATGGAGGAACATCACCCGCGCGACCTCCTCACCCCCCGATCTCGGATTTGATGGCCCAGACGCGCGCGCGGGCGACCTCGTTGTCGGGATCCAGCTTGGCCACCTTCTCCCAGATCTTCATTGCGCCTTTCAGATCGTGCTTGTCCTCGAGGGCCAGCGCCTGCCCCTGCAGCAGCCAGGTTTCCATGTACTGCTTGCCGGCACGGCGCGACTTCTCGAGCTTGTCGTAGTAGATCGGATCGGGCGCCAGCAAGTCGGTCGACTTCACCTCGGTGCGGAATTCGTTCAAAGCCTCCGTCACCGCGGCGAGGACCCCGCGCTGCAGCTCGAGCAGGTTGTGCGGGTCGCCGCTGAATGGCCCCTCGTAGTGGCGGGCCAGAACACGGCTCGTGGCCGCATGGATGACCTGGATGTCGATCCGGATCTGGTCCTTGCTGAACAACGCGATCTGCCCGGTGACGAAGGCGTGCGCGTTCAGGAGCTGCCCCAGACGGGTGCGGTTCTGCTGGTTGGTCAGATCGGCGTTCGAGCTGAGCTGCAGCTCCGCCAGCACGTCCTTCATGTTGGTGCGGTCCACCACCGACAGATTCGTCGACTCGATGATGTCCGTGCTGATGATCATCTGCAGCGCTTGTCCGAGCGCGTCGTAGTCGTAGTCCTGGTAGCGATACTTGCCGGGGTTGAGGACCTTGAAGTCCAGCACGGCGACGGTGCCGATGTCCATCGTGCCCGCTTGCATGAACGAGTCGCGCACCGCGCGGAAGAGGCGGTTCATCGCGGGCGGGAACATGCGGCCGTCGTAGGGCGGGTTGGGGTTGATGTCGAAGAGCTGCGACAGCGACTGGATCGCCTGTTCCCGCTCACCCATGCGCAGGTATGTGCAGGAGCGCGTCTGGAGGCAGCGGGCCTGACAGGCCGGCTCGGCCTGGGCGACGCCAAAGGCCTGCTCGACGTAGGTCAAGGCCTCGCGGTAACGGTCGCTGATCAGGGACTCGAGCGCGCGCTGGACGAGCAGGTCGCAGCCCGCGCCCTCCCCCTCGCCCTCTTGGGCCAGCGGCGCCGGTGTCCCGACCGGGAGCGCGATCGCCAGGAGAATCAGGAGAGTCGTCATCGGCCGCAGACCGCCGGCGCCCCACCGCCGCGGACCGCGAGCGAGAGACGAGAAAGCGAGATGGGAAATGGACATGGGTGACATGAGGGACCTCCCTGTGCGGCGAGACGCCTCGACCTGCTTGCCGGGCGGGCCTGGGGATCACCCGCTCAGCGGAAGAACTCACACGCGCGCGGCCCGGCAGCGCCCCACGGCCGCGCCCTCTCGGTGCACACGCATCCACCCGGGAGCTGCGTCCAGGATCCGAGACCGTGGGGGCGGAGTCAAGCGTCTGAGGGCCAGCCGGGCGAGGGGCCGACCTACCCGCGCTCGCAGCCCCGCGTGACCTGGACCGCCCGCGAGGGCTGAAACCCCTTCCAGGAACCGTCGGATACGGGCGTGAGCCTCAAGTTGCGGCCGGCTTCGTTGGCGGGGACGGCGAAGAACAGGCGCGTCGCGCCGGCCGGGATGCGGATGGAGTACCACTCGGCGTGGCCCGAATCCCACGGGTTCCACGACAGGGCTCCCGGCTCGTCGTCGGGACAGCGGACGGCAATGCAGTAGCTCTGGCCCGGCTTGAGGAGCAGATCGAAGTAGGTCTTCCAATCGGTCGAGGCGGATGAGGGTCGGACAACTGTAGACCGGTCGTTCACTAGGACCACCGGCAGCCGATCTCCCTCCGCGCCGCACGCGAAGGGCGTGCCGCGGTTCTCGATCCGCACTTGCGCGAGGCCGCCGCCCGCCGCTTCGCCGGCCGATGAGGTTGCCGATGAGGCCGCCTCGCCGGCCGCTTCGCCGCTGCCCGCCTGAGCCACCGCCGCCCCGCCAGCCCGTTGCAGAGCCACGCTCAGCTTCACGGTCCCGAGCGGCTCGGGCAGGGGAGCTTCTTCCGTGCGGGGTGCGTACCCGGCCTGCGAAACCGTCACCGCCACGATGCTCGCGAAGCACTCGGCCGAATCGCCCGGGCAGAACTCGGTGTTGAGCCAACCCGTCTCGGGCACCGTGCCCATCGCGTGGCCATTGACGCTCACACTGGCCCCGGCCGGGGCGGTCAGGTCGAGAATGCGCGTCAGAGGCTGCTGGCGGCCGGAACCGCCGGCCCCGTCGGGGACCGCCTCGCAGGTGAGCCTGACGTTGCGGCCGGGCCACTTGCGACCCGGCAGCTGGTGGCTCAGGTCCGGCCGGCGGACGAGCCCGTCGCGCAGGGCGAACGTGTACTGACCCCCGCCCCCACCCGTCAGGACGGCACACTGCACCGGGTCGAAGCGTTCCCCGCTCCCGCCGGCCACGCACGCCTTGCGGAACAGGTACTGGCGACCGGTTGCGAAGTGCTTGCCGGCCAGCACGAGGCTGCCGGCCGCGTCGGTCAGTCCGACCACCACATCCTGCGCTGAGCCCTGCGACTCGACCTGGTAGCAGACCTCGACACCCTCGAGGGGCTTGCCCCCCTCATCGGTGACGACGAATTCGAAGCGGCCCTTGCTGCAGCCGCCCAGGCCGAGACAGAGAGCCACGAGGAGCGCCGGGAGTAGCCATGCCCCCGGGCCCCGGGGCATCGCCGATCGCCTGCGGGCCACGCCTGGGATGTGAACGGGATCGCGCATGACGACCGCCAGCATAGGTCCCCGCGCCGGGCGTGACAACAGCGGCGCGGGGCCCCGCATGACCCGGAAGGCTGCCGCCCGGACGACCGAGGGGAACGGAGCGCGACTCGCGCCGGGAACTCCAGGCTCGCCTTCCCACTTGCCCATTTGCCTGGGCCAGTCGCATACTTGACGTGTGTAATCGACCCAGGCCCAGCGGCCTTGTCAGTCGATTGACCGGACTTCTCCAGATCGATCGAGTAGTGGGCGGCAGGACCGAGAAGAGAAGGGAGAAGCAGATGAAATCCTCCATCGCGACCTCCGTTCTGGTGCTGGTGACGGTGACCGTATGGCCCGCGGTCGCTCAGGACGCATGGAACGTCGAGTACGTCGGGGGCCTTCCAGGCTATCTCGAAGATGTCCAGGTCCAGGGTAGCTTTGCCTACTGCGCAGCGCGCAGCGGCCTGCTCATCCTGGATGTCACGGCCGTGCAGGGGCCCACCCAGGTCGCGTTCCTGCCCATGCCGGAGGTCTGCTGCGTCGCGGTGAGCGGGCAATACGCCTACGTCGGTGGCCCGCGCCTGCACGTGGTCGACGTCAGCGACCCGGCCTCGCCGATCGAGGTCGGGTCCGGATACTGTGAAACCACGGCGGTCGACGTGGTCGTGGCGGGCAACTACGCCTACGTCGCGGACAACTGGCGCGGCGTGCGCATTCTCGACATCAGCCAGCCGGCCGCGCCGCACCAGGTCGGTTACTATCTGACGTCCAGCCCGTTGGGCAACCTGTGCCTGGTGGGCAATCTGCTCTATTTCGCCGACGAGCTCGTGGGTCTGCGCATCCTCGACGTCAGCGTGTCCTCCGCCCCTGTTCAGGTGAGCATCTTCAATCCCTGGGTACCCGTGCACGCCGTTGCGGTAGCGGGCTCCTATGCCTACATCGCCACCGTCCCCGGGATGCGGGTCGTCGACGTGAGCGATCCCGCCCACCCCGTGGAGGTTGCGCAGTACGATGCCGACGACGAAGTCGTCTCCATTACGATGCATGGGGACTACGCGATCCTCTCGTTCTGGGAGTACTTGGAGATCCTGGACGTCAGCATGCCCGCTGCCCCGGTCGTGGTGTCATCCTTCGAGATCTATGGGCGCCCGGGACGAATGTTCATTGCGGACGACACCGCCTATATCGCCGCGTGGTGGGGTGGACTGCGAATCTGCGATGTCGCCGATCCCGCCGCGCCGGCGTCCCTCGGGTACTACGCCCTGGTGGGCGATGTCACCAGCCTCGACATCGTGGGCTCCGACCTCTACTTGTGCGGGGGCTACCGCCCCAGCGAGGAAGATGGCGGTGAGGGGGATGCATGGAGCCGGGTGCCCACGGCGGGTCTCTTCATCATCGACACCCGCGGATCGAGCATTCCCGTCACTCGGGGTTTCCAGGGCTTCTGGTACGCGATGGATGCCGTCCCGGTTCCTCCGTATGCGTACCTGGCAGGATACTACGGCGCCATCGGTGTCCTTGATGTCAGCGAACCCACCGCACCGCAGATCCTCGGCGAGACCCAGGGCCGTTGGCGCGCGCTGGAAATCGACGCGCAAGGCAACTACGCGTACGTCGTGCACGAAGAGGAGGGCCTGAGCATCATCGATGTCAGCGTGCCGACCGCGCCCATGGAGATCTCCAACATCCCCGCAGGGTCCCATGATGTCGATGTCCGCGGCGACTATGCCTACGTCGCCCAGTACTACTACGGGTTGGAGATCGTCGACGTCAGTGACCCCACCTCGCCGGTTGCAGTCGGCGGGTACCAGCCCGACAACTGGTCGTGGGGTGTCGCGGTGGCCGGGAACTACGCGTACCTCGCCAACGGAGCGCGAGGGCTCTGCATCGTCGATGTCAGCGATCCGGCGGACCCGTTCCCCGTGGGGCTATGCGACACACCGGGCCATGCCCGGAAGGTCGCCGTACAAGGGCAATACGCCTATGTGGCCGACGATGCTGCCGGCATCCGCGTGATCGACGTGAGCGTTCCGTCGGCGCCGGTGGAAGCCGGGTACTTCATCACGACCTGCGCTGCCACGGAGGTCGCGGTGTGGGGCAATCAGATCCTGGCGGGGCTCAGTGACGGGGGCTTGATGGTGCTGCAGAGCACCTTTGCTGCCGGCGTCGAGCCGCAGGTGATGGGAGGATTCGTGCTGGAGGAGGGTCAGCCGAATCCGTTCACGCCGCAGGCGCTGATCCGCTTCACGCTCTCGCAGGAAAGCCTGGTGCGATTGGGCGTCTTCTCGACCGAGGGACGGCGCGTGGCGTCGCTGCTGGATGGGCGTTTGCCGGCCGGTCCGCACGAGGTCGTCTGGACCGGGAACAACGAGCACGGCCGGCCGATGCCCGCGGGCACCTACTTCTGCCGGCTGGATGTGGGGGTGTCGTCGGCGACGAGGCGGGTTGTGCTTGTACGGTAGCGCGAGCGGGGGCATCGCGGCGGGTACCCAGCGCACCGATTCCCCCTTGCGGCTTCGCGGCTCAGGGGTGCACACTCATTCCAGGAAGCGCACTTACAGGAGCGTGCGCCGGGTGGGCCATGCCGGTACCCCATGCGCACCGGCAGGTGGACGCCGGGTCTGACGGAACACGAGGAGCCCGCGCCGCCCCATGACCAAGCTCGAGCATCTCCTCCCCAACGCGGCTGTCCGCGGCATCCTCCCCGACAGCTTGGTCACCGTGGTCACCGTGCAGTGGTTCGGCTCCGAGGCCCTCGAGCTGACCTACAAGGACGCGTCCGGCCGCGTGGCGAACCAGCTCCTCTACCGCCACGACGAGCCCAGGCTCGAGGTAGTCGAGGAAGGACGCCCTTGGAGCTTCGACGGCGACGGCGCGCTCTTCCGCCTCGTCTCGGAGGCGCACCGCATTCGCCTTGCGCACCTCTTCGACCCCGTTCTCGCCGTGCACACCTCGCTGGTCGAGCCGCTGCCGCACCAGATCACGGCGGTCTACGAGGCGATGCTGCCGCGCCATCCGCTGCGATTCCTGCTCGCGGATGACCCGGGCTCGGGCAAGACGATCATGGCAGGGCTGCTGATCAAGGAGCTGATCGTGCGGGGCGACCTGCAGCGCTGTCTGGTCGTTTGTCCAGGTAGTTTGGCCGAGCAATGGCAGGACGAGCTGGGTAGGCGCTTCCACCTGCCCTTCGACATCCTCACCAACGACAAGCTCGAGGCTGCGCGCACCGGCAACTGGTTCCTCGAGAACGATCTTGTGATCGCGCGCCTAGACAAGCTCTCGCGCAACGAGGATGTGAAGGCCAAGCTCGAGGCGCCCGACTGCCGCTGGGACCTCGTCGTCTGCGATGAAGCGCACAAGCTCTCGGCGACATTCTTCGGCGGCGAGATCAAGTACACGAAGCGCTACCGGCTGGGACAGCTCCTCTCGGGCCTGACGCGGCATTTCCTGCTGATGACGGCCACGCCCCACAACGGCAAGGAGGAGGATTTCCAGCTCTTCATGGCCCTCCTCGACGGCGACCGCTTCGAGGGGCGCTTCCGCGACGGCGTGCACGTGGCCGACGTCTCGGACCTGATGCGCCGGATGGTCAAGGAGTCGCTGCTCAAGTTCGACGGCCGCCCGCTCTTCCCGGAGCGGATTGCCTACACGGTGCCGTACAAGCTGTCGGACGCCGAGGCGCGTCTGTACAAGGAGGTCACCGACTACGTCCGGGAGGAGTTCAACCGCGCCGAGGCGCTCCAGAACGACAAGCGCGCGGGCACGGTGGGATTCGCGCTCACCGTCCTGCAGCGGCGGCTGGCCTCGTCGCCCGAGGCGATCGCGCAGTCGCTGCGGCGACGCCACGAGCGGCTGGAGAAGCGGATGCGCGAGTTGCAGCTCCTCCAGCGCGGCGGGGCCGTGCCCCTGCCGGCTGAAGGGATGCCCCTGCTCGACGACGAGGACGTCGAGGACCTCGATGAGGCCCCGGACGACGAGGTGGCGGAGGCCGAGGAGCAGATCCTCGATCAGGCCACCGCGGCACGCACGATCGAGGAGCTGCGGGCCGAGATCGCGACGCTCACGCGGCTCGAGTCGCTGGCTACGGAGGTGCGGCGCAGCGGCGCGGACACGAAGTGGCGCCAGCTTGCAAGCCTGCTGGGCGAGATCCTCACGTCCAAGGCGCTGGCAGGGCAGGTGTCCGAGCCTCCGGCACCGCGCGGATCCGGGCCGATTCCGCCGCCGGCGCCCTCGACCCGGCACAAGCTCGTCGTCTTCACCGAGCACCGCGACACGCTGAACTATCTGGTCAATCGCATCACGACGCTGCTGGGCCGCCCCGAGGCGGTGGTCGCGATCCACGGCGGGATGGGGCGCGAGGAGCGTCGCAAGGCGCAGGAAGTGTTCCTGCACGATCCGTCGACGCAGATCCTGGTTGCTACCGATGCGGCGGGCGAAGGCATCAACCTGCAGCGCGCGCACCTGATGGTCAACTACGACCTGCCGTGGAACCCCAACCGGCTCGAGCAGCGCTTCGGGCGCATCCACCGCATCGGACAGACCGAGGTCTGTTACCTGTGGAACCTCGTGGCCGACGAGACCCGCGAGGGCGATGTCTACCGCCGGCTGCTCGATAAGCTGGAGGAGGCGCGCAAGGCGCTGGGCGGGCAGGTGTTCGACGTGCTCGGCAAGCTCCAGTTCGAGGGCAAGCCGCTGCGCGAGCTCTTGATCGAAGCGGTGCGCTACGGAGAGATGCCCGAAGTGCGCGCGAAGCTCTTGCGGGCGGTCGAGGCGGCGGTCGATCGGGCGAAGCTGCAGGATCTGCTCGAGGAGCGCGCGCTCGCCCATGATGCGATGGACGCGAGCAAGGTGGCGCGGGTGCGCGAGGAGATGGAGCGAGCCGAGGCCCGCCGCCTCCAGCCGCACTACGTGGAGTCGTTCTTCCTCGAGGCGTTTGCGCAGCTCGGGGGCACGGTGCGCCAGCGCGAGCCGCGGCGCTACGAGGTGACGCACGTCCCCGCGCCGATCCGCAACCGCGACCGGTTGATCGGTGCGGGCGAGCCGGTGCTGCCGCGCTACGAGCGCATCACCTTCGAGAAGGAGCTCATCGCCCCGCCGGGGCTGCCGCTGGCCGCGTTCGTCTGCCCAGGTCACCCGCTGCTCGACGCCACGCTGGACCTCGCCCTCGAGCGCAATCGCGACCTGTTGCGACGCGGAACGGCTCTGGTCGACGAGGGCGATCCGGGCACAACGCCCCGGGTGCTGTTCTACCTGGAGCACGCGATCCAGGACGCGGCGACCGGACGCTCGCCCGGCACGTCCTGGCCTGCGGCGCCGGCGATGCTGGCGAGTTCGGGGGGACACGCGGGCCAGCCGAGGACGATCTCGCGGCGGATGCTGTACGTCGAGCTGGAGGCCGGTGGAGCTGCGCGGCACATCCAGTATGCGCCCTACCTCGATTACCGTCCGCTGCGCGTGGACGAGCCCTCGATCGCGGCGATCCTGGCGCGTCCCGAGTGCGCCTGGATCACGCGCGACCTCGAGCAGACGGCGCAGGCGCATGCTGTCGGCCAGGTGGTGCCGGAGCACCTCGAGGAAGTCAGGAACCGGCGGCTGGAGTGGATCGGCAAGACCCGCGCGGCGGTCAAGGAGCGACTGACCAAGGAGATCATCTACTGGGATCATCGGGCCGAGAAGCTCAAGCTGCAGGAGCAGGCCGGCAAGAGCGGCGCGCGCCTGAACTCGCAGGAGGCGCGCCGCCGGGCCGACGAGCTGCAGGGGCGGCTCGAGCGGCGCCTGGCCGAGCTCGACCGTGAGGCGCAGATCGCCGCGCTGCCGCCCGTCGTGCTGGGCGGGGTGGTCGTCGTGCCGGCGGGGCTGATCGCGGAAATGACCGGGCAAGCGTTGCCGGCGGCCCTGGCGGCGACGCTGGCAGCGCGCGCGGCGGTCGACACGCAGGCCGCGGCCGCCCGGGCGCGCGAGATCGTGATGGAGATCGAGCGGCGGCTCGGGTTCGAGCCCGTCGACCGCGAGACGGAGAAGGTCGGCTACGACATCGAGAGCCGTGACCCGCGCACGGGGAAGCTGCGATTCCTCGAGGTGAAGGGACGGGTGAGCGGGGCACCGACGATCACGGTGACGAAGAACGAGATCCTGTACTCGCTCAACAAGCCGGAGGAGTACTTGCTGGCGATTGTGGAATTCACCGGCGGGGGCGCGAGCGCTGAGGGTGAGCCTGGGGAACGGGGCTGCCGGGTGCACTACGTCCGGCAGCCGTTCCGGCGGGAGCCGGACTTCGGGGTGACGAGTGTGAACTACGACTTTGCGGAGCTCTTGCGGCGGGGGGAGGAGATGGGGTGACAGCGGGGATCGCCACGCAAGGTCCCATCGTGAAGGAGGTTAGGAAGCGGCTGGCCGCAGCTTCCGGACTCGGGCCGGGGCTGCGCAGGGACGAAAGCCGAGTTATTTATCCTTTTCAAAAGGAGAATTTGTGGTGATATTGTCCTTCTAGGAAGGATAAATGATGCAGGACATGCTCCGGCTGAAGATGGCGGAGGGCCTGGCCACTCCGCCGCCCGTCTACACCAGGAGGGAGGTGCGCCTCCCGCGCGTGGCCCGCAAGGCCATGGCGGTGGTCGGCGTGCGCCGGAGCGGCAAGACTACTTTCCTATGGCAGTGCTTGGCGGACCGACTGGCGACCGGGATGCCTCGCGAGGCGATGCTCTTCCTCTGCTTTGAGGATGATCGCCTGCCCAACCTGACGACTGCCGATCTGGCCTGGCTGGTGGAGGAGTTCTACCGCCAGCAGCCCGAGAGAAGGGACTCGCAGACCGTCACCTTCTTCTTCGACGAGATCCAATGCGTGGCGGGATGGGAGCCGTTCGCCCGGCGCTTGGTGGACACGGAGCGCGTGGAACTCTTCCTGTCGGGATCTTCCGCGCGGCTGCTCAGTCGCGAAGTCGCCACGAGCATGCGCGGGCGCGCCCTGGAAGTGCTGGTGCACCCCTTCAGCTTCCGCGAAGTGCTCCGCCATCGGGGCGAGGAACCCGAGGTCCCGTGGAATCGGTTGCGGAAGGCTGCACGTTCGAAGCTCGAGAGTCGGCTGCGGGCGTATCTCACGGAAGGTGGATTCCCGGAAACACTGGGGGCTGAGGAGCCGGACCGGGTCAAGCTGCTGCGCTCCTATGTGGACGTCGTCGTGCTGCGCGATGTGATCGAGAGGCACCAGGTCTCCAATCCGCTCGCACTGCGCTGGATGCAGCGGCAACTGCTCGCCAGCCCCGCGGGGCTCTTCAGCGTCCAGAAGTTCTACGATGCGCTCCGATCCCAGGGTGTTCCCGTGGGCAAGGACACGCTGCACGCCTACATGGGACATCTGGAGGATTCGTTCCTGGTCCGAGTCGTCTCGCTCCACACGGCCTCCGAGCGACGGCGGATGGTGAATCCGCGCAAAGCGTACCCCGTGGATCCGGGGCTCATACCCGTCTACGATCGGAGCGGTCGCCCGAGTCTCGGTCATGCCCTGGAGACCGTCGTCTGCGTCGAGCTGGAGCGCCGCGGCTACGACATCACTTATGTTCGCACCAAGGAGGACTTCGAGGTCGACTTCCTGGGGCAGGCGCCGGGGCGGCCGACCCTGCTGCTGCAGGTGTGCCTGGATGTCCGCGATGCGTCGACGCTGGAGCGCGAGATGCGGGCCCTGACAGCAGCTGCCAAGGAACACCCGCGAGCCACGCCCGTGCTGCTGACGCTGGAGTCCATTCCGCCGGCCGCCGAGCTGCCGGCGCGGGTGCGGTGGGTGCCGGCGGCGGAGTGGTTGCTGGGGGAGGAGGCGGAGTGATGGAGGATCCGAGGTAGCCCCGTGACCCACGTCATCGCCAAGAAGAAGCTCATCGAAGTCGCCCTGCCGCTCGAGGCGATCAACGCGGCCTCGGCGCGGGAGAAGTCGATCCGCCACGGGCACCCCTCGACGCTGCACCTGTGGTGGGCGCGCCGGCCGCTGGCGGCGGCGCGGGCGGTGATCTTCGCGCAAATGGTGGACGACCCCTCGGGGCACCCGGACCTCTTCCCGACCGAGAAGGCGCAGGAGAAGGAGCGCAAGCGGCTCTTCAAGATCATCGAGGAGCTGGTCAAGTGGGAGAACACGACCAACGAGGAGGTGCTCCAGAAGGCGCGCGATGAGATCTGGGCAAGCTGGCGGCGGACCTGCGCCGAGAACGTCGACCACCCGCGCGCCAAGGAGCTGTTCGACCGCCACAAGCTGCCCGCCTTTCACGACCCCTTCGCTGGGGGCGGGTCGCTGCCGCTCGAGGCGCAGCGGCTCGGGCTCGAGGCCTATGCCAGCGATCTCAATCCGGTGGCCGTCCTCATCTGCAAGGCGATGATCGAGATCCCGCCGAAGTTCGCGGGCCGTCCGCCGGTCAACCCCGAGGCGCGCCAGAAGCCCGAGCTGATCGGACGCACGTGGCGCGGCGCGCAGGGCCTGGCCGAGGACGTGCGCTACTACGGCCGCTGGATGCGCGACGAGGCCGAGAAGCGCATCGGCCACCTCTACCCCAAGATCGAGATCACGGAGGAGATGGCGCGGGAGCGGCGGGACCTAAGACCCCTGGTCGGGCGCAAGCTCACCGTCATCGCCTGGCTGTGGGCGCGGACGGTGAAGAGCCCGAACCCGGCCTACGCGCACATCGACGTGCCGCTCGCCTCGACGTTCATGCTGTCGACCAAGGCGGGCAAGGAGGCGTACGTCGAGCCGGTCATTGAAGACGGAGGCTACCGCTTTGCCGTGAGAATGGGCAAGCCGTACGACATGAAGGCGGCTCAGAACGGCACACGAGCTGGCAAGGCCCAGGACTTCCTCTGCCTCATGAGCGGCGTTCCTGTGCCGCGATGGTATGTCCGCGAAGAAGGCAAGGCCGGGCGGCTCGGTGCCCGCCTCATGGCCGTCGTCGCCGAGGGTGACCGCACCAGGGTGTATCTCTCACCAACGGATGCGGGGGAGAGCATCGCCTTGCGCGTCGCCGACGACGCCATGGTCAGCGAGGCACGAGCGACCTCCTTGTCCGGTTTGACTCCCACCAGAGCCATGATCACGGGTGGTGTCTGCTCCGCCTATGGGCTTTCGACGTGGGGACACGTCTTCACACCACGTCAGACACTGGCACTGACGACCCTCTGCGACCGAGTGCAGGAAGCACGCGGATTGGTGAAGCGCGCCGCATTGGCCGCCGGCCTGCCCGACGGGAGTAGGTCGCTCGTCCCCGAGGGCGCCTCCGCCTACGCCGACGCTGTGGCGGTGTATCTCGCATTTGCTGTCTCCAAGGTCGCGAACATTGGCTCGTCGCTTGCCTCTTGGATGAGTGACCGCGGTGCATTCCGAGAGACCTTCGCGCGACAGGCAATCCCGATGGTCTGGGACTTCGCCGAAGCGAACCCGTTCGCAGACGTCGGCGGGAGCCTACACACGGCACTCGACAAGGGTGCAATGGCCATCGCCGCGTTTCCGGCGTCAGCGTCTGGTGGTGCCACCCAGTTGGACGCATCGGTGCAGGCACAATCTCGCGACAGGGTCGTCTCCACCGACCCACCCTACTACGACAACATCGGCTACGCGGAGCTATCGGACTTCTTCTACGTATGGCTGCGACGGGCGCTCAAACCCATCTTCCCCGATATCTTCGCGACACTATCCACTCCGAAATCTGAAGAGCTGGTTGCCACCCTTCACCGCCACGGGGGCAGGGAACGAGCCGCGGCGTTCTTCCTTGGAGGAATGACTAACGCCATGCGGCGCCTCGCTGAACAAGCGCACCCCGCCTTCCCGGTCACCATCTACTACGCGTTCAAGCAGTCCGAGAGCGATCATGCTAACGGGACTACGAACACGGGCTGGGATACCTTTCTCGACGCCGTGATCCGTGCGGGGTTCGCGATCACAGGAACCTGGCCCATGCGAACGGAAGGTTCGGGTCGAATGGTCGCGATGGGTACCAACGCCCTCGCATCCAGTATCATCCTCGTCTGCTGCAAGCGAGCTGATGACGCGCCCATCGCGACGCGGCGCGATCTGGTCACAGCGCTCAAGGCCGAGCTGCCGCGGGCACTCGCCCACCTCCAGCGGGGCAACATCGCCCCGGTGGACCTCGCGCAGGCGGCCATCGGCCCAGGGATGGCCGTGTACACCCGCTACGAGCGGGTACTCGACGCCGAGGGAAGCCCGCTTCTGGTTCGGGAAGCGCTGGCACTCATAAACCAAACTCTCGACGATGCGCTGGCGGAGCAGGAAGGCGACTTCGACGCTGACACCCGCTGGGCGCTGGCGTGGTTCGAGCAGTACGCCTTCGCAGAGGGCGAGTTCGGCGTGGCCGAGACCCTCTCGAAAGCGAAGAACACCAGCGTGGCGGGGATGGTCGAGGCGGGGTTCCTCGCCTCCAAGGCAGGCAGGGTACGGCTGCTGGGTCCCGCGGAGCTGCCAGCGCACTGGGACCCCAGCACGGACGCACGTCTGACGGTCTGGGAGATGGTCCATCACCTTGTCCGGGTGCTGGAATCTGGCGGGGAGGGGGCGGCGGCGGAGCTTGTCAGGAGGATCGGGGCGCGGGTCGAGGCTTGCCGGGAGCTCGCCTATCGGCTCTACACGATCTGCGAGCGGAAGAAGCGGGCACAGGAAGCAATGAGCTACAACGCACTTGTTCAGAGCTGGCCAGAGATATTGCGGCTGGTGAGTGCAAACCACGAAGAGAGAGGAGGTCAGGCGGGGCTATTCGGCTGAGATGTGGACGGACCGACATCAACTCGCTCGGTAGATACAGCAGGCGCGCATGGACGGGAGCGAGCTCGACTTCGTTCGGCGCGATCCGTCGACGCCCACGAGCCTCGCCGAACTCGGCCGGCTCCGCGATGCGGTAGACCGGTTCTCTGACGAGACTGATATGGAGTCCACACTTCAGGAATCGTAGCTGGAGACCAAGAGTGGCCCGACAAGTTGCAGCCCGAATGAAAGGGGACAACTACCAGGGGAGGTTCTTCTGGTATCACGCTGCCGGACTTCTGTTCCAAGACAGCCACGTGGAGCGAGTTGTCATCGAGCACGACACCGTGTCCGGAGTCGATGATGTCGTCGTCTACTACAAGGGAACCGGGATCCTGGACTCAAACACCCGATGTACCGCGCAGTATTTCCAAGTGAAGTACCATGTTGATCACCGTGACGCCTACTCCTCGGATGCCATGATCGATCCCGGCTTCATCAACGCCAAGACCTCTCTCCTGAAGCGCTTCTATGACGCCTTCCTCGCAGAAAGGGAGAAGCACCCTGGTCTAGTGCTTGCCCTTGTATCCAACTGGACATGGCGTTCGGAAGACGTCCTTGCCACTGCCATCCGCGACTGCGACGGCACCCTTCCGGATGCGTTCTTTTCGCGCGGTCCCAAGAGCGCACTAGGAATGATCCGTGAGAAATGGAAGAGTGCAGTGAACGCGAGCGACGATGAGTTCGAGGACTTCGCACGTCGCTTGCGCCTCAAACTCAACTATTTCTCCCGCAGCGATCTCCTCAGGAGTCTCTCGGATCGGCTCTACCGGGCAGGCCTTCGCCCGATCGATGAAGCCAAGCAAGTCGTCCCCTATGATGATCTGGCGACGAAGTTTGTCACGAGTGGACCCAGGGACTTTAATGCCTCAACCTTGCGGTCCATCTGCGCAGCCGAAGGCCTCGTCATCGCTGAACCGCAGACGAGAGACCCCCGAGCGATTGGAATCCGCAGTTTCATGCGCTTTGCAGAGCATCTGGAAGACGAGTGTGACCGCTTCGTCTGCCTGGCGCAGTACTTCGACGGCCGCTCGATTCGGGATCGGCAGCTGTGGGGCGATCGGGTACTCCCGGCTCTACATGAGTTCTTGAGCACCGAGGCCCTTCGGCAAGCAGAGCACCACGTCCTGCTGGAATGCCACCTTTCTGTCGCATACGCGGCTGGATATATCCTTCATCGGGCGTCAGGAGCATCGGTCTACCCACTTCAGAAAGGTAGAGCCCGCGCAGTTTGGAAGCCAGCCGTGAGTCCCCCTCCGGAGTTTGCCCACGCGCAGTGGATGGTCGAGCGCGCCGAGCAACCGGATGGCCGAGGCGGACTGGTGCTCGCCGTGTCGGTCACTCATGACGTTCATGCGGACGTGAATCGGCATCTGCACTCTGCGGGGGTCAGTCCTCGTGTGTTTCTTCATCTGCGCCCCCTCTCTGGGGTCGGGGCGTCGAGCGTTCAGGGGGCGGATCACGCGGCGGCGCTTGCGGAGCAGCTCCAACAACTCGTGATGAAGGAGCGTCGGCGCATCGATGAGCCGGTCTCTCTTCACCTCTTCGCGGCCGCTCCTAACGGCTTCATGTACTTCCTGGGACAGCTGGGGCGCGCCTTGGACCCGGCCGTGCTCTACGAGTATGACTTTGACGGACACTCGGGCTACTCGCAGAGTTTCACATTGCCACTCCGTGGTGCGGAGTGACATAGGAGATCGTTATGGAACTCAAGAGCGACTTCGAGCAATTCTTGAATGCCATCCGCCCCACCGCAGATCAGCGATCGGAGTTGATCATTGGGCACAAGACCCTTCGCGCGCGGCTGAATTCTGACGAGAATCTTGCCCCGATTCTCGTGAGTGACTTCCTTCAGGGCAGCTACCGACGCTACACGGCGGTTCGGCCCAAGAACGACCAGCGAGCGGACGTGGATATCATCGTCGTCACGAGGCTCTCTGAGTCCGAGTACGCGCCAAGGGACGCGATGGCCCACTTCGAGCCATTCCTAGATGAACACTATAAGGGGAAGTGGCGGTATCAGGGGCGCTCGTTCGGAATCGAGCTGTCGTACGTTGAACTGGACCTGGTTCTGACTTCTGCACCCCGGGAGAGCGAGATCGGGGTACTCAAGTCCGAGGCGGTGACGACGGACGAGAACATCGAAGAGGCCCGCGACTGGCGGCTGCATCCCTCCTGGCTTGCGTTGTCCAACCGCTACAAGGCCAATGCAGAACAGATGCTCAAAGAAGCTGCGGATCAGGATGAGTGGAAGCTCCGGCCTCTTCGAATACCAGATCGTGACGCCGACGAGTGGGACGATACCCACCCCCTCGAACAGATTCGCTGGACCCGCGACAAGAACAAGGCAACGAATGGCCATTTCGTGAATGTAGTGAAGGCACTCAAGTGGTGGCGCCTCGTCAATCACGAAGATCCCGAACACCCGAGGGGCTTCCCGCTGGAGCGCATCATCGGTGATTGCTGCCCGGACGGAATCGAGTCGATGGCGCAGGGCGTCGTGGAGACACTCGAGAACATCGTGTCGAAGTACCGGATTCTCGCTGAGGCTGGCAGTAAGCCACGTCTCGGAGACTACGGGGTTCCCGCCCATGATGTCCTTCACCGGCTGGCATCGAATGAGTTCGGGGTCTTCTGGAGCCAAGCGAAGCATGGTGCGGAGCTGGCCCGCAAGGCCTACGACTCGACTGAGCGGAGGGACAGCGGCTTGCTCTGGGGCGAGTTACTAGGAACCAAGTTCCCCTCTCCTCCGGATGACGATGGCAAGGGCCGGGGCTACACGGTACCCACTGCGCCGGCCGTGCCAGGCCGCGAGAGATTTGCCCGAGGGCCATGTGGCTACTGACAGACGCGAACCATCCGCGGCGCTGCGCGCAGGGATCAGGACCGCCTCTGCTCTTGAGGGGGTAGGTCTGAAAGACCCGATCTATATCGCGGACGAGTCATGTTGGGCCCTCCCGACAGCTGTTCGAGTCGCCAAGGAAGGCAAGCACGTTCCTGTGGAGTCGAGGTGGATCGTGTGTGTCGATGACACGTATCCACTGGGCCAGATTGGGGTCTACCCCGCGACCAAAGATGGCATCACCAAGACCTTTCCTCATCAGAAACAAAACCGTCCCGGTCCGAAGGAACGCCTCTGGCGGGATGGGAGCCTCTGTCTGGACAGCCCTGTCGGACGTCTCGGGCACCTGGCCCCTCGTCAGGATCCCGTCGGTGACGCAGATGAGCGGCTGCACTGGTATCTCGTGCGGACCCGGGAATGGCTTACTCTCGCGGCGGATGATCGTCTGGTGGTGCCGGGTGACCCATTTGAACTTCCCTGGTGCAGTTTTAGCGACAACACCACTCGGCTTGTCCACGATGAATCTGCCGCGTCGTTCGCCACCTGGAAAGGACTGCGCGATACCTCCTGGGGCGTGGCGGTCCTGGCCGACGTGGAAGGATTTCGGAAGACGATCTGCGCGTTAGAGTTCCAGGGTCGGAGCGATGCCGTGCTGCGGACCGCCTCGTTCCGTGTCTCGGAGCGCGATGCTTCGAGGGAGCCGACACTCGGATTGTGGTGGCTTTGGGCGCGCCCCGCAATCATTCCCCCGTGGCACTTTCCGAGGACATGGGGCGAACTTAGGGAAGCGGGACAGATGCAGGGAGTCCGTGTTGATGAGGTGCTGCGGAAGATCGCCGGGCGCATTCGTGGTGAAGAAAACGTGATGCTCTTGCTGGGCTACCCAATACCGATGAAAGTGGGTGAGCCTGAGACAGAGGTCCATTGGCAGGGGTTGCGGCTCCCCGCACTTCGCGAAGGCGGGCCACCGGCAGATGGTTTTCGCCCGAATGACCTGGGATGGTGGATGCGTGACCGTCAGAAGGCCTTCGGAGGGGAACAAGAGATCGAGTATGTGACGACGGACAACTGGCACTCGGATCGCCTACTCGCCCGAGGTCGGATCGAGGTCCCCCTGAGTTCTGCTCGGGTAGCGCTGCTGGGCTGCGGGGCCCTGGGATCCGCGATTGCCGAGATTTTGGTGCGGGGAGGTGTTCACCAGCTACTGCTGGTGGACGGCGACTTCTTCGCCGCCGGGAACCTCGCGCGGCACACACTCACGGGGGGAGACCTCGGACGACCAAAGGCTACGGCGCTGGCGGATCGACTCAGAGCCATCGCTCCGACGGGAACGGTCGAGATCCACTCCAAGTCGGTTCCGGTCCAGCAGACTGTCCTCGAAGAGCTGCTGCAGCGACACAACGTTATCATCGACTGCACCGGGTCTGACGATGCTCTTGTTGCATTGGCTCAAGGGTGGTGGAGTGTGCCTCGATTGTTCGTCTCTGCATCAGTGGGATATTGGGCTCGGCGGACATTCCTGTACTTCTGCTCGGGCAATGCATTCGACTTGGAAGGGTTCCGAAGTCGGATCGAGCCGTTGCTTCGGGAGGAGCGCGCCAAGTGGGAGGCGGAGGGTGAGACACTCGAAGGAGCCGGCTGCTGGTCTCCCCTGTTCCCGGCCCGCTTCGACGACGTCCTCCTCGCCGCTGCCGCGTGCGTGAAGGCCATCGAGTATCGTTTGAAGGAGGAACCAGGGGCAACGGAGCTTCTTGCGTTCGAGCAGGTCCACGCTGGGAGCAGATTCAACGGCATTCGGCCTGTCGTGGTTCCTCCGGAGGGTGAGCCATGGGCACGTGAGGATAGACGAGATGCCTGACCGGTACTGGAGGACACCGCGCGGTGAATTCGCACTCGTGATAGACGACCAGTGCTGGAGGAGCATCGAGAAGGAATGCTCACGCTGGGATGGGATGGAGACGGGCGGGATTCTCATCGGCTACTACACCTCTGACAAGAGCACCGCCATCGTCACGGAGGCATCCGGTCCTCCAAGGGACTCGCGACGGGGTCCGACATGGTTCCAGCGAGGGGTCGCCGGGCTGACGTCTCTCCTGGGTGAGCTGTGGCGCCAGTCCCAGCGAACGCACTACCTGGGCGAATGGCACTACCACCCGAGCCCAAGCGTCGAGCCGAGCCAAGAAGACATTGATCAGATGGTCAGCATCAGCACATCTCCAAACTACCGGTGCCAAGAACCGATCATGCTCGTGGTGGGCCGAACGTCCTCGGGGCGGCGGCCAGTGCGAGCGTTCGTGTTTCCCAATAGCCGTGCGCATCTGGAGTTCCAAGAGGAGGACGGCACGTGACGAGAGGCGGTGTTGCGCTCGATGCCGACCAGCGATCACGCAGTGGAAACGCTGCCGAACAAGAGCACGCGGCGGGCGACACTGCGTGCAGTCGTTGATGCTAGGTCTTGCAAGTGGTCAGGACGTCAGGGGAGAACCTCGGAGGCCTGCACCCAAGGAAGCCGGGATCAAGCGCTCGTGGTGGGCAGGAATCAGCCTGTCCGAGCTCAGACGCCCGGTGAGGTGTAGGAGGCCCGTCGAGGTCTGCGAGCGGTCTCTGGCGGATGCGCCCCCCTCGGGGAATGGTGGCCACGAAGGAACGGGGAGCAAGTGGAGAGTATCGGGCGAAAGCCCGGTTCGGAGAGGCAACACGAGCCACGTCGCATTCTGTTATGGGGCCAATACAACAAGGATGTAAGCCATGTCCCAAACCAACCACGAACGCGTCGGCAAGGCGATGGACCTCCTCCGCCAGGGCCTCGGCCCCTACGTGGAGCGCGAGTTCCGCAACATCTACGGTGACCAGGCCATCGGCGAGGCCTTCCGCTTCGCCGGCGGCGAGCGCATGCTCGCGGGCAAGGACATCTCCGAGTGGGATGTCGGCGCCCTCGTCAAGCTCATGTGGGATTCCTGGAACGACGTCTTCCGGCGCACGCTGGGCCAGTCTGAGCGCACGCTCGTCTCCGAGCTATGGCAGGCCCGCAACGACTGGGCGCACCAGCACACCTTCACGGGCGACGACGCCTACCGCGTCCTCGACTCCGCCGCGCGCCTGCTCACGGCCGTCTCGGCCGCGGAGGCTGGGGAAGTCGAGAAGATGAAGCTGGAGCTGCTGCGCCTGCGCTTCGACGAGCAGGTGCGCACGCAGAAGCGCAAGAGCTCCGACGCGCCCGTCGAGGGGCAGGCTTCGGGGACGCTCAAGCCCTGGCGCGAGGTCGTGACCCCGCACCGGGACGTGGCCAGCGGCCGCTACCAGCAGGCCGAGTTCGCGGCCGACCTGTGGCAGGTCCATCTGGGTGAGGGCACCGACGAGTACCGCGACCCCGCGGAGTTCTTCCGGCGCACGTACCTCACCGAGAGCCTGAAGCACCTGCTGGTGGGCGCGGCGCGGCGGCTGGCGGGCGAGGGCGGCGACCCGGTTGTACAGCTCCAGACCAACTTCGGCGGCGGCAAGACGCACTCGATGCTCGCGCTCTACCACATGTTCTCCGGCATCGCGCCGGGCGAGCTGGCGGGCGTCGACGCGCTGCTCGCCGAGGCGAACGTCAAGACGCTGCCCAAGGCCAGGCGCATCGTTCTCGTCGGCAACCGCATCTCGCCCGGCAATCCGGCGACCAAGCCCGACGGCACGGTCATCCGCACGCTCTGGGGCGAGCTGGCCTGGCAGCTCGGGTTCCAGGCCGGCGGCGCGAAGGAGGCCGCGAAGGCCTTCGCCCGGATCGCCGCGGACGACGAGAAGGCCACCAGCCCGGGCGACGCGCTGCGCGTGCTGTTGAAGGAGTACGGCCCGTGCCTCGTCCTCATCGACGAGTGGGTGGCCTACGCGCGTCAGCTCCACGATCAGAGCGATCTCCCGGGCGGTACCTTCGAGACGCAGTTCACCTTCGCCCAGGCCCTCACCGAATCCGCCAAGATCGCCAAGAACTGCCTGCTCGTCATCAGCCTGCCCGCCTCCGACACGGGGCGCTCGCCGCACACCCAGGCCGACGACGCCGAGGTGGGCGGCGTCCGCGGGCGCGAGGCGCTCGATCGTCTGCGCAACGTCATCGGCCGGCTCGAGTCGTCGTGGCGCCCGGCCAGCGCCGAGGAAGGTTTTGAGATCGTCCGGCGCCGGCTCTTCGAGCCGCTCGTCACGCAGGAGCAGTTCAAGGACCGCGACCTCGTGGCGCGCGAGTTCTTCGACCTCTATCGCACCCAGCACGAGGAGTTCCCGCCCGAGTGTCGCAACGCCGACTACGAGCGGCGCATCAAGGCCGCCTACCCGATCCACCCCGAGGTCTTCGATCGCCTGTATACGGACTGGTCGACGCTGGTCAAGTTCCAGCGCACGCGCGGGGTCTTGCGCCTGATGGCGGCGGTGATCCACAGCCTGTGGGAGAAGGGCGACAAGAACCCGCTCATCCTGCCGTCGATGATCCCGATCGACGACTCGCGCGTGCGGTTCGAGTTGACGCGCTACCTCTCGGACAACTGGGTGCCCGTCATCGACCGCGATGTCGACGGCCCCGACTCGCTGCCCCTGCGACAGGACGGCGAGGTCCCGAACCTGGGCAAGCTCCACGCCTCGCGCCGCGTGGCGCGCACGATCTACATGGGCTCGGCGCCCACGGCCGCCGCGGCCCATCGCGGCATCGAAGACCGTCGCGTCAAGCTCGGCTGCGTCATGCCGGGCGAGTCCCCGGCCGTCTTCGGCGACGCCCTGCGCCGGCTGGCCGCCTCCGCCACGTATCTCTACCAGGACGGCCCGCGCTTCTGGTACTCGACCCAGCCCACCGTCACCAAGCTGGCCGAGGACCGCGCCGAGCAGCTCAACCGCGACCAGGACAAGGTCGTGATGGAGATCGAGAGGCGCCTGCGCGCCGACCTGCGCCGCACGGGCGACTTCGAGCGCGTCCACGCCATGCCCCGCGGCGGCGCCGACGTGCCCGACGATCTCGACGCGCGCCTGGTCGTGCTGAGCGTCGAGCATCCGTACAGCAAGGAAGCCGCCGCAAGCACGCCGGCGGCCGTGGAGAGCCCGGCGAAGCGCCGGGCCAAGACGATCCTCGAATCGCGCGGGAACACGCCGCGGCTCTTCCGCAACACGCTCGTCTTCCTCGCCGTCGACAAGGCGCGGCTGCAGGATCTCGACGAGGCGACCCGCCGCTACCTCGCGTGGGAGTCGATCGTCGCTGAGAGGGACACCCTCAACCTCGACCCGCATCAGGCCAAGCAGGCCGAAACCCAGAAGCAGTCGGCCGACAGCGTCGTCACCGCGCGCGTCCCGGAGGCCTACCAGTGGCTCCTCGTCCCTGTGCAGTCGAAGCCCCAGGAGCCGGCCGACTGGCAGGCCATCCGCCTGACCGGGTCCGAGGCGCTGGCCGTGCGCGCGAGTCGCAAGCTCAAGAACGACGAGCTCCTGATCACGAGCTTCGCCGCCACGCGCCTGCGCATGGAGCTCGATCGCGTGCCGCTCTGGCGCGGGGATCACGTGGCGATCAAGCAGCTCGTGGAAGACTTCGCGAAGTACCTCTACCTGCCGCGGTTGGTCGAGCCGTCGGTGCTCGTCGAGGCCGTGCGGCAGGGTGTGGCGCTGCTCACCTGGGAGCGCGAGGCGTTCGGGTACGCGGACAGCTTCGATGAGGCGGCCGGGCGGTATCGGGGCCTGCGGGCTGGGCAGCAGGTGGTGATCGGGGGCCCCGAGGCTCCCGGGCTCCTGGTGCGGCCGGAGGTGGCAAGGACGCAGATCGACCAGGAAGCACTGGCAACGCCCACTGGTCCTGCGCCCGGCCCGGGACCAGGACCCGGACCGACGCCTGGCCCCGGCCCCGGGCCTGCGCCTGTTCCCCCGCCCGCGCCCAAGCCGCGGCGCTTCTACGGCACCGTCGAGCTGACCAACCCGATGCGCCTGGGCTCCGACGCAGGGAAGATTGCCGAGGAGGTGATCGCGCACTTAGCCGCGCTGCCGGGGGCCAAGGTCAGGGTGACGCTCGAGATCGAGGCCACGCTGCCGGAAGGCGTGCCCGACCACGTGGTGCGGGTGGTGACGGAGAACGGGAGGACGCTCAAGTTCTCGAGTCAGGGATTTGAGGTGGAGTGAGGAATCTCGCCGAACGCCATTCGCCAGGGGAAGTCGGCAGCAAGCAAGCGACCGGCCAATCCATCTCCACCGGCGCACAGCGGGGCGCGATATTCTCGAACCTGAGGCCGATGAGCGAGATGCGATGTCTGCCAACGGAAACACCCACAAGAATCGCGACCGCTCTCTCAACTCACTACTGGGGTTGTGGTTATGTCTCACGCCCCCGGCAGCCAAGTCCTGGCAGTGTCAGGCTGCTCAGACAGTCAGTACATCGAAAGAGCCCACGGCGCGATGGCCCTGATGCGCAACTCCAAGAGATTCAAGGCAGTGCATGTTCTGAGCCCTGTGGCACGTAGCCTGCTTGGACAATTGTGGGTCGTCCTTTGGAGCGCCCATGCAGGGCCGGCAGGGTGGTGGAATCATCGAGGGCGACATGAAGCAGTGGGGTGTTTCCTGATGGCGGACAGCAAGATGCTTCGCGGAGGTTCACCATGGGCCAGATGGGCATGATTCGTCACTTCGGGATTGGATTGGCGGCGCTGGCGCTCGCGGCTTTGCCCGCGCACGGTTTGGTCTGGTACGAAATGGATGCGGGGGAACTCTTGAGCAGCGCAGAGACCCCCGTGGGAACGGGAGACCTCTCCACGATCTACGGTTCGCTTGGGTACCCGGATGACGTGGATGTCTACTACGTCAACATCTACGACGTGGCGCTGTTCATGGCCAGCACCGACAATCCGTATACCTATGGCCCATTGTGGTACTCCAACGACACAACGCTGTACCTCTTCGACGCGGGGGGACGCGGCGTGGTCTTCAACGAGGATGTCGGGGATTACACCCTTGGCAATCAGCTGTCGACAATCACGGGGGCGCTCGTGCCTGCGCCAGGCAACTACTACCTCGCATTGTCGAGATACAACCGGGATCCGGTCGATTCCATCGATCAACTGATCTGGGACGTTGAGGATCCACTGTACTACACAGGCGAATGGGCCCCCAACGGTCCCGGTGCGGCCAATCCCTTAGCGGATTGGATGGGACCGGTGTGGTACGAGTGGGGGTTCGACTACCAGCTCGACTTGGGTGGCGTCCGAGCTGTCCCTGAGCCAGGTGTCGTTACGCTTCTGGCCGTGAGCCTCGCCGGCCTGGGTACGCTGGCACATTTCCGCAAGCGGCGGGGCTGACCCTTCGTTGTACACTTCGCTGGATACGGCAGGCGATAGACGAGAAGATCTCCTCCTGCATCGAGTGATCCCGTGGTTCGTTCGCGGGCCCTTCCCGAAGATGCCTCGCGGAACCCGCGGCACCCTACGATAGGACTTGGTCACAACGCTAGCCAGCGCCCCCACCCAAGCCGCGGCGCTTCTACGGCACCGTCGAGCTGTGCAACCCCATGCGCCTCGGCTCCGACGCCGGCAAGATCGCCGAGGAGGTGATCGCGCACCTCGCGGCGCTGCCGGGGGCCAAGGCCAGGGTGACGCTCGACATCGAGGCGTCGCTGCCGGAAGGCGTGCCCGACCACGTGGTGCGGGTGGTGACGGAGAATGGGCGGACGCTGAAGTTCTCCAGCCAGGGATTCGAGGTGGAGTGAGGTATAGCGCATCCGGGTTCCTTGGACACTCGACTGGCCTGGGCTGGTGGGGTGGAAAGGGGCTGCGGCCATGGCAGAGAAGAGTGATCCATCTGCCCGCCCTTGCCATTCGCGCAGGTGCCGCAGTAGACTCTCGGCGGTCGTGTCCCGAACCGCTCCACCCCAGCCCCCGGAGGTGGGGCACGACGCGGAGGAGGCGCCTCCGATGCAGCAGATCGAACGTTCCGTGGCTGCTCTGTCGATCGTCCTGCTCTCCGCCCTGGCCGTGGAACAGGCGAATCCGCAGACGCCGCCCGCCTGGGACTGGCCCATCGCGAAGCCTGAGGAGCAGGGCCTGGATGCGCAGAAGCTGTCCGGGTTGATCGAATCCATCCGCAAGGGGGAGCTCTGCCCCCAGCTCGACGCCCTGGTGGTGGTTCGCCACGGCAGTCTGGTGGTCGAGGAGTACTTCAACGGCTGGGAGGCCGGTCGCGTCCACACCCTGCAGTCCGTCACCAAGAGCGTCACCTCGGCCCTGGTCGGCATCGCCCTCGCCCGGGGCGAATTCAAGGGGTTGGATGAGAAGGTCCTCGACTTCTTCCCGGACATGAAGGAGATCGCCAACCGCGATGAGCGCAAGGAGGCGATGCGGCTCGAGGACCTCCTGACCATGCGCACGGGCGTCGACTTCCACGAGAGCGGGCCGAACTCGCCGCTCGAGATGCTCAACAAGCGGGCGACCGGTTGGGACAAGTTCTACCTCGACCGCCCCATGCTCGACCCGCCGGGGACGAAGTTCAACTACGACAGCGGGGCGGCAGTGCTGCTGTCAGCGATGCTCAAGAACCGCACGGGAATGCACGCTCTGCAGTACGCCGAGCGCCACCTCTTCCAGCCGCTCGGCATCGAGAAGAAGTTCTGGGTGGCCAACGCGGAAGGTCATACTCACACCGGCGGCGGCCTGCTCCTGACGGCCAGGGACGCCGCCCGATTCGGGTTGCTCTACTTGAACAACGGTCGCTGGGGGGATGTGCAGGTCGTTCCCGAGGACTGGGTCCGCAAGTCCCTCAGCATGCAGGTCGATCTGACCGCCCCCGGCCAGCCGCCCTCCGGGTACGGCTATCTCTGGTGGATCGGCGCCCCCGACTGGCAGGGGAACGGCCGCGAGTATGTCCCCTTTGCCCGGGGGCGCTTCGGCCAGTACATCTTCGTCGTCCCGGAGCACGACATGGTCGTGGTCATTCTCGGCGACGCCAAGACCGGCGAGGAGTCGAGCCGGCCGATCCAGGTCTTTTACGACCGCGTCCTGGATGCAGTCCGGCGCCCGGCAGCGGCCGCGAGCGCGCACGACGCTGCATCTCCCGCTGCTGCGGCCATCGAGCGCCATGTGGCCTGGCTCGGGGGTTGGGAACGTCTGGCGGGGCTTCAAGACATCACGCAGAGCGGGAAACTGAGCGCGTCCGGCCTGAGCGGCACCATCGCGGCCAGGTCTCGCCGCGATGGCTACATGCGGGCCACGTACGATCTGATGGTCCTCGAGGGCGGCACGACCGTCACGCCCGCAGAGGCCTACTCCCTCAGTCCATCCGGCCAACCGGAGCCCCTCGGGCAGCATGAAGCGGAAGAGGAGCGGCGGGCGCTGGCCCGCGCCTTCGGCCTTCACCTGCAGGGAGAGGGCACCGCAATCACCCACCAGGGGATGCTCGAGCGGGCGGGGCGAAGCTGGGAGGATGTGCGTTTCACCTATCCCAACGGGGACGAGTTCGATCTGCTCCTCGATCCCGCCGACGGCGGTCTGGAGTGGCAGCGCAGCCGCGTCGACAACGAGGAGTCCTGGATCCATCTGACCGAGTGGCGCGAGGTCGAAGGACTGCGATTCCCCTTCCGCCAGGAGACGAGCATGTCGAACCCGGCGGAGAACCAGCTCATCCAGTGGGAGGGGATCGAGATCAACACCCACCTCGCCGACGCGCTCTTCGATCCCCCCCTGCCGGTCAAGAAGCCGGTCCGCATCGCGCAAGGGACGGCCACCGATTGGAGCCCCGTCGACCTGTTCCGCCATCGATATCTCTACCTGCGAGGTCGGGTCAACGGCGTGGAGACCGATCTGCTCCTCGACTCGGGCGCGGGGATGACGGTGCTGGACCGCGCCTTCGCGGATACGCTCGGGCTCGAGGCCGCGGGGGAGCTGGCCGCCGAGGGGGCCGGAGGGAACACGACCGCCGCGATCGTCTCCGGCGTGCGAATCGAGGCGGCGGGGCTCCTGGCGGACAGCCTCAGCGTGGTCGTGATCGATCTCGCCAGCACCGGCCGGATGCTGGGGCGCCCGCTGCCCGTCATCTTCGGCAAGGAGGTGTTCAACAACCTCATCGTCGACCTGGACTACCCGAACGCTCGCATCCGCTTTCTCGATCCCGCGACCTTCCACTACGAGGGCCCCGGGCAGAAGGCGCCCCTGTTTCCGATGGAGGGCGGGCACCGCGAGATCGAGGCCGCGATCGAGAATCTCGGGCCGGCGCGCTTCCATCTGGATACCGGGAGCGGGGGGACCCTCGAGGTCTACGGCGCCTACGCCGAGGAGCACCGTCTCCTCGATGGGCGTTCCCCGATCTCCGAACACCTGGGCGGGGGCGTCGGGGGACGCACGACCTCGAAGGCGACGACCCTGCGTTCCTTCACCATCGCGGGCTTCGTCCTCGAAAACGTGCCGGCCACCTTCTCGGGTCTCGGAGCGGGTTCCGAGGGCACGCGGCGCCAGGCGGGGAGACTTGGCGCCGGCATTCTCTCACGCTTCCGGGTGCTCTTCGACTATCCGAGCGAATGCCTCTATCTGGAGCCGGGTCAGGGTTGGGATGACGGGGCCTTCCGCAGGGAGCGCAGCGGCTTGGCCCTCGAGCTGGCTGGGGACACCTTGCAGGTCGTGTTCGTCGCTCCCGGCAGTCCGGCCGAAGAGACCGGCTGGAAGATCGGGGATCGCATCGTCGCCGTCGACGGCGAATCGATCGATCCAGTGAGGTACTGGAAGGAGACGGGGGAGTGGAACTACGCCCAGGCCGGGCGGGAGGTCACGCTCACCCTCGCCGGGGGCGAGACCCGGCGGTTGACCTTGAGGAACTACTACTGATCGCGGTCGCGACCGAGCCGGCCGCATCCCACTCCGCCGGGCCCGGGCGCCAGGGGACGCCGGCCTACTCCAGGTCCAGCCCCACTTTCAACACGATCTCCCGTCCCGGCCCCGGGAACGGTGCGTGCTGCCCATTGTACGGTTGGATGAAATCGTGGTTGGTGTCGAAGAGATCGTAGACGCCCAGGCCCACGTCAACGGCGCCGCCGTACAAACCCTCGTACAGCAGATAGAGGTGGGTCAGCGCCTCGGCCGGCAGCTTGCTCGCCAGCGGTTGTTCTGTCTCGGGGTCATAGCGGTCGTACGCATGCCGTGCACTCGTCCAGATCAGCGACGGGTTCACGCTCAGCGCGTGCGTGACATGAATCCCCGCGGCCAGGGTAAACTTGTGTGCTGGGAAGGCCAGGAACAGATCGTCGTCGCCGGGAGCGGCATAGTAATCCAAGTCCCGCTTCGAGGCCGTGTAGAACGAGTGCCGTGCGGTGAGCTGACCCAGTCGCCCGTGGAGTCGTCCCTCGAGCTCGAAGCCCCGCGACCCGAGGTCGTCGAGGTTGCGGAACGTGTCGATCTCTTCCTCCGTGTCGTAGAAATAGAAGATCGGACGGTGAACCTGAATGTCGTAGATGTTGGCGCCCAGATAGGCCACATTGCCGAATTGGTGGCCGACTTCCATCTCGTAGACGTCGGCCTCCTCGGTCTCGACGTCTTGGCCGAAGGAGATCTGCTCGATGCTCGGGGCACGGAAGGAGCGATTGTAGATGAGCTTGACGTGCGTGGCGCCAAAGAACCGCGTGATCCCCACGCGTGGCGTGACTGCGCTGTTGTACGCACTGTGGTCCTCGATGCGCAGGCCCATGGTCACATGCGCCGGGACGGTCTTGAGGTACCCCTCAGCAAAGACAGCACTGCGCCGGAAGTCGATGCTCTTCTTGCCATTGGAGAAGGTGTAGGGCATCTCGTCACTGTAGCGCCCCTCTTCGCGATCGTAGTCGCCACCAGCGAGCAGAGAGAAAGTGTCCGAAGCGTCCCAGTTCATCTTCAGCGTGGCGCCATACTGCTGAGCGGTGGGGTTGTAGAAGGAGAAATCCTCCGGAGGAACGTCCGTGCTTCTCCACGGTTCCTGATACTTCGCCTTCAGGACGGGTGTGATCGTGAGACCGGGCCGCGGGGTGAAAACGCAAGAGATGTCGCCCAGATAGGATATGAAATCCGCGCCGATCGACGCGGGGAGAATCGCGTCGTACCCGTCCCGAAACGTGGTTCTGTACCCGTCGTAGTAGAACTGCGCGCGTACGGGTCCCTGGCGGTAGTGCAAACCGAGATTCAGGGCCCGCAGGTCGTGATCATCCTCCATATCGTACGAGTTCCCGAAGATATCCGTGTAGGTTCGCAGACTCGGCCTAGCGTTGGACCCAAACACGGAGGCGCCCAAGTAGGATTCGCTGCCCAGCGCGGTTCCGTAGCTGGCCCCGATCCTGCCACGCGAGACGCCGTCCTCGAAGGTCCCGGCGGCCAGGACGCCACGAAGACCGGTCCGCTCCGCCCCGATTCTCGTGACCACGTTGATCACCCCCAGCTCGGCGAAGTTGCCGTGAATCACCGAGCCCGGGCCGCGTATGATCTCGATTCGCTCGATCGCATCGACGGGTATGTGCTCGCCAAATGCGAGGTTGCCGTACATCAGCTCGTTGAGCACCAAGCCGTCCACGGCGAGCATGATCTTGGCCTCGTGACCCCAGTGTCCGCGGAAGCCGACACCGATGACGCCCCAGATGTCTATGCCGAATTCGAATCCCGAGACGAGTCGCAAGGCATCGATCAGATCACGGGCGCCCGACTGCTGGATCTCCTCGCGGGTCACCACGGTCACAACCGCCGGCGCATCCCGCACGGTGCTGGGCTCAGCGGATGCCACGAGGATCTCGACGTTGAGCAGATCCTCGAGCCGGAGGGTCATGATGTCGCGAGCTTCGAGATCGCGCTCGACAGATGATGCCCGAGGATCCGCGCCCGGGGATACCTGCACGCTGGCACACGAGGTCGTCGCTGAGGCCGCTGCGCCGAGCATCGCGAGGCAGGCCGCCCACAGCGCCGCGGTCAGATTCGTGTTCCTCATCGTGGCGATCCTCTACTCTGAGACGAAGATGGGCGGGCCATCCCGCGCGCTGCTCAGCGAGCTTGCCAACCACCGTAAACATCCCCAGATTCCTTCGGCGCTCTTCACCTGTCCCTTGCGCAATATTGCGCTGCGCAGGGGCCACTCGCGCATGGGAGCACGCGCGCCCTCGGTCAGCCCCTCGGCTTCTGCCGGAGCCGTCACCTAAAGACCCATCCGGCATTGGCCGATGTTTACCCATGTGAACCGCGGGAGTTGCGGGTTTCGGACTCCCGAGGGAAAGAGTCTGTCCACAACTGTCCGGCGGGAGTTGGTCCAGGCGGCGACCAGCACGCGGACGTAGGCAGATCCATGGTCCCCGGCGCCGGTAGTCCTTCGCGACACGCCAGGTGGCATCGGCTTGCGCTCGTAGCTGCGCTTGCCTGCGGGGCGCTGCTCGCCGTGTCGACCCCGACCCTGGCGCAACGCCAGTTGCCGGAGGCGGAGATCCGCGCTGCCTTCATCCTGAAGTTCCCGGCCTTCCTGACGTGGTCGCACCCGCTCGGGGATACCCTGCGCATCGGCGTCGTGGATGGGGAGGAACTGCTTGCCGCCCTCGATCGGCTGGCCGCCCAACACAATGCCCAGCCGGAGGGAGGGCTGCTCCCGGGGGTCCCTCGGGTCGTGCATGTGGAAGCAGTGAGCAGTTCGGGTGACCCGACTCCCCTCGACATCCTGGTGCTGGCCGGCACCGCGACGGGGGGAGCGCCTGACCTGATCGAGAGAGCGCACCGGGCCGGCGTGCTCACCATCGACAGCCGTTTGGAGTCGGGCCGCGACACGGTGATCATTCTCAGTCGGGAGTCGACCAAGATCTGCTTTGACATCAACCTGGCTGCCGCCCGCGCGGCGGCGATCAAGATCAGCTCGCGGCTGCTGCAACTCGCGCACGGACACCAGGGGATCATCCTGGTCCGCGAGGACCGAGCGCGGTTGTGCTGAGATGACGGGGGAGAGGTGCATCTGCGGGAAGTGATCTCACGCCTTTCCTTGCGTGAACGACTGCTCGGTTTCACGCTGCTGACGACGACCATTGCCGTCGTCAGCCTCGGGCTGTTCTTCCTGCACCGCGAACACGGTCAGCTCCTCGCCAACGGCGTCGAGATGGCCGAACAGACGGCGTCGGTCGTCGGCTACAGCGCCGCTCCGGCGCTCGTGTTCGGTGATGCCGACGCGGCTGCCGAAGCACTCACCCCGCTCAGCGTGCTCCCCGACATCCGCTTTGCCTGGCTGCTGGACACGACCTCCAAGCCCGTGGCCTGCTACGATCGGCAAGCCGGCCGCAGCTTCATCGTCGACGACGCCTCTGCGGGATCCAGACTGAACGAGTCGGACCTCGCGGGCGAATCCTCCATGCGTGTGGTTCGCGCCGTACGCTATCGCGGCCAGCCAGTGGGCACGGTTGTCCTGCTGGCCGACCTGAGCCGCCACAGGCTGCGGGCTCTGGAGGGGCGTCTCCTCGTCGGCCTGACCGCCGTGCTGGCGCTCTCGGTGTCGATGTTGATCTCGAACCTGCTCTTTCAACGCGTCGCCTCGCGGCTCCAACACCTTGCACAGGGCGCCCAGAAGCTTGCCGGCGGTGTCCTGACCACGAGGATCACGGATGCAGGGCCCGACGAGATCGGGCAGCTCGGGTCGAGCTTCAACGCGATGGCGGCCGCGATCGAAGCGGGCAACCGGAAGCTTCGCATGTCGCAGGCCCAGGTGCAGCGCTATGCCGAAGGGCTGGAGATCATGGTGCAGGAGCGAACCACGGAACTGCGGGCGGCCAAGGAAGCGGCCGAGCATGCGAGCGGTACGAAGTCCGAGTTCCTGGCCAACGTTTCGCACGAGATCCGCACGCCGCTCAACGGGATCATCGGACTGACCGACATGCTGAGCATCTCAACCCTCAGCCCGGAGCAGGCGGAATGGGTGACCAACATCCAGAAGTCCGGCGACAGCCTGCTGGCGCTCATCAATGACATCCTGGACTTCTCGAAGATCGAATCGGGCAGAATGGAACTGGCCGAGGCGCCCTTCCGAGCCGAAGAGGTGATCGACCGCGCGGCGTCGATGCTGCGTCCCAAGGCGGAGGAGAAGGGACTGACGCTCGAGTGCCGCCTGCCGACGGCGCCGCTGCCGCCGCTCATCGGAGATGGCCACCGCATCCTGCAGATTCTCCTCAATCTGCTCTCCAACGCGGTCAAGTTCACGGCCTGCGGTCGGGTGACGATCGAGTTGGCCGGCGCCGTCGCCTCCGTGCCCGGGCGCTGTGAGCTGACGGTTCGCGTGATCGACACGGGAATTGGGATCCCCGCGGAAAAGAGGGAGATCATCTTCGAGAGCTTCCGCCAGGCGGATGGGTCCACGGCGCGTTCCTTTGGCGGGACGGGGCTCGGGCTCACGATCTCCCGCGAGCTGGCCCGCATGATGGGCGGCGACATCACGCTCTCGAGCACGGTCGGGGAGGGATCGACCTTCACGTTCGAAGTCTCTCTGCCGTTCGCGCAGGAGTGCGCCGCTGCGTGAGGCGGCGCGGCACCTGCTTCCGGGCAGGCGGCCCAGCCCTCTTGACGCCCCCCTGTGACCCGAATACCATTCCGGTCAATGCGAATGAACGCGGACAGGCCTGGAGTCCCTGCCGTGAGCATCGTCGTCCCGGCCCGCGACGAGGCGGAGTCGGTGGGGGTCCTGAGCGACGAGATCGAGACCGTCCTGGATGCGACCGGTCTGGCGTGGGAGTGCCTGTGGATCGATGACGGCAGCCGGGATGGCACCCTCGAGCGCCTGCGCGAACTTGCCGCTCGCCGGCCCGAGCACGGCTACGTGAGCTTCGAGCAGTCCTGCGGTCAGTCCGCCGCGCTGGCGGCCGGGTTCCGCCTGGCGCGGGGAGAGTACATCATCACCCTGGACGCCGATCTGCAGAACGACCCGCGCGACATCCCGCGCCTCTTGGAGGTCCTCCAGGCCTGCGAGACCGACGTCGTCAACGGGGTGCGCGAACGGCGCCAGGACACGCTGGTGCGCCGCGTCTCCTCGCGCATCGCCAACGGCTTTCGCAATCGCCTGACGGGCGAACGCGTCACGGATGTCGGTTGCTCGCTGCGCGGCATGCGCGCGCACTGCGCCCGCGAGCTGCCCGACTTCCGGGGCATGCACCGCTTCCTGCCGACGCTGCTGGCCATGCGCGGCTACTCCTTGACCGAGATCCCGGTCAACCACCGGCCGCGTCAATACGGGCGGACCAAGTACGGTGTCCACAACCGACTCTGGGTGGGGATCGTGGACACGTTCGGCGTCCGATGGCTCAAGTCCCGGCAGGCCCGACCGCGGATCCGTGAGCAATCCGTGAACGGACCCGCTCTTTGCGCAAGCCCATCGCCGGACCGCGTCTCGTGCGGCTCCGGCCATCATGACGGAGTATGAGATGCTGTCAGCGATCCATCAGTGGCTCTCATCATTGTCGGCCGAGACTGTGTGGCTGGTGATCGGCTTCGTGGCCCAGGGTCTCTTCGCGTCGCGCTTCGTCGTCCAATGGCTGGCTTCGGAGCGGGCGCGCAAGAGCGTCATGCCCCCGCTCTTCTGGTACCTCAGCATGGCGGGATCGGCGATGCTCCTGTTCTATGCCATCCACAAGCGCGATCCCGTGTTCATCCTGGGTCAATCGGCCGGTTTCTTGATCTACATGCGCAACATCCACCTGATTCGGCACCCCGCGAGCGACGGTCCGGAGAGGCAGGCTGCGTGACCCGGGCGCGTACAGGCCCCGTGCCGGCCGGCCGGCTGGCCGCGGGCGGCTGGTTCCTGCTCGCCTGGGTGGTCATCACGCTCTTGGTGCACATCGACCGGATGGCCTGGATCCACGAGGAGCCGCGTCGGGTCATCGTCGCGCAGGAGATGATTCTCACCGGCAACTACCTCATGCCGACCATCTATCAGGTGCCGTACTACAAGAAACCTCCCTTCTACAACTGGCTGATCGTTCTGGCCTCGGGCGGCCAGCTTCCGGTAACACCCCGCGCGGCGCGGACGCTCTCGGTCGTCGCCCTGCTGATTCTCTCCGGTACCGCTGCCATGGCCATGCGTGCTCAACGCCCGGCCGTGTCTGGCAGCGAGTCCGAAGGGGACCGCGAGCGTGTCTACTTCGCGGCGCTCGTCACGCTCACCTGCTACCTCACCATGTGTGAGTACGGGAACATGGCCGAACCGGACATGGTGCTTGGGGCGCTCACCTTCCTGTCCTACGTGGCGTATCTGCGCGGCAGGAGGCAGACGGGCCTCCTGCTGCTGTCGGCGCTCTGCATGGGACTGGGGATCCTGACCAAAGGCGTCTCGCCGCTCTTCTTCTATCCCGGGCTGTTGATCCACGCGCTGCTCCAACGCGCCGAGCGCCGCCGTGCGGCACTCCGACTCGCCACGCATCTGGGGCTGTCGCTCGTGCTGCCCGTGGCATGGGCGCTTGCGCTGCGTGCCGGTGGCCACTCCGAGGCGATGCTCGGCACGGCCGCCTCCGAGATCTCCGGCAAGGCCTTGGGCAACGTGGGCTCGTGGTTGGCGCACATCGCCGTTTATCCAGTGCGCCTGTGGATCGTGCTGTTGCCCTGGTCGCTCGTGCTCCTGGCGATTCGCCGCCGCGAGCGCTCTTCCGGCTGGTTGTACGAAACGAGTTTGTGGATTCTGGTTTCGTCGCTCCTGATCTTCACCCTCGCGGCGAGGTCCCGGGACCGCTACATGTTGCCGGCGGTGCCCTTCTTCGCCATCGTGGTGGCCCACCGGATCGATCTTGCGCGCCGCATGCCCGTGTGGCCGGGTCGGGTCCTGCTGTGGCTCCTCGCTGGCGTCTGCATTGTCGCCGGGTGGACGAGCTTGGAGTTCGGGCTCCTCGCGGGTGGCATCGGGCTGCTCGCCACCGGTGCGGTGGCCCTCGCCTTGTCGCGCTTCCGCTACCGGGTGGTCACCTACACCCTGGCCGTGGCGGCCGTGGTCCTGGGATTCTACGAACATGGCATCTACGCCTATCGGGCCGCGTGCAAGTGGAACTCGGACGTCGCGGCTGAAGAGGTGGCAGCGCTGCTTGCGGATGACCGCCCGATCGTGATCGAACCGGGCCCGGACCTGATCCATCTGGCCGTGGCCCTGGAGGGACGGGTCGCTCGACCGATCTACGACCGCCGGCGTTTCAGCTTCCCCGAGTACTACCTGATCACCGACGAGCGCCATGCACTGCCGGCTGTGCACGACGTGGTGCGACTGCGCTACCCGCGGCGCAAGGTGGGGACGCTCGTGCTGCAGCAGGTTCCTCCCGGGGCAGAGGGCCTGGGAGCATCGTCTCAGACCGACGCCGACATCCGCGACGCCATGCCTGGTCGCCTTCGCCATGCTGGCCATACCGCAGGAACGTGAAGTAAGTCTCACGACTCCGCCGTCTCCTGACTATGGTTGACAGTGTCGGGCGGACCGATCGAGACCAAGGGCGCCGGTGCGCGTTCCACACCCCAGGCGCCGCGCAGCGACCACCGTGGGCTCCATCCGCCGGCGCATGCCATCGGGCACGACTCCTGGACGCCCCCCGCGAAGGAGGATGTGTCGCATGTACCCCCCCGGCCTGACCTTCAAGGCGTTCGCCCGGATGCTCCCGTTGGCGTGCCTCTGCCTCCTGGCCCTCCTGGGCGCGCAATGCCTCCTGATCCCCGACGATGAGTTCGCGGGCCAACCCGCCGGCAACCAGCGCCCCACCGTGGGCATCACGGGCGGCGTGCTCGAGAATGCGGCCGACATCGGGGAGAATCGGGTCCACTTCTACTGGTACGGGGCCGACCGGGACGGTGTCATCCGCTGGTTCGAATGGGCCGTGGACGACACGATCTCGGAGAATGCCTGGCACCGGACCACGAGCTTCGATGATTGGATCGTCACGCGGGCCGCCACCTATGCGGAACCGGACGGCTATGGCGACTGGCACACCTTCTACGTCCGGGCGGTCGACGACAAGTACTACCGCTCCTGCCCCGACATCCGGCTCTTCAACGCCCACACCATCGCGCCGACCAGCGAAATCGAATCCCCGGACGGGAACGAGGACGCCCGTTGGGCTTCCACTTTGCGGTTCACCTGGTCCGGCCAGGACCTCGACGCGGCCAGCGCCGATCAGCAGCCGGCCTACTACGAGATCAAGCACATTGCCGACCCGGGCATCGACGTGACGCGGCTGAAGGATGTCGCGGAGCTATTCGAGAAGGCCGAAAACCTGCTGCAGGCGCCCAAGGGGGCAGACTTCCCCGCCGACAGCGTCAGCGAATACCTCGCCCGCGCCAAGCGCGCCTGGAAGCGCGTCCCCGGCACGGTGACCGAGCAGTGGCTCGAGGAGATGAAGGTCGGGTCGCGGTACGGATTCGCCGTGCGCGCGATCGACGAAGCGGGCGCGGTCGAGCAGCGAGTCTTCGGGGATCGCAGCCGCAACCGCAACTGGGTCACCTTCCTCGTCGTGGACACCCGGATCAACGTCGCCGTGTTCGAGCCGTCGATGGGACGCCACAGCTTCGATACCGGTGTCTTCGCCGATCCGTGGGAGGTCACCATCGCGCCCGGACAGCGCTTCCGCCTCCAGTGGCAGGCCGATGCCTCGGCCAGTGGCACGGAACCCGGACCGTGCAACTACGGTTTCGACATCCCCGACCCCGGGGATGAGGACGAGCCCTTCCGAGCAACTGACGGTCGCGGCGGATGGATCGGCTGGGCACCGCGCGACCAGATGCAGGACGTGATCTCGTTTCCCGCGGATGGTCCCAAGGTCCACTACTTCTACCTGAAGATGCGCGACGTCTCGAACAAGAAGGAGACGGAGACGCGATGCGTCGTGAACATCACCCTGGCGCAGTTCGGATTCACGAGAAGATTCCTGGTCGTGGATGATCAACGGTCTTGCCCGCGGAGAGTCGACGGAGTGCGGACGGACGACGTCCCCGAAGACGCGTGGCGGGACCGGATGCTCGCGTGCATGGGGGACTTCCTGCCTCCTGGCGAGGTGCCGACCACCTTCTCCGTGTTCCCTGACGAGGGCTCCTCACCAGGTGTCAGCATTCCGGACAACTTTCTGGACATTCTAGGGGAGCACCAGACGGTCATCTGGGACTGCGCCAACGGCCAGACGAGCCAGCAGGACAACGCCCTCAGCCTGGCCGCCGTGAACATGCTCCTGTCGCGCTACGTGGGCGCGGGGGGCAACCTGCTGCTCTTCGCCTGGGGCGGCCCCGTCACCAAGATCACCAAGGCGTTTCCGCCGGACGAGGGTCCTCCCAAGACACCCTCCCCCGATGATCTCAGCAACCAACAGACCTGGAACCGATTCGGTTTCCTGTGGCAGTACCTCCACCTGCGCGGGGCCGTGAACAAGCCGCGCGGCACCGACGATGCGCGCGATCTGCAGTCCCTGGTGCGGGCGGTGTCGGCCGATCCAGCCTTTCCCGACATCTGCCTCGACTACTCGCGGTGGGGCGGTCTGCCGCAGGACCCGGACAACAAGCGGGGCGAGTACTTCTACGAGTGCCTCGTGCCCAACCCCACCGAGGCAGGCCTCTCGCCGTGGTACGAACGCGAGGAGGGCCTCGAGCCGATCTACACCGCGCGATGCCGCTCGGATGCCGGTCATGACCTGAACGACAGGCCGATCGCCTGGCGCACCACGGTCACCGAAGAGGATCTCCGCTTCGGCATCCGGCGCGGCAAGATCGTCTGCTTTGCGTTCCACCCCTACTTCTTCGACGAAACGGCCACGCAGACGGCCGCCGCGCAGTCGCTGTTGTGGTTGGCGGGTGGAGGGGAGTGACGCTGGGTTGCCGCGGGGCACGGTCGCCCTGCGGCGGGGGGTTCATCGACCGATTGCGCGGCGGGTGTTGCGGGGTCGCACCGCAGGTGCAAGAACTGGCTGTGCGCGACCCCGACGCTGGTACAATCCCCCGATTGTCCGGCCGACAACTGCCACAGGGGCAGGTCGGCCGGTCCGCTTGCAGCCGGGCCGGCGGGGAAGCCGGGGCCCGCCAGCGGCCGGAGAGGTTCAGGCCGGTGAGGGGCCCGCGGGGGAGACACCATGCCAAAGATCGCGCCGATCGCGTTGCTCGTTGGATCCAACTTGTTCATGACCTACGCGTGGTACGGCCATCTGAAGGACCACCGCCACAAGCCGCTCCTGATCGTCATCATCCTGAGCTGGAGCGTTGCTTTCCTGGAATACTGCCTGCAGGTCCCGGCCAATCGCATCGGCTCCCAGCACTACTCGCTCAGTCAGCTCAAGGTGATCCAGGAAGTGATCACCATGCTCGTCTTCGCCGGCTTCTGCGCCTTCTACATGAAGCAGCGTCTGTCGCTCGACTACGTATGGGCGACGCTCTGCCTCATCGCGGCGGCCTACTTCATGTTCCGCAACGTCCAGCCCGCGCAGTGAGGGCCGGTGCACGCGTCCACGCTGCGGCCGGCCCTCTGCGTTGGGCAACCTGGCGATCCACTGCCTTCCGCCCGTTACTGCCCGATCACCGCACTGCCGTTCAGGGAGTGGACGATCATCGCCTTGTCGATCACCAGCGCCTCATGGTAGGAGCCCGCCTGGACATAGAGATCGTGCCCCCGGATGACAGCGAAGAAGCCCTTCTTGAAGCGCTGGAACGGTTGCGCGTACGTGCCCTGCTCGACACCGACGTACCCCGCGTTGACGTACACGGGATCGGTCGGCACCAGATAGGGCGCGAGCTTGTCGTACGCCAGGTCGAAGCGACCCGCTTCGATGATGTCGTCGCTGTAGCAGCTCCACGTGGCACAGCTCGCGGTGCCTCTGACCCTGTGGGCCGAGTCGAACATCGGGGCACCTGACGAGCCAGGCTCGTCCTCGCCGTCCCCGTGGGCGACGTAGATCTGCCAGGCCTGGGCCGGGATGCAGCTCGTCACGTCGGCTGTTTTCGTGCCGAAGGTGATCCGCTTGTAGGACCCGTCCGGATGGTGGATCAATGTCCCGCTCGACCCGTTGGACCAGTAGTTGGCATCCCACCCGAGGTACATCACGCCGCCGGTACCACTGTCCTGCAGGCCGACCAGGCAGTAGTCGGTGTTCGTGTCGTTCACGAGCGCCGCGCAGCCCAGCGTCTGCGGGAGCGTGGATGGACTCGGAGGTGTGCCGTTGCAGACCGACGTCTGGTAGAACCAGGTGACGATGACCGACGACTCGTTGCTCGTGTTGATGCCGCAGTGGTTGGCGGTCGCGAGGAGTGATGTATAGTCCGTCGGACTCCGGTTCAACATCCCCGACGAGCAGAAGTACGAGTAGGGGTAGACGATATTGGCAATGGCAGCCACGCCGTCCCCCTCGGGAACCCAGGCCGGGTAGCACAACAAGTCCAGGTGGCACCAGAGCTCCCGTAGCTGCGTGGCCAGCGGATCGCGGTACTGGTTGAGCAGCCCGTCCACGGTGATGACGGAGCGCGGCTCCTGCGGATCGACACCCGGAGGAAGGTAGTACTCCACATTGACCTCGTCGGCGTAGACGATCGCGCTCCAGAACTCGTCCTGCCGGATCGGCAGCGAGCTCGTGAAGGGTCCCACGGACTCCTCAGGGTTTCGTGCGTTGAACAGGATCAGCTCCGCGCCCGCCGGGGGATCCCACGGGCGGACACGCAGCCGCAGGGCCGCGGCGCCCGGGGCCGCGAAGGTCATCGTCCAGAGATGCCCGCCGTCCGGCAGGACCGTCCACTGCCCGGCCTCGCCCGTTTGAGGCGCGAAGTCCTGCACGACCCCGGTGCGCTGGGGCCCCTCTTCGGCGGCCCTGTCCTCGGCCAGCAAGGCCGGCACATCGAGCGGTGGCGTCTCGAGACGATGGGTCGCGCCGAAGAGGTTCCCCATGGGCAGTCCGAGTGCGATCGCGCGCGGGGTGGCACGGGGCACTTGCACGCCCGCCGGCGCGGGGTTGACGGCTCCATCCGTGAACGGGGCCTGCGCCGAAGCAGCGTCCGTCCACGTGACAGCGATGCAGGCCAGCAGCAGCGCAGCGACCGCCAGCCTCGCACGGCCTCGCGCGGCCGCGACAGCGTCTCTGCGCACTTGTCTATCGTTTCTCATGGCTTGTCCTCCTTTGTCTCGTCGGTCGACCGCGGGGTTGCCCCGGCGGTCTCGACCGGCGCTGGCCTACTGCAGGTTGACGAGCACGAGGACGAGCCCCGTGCCGCCGTCCAGGGAGGACATCGCCTTGCCGATCACCGCCCCATGAGAGCGGCTGGGATCGGTCGCCTTCATGGCGTGGCCGGGTCGGCTCGAGGTGGTGAGCAGATCGCCCGGGCGGATCGGACCACCCGACGCATCCGCCAGCGCGTAGACGCGCCCGGTCAGAGCCACGTTCCGCCCGCCGTCGAACTTGTCGGCCTGGCTCAGCGTGAGGCCCGGATCCACCCCGCCGGCGCCGCTCACCACGCCCGCGACGCGGTTGTCGTAGGGACGGTCGCTCAGCTTGAGCTGCCCGGGGTGTTCATCATCGATCACGACCAGCGCGCCCGCGGGGATCTCGTCCTGCCCGGACAGCGCGAAGGGCTCGGCCAGGTCCGATCCCCCGGTGATCTCCACGACCGGCGTGATCACCCGACCCGTGTTCGTGACGCGGAACTTCAGCCCGGTCGGTGTGAAGCCCCGGATGACGTCGGCCGTACCGTTCTGCGTCGCCACGATCGTGGCGTCCGTACCGTGCGTGACAGCCCACAGCGCGATGCCGCCCGAGTTGGTGTTCTCGGCCTTGATTGCCACACCGCCCAGACCGCTGCCGTAGTCCTTGCTCATGCGGATGTGGCCGTCGATCGTCATGTCGCCGCCGTAGTAGGAGGCGTTGGGTGTGTAGAAGCCCCAGGTGCGGCTCTGATCGTCCTTGTATCCCAAGGCGCCCCAGTAGTTGCCCCCCTGATCGGATCCGAGGACTCCCCCGGTGCGCGTGTAGTCGTTGTACGAGTACCCGGCCACGCCGAACGAGTACAGGTCACCCCAGTAGTTGTATCCCACGATGGCATTGTTCGTGTAGCCGTAGCCGTACCCACTGCCGTCATTCTGGACGGCGCGCGTGCGGTACCCATAGATGGCGGCGCGCGCGTCCTCGGTCGCGTTTGCCTCGTTGAGTCTTGCGTAAATCGTCTGCTCGCGACCATAGACGGTGAGCTGCTGCGTGTTGCGCCCCTCACCGGGATTGGAGTCGCCCTGCTTGACCATTGCATCCTCGACATACGCGCCGATGGTCGTGGGCCCGTCGACGGTCACGCTCGAGCCGGTGTCTGAGATCAGCGAGTTGCCGAGGGTGGTCGCGGCGGTGAACTTGGGGACACGGCCCGTCGTGCCGCTGCCACCGATCCCCCCGCCGCCGGTGGAGGTGATCGTGATCGTGTTGTTGATGTCGTCCGGAACAATCGTGATGTTCGCGCCAGCGATGAGGTCTATGTTGCCGCCGTCGTTGATGACCCCGTCCACGCTGCTCACGATGTTCGGGACGACCATGTCGGCCGTGACCGCGTTCGACTGAGCCTCGTTGACGAAGCGGCTGTCATAGGCCGTGCCGCTCACGTAGGGATCGGTCAGGCGGACGAGGTCGGCCTCCGCCACCAGTCCGGTGCCGGCGCCGACTGCCAGGTGCGCGTCTCCGCTGGTGGCGCCGCCGGTCAAGCCGTTGTCCGCGTAGACCGCGGTGATGTCGCCGGTGCCACCGACCAGCGATTCGGCCACCCCGGCGCGGAGCGAGTAAGGCGCCGAGGTCAGCACGACCCGGGGCAACTCAGGGCTGCCCGCGACCTGGAGAGAGATCCAGTACTGCGCGTCGAAGTTCAGGGTGAGCGGCGTCACCGAGCCCAGCACGGCGCTGAACACGCCGTCCGTCACCGGCAGCGACTGCGTCTCGGTCCACAGAGCCGTGCCGCCGGAAGGCTGGCCGTAGATCCTGAAGGTCAGGCTGTAGGTGCCATTGGGGATGACCACCCCGCTTGCGTCCTTGAGCAGCCCCTGGTAGCTCAAGGTGGCGGGCACGGTGGCCGTGGCGACGTTCACGGTCGCCAAGAGCAAAAGGGCGCAGAGCCCTGCAATGCGTTTCATGTTCAAAACCTCCTCGAGATGCCGCCGATCGTGAGGCGGCGTTCCCATGCCCTCCCGGGCGCGGTAGGCGCGCCGGCGCACCCCAGTGCGCCTCGCGTGCCGGCCCGGCACCGCGGAGCGCCTAGCGCAGCAACACCAGCTTCTTGGTCGCCGAGAATCCCTTGGCGTCCATGCGACAGAAATAGATGCCTCCGGCCAAGCCGGGCGCGCGCATGTCGGTCTCGTGATAGCCCGGTTCCACCTGCCCGGGGGTGAACGCCCAGACCTCGCGGCCGGTGATGTCGAAGAGCCTGAGGGTCACTTGCGCGCGAACCGGAACCGCATAAGCGATCCTGGCTCCAGATCCGGACGGATTCGATCCCCTGAAGTCCAGGGCGAACTCCGTCGGGATCGCGGGCAGGGGCTCGGGGACATCGGAGTACGCGTTGCCCAGCGGGAACCAGAACCCGATGTTGTGGATGTACAGGACGCTGGTCGTAGTACCCACCACAGCCTGCCCCACTGTGCACCCGTGCACGTAGCTGGCGTTGCTGACAACCGCCCCGCCGGTGCCGTTGACGCTCAGGTCGAGCTCGATCTGTGCCGCCGCCAGCGAAGGCAGCACCAGGACGAGCCCAGCGATCAGCCCGGCGGCCCGTTTACCAGTGGATAGTCCTCTCATCACTCCCTCCTATAGCCGCTGTCGAAGCCTGTGGATTACGCCTGCCCGGTGTGGTCCTCTGGATCTGCGATGCCATGGGTAGACAGCCAGCGCCGAACGCTGACGATGCGGGACACAAAGTTGTTTGACTGCCTGCGCGCGAGGCGGATCGGATGCAGTCTGCCGCGGATTCGAATGGCGGATCGCGCGCATCCGTCTCTGCGACGGCAAGACCATAGTAGTCGCCTTGGTTCCGGGAATCCAGCGCCAGCGATTGCATGCACCCGCCGTGACTCTCGCCTGGTTCTCCGCCGCACTTCTGTTGCCCATCGCCAAGTCTCTGCGTACAACCGTTATCAGCTAGGATACCTCGAGCCCGCGTTGCCCTCTGGGTTCCTGCGCAGCGCCTCCCCGGACGGCGTGGGGCGGCAGACGGGCGGGAGACGCTTCTGGTTCCGTGGGCCAGCCTACGGCTGCGTCTTGTCCTCCAGCCGTCCGATGCGCTGCGTGTCGGGCGCGCCGTACAACTCCGGCTCCAGGTACTTGCCCCGGTCCGGCGCAGGCTTCTCCTGTTCCACGGGCATCCGGTACTTCGCGATTGCTGGGTCGTTGCGCACGGCCGTCACCTGCCAGGAGACCTTCATGCCCGGCGCGCCCCCCGCGATCTTGAAGCGATTCCCGGAGATCTCCTCGGCCACGTAGACCGGCGCGTGGCCGCCGATGCAGGTGAGCTGGTAGCGTGGATCGCGGTTGACCGCGTCGAACCAGTCGGCCAGCTCGACCCAGGCCTCCCCGGCCGCGCCGGCCCACAGCATCGCCGCCAACAGAACCAGAGTCCGCTTCATTCCCGAACCTCCCCCTGTCGCTCTACGTGGTCTGGATTGCCGGACCTGCCTCGCCCGCGCCTCCGCATTACTTCATCAATACGAACCTGCGCGTGCCGGCCCAGCCCTCCGCCGTCAGGCGGCAGAAGTACACGCCGCTCGCCAGTCCTCGGCTCGCCAGCGGGGCCTGGTGCCAGCCGGCCTCATAGGTGCCGCTCGCGAGCAGGAGCACCGATCGGCCCGTCACGTCGTAGAGGCGGATCTCAACTTGGCTGCGGCACGGGACGGCGAACGCGACCCCGCCGACGAAACCGAGTCGGCCGGCCGGGCCGGGGGCGAGCGCGAAGCTGGTCGGAGCGGCGGCCGGGTCCTCGGGCACGGCGCTGGAGCCCCCGGCGGCGTGCCAGAAGCCGAGCTGCGCGGAGTTGGAGGCGCTGCTCACGGTGCCGATCGCCGCCTGCCCGCAGGTGGCATTGAGGGCGTAGTCCTCGCTGCTCTGGGTGCCGCCCCCGTTGGCGACGACTCTGCGCTCGAGGGTCAGCACCGCCCCCGCCATCGGCGACGCGAGCATCGGGATGAGCAGGAACAGGATGGATCGCTTCATCGTAGCCTCCCGCGCTTGCCTGGTGCCCGAGGGGCAAGTGAGCCCCCTTATCCACACAAACGGGGGAGGCCGACGAGAATCACACCGGTGCGGGAGAAAGCGCGAGATCCTGCGCTGATGCTCAGCAGGATGGGCCCGGGGACGCGACCCCTGTGCCGGCGGTGGCAGATCCGTCTACTGGGGTCGCGTGAAGCGCCGCGCGTCGGCCTACTGCAGCCGCGCGAACCGCCGCGTCACGGTCTGGCCGCCGCAGGTCAGGCGGGCGAAGTAAACACCCGCCCCGGACGGTGCCCCGGCATCGTCCGCTCCGTCCCAACGACTCTCGTGCGTGCCCCCGTCCTGCCGACCGTCGACCAGCGTGCGCACGCTGCGGCCCGTGGCATCGAGAATGCACAGCGACGCCCGCGCGCCCGCCAGCGAGGGGGGAATCGCGAACTGGAAGCACGCCGGCGACAGGTGGGGGTTGGCGCCCACCAGCGCGAGGTGCAATGCATCGGATCGCGATGCGGGTTGCTGCGTCACCCCGCTCGGGTCCAGGATCGGCACGCGCTCGTCATAGCGCAGATGGTTCTGCCGGGTAACGGTGATCCGCAGCGTGCCCGCCTGCGTGGGAGGTATGATCGGGATCGCCACGGGCGCCCCGGTGCCCGAGCCGACGCCGATCAGCTCCCCGTTCACGGTCAGGCCGATCAGCGCGCCCACCTCGGTCTGCACGCTGAAGGCGCTTGCCCCGATGGGGCAGCAGCCCGCGTGTTCTACGAGCAGCGGCTGCGGGACCTCGGAGTTCATCACGAGCAGCGGATCGCCGTGATGATGGAAGAGGTGGTAGGTCAACAGCTTCTGCTGTGGGCTCACCGGCCACACGTCGATTGCCAGCGCGTACTTGGCCATGACCAGAGCACACCCGGGCCGCAGCTCCGGCTCACCGCCTCCGCCGCCGGAGAGGAAGTCGGGCCAGATGGAGTTGAACAGGTGAAGCATGAGCCGGCAGGTCGGCAGCGCGTAGCCGATCTCGGTGGCCGAGATCATGCCCAGTGCGCCGTGTGCCGAGCGGTGCAGCGCCTCGGTGAGACAGGTTCCCGCGCTGTTGAACCTGCCGGTCAGCGCGTCCAGGCTGAAGACGAAGGGATAGCGGGCATTCGCGAGGCCGGCGACGTCGCCGACGGTGTACAAGGGATCGCCCCACGCCGTCTCCATGCCGGCTCCCCGGTGAATCACCATGAAGGCGCCGGCGTTGATGTCGGCATTGATACGCGCAGCGCTGCCGCCCCAGTCGTGCAGATACTCGGGGGTGGCGGGGATGTACCCCAGGCCCCCGGGCCCGAAGGTCGCGACCCATTGCGGATCCGGCCAGATCGTGCCAGGACTGGTCGCCACGTATTCGCGCACCGGCTCCTTCCCGAGGACGTTGGCCTGGAAGCCGTAGATCGTCTCCATCTCCATGACGGTGCGTCCGTCGGGGTCCCAGCCGGAGGCGACGACCGGGTGTGCGTAGAAGCCCGGATCGAGGCTGGGCGTTCGTTCGTGGGCGAGGAGCTTGCCGACCATGAAGGCCAGCTCGGCACTGGTGTGCGCGGTGATTCGGCCGTGAAACATGTCGGGCAGACCGTCGCCGTCGATGTCCGCGTAGAGGTTGTCGGAGACCGCGTAGCCCTGATAGAGGGGAGCGGGGACGCCGGCCAGTCGGCCGTCGCCGGACCCGGGGTAGTCGCCGAGCAGCAGGAAGGCCGCGGGGGGGACGGTCCACGTGGTGTAGGCGTTCACGAGGAAGTCGCGGATCTCCTGCCAGGTCGATCCGATCTCGGCCGTCGTGAACACCTGGGTGCTGATCCCCTGGAGCGTGCGCCAAGCCCTCAGGCTGTCCGCCCACGCGGTGGAGGCTGCGTCGTCCGGGCAGAGGATGACGAACTCGCAGCCCTCTTCCCGGTCGGGGAGCGCGGCCGGGCTCACGGCCGGCAGCGATGCGTGGTTGAGAATCCAGCGCTCGAGTACGGGTTCCCACAACCGAGTGCGCAGGCGCTCCTCGCCAAACAGACCTGGGCCACCCTCGAAGCGCACGCGGAACTCAACATCCTGCGCCGCCAGCGTGCAGGCGCCGAGATCGACCGCGAGACCCACGACGTCGATGCCCCGCAGGCGCATCGGTGGGGACATCCGCACGGGCGTCCCCGCGTCCAAGCTGGCCCGCGCCCCCCGGGGAATGGCGACGAAGCCGAGCGACGGCACCACGCCGCCGTTCTCGGCCGCGGCGGCAATGGCCGGCCAGTCGAGATGACACTGCAGCACGACCTCGGTGGGACTCTGGGCCGCGGCCCGGCAATCACAGAGCGGCGCACCGCCCGCGGCACAGGGCGCGAACGCGCACAGGCTCATGAGCGTCAGCAGGATCGCGGTCGTGAACACGGCGCGGCAACCGGGGGCACACGTGCGCCAATGCAGGACGCGGGAACCTCGCCACATGTAACACCTCCACCCAGAGCGCTCGATCTCGGGGCGCACGAGGGGTCTCTGACGAAGAGGATAGCACAGGCCGGCGGACGCACATGAGATCGATCCACCGGGGATCATCCTCGCCGGCGCACGGCCCGTTCCAGCGGCAGACTCAGGATCGCGAGCACGCCCAAGAGCACGAGTGCCAGGGGCCCTGCCATCCGACCCCAACGTGACCTGCGCTCGAGGGGGATCTTCAGATCGCCGTCTCCGATCAGCACGAATCCCGCCCAGGAATAAGGGGCGCGCAGCCGTGGCTCGCGGCGTGCGTCGGCCTGCGCCCGCGCGAGGGCCTCGGCCGCGCCGGCGCCGCTGGCCAAGTGCCCGTAGAAGCGGCGCATGAACACGCGTGTGCTGGTGTCATCGACCGGCCACAGCGTCGCCACCACGGCCGGAACCCCCGCCACGAGAAATGCACCTGCCAGGCTCTGCACGCCCTCACCGGACAGGACCCGCCCAGCGGCCGAGCGGCAGGAGGACAAGACGGCCAGGCGTGCGCCAAGCTGCGCGCGCGCGATGTCCGTGGCGCTGAGGGAAACGGCCGCGCCGGGTGTTCGGCCGGCGCCGAAGGAGATCCGCGAGCGCCACGGGCGTTCGTCCTCGATCGCGGTGTGCGTCGCCAGATGCAGCAAGTCGTATCGGCTGATCCCTTCGAGCACAGTCGCGACCGCGAGCGCCGGCGGCAGCGAGTCGGAGATCGGAGGCAGCGTGGTGCTCACTCGACGGAACTGCCGGGCCAGATCGCGCACCTCGCCGCGCGCCCCGGCAAGCGCCTCGCCCGCACGTTCTGTACTGCCGGCCAGAGCGAGGAGCGAGCCTTCTGTGCCTCGCGGTGTGTAGCCTCCTCGCGCCCCCCTGCGGAGGTTCGCGAGGATTGCTGTGGAGGGCACCGTTTGGATGATCGGGGTCACGTCCGCCTTCTCGGGCGGACTCTCCAGCAACGCCGCGAAACTCACACGCTGGAGGACCCCGTCCGGGCTCACGATGAGGCTACGGCCGGCGGCGATCAGATCCTCGACCTGACCCAGGAGAAAGGCGCGCAGGCGGGAGCGCGTCTCCGCGAGGAGGGCGGGCGCGTCGTCCGCAGGCCCGGGGGCGGTCGCGGGGGCCGCCGTCATCCGGAAGAAGAGCTCGAACGCGTCCGCGAAGTTCTTGGCCCTTGGCAGCCGCACGGCGCGACATTCCCCCGTCGTGACGGCAAAGAGCAGGCTCTCGTCCATTCCGAGATAGAAGTCGAGCAGCAGCTCCCCAGGACGCAGGATCTCGCTCTGGAGCTCTGTGCACGTGATAGGTCTGACCGCCATTGCCGAGGTCTCATCGCCCGCCGGGCCCATCATGCGTTCGAGGAGCGTGCGGGCCTTGAATGCCTGTACAGCGTCGAATGCCGCCCTGGCGCGTTCGGCTGCAGGCAAATCCGGGGGATGCTCCAGGAGAATGGACCCGAGCGTCTCGGGAATCTCCGCAGCAGTCGATCCGCGCATCTCCCGCCACTCGGGATCGATGGGCAGTCCACGCTCGGCTTCCCAGACTGCGGTCGCCGCGCGCAGCAAGAACACGGCGCTGTCGGGTTCATCGCGGGCCCGAGCAGCTCGCGCCGCCGCTGTCAGCGCGGGCAACCTCAGCACACCGAGCCCGAGTCGCTCCGCTTCGCGCGCCGCGGCGACGAGCAGGGGCCAGGCCTCATCGGCGCGCCCGGCCTCGGCGTACTGCCGGCCCAGCTCGATCTGGTAGGTCAACCGGAAACGCGGGTCCTCCAGGTCGTCGACCCAGGAGGAGGCCTGTTGCAGCAGTAGGAGCGCCGCGGGAAGGCTGTCCAGCACGCCCAGCTCGTACGACAGGGCCACCAGGGCTTCCAGGCGCTCCTTGGCTGGAGCCGGCGGATCGGCGGTCAGCGTCTGGCGGTGGAGACGGGCTGCGAGCCGGGGGCGGCCCTGCTGGTGGCGGATGCCGGCGAGGACGTTGCAGAGCTGGCCGTCGTGCTGCGCGATTCCAAGTCGCTTGCATGTCTCGCGGATCTGCTCGATCCGGGTGGCGGCCTCCTCGAACCGTCCCAGGTCGGCCTCGCAGATCGCGGCATTCATGCCCGCCTGAGCCTCTTCGGCCACATCGCCTGCGGCATGATGAAGCTCGATCGCATGGCGGAACAGGTCGCGCGCCTGGCCCGGATCGCCCAGGGAGTAGAGCAGCACCGCGACGTTATTCTGGGCCGCCGCCTCGAGCCAGGTCCAGTCGAGGCGACGGGCCGCCTCGGCCGCCTCCCGATAGCGGCTGATGGCCTCGTCGTACCGGCCCAGGGCCTGGAGGGCCGTACCCAGGCTGTTGAGGACGTAGGCTGCGCCGCGCGCATCATCGCGTGCGTGAAAGAGCGCCAGCGCCCGCTCATACTCCTCGAGCGCGCGACGCGGGCGGCCGGCTTCCTCGTGCGCGAGCGCCAACCCGGACCGGGCCCAAGCCTCGTGTTCGCCGTCGCCGGCCGCTTGGGCGAGCGCGAGCAGCCGCTCCCAGCAATGCCCCGCTTCCGCGGCCCGGCCCATGCGATAGAGCGAGAAGCCCAGCCAGCGCAGGCACTGCCTCTGCGCGTCGCCCGCCTGCAAGCGCTCCGCCAGGGCGACCGCCTCGCGCAGATCCGGCTCGGCAACGGCCACCAGGCCGAGTCGCGCACGCCAGGAACCCCGCCGGGCGAGCAGGTCGAGCTGATGACCGGGACTGCCTGCGGCACGGGCGGCCTCGATCTCGACCGAAAGTCGCGCCCAGCAGGAGTCGACCTGCCCGGCCGCCCAGAGCGAGTCGATGGCAGCGAGGGTGCGCTGCTGCTGGGTGGTGTCCGCGGTGCCGAGGGTGCCCCGCGGCGGGGTGGCCTCCGCGGGCACGTGGGGGAGGGCAACGGCAGCGAGGCAAAGGACGGCGGCAACCCGCCAGCGCGCCGTCCAAGGAAGCCAGGACATGCTGGATGCTCGCATCCCCGCCTGCCCTTTGGCGATCGACGCACATACGAGAAGGCGGTCCCTCAAGAGAAGTAGACCGCCTCCTGCCCTCGGGAGCTGTCCGAGGGGTCGCAGCATGCTAGTACACCAGTTGAATCCGCCCCATCGCGCTCGCCGCACCCGCTCCGAGCCTGTAGAAGTAGAGACCGGCCGGCAGCCGGGCACCGCTCCGGTCCCTGCCATCCCAGCGCAGCGTGTCCGCGCCCTGGCCGCCGCGCCCCAGATCGGTGAACTCGCGGACGCAGCGTCCCTGGGCGTCGTAGAGGCTCAAGCTCGCCGGAGCCGCTGGCGCGAGGGAGAGCACGATCGTCGATCCCGCGACATACGGGTTCGGGATGAGGCAGCTTTGAAGGGGGACCGCCGGCTGAGAAGGAACATCCATGCCCCCGCCGCATCCTTGCGGCAAAGCCCCCATCAGCACCTGGCACTCGTTGTGCTCAGGCAGACAGGGCGAGTCGTCCCAGAGCGTGAAGTCTCTGTCCGAAGGGTTACAGAAGCGGGGATCTGCGGAGATGTTGCCGGAGATCCCCGTCTGGTCGCCGAGCACGCCGCCGTAGTTGCCCCCCACGTTGCCGTAGACGTCGCAGCAGACTACCTCGGGCAGGCTCCGCACGTCATAGGCGTTGATGGCCCCGTCCCCGCTGTTGAAGGCCACCACGGTGTTCTCAATGAGGGGTTCGGTGTCGCCACAGGTGAAGATGGCGCTGCCCCAGGAGAGCGTCGTCAGGTTCTCCACAAATGTGCAGCCAAGCAGATGCGGAACCGTCTCGCCCTGAGCGTACATCCCCCCGCCCCAGAACCGGGCCTGGTTGCTGAATAGAACGCACTCCTCGAGGAGCGGGGCACTCGTTTCCAAGAAAAACCCCCCGCCGTCGAGCAGCGACACGTTCTTGTAGAACTTGCAGGCGTAGAACTCGGGATTTGACAGGCGGAGGTAGACACCGCCGCCGCCGACGTTGGCCGAGTTCTCTTCGAAGCAGCATTCCGTGAGGACAGGGTGTGAGTTGTCGCAGGCCATCGCGCCACCCTGATCGGCGACATTGGTCCAGAACACGCACTGGGTGATCTGGACCAGCGAGGAGACGCAGTAGATGCCACCCCCCCGTCCGCCAGCGCCTCCACCTTGCTGCGTCTGGCCGGCTAGAAACGTGACTGCCTCGATCCTGGTGAAAGCATCACACCCAGAAACCAGCATGACCCTGCCCAAGTATGACGCGTCGATCACCACGTCATAGGGAGAGCCCGTCGCGCCCCGCAGGGTCACGCCGGAGCGCATGAGGAGGTCGTGTTCGAAGTACGTGCCCTCGTCCACGAGGACGGTGTCCCCGTGTGCGGCCAGCGCCAGGCCAGCCGCGATGGTGGGCTGGTCGCCGGGCACATGGATGGTGAAAGCCCAAGAAGGTCCGCAGGCGCACAGAGCCAGGATTACTAGAGCGATCGGGCGAAGCATAGCAGCCTCCTCTTTTCGTGGTCGACGCGGGCACGACCCGCTGCAGCGCACTCGAGGGATCTCGCCTCCCTTACATTCTATGCGACCGGGCGGACGTCGTCAAACGTTAGCCCAGGCTGCAGATTACGGGGGCAGGCTGCGCCTCATCCCCAACGCCGCCTACCACCCGGAATTCGACATCACCGCGTTCGTGCAGGAGTGGGCCAACGGCTCGGGTGGGCAATGCATCCTCTGCGGCCGATGGGGCGGGTCTAATCAGCCGGCGCGGGAGGTCTGTGCTCACCCAGAGATCTCTGGAGGATCCGGCCGAGCTGCGCCAGGCAACTCGCCCGCCGGTAGTAAACCCCCTGGACCGTCTTGAGCCCCATCTGACGCCGGATCGCCTCGATGGATTGCCCTTCTACATAGAACGCCCGCAGCAGGATCCGGCAGGCGCTGCCGAGCGAGTCGAGCGCCCGCTGCAGTAGATCGAGAACCTCGCGCTCCACGAGCAGATCGAGCGGGCTGCGCTGGGGGTGAGCGATCCACTCCGCGAGCGGCTCGATCGGCGTCTCGGGGCGCCGGGCGCGCTGATTGACGATGTTGCGGCAGCGGTTGCGCGCCACGGTCACGGCGAAGCTCGTGAGGTCCCCCTCGAAGCCCCGGTTCCGGCGAAGGTAGGCGAGCACCGCGATCAGGGTCTCCTGGACGACGTCTTGCAGGTCGGGAGAGCCGCTGGGAAAGAAACCCGATGCCGCCTTGTGCACCGGCCCCGAGAGGATCCGGCAGAGCGGTTCTGCGGCGCCCTCATCCCCGTCGGCCAGCCGGGCAGCGAGCGTGGGGAGGGTATCCGGTTCGGTCGAGTCCCTGCCTCGTTCTTGCCTCATAACAGGCGGCGCATGTACGCTTTCCTGACTGGTCCTCGGCGAGGGCGATCACACGGTGCCCCTGGATCGGGACGCTCTGGTTCGAAGGGCCCCAGATCCAAACAATTACATGGATTCTACGGGTGCACGCCGACTCTGTCCAGGTGCGGGCCAAGGAGAAGCCGAGCATGAGCGCGGTTCGAAGAACGGTAGGGCAGGCCATCACCCACATGCTCGCCGGGGTCCGTGGCGCTCCGGGAGTCTCGCCGACGGCAGCCCTCGCGGCCTGGGTGATCCTCGGCACGGCAGTCGCCATGCCCCTCGCCGGCTGCTCGCACTCCGGGGATCACGCCCAAGCCGAGTCTCGCTCCTACGACCTGACCGGCGTGCCGCTCTCCGAGGAGCTCGGACCCGCGGTGCGCGCCGCGCGGGCCGCCCTGGAGCAACCCCAGCCCGACAATCGGGCTGCGCGGGACGTTGTCCGGTTCAACGATCTCGACCTCCGCATCCAACGGCCGGCCTCGCGCGCGGCGGCGGGTCGAGAACTCCGCGAGCTGTGGCGCAGCGACCCCACCAACTTCCTGTGGATCGACCTCGCCGCCCAGTACAGGGAGATGCTGGGATGGACGAGCGTCTATGATTCCATGCGGGCTCACCCGCTGTTTGCCGACTCCCTGGCCCCCGTCGGGGCGTTCGTACGAAGCCGTCCCGGCTACAGCCAAGGCTCCCGCGGCGCAGGAATACGCCACGCGTGGAGTCGGGCGGCTGAGCTGGACACACTGCAGCGCACCGTGCTGGCCCTTCGCATGGCGCGACTTCTCAGTGACCGCGGTGAGAACCTCGCCGCTGTGCGTCTGCTGATCGATCAGGCTGCGCCCGCGCGCGCCCTGGCGGGGGCGCGGCTCGAAGGGCAACTCTGGTTCGATATGGCCAAGTATCTCGTGCGCGAGGATCGCTTGGACGATGCGCTGCAGGCGATCGTCCTGGCGATGGACATGGCCGACAGGGCGGGGGACCGCCACTGGTATGTGCAGAACAAGATCCGCCTGGGGGCCTACCTCAATGCACGGCGCGAGTATCGTGGGGCCGCAGAGGTGTTCCAGGAGTGCATTCGCGAATGCGAGGAACAGGACTTCCCCTGGCTGCACATCAACTGCCTCGACCTCTATGCGACGACTCTGAGTGAACTCGGAAACGTGCGTCAGGCGCTCGTTTATGACCTTCGGTCGGTTGCCCGTTCGATCGCGATCGGGGATTCGTTCAACGCCCCGCGCAATCTGGTCAACGTGTCCGACGACTACCGCCGCCTCGGGGACCTGGACTCGAGCCTCGTCTACATGAGGGAGGCGCGCCGGTGGGTGGAAGCCTCCAGGAACGAGCGCAATCGCGCCATGTTTCCGATGTTCGAAGCTGAGCTCTATTCGCAGATGGGCTACTACGCCGCGGCCGAGTCGCTGCTCGACCTCGCCTTCGACCGCGCGCGGGGCAGCACCACCCCAGCCGACGAAGCGCGGCTCATGCTCCAGATCATCCAGCGCGGTCTCGAGATGGGGGAGCCACGGCTCGCCTACGAAGCCCTCGGCCGCCTGGAGCGCGTGCGGGGGGCACTCCACGGCTGGCAAACCAATGAAGACCGGCGGGCGGAGTTCTACATCGCGATGACCGACTTCCTGGCCGCCCACGGCGAGTTCCGCAGAGCGCGTGAGGCCCTGGACCAGGCCCGAACGGTTGCTGACGCCGCCGTGCCCACTGCGCAGTCCTGGGCCTATCATCGCTGCGCCGGGGAGCTGGCCATGCTGCGCGGTGACCTCCGAGAGGCGGAGGCATCCTTCCGGCGGTGCCTGGCCATCGCCGAGTCGAGTGGGGACGTCGACCAGCTGGCCACGAGCCGATTCGGTCTCGGGCACATCCTGCTCGACCAAAGTCGCACGAACGAGGCCCGCGAGCTGTTCCTTGCCTCCCAGTCCGAGAGCACCTATGGCGGGCGCTACCGCACCAAGCTCTCCACGCTCGTGTTCCTCGGTATCACCTACGCGCGCGATGGCGCGCACGAGCGCGCGCTGGAATGCTTCGACCAGGTGCTGGCGCAGAGCACTCGGCACGCGCCGCCCGACCTGGCGGCCAGGGTACACATCGAACGGGGTCGCTCGCTGGCGGCCCTGGGCCGGTGGCGGGAAGCGCAGGCCGAAGTGATGCAGGCCCACGAGTTCCTGAGCTTCGAATGCGGTTCGTCCAACACCGCCGAGCTGCGTGCCTTCAGCGAGGATGCCCGGCGCGATCTGACCGAGGTGCTGGTGGGCCTCTATGTGGATCACGCCGGCCTGGGTGCGCCCGACCGGCGTGGCTGGGAGACGCTCATCCTCGCCGAGGAGAGCCGCTGGGGCACGCGTCCGGCCGATGCATCCGGGGTGACAGCGCAGATGGAACTGCGGGACCTGTGCGACCCCGGGCAGGGACCCGTGGCCGCCTATTTCGTCGGGCGCGATCGGTCCTTCGTCTGGGTGGCCGACGCTGCAGGGGTGACCATCCATCAGCTCCCCGGCCGAGAGACGCTGAGCGCAGAGATCTGGCCGGTCGTGGCGGACCTGGCCACGCCCGGCCGGCCGCCGGATCCTATCGCGCTCGTGGAGGTCAGCCGCCTGCTGCTCGGCCCGGTCATGGCGAAATGGCCCGCAGGCGCGACCTTGAGGATCGTGCCCGATGACCTTCTCTTCTCGGTTCCGTGGGGGGCCTTGCCCGTTCCGGGCGACACGGGCGACACGGGCGACGCGAGCACTGCCGGCACCTCAGGTGGGGCGGCCATGCTCGTGTGCGACCACGGACCCGTTCTGGAGGCCCCCGCGCTCGCCGACCTCGTCGACCGAGCCTCGGAGAGGGGTGGAACGACCCCACCGGTGCTGCAGGCACTGATCCTTGGCGTCGATGGCGCCGTCGAGGGGGAAGGGTTGGCGGAGAGGGAGAGCATGCCGAGCCTCAGGCATGCCGAAGCCGAGGCTCGCGAGGTTGCCGCGCTGTGGCCTTCCGGCCGCGCGACCCTGCGCTTGGGCGCCGAGGGCGCATGGGGGCGCATGGGAGCGGACGCGTTGCGGGACTTCGACGTGATTCACATCGCATCGCACGCGGTGATCTACCAGGGCCTGCCTGCTCGTGCGGCGCTGCGGCTGGCGGGTCCCTCCGACGCGCCCCCTCTGACACTCCCCGCGGTGAGTGGGCTCAAGCTGCGAGCCGAGCTTGTCTACCTCTCCTGTTGCGAGGGGGCCACGCGACACACAGCGGGTCCCGCGCTCATGGACTTCGCCCGGGCCTTCCTGGGGGCGGGGGCGCGGTCGGTCGTGGCTGCATCGATCCGCGTGGACGACGAGGCGTCGAGAGTCCTGGCCGCGCGCTTCTACACGCACTGGCTGAGTGGGGAGACGAAGGCAGCAGCGCTGCGCTCGGCGCAGCAGGAGGTCAGGGCGGCGCGACCCGATTGGGCTCATCCCTACTTCTGGGCCTTCTACCGTCTCATCGGCCACGATGACCTCGCCGGCGGGAGCCAGCGAGCGGGCGGCGCTTGAACCGCCGCCCGCCACTTGAACCTCGAGGTTCGTCGTGGTTCCGGCTCATCCGGGACAAGGCGACTGGATATCGCTCCTCCCGGCGACGAACCCACCCACTGGTATCAAGGCCGGTCGGCAGGTTCCGAGGCCCAGCGCGAGAAATGCCCGGTCGAGAACCGGATCCTTCTGCCCGCAGGGGTGTCGGGCCGGTGGACATCCCAGTCCGAGTACGCGAAGTTGTTCGACCCTGGGTATTCCGGCCAGAAGCAGTACTTCGCGTAGGCTCCGTTCTGACTTGCGGTGAGCCAAGGTGGATAGTACAGGGTGACTGCAGCCTCCATCTCTCCGAGGAAGTCCACATCCGGCACGAATTCGTAGACGGGAGGATACTCAGGGTGCGCGACATCCTTTGCGCAGACCCTCAGCGTGATGGCATCGACATAAGACGGGAGGGCCATTGCTGGGATTTCCAGCTTGAATTCGAACCCGTCCCCCCACCCCTCGGGTGTCCATGTGAGCGTGTAGGCTTCCTCAGGGTCGGGGATCGGCCAGGTGTGTTCGACATGGGCGGCCGCATCGAAACCAGTCCAGAGGAGGTACATCTTCATGTCGGACGGAGGCCTGACCATGGGCACCCCGCCGACTGACCCACCTCCCGCCTCCGGCTCGATCACCGGCACGCTTCGATCACAGGAAGCCAGAACCAGCACAAACGCGACGAGACACAGAACGCCGAGGAGCACCTTTCTCATAGCAGCCTCCGCTGTTGTCCAGCCCAACTCGCTCAAGAGCCCACTCGTTGTTGGAACAGTCGACCCAAGTGGGTTTCAAGATTCCCCAGCGATCCTAGGCGATCCTGCGAACCGTGGCAAAGCCCCCGCATGATTCCCCCAAGGTCTCGCTCCGGTCAGTCGCGTGCTTCGGGATCCTATGCCGGCGGGTACGAGGCCCGCGGAGGCCTCCACAGGCGGATCAGCAACGACGCGGCCAGCAGAGCTGCGCCCGCCGCCCCGGCGACGCGCGCCCCGGCCGCGCTCGCACCCACCCGGTAGCCCAGGTAGCGGGGGAGCCCCGCGGTCTCAAAGGAGACGCTGACCCCGCCGGGCGCGGCCACGTCGGCCGGTATCGGCTCGAGCAGCGCCCGCGCCCTCGCCGCCGAAGGCAGCGGGGCGTTCGCGGGCACGCGAATAGCCAGCGCTTGGGTCTCGCCCGTCCATGTATAGGTTCCACCGATCTCCCGCAGGACGACGCGATAGGCGGTCGCTCCCTCGATCGGCTGCCAGGAGAGCTCCGGGGTGCGATCCAGTGTGACCTCACCCTCGACCGGCCTTGTGAAACCGATCGGGGAGGTCTCCGAGCGCGACAGCCGTCCGGAATCGCCTGCGTGCGGCGGCAGCAGGATCATCAGCGCGACGCTGGCTGCCAGCGCGCACGCCCCGGCGGCAGCGCTCACGCGAGCCCAGACCGACCGCGCTGTCGGGCGCAGGATCGGCAACAGCAGGGAAAGGGGCCGGCGGGCTTGGGCGGTATCGAGCCTCAGGGTGCCGTCTTTCAGGCCGCTCGCGACGCGGCGCTCGATCGCCAGCGCCATGCGGCACGCGTCGCAGATTTGCACGTGGCGCTCGAGGCGCTCCCTGAGATTCGCGTCGAGGGAGGGCAGCCCGTATTGCCACAGCTCGCTGCCCAGGGCCGGTTCCACGCACGCGAAGCCTTCGTTTCCCTCGCCCCCGGTCTCCCTCTTGCGTTCGGGCATCGCCTCGCCTTTCACCTGGGGCCCACCGGGCCCGCACCATCGATCGCGACCGCCCCATCCTCCGCCTGAGGAACACTCGCGGCCGGCGGGATTCAACGGGCTTCTCGCGCCCGAACCGGGATCCCGGGGGAGCCTCGGCGCCAGCTTGCATCCAGATTTGGAGATCCACCGCCGGAGCGGAGATACCAACCGGAACGGATATCCCAACCGGAGCGTACACCAATCCGCCCCCCGTGGTCAGATGGATCGTGGGGTGGCAGGCGTGTCCCCCTCGACGGCAGGCTCGAGCGGACGACCCAGGGCCGGGGCCGCTCCGGGGATTTCGGGTCCCCATCGGCACCGACGGGGTGTCCCTCAGGTGCGTGAGACCGGCGATCCCATCGGGTGCATCGCTGCCGAGGAAGGCGATTTTGCACTCGAACCGGTGGAGTGAGCTCTTGTCGGAGGGGCGCTCTCACAGCGCATGCCCCGGGCCTGGCCACGGGTGCCCGGGTAGTTCACAGCGAAGTACCGCAGGAAAGTGGCCGCGTCCTCCATCATCACCTTACCGATGGTCCCGGGCCTCTTACCGAGAGCGGCCTCACGCACCTTCGGGGTACGAAAGCCGGAGTCCGTAGACCCCCTGGCCCCCGACGGGGCAAGGGGCCTGTACGGACCGCTGACCGCCGCGGCGGCCGGTCTGTCGTGCTCGGGGATCGCAGGGGCGTTCGAATCCATCATCGATGTTCCTGGTGCAGATCCATCTTATGGTCGATCCCGTGGTCGACATCCAGTGCCGCGGGCAGCTCGTACACTCGGAGAACAACGCCGGCGCCCGACATTCAAGAACGAACGGCGCATCTCGGACGACTTCCAGGTCCGTGATGTCGTTTCGTGTCATGAATCCGCCGCCGCGACGTTGTTCTGGTTCTGTGTGGTGCCAAATCGAGTGCGAGTGGCGTGATTTCATCCTCGGGAGGTGACTATGGTATACCGTCTCCGTGCCTGCGCATTGGTGTTCCTCTGCAGCTTCCTAAGCGTGATCCTGTGCAGTCTCTGCGCCCCGGCAAGGGCGGACATTCACTACCTCAATCCTGGCGATTCCATCACGGCGGCCATCAACAGCGTCGATCCCGGCGACGTCATCATCCTCAACCCCGGGACGTACACGGAGAACGTGATCTGGAACGAGAAGTCCCTGATCATCCGGGGCGTCAACGAGAGCGAGAAACCCATCATCCGGGGCTCATCCTGGACTTCTCCTGTCTTCACCTGCACGAACGTCGGTCAGAGCGGGACAGCCGCCCTGCGCCTGGTGATCCTCATGCCCCCGGTCGGCACGCCCCCATCGGAGGGGGCAGCCCCCGGACTGCTCGTGGAAAACTGCCGGCTGAATTTCCGCATGGTCGAGTTCCGCGAGTTCCGGGAGAGTCAGGGAACGGTGGGGGGCGGGGCGGCCCGCGTCACAGGCGGGAGCATCTCTCGCTTCTGGCTGTGCGTCTTCGAGAACAACCAGTCGACCAGAGGAGGAGGAGCCGTATCCGTCTCCGGCTGTGGAAGCCTCGCCGAGCCGATGTGGTTCGAAGAGTGCACGTTCACGAACAACTCGTGCGATGGTCCGGGATACGGAACCCTGGGTGGCGCGCTCCGCTTGTCACAGTCCGTCTTTCTCGTGAGCGCTGGTACCGTTTTCACCGGCAACGAGGCGGACAGCGGTGGTGCCGTGGGTGTCCTCGGCGGGAGCGACGGCTCCTTCGATGACTGCGCGTTCACGGGCAATCACGCCCGCTGCGCCGGGGGTGCCGAGTACCTCCGGGGCAATTGGGATGCCGCTGTTCCCCCGGTCAATCACACCGCATGCGCGTACGACATGAACGCGTGCGATCTGGACTGGACGCACGAACCGGCCCGCGGCGGCGCCGTTGCCGTCACGGCATCCCACGTGTCATTCGCGGATGGCTGCCTCTTCACCGACAACGAGGCCAATCGAGGTGGCGCGGTAGCGCTGTTCCAGACGGACGCCATCCCGGATGAGAAGATCGTGATCATGGACTGCGAGTTCCGCGACAACCACGCGACGGCGGGGTTCGTGGGCTGTGATCCCGCCCTCCCTCAGTACGGGGAGACGCAGAACTGGCCCTGCCTCGATGGCGGCGCTCTCTACGCCAACGGGAATGCGTTCGACGTGATTACCCCCACCACCACTCCAGTGGAAGTGACCATTGGGGGTAGCGGTGGCCCGGGGACGTACACAACCGTCTTCGGCGACAACTCGGCCCAGTTCCTCGGTGGGGCGGTATTCCTCAGCGCGGCCAAGGTCTCCATGGCCAACGCGGAATTCGCGGGCAATCAAGCCTACGGGGCGGGCGGCGGGGCAGTGGAGGTCTCGTGTTGCGAGGAGATCCGAATCTCCGATTGCTCCTTTGTGGCCAATGAGGCGGCTTGCGTCGAGACCGACGGTTTCCCCAGCGACTGGTACGGCATCGGCGGCGCCATTTCGTTCCTGGCCTGGGCCAGCCAGGACCTCTCGTTCATCCACTATCCCCCCCAGGCCGAGGGGCCCTGCAGTCCGGTGCTGCAGAGCTGGGAGGATGACTGGTGCGCCGTCGAGCAGTGCCAGTTCAGCGGCAATCGAGCGCACTTCGGTGGCGCCCTGGGTCTTGGACACCCGAGGTGCAACCTGCCGAAACAACCCAAGGTGGCGGATCTGACGGTCACCGGGTGCGACTTCTCCGACGACGTGGCCCAGGTCAACGGTGGCGCGGTGATGTGTTGGTTCCATTCCGGCTCCACGGATCTCGGTCTCCACCGGTACACGGAGAACTACTTCCGGAGCAACGGCGCGGAGGGAGTCTATCCCTGGGGCAGGAACTGCGGTGGCGTGGGTGGTGGAGCGTTTTCCATCCGCGGGGGCATCCAGGTGGAGATTGACCACAACGAGTTTGTCGAGAACACCTCGCTCACGCTGGGCGGTGCCCTGTTATTCGAGGAGAACTGCGACTACCCGGTCAAGATTCACGAGAACACCTTCCGTGGCAACCAAGTTCGGAGCTGCGCGAGTGAACAGCAGCGCGTGTCACTGTGGCAGATCCCAGGCGCGCGCAAGCTGTACAACCTGCGATATCCTCCGTTCAGCCCCAGGTTCTACTTCGGCATGGGAGGGGCGGTTTGCACCGTGAGCGGGTTGATTCAGGCGACCGGGAACCAGTTCTACGAGAACCGGGTCCTGGTTCCACAGGAGACGGCGTCTGAGACGTTCGGTGGGGCCGGCGGTGCGGTGGCGATGGTCGAGGATGTGGGCCTCCCCTTCGTGCTGGACAACAACGTCCTCATCGGCAACTTCGTGGAGCTGGAGGGGGGTGTCAACACCCTCGGGGTCCAAGGCGGCGGCATCCTCATGGAGTACAGAGATGACGAGTACGGGTGGGAGCTGCCGATTCCCCCGGGCGAGGCGGGTTTCCTCGAGGCCTCGAACAACGTCCTCGCCGGCAACAGCGCGGTCCAGGGGGGCGGGATCTTCGTCTGGGAGCAGTCTGCCGGAGAGGACGACGTCTGGAACAACATCCTCCTCTGCAATGAGGCTGTCGAGGGGGCGGGGATCTACGGGCAGGCTCCGCCTCCACCGGGAAGCGGGGACTACGGGGTCGCGCCGGACACGTATGGCTGGTACGCCCACAACGATGTCTATGACAACCCAGGGGGCAACTGGGGCGGCGTCTTCGACTCCGCAACGCAGGCGCTGCACGGCAACCTCTCCGCCGATCCCGAGTTCTCCGAGTACACCTGCGGGGCCGTCCAGGTGGAGCTGTGCGACTTCACGATTCCCTGCGATGGGGCCTGCGCCGGATCGGGCCACCCCGACACGCCGGGCGAGGACTGCTACGGGATGAAGTACGACATGGGCATCTTCGGCGGCGAAGTGCCTTGCGCGTGGGGGAATCCCTGTTCGTTCCCGATCGAATTCTACGACTTCACGCACACGCCTCTGGGGTTGAACCCTCACATGGTGCGGGTGGACTGGTCGACCGCCCAGAGCGTGGCCTCGCAGATCCGGTACACGGATCCGCTGACCGGTCTCGATCACCTGGTCCCGGATGCGCCTTCGGTGGGCACCAGTCACTGGGCCACGTTTCCCCTCGTGCAGGGCAACACATACGTGCTCGATGGATTGGCGATGCCCTCCACGGGATATGGGTGCGTGGACATCGCTGGCGTCTACAGCTTCTGCGTCGGCGGCGACGGTCTCGGGGACGCCGCGAAGTCGACGGCTGCCAGCGTCGACGCTAGCCGGATCGAGTTCGATCTGGCCAGCGATGCGCCCGTCAGCATCTCGATCTACGACCTGCAGGGTCGCAAGGTGCGGAGCATCGACTGCGGGCAGCTCACCGGTGGAGGCCATTCGATCCTCTGGGGATCGCGCGATGACGGAGGCAGGCCCGTGCCCGCCGGGACCTACTTCTACGTCGTGCGGGGCGCAGACGTCGTGCGCCAAGGCCGACTGTTGATCGTCCGGTAGGCCTGCGGGCCTTGCCGGTGCCCGCGCCGCGCTGCGGCGAGGAGATCCGGAGGCCCCGCGATGCGCGGAAGATCCCCCTGCTCGGGCGGGCCTCCGGTGTCGCGGGGCCTCGCGCACTCCGGCCGCTGGCCCTTGCACGGCTGGTGCGTGCCCCACACCCCTCCGCCGCCTGGGCTCCGCGTGGCTCAGGAACTTCCCCACCTTCCGGGGTTTCAACCTGTGCACCTCGAGTGTGTAGGGGAGACGAGTCATGAACCCAGCGCAGATGCCGGAAGAAGCGGGCGACAATGGCCGTGCGGACGCTCACGGGGATTTCCACGGAGTGCTCCTCTCGGGGGAGCACCGGCAGTCCACCGCTGGCGCCGACCCCCCTCGTTGCGAGGTCCACGAGACGCGACGCGACGACGTCGAGCTGCTCGACGCCTACTCACGTGCCGTCACCACGGTCGTCGACGCCGTCGGTCCCGCCGTCGTGAGCCTGGCAGTGCGGGCCGTGCCCGCCCGGGGCGGCCGGCCGCGGGAAGGCAGCGGCTCGGGCGTGGTGATCACGCCGGATGGTTACCTGCTGACGAACTGCCACGTGATGGCCGGCGCAGCGGCGGTCGACATGAGCTTCATGGATGGCACGACGCTCGCGGCCCACGTCATTGGCCAGGATCCACCCACGGATCTGGCCGTCGCGCGCGTCGACGCCTCCGGCCTGCCCTACGCGACCTTCGGCGATTCGGATGCCCTGCGCCCGGGCCAGCTCGTGATCGCGATCGGCAACCCATTCGGCTTCCAGTCGACCGTCTCGACGGGGGTGGTCAGCTCGCTCGGGCGCACGATGCGGAGCCCCGATGGCCGACCGATCGAGAACATCATCCAGCACACGGCACCGCTCAACCCCGGCAACTCCGGAGGCCCGCTGGTCGATTCCCGCGGCCGGGTCGTCGGGATCAACACCGCGATGATCGCGATGGCCCAGGGTCTGGGTTTCGCAATACCGGCCAACACCGCCGAGTGGGTACTCACCCAGCTCATGACGCAGGGCCGCGTGCGCAGGGGATATCTGGGCATCGCCGCCCGCACCCGGCCGCTGGGGCGACGCCTGGTCCGCTTTCACAACCTCGACCAGGACCGCGCGGCCGAGGCGGTGACGGTGGAACCCGGCACGCCCGCGGAGCGCGCAGGACTTCAGGACGGCGATCTGATCGTCGCGATCGAGGGCCGCACGATTCGGGGGGTGGACGACCTGCACCGATTCCTGACCGAATGGCCGGTCGGCACCCCGGCCGCGCTCACCGTGATCCGCCGGCAAAGGCGACTGGAGCTGGCGGTGGTGTCGGTGGAGGCGCCTGCGGTCGCCACGGGGCCGTGACCTGCCTCAGCAGCACCAGACCGCGCCGCAGCTCGGTCGTGTCCGCCTCGAGCCGGCAGTGGTAGACTCCGGGCGAGTTCGTTGATGGCCCCGTCCGCGGTGGTGGTGGAGGGGCTCCGCAGGGGGAGCGCTTCACTGGCAGCGGGTCGTTCATCCGGCACACCCCTGTATGGTTGCGGATACTCCCGCAGCATGCCCCCGGCCGACCCGACGGCCGGCCGGATCCGAGCATCAACCTCCGCCGCAACCTGTTGCGTCCACCGGGCACGCGCGGCCGGCGGTGGCACAGGGCTTGACTGTCCCTCCCGTCGACGCACTGTGGGATCGGCCTGTCGCATCGCGCGGGCCGCAGATCGGTCGGGGGGGAGCTCATGAAGATCTCGATCGCGACAGTGACTTGTACGGCGCTGCTCATCGGCGCCGGGATTTGCCGCGGGGCGGAACCCGGTCGGTTCCTGCCGCGCGAGGCCGGCTTTCCCAATGCCGGGCCTGTGCGCGCCGCCGCTGTGAGGGACAGCCTGAGGCTGAAGTCCCCCGGCACCGCCTTCAGAATGTCCCTGGCCGGAACGATGGTGCCGTTCATAGGTGCCATGCTGCTCTCCGGTGATGGTGATGATGAAGAGTCCCCCCGCGTCGCCGCAGCGATCCTGGGGACGACCGGCATGGTCCTCGGTCCGTCGCTCGGCTACTTCTACGGGGGATGCAGCCGGCGCGCCCTCACTGGAATCGCCGTTCGCGCCGGGCTGCTGGCCGTCACCGCCATCGCGGCCTCGAAGGCGGAGTGGCCGACCATCGGCGTCTTTGGACCCGGGGAAGAGGGGAATGCCGCGGCGGGCATCACGATCCTGGCCGCCATCGCCCTCGGGGTGGCGACGGTCGTGGATCTGAGCATGGTTCCGGGAGCGGTGAGCCGGGAGAACGACCGCCGCGTGCGCGCGCTGGCGGCGGTGACCCCGACCCTCTGCACCCTGAGGGGATCGCGTGGGGTGGGGGTGGGCTTCCAGGTGAGACTCTGAGCGGTGCCTGCGCCGGGAGCACCCCGGTGCCATTCAGCATCAGTCGCGCCCGCCGCCCACCCAGACGATCCGCTCGGTCTGCCGGCCGCCCGCGAGCCGGCAGGTGTAGGCGCCGGCCGGCGCCCAGCGGCCCGCGGCGTCACGTCCATCCCAGCGAAAGATGAGCTCGCGCCCCGCGCTGGAGCCCGTGAGCGTGCGCACGAGCCTCCCGGCGGCGTCGTAGACACCCGCGCGCGCAAGCGTTCCCGCCATCGCTGGCGGTCGCGCGAAGATGAGCGTGGCGGAGGTGGGCCCGGCGGGATTCGGGTAGGGGGCTCGCCCGGCCCGCGGCAGCGCCGCCGGCTCCGGCGCGTCCACCGTGGCTGGGGCGCGGAAGAGGTCGGCCCATTCCCACTCGACTCGCGCGCCCATTCCGCTCTGCAGCCGTCCGGCGAACCAGATCGTCATGTCCCCGCGTGTCCGGAATCCGACCTCGACGATGTGCAGATCGGTGCTCTGGTAGGCCGCGGCCCACAGACCCGCCATCGTGGCGCACACGGTGGGGGGATCGAGGGACTGGTAGTAGGCATCCCAGGGCTCGATGCCCGTCGTGCCGGTGATGTCGCTGTTGTTCGTGCTGATCGACTGGCCGTTCATGTACTCCGATCGCGGCAAGCGGACGGCGTAGAAGCCCAGGGTCTTCGAACTCTTGATCACGCCGGCCCCGCCGCAGGGCACGTAGTAGTTGACGAACCCGCCGGCGGCCACGTGATACGGCTGGAGTGCGCTGAAGGCGGTCTGAAGATGCGTGAGCGGATCCTCTCCCAGGTCCATCGTCAGAATCCACCGGCAGGCCATCGTGCGGGGGAGAGCGTCGGGCCAGTTGGTCCCGCTCGAGGAGTTCCAATCGTGCAGCGAGGCCAGGGTCCCGTACTCGCTGAGCCCCGTCACGCTGCTGACGTACCCCGGGAAGCCGAAGTTGACCCAGGCGGGCGTGCCGTCGCCGGGCTCCCAGGCGCAGATCACGTGATGCCACTGCTGGGTGATCTGTGGGGGGAGGGTGATGAACTGCAGCTTGCGCGCCGAGAGGGTGGTGAAGGGCGGCTCGACCCAGTCGGTCCAGCAGCAGGTTGAACGGCAGGCCATGCTGTAGGACCAGTCGCCGAAGGTGCAGCAGGCCTCCAGGTCGGTCAGGTCCATGATCGTCTCGGGGTGAACCGCTCGCACGCCGTCCAAGACCCCCTGGAACTCATCGATCGCTTCGGCGGGCAGGAAGCTCCAGCCGGAGACGCGCGCGCGGATCGCCGGCCAGTAGGCGCTGAAGACGCTGCGCATCTGCGTGTACGAGAGCTCGATCCAGTCGGCCAGCAGCACCCCTTGCGCGTAGCCCATCTCGTGGTGCGTGCCCCAGACGTGCAGCACGGTGACCCCCTGCCCGGCGACGAGCTCCTGCTCGAGGATCTCGCCCTGCACCGGAAGCTGCGCCAGGGCCGGCAGGGCACCCGTGAGGACGACGAGCAGGGCCAGCAGATGCCGCAGCTCACTGCGGTGGAATTCCCGGTGGCGGACGCCTGAAGCCATGAGCGGTATCTCCCCCACGCAGAGGTGGATCGCGAAGCGGACCAGATCGGCGCAGCCAGGGGCAGTATACCACGGCGCCCGCACACGGCGCCCGGACGGAGCTTGAACGGCGCCCTCCAGGGGCCTACGCTGCTGGCCTGCTTCGCGTCGGGCGGCGCCCGCAGTGCCCGCCCCTGACACCGGCCGAGAGGCATTGTGGTCGACGAGAACCAGCAGGATACCCCCGCCGCGCACAGCGATGGTCCTGTCCCCCCCGCCGGCGCGGGCGGGCCAAGCGCCGCGGCGCCTGAGCCGGCCGAGCCCCTGACCGAGAGCATCGTCGTGCCCGGCACCCGCCCGGGCTCGGTGAAGGAAGCCTGGAAGCTCGCCGGACCAACCATCATTGCCCAGATGTCGACCACGATCATGTGGACGGTCGATACGATCATGCTGGGCCACGTCGGTAAGGTCGAGATGGCTGCGGCCGGGTTCGGCGGGATGGTCATCTGGACCCTGTACACCTTCTTCGTCGGCGGCGTGCAGGCCGTGACCACCTTCGTCTCCCAGGCCAAAGGTGGGGGGCGGCTGCGCGAGTGCTCGGTCTTCACCTGGCACGGCATCTACCTGTCGCTGGCCGGAGCGCTCGTCCTCCTGCTCTTCCTGTGGAAGTTCGATTGGATCCTGTCCCTGTCCGGCCTGGAGCCCGAGGTCGTGCGCGAGTGCCTGCCTTACTCGCGCGTGCGCTTGGCGGGCTCGTTCTTTGTCCTGGGCACGTTTACCCTGATGAGCTTCTTTCGCGGCGTAGGCGATGTGAAGACGCCGATGATGGCCTCCATCCTTGCCAACGTGTTCAATGCCATCCTGAGCGCGGTGCTCATCTTCGGCATCGGACCGTTCCCGCGGCTGACGACCCTGGGATCCGGTCTGGGCATCGCCCTGGCCAACATCTTTGGCTTCGGCTACCTGCTCTTCTTCTACCTGCGGCCCCGGGTGCATGCTGTCTACCACACGCGCAGCGATCACCCCTTCCGCCCACGCGCGATGACGCGCCTGTTGCGCGTCGGGACGCCGATGGGGGTGCAGTTTTTCCTCGACATGGGGAGCTTCTCGGTCTTCATGGCCATCCTCGGGCGCCTGGGCACCGACCAGCTCGCGGCCAGCAACATCGCCATCCAGATCCTCGGCTTCTCCTTCATGCCGGCCAGTGCCGTGGCCCGGGCCGGCACCACCCTGGTGGGCCAGTACCTGGGTGCCGGCCGGCGAGCGCTGGCTGAGACCTGCGGTTGGGTGGTCGTCAAGATGAACCTCGCCTACTGCGGCTTCATGGCGGTGGTGTTCCTCCTCTTGCGCGACCAGGTGTTCCTACTCTTCAACCACGACCCGGGTGTCGTCGCGGCCGGGGTGAGCATCGTGCCCTTCCTCGCGCTGCTGCAGATCTTCGACGGTCTGCAGATGAGCACGGCCGGTGTGCTCCAGGGCGCGGGAGACGCCCGCTTTCCGATGATCGTCTTCGGTGCCAGCGCGTGGCTGCTCTTCGTGCCGTTGGCCTATGTGTTCGCGGTGTCGCTCGGGGCGGGCATTGTGGGAGGATGGGCCGTGGGCGCGGGGCACCTCATCCTCGTCGCGACGATTCTCACGCTGCGCGTGCGCAGCGGAGTGTGGAAGCGCACGCGGATCTGAGCCAAGGGGGCTGCATGGCACGTTCCTCGAGTCGCGTGTGGCGCATGGGGATCACCGCGGCGCTGACCGATCTGGCGCTGTACCTCGTGTGGGTGGCGATCCCCTATCGCGCCATCCACCTGGGAGCAGGTCCCGCGCAGCTCGGTCTGATGACGGCGGTTTCCTCCTCGGTCTACGTCCTCACGACGCTGTGCGCCGGCCACCTCTCCGATCGGATGCCTCGCCTGCACCTGGCCCGCTTCGGCGCGCTCGTCTTCGCCGCGGGCTGCCTGTTGATCCTCCAATCGGGCAGCCTGAGCGCGCTGTTCATTCGGCTGCCACTGAGTGGGCTGGGTATGGGTTTTTTCTGGCCGGCGGCTCAGGCGGCGATGGCCGACGAGGGAAGTCTGGATGACCTCGAGAGGAACCAGGGGCTGTTCAACGTCTGCTGGAGCGGCGGCAAGGCTCTCGGCTTTCTCGTCGGCGGCAGCATCTACGCCTTGTACGGCGCGACTCCGATTCTGATCGGCGTGCCGCTCACGATGCTGACCGTGGCCGTGCTCCTGCCTGGAGGGCCGGCCGCGGCGCCCGGGACGGACGCGGATCGCGCCGGCTCGGCCCGTCCCGACCCCGGC
>CAZDKK010000013.1:0-100779 GCA_964506245.1 uncultured bacterium | reverse complement strand
CCGGCGCGGCCGCGCCAAGCCAGCTCGAGGCGGCCGAGGCGCAGCGGGCCGCGGCGCAGGCCCAGCTCGACGCGGCGACGACCCAGCGCAATCAGGCCGCGGAGGACGCCGGAAAGCTCGACCTGCCCAGTCCCATCTCGGGCTACGTGAGTCAGGTGAACGTCCACGCGGGGGACCGCCTGGCGATCGGCGACCGGCTGATGACCATCGTCGACACGAGCACACTCGAGCTGTCGGCGACCGTGCCCTCTGAGGCCCTGGGCCGCGTGGGCGAGGGCACGCCGATGAACTTCCGCGTCGACGCCTTCCCGGGCGAGGTCTTCACGGGCGCCGTCGATCGGGTCAACCCCACGACCGAGCCGGGCACGCGGCAGGTCCGCTTGTACATGCGGTTGCCCAATCCTGACAGCCGCCTGATCGGCGGGCTCTTCGCCAGCGGGCGCGTGATCGACACGGTGCGCGAAGACGCGGCCGCAGCGCCGCTGGCAGCCCTGCGCCAGGAGGGTCAGGAGAAGGTCGTCTACCGGCTGGAGGGCGGGCTGGCACGGCGCGTGGTCGTGCGCACTGGTCTCGTGGACGAGCAAGCGGGCATGGTCGAGCTGGTCGGCACGGTGGCCCCCGGTGAGTCGCTGCTCGTGGGCGTGCAGCCGGGGCTCAAGGACGGCCTGCGCGTCCAGTTCGTGCAGAGCAACGGTCGCAACGGCAGCTCGGCCGAGAATGGCGCTGCGGGACACTAAGGGAATCGGGGGCGCGCGGCCCGCGGGCCTGCCGCTCGGGAGATAGAGCCGATGTTCCTCTCGGATGTTTCGATAAAGAGGCCCGTCTTCGCCACGATGATGATGCTCGCGCTCGTCACGCTGGGGTTGTTCTCCTACAACCGCCTGGCGACCGAGCAGTGGCCGGACGTCAACTTCCCCTTCGTGCTCGTGCAGGTGATCTACCCGGGGGCCTCGCCGGAGACGATCGAGCGCGACGTGACGCGCAAGATCGAGGAGGCGGTCAATCCGATCACGGGGGTGCGCAGCCTCACCTCGAGCTCGGTCGAGGGCCTCGGTTGGATCTTCATCGAGTTCGAGCTGAACACGGACGCGATGGACGACCAGCAGGACGTGCGCTCGAAGGTGGATCAGATCCGCAGCGAGCTGCCCGAGGACATCGAGGAGCCGCTCGTGCTGCGCTTCGACCCGCAGGAGATGCCGATCGTCTCCCTGGCGCTGCGTTCCGAGACCCGCACGCTGCGTGAGCTGACGACGCTGGCCGACGAGACGCTGCGCCGCGAGTTCGAGGGGATCGACGGCGTCGGGCAAGTGGATCTGATCGGCGCCGAGTCGCGCGCGATCCTGGTCGAGGTCGACCCCGAGCGCATGGCCGGGCGGGCGCTGCCCATGGCGCAGCTCATGGCCGCCGTGGGGGCCGAGAACTTGGAGGTGCCCGCCGGCCGCCTCGAGCTCGGCCCCGGGGAAAGGCTCGTGCGCGTCGCGGGCCGCATCACGGACCCGGCTGACTTCGAGAAGCTGGTGCTCGACGTGCGCGGCGGGGTGCCCATCCGGCTGGGCGACGTGGCGGCGGTCCGCGACGGCGCTGAAGAGGCGCGCTCGGCGGCGATGGTGGACGGCATCCCCGCCATCGGCCTCGATTTGCGCAAGGTCTCGGGGGCGAACACGGTTCAGGTCGCCGACAAGATCATCGAGAAGGCGGGGGCGATGCGCACGATCTTGCCGCCCGACGTCGAGCTGCAGGTGGTGCGCGACGACTCGGTCTGGATCCGCCACTCGATCGAGGATGTCCGCACGACGATCATCCTGGGCGCCATCCTCACCATCCTGGTGGTCTTCACCTTCCTCAACTCGTGGCGCTCGACGGTGATCACCGGCCTCACCCTGCCGGTCTCCATCATCTCGGCCTTCCTCGCCATCTACGCTTTCGGCTTCACGCTCAACATGATGACGCTCATGGGTCTCTCGCTCGCGGTCGGGATCCTGATCGACGACGCGATCGTGGTGCGCGAGAACATCGTCCGCCACGTCGGGATGGGCAAGGACCACCATCGGGCCGCCCGCGAGGGCACGAGCGAGATCGGGCTGGCGGTTCTGGCCACGACCTTTGCCACCCTGTGCGTCTTCATCCCGGTCGGCTTCATGAGCGGCATCGTCGGGCAGTTCTTCCGCGAGTTCGGCATCACCGTGGCCTGCGCCGTGGCGGTGAGCCTGTTCGTCTCCTTCACGCTCGACCCGATGCTCTCGTCGGTCTGGTACGACCCGGTCGCCGAGGGCCGGGCGGCGCGCGGGCCGGTCGGGAAGATGCTGGAACGCTTCAACAACGGTTTCATCGGCCTGGGCAAGCGCTACCGCCGGATCATCGGCTGGGCGCTCAGCCACCGCATACGGACCCTGGTGATCGCAGGTGTCTCCTTTGTCGCCGCCCTGGCGCTCTTCCCGCTGATCGGAGGCGGCTTCTTCCCGACGGCGGACGAAGAGCAGCTCGCGGTCCTGGTCAAGACCCCGGTCGGATCGACGCTCGACTACACCCGTGACCGCGTGCTCGAGGTCTCGACCCTGCTGCACCGGCACCCGGAGGTCATGCTCACGTACGAGACCGTTGGGGGGGGCTTCGGGGGTCAGGTGAACGAGGCGGAGATCTACGTCAAGCTCACCCCCAAAGGAAAGCGCGATCTCTCCCAGGAGGAATTCGGGCGCCTCCTGCGTCGCGAAGTCGGCAACCTGCCGGGGATCACCTGCTCGATCGTCTCGTCGGGCGGATTCGGCGGGAGTCAAAAGCCGCTGGAGTTCTACGTCCGGGGCGAGCAGCTCGACGAGCTGAAGCGCGTCTCGAATGACGTGCTCGAGCTCGTGCGCCGCACGCCCGGCGCGATCGAGGCCGAGTCGAGCCTCGAGGAGGAGCGACCCGAGGTGCGCATCGAGGTCCGCCGCGAGCTGGCCAACGAGCTGGGGATCGGCGTGGGGGCGATTTCCTCGGTGCTGCGGGCGGCCCTGGCCGGGCAGACCGTCTCGCAGTGGGAGGACCCCGGCGGCGAGCAACACGACGTGATCGTGCGCCTGCCGCGAGATGAGCGAGCTTCGACCGACCAGCTCGCCGCGCTGCCGCTGGCGGTGGGGGCGATCGATCCCCGGACCGGCGCGCCGCGCATCGTGCGCCTCGGCCACGTGGCCGACATCAGCTACAGCAGCAGCCCCCAATCGATCGACCGGCGCGACATGAAGCGCGTCGCCACGATCCAGTCCAACTTCGACGGCCGCACCATGACCGAGGTGACCGGCGACATCAGCAAGGGCCTGCGCCAGATCGCCATGCCGCCCGGCTACTCGGTCACGGTGGGCGGGGAAAGCGAGATGTTCACCGAGTCGGTGAAGACCATCCTCGAGAGCCTGATGCTGGCGGTGATCTTCATCTACCTCGTGCTGGCGAGCCAGTTCGGCTCCTTCACGCAGCCGCTGGCGATCATGTTCTCGCTGCCGTTCTCGATGGTGGGGGTGCTGATCGCGCTGCTCCTCACGCGCACGACCTTCAACCTGATGAGCCTGATCGGGCTGATCCTGCTCTCGGGCCTGGTGACCAAGAACGCGATCCTGCTGATCGAGTTCGCCAACCAGCGGCGCGAGCGCGGTCAGGACCGGGCCTCGGCGCTGATCGACGCGGGCGAGATCCGCCTGCGGCCGATCGTGATGACGACCTTGGCGATGATCTTCGGCATGCTGCCCTTGGCGCTGGCGCTGGGCGCGGGCGCCGAATTCCGGGCGCCGATGGCCCGGGCGGTCATCGGTGGGCTCATCACGAGCAGCCTCCTGACGCTGGTGGTCGTGCCGGTGATCTACTCGCTCCTCGACGATCTGAGCTCGCGCGTGCGGGCCCACCTGACGCAGCGCGAGCGGGTAGACAAGGGAGAGGTCAACGTTCCGGCTTCCGAAACGACACCATGAAACGCGCGGCCCAGGCGGTCGCGAAGAGCAGGAATCCGATGAACGCGGGCCAGAAGGCCGCCGGCAGGCGGTCGGTGCCGGCCAGGGCGACCCGAATGCTCAGATGAAAGACGGCCGCGACGAAGAGCAGCGTGGCGCCGCCCATGAGCAGCATCTCGCGCGCAACGCGACTCATCGTGCGGGCCCGGCGCTCGGGCGCGAGCCAGTACTCGCGGTTGGGGATGTTGAGCGCGACGTCGGGCAGGCGTCGCAACAGCACGGCCAACCCGAGGAAGAGGGCCGTCAGGCCGACCATCACACCCGCGTAGGTGATTGCGAAGGACTGCTTGTCGCTCCAGGCGTCGGCCCGGTTGTCGGTGCCGAAGTGGGTCGGTACCTGCCCGGGCAGTCGCGGGTAGAAGTAGACGAGCTGCGCCACTGCGACCACCAGGACAACGCACACGAACGTGGCTTGCCAGGAGCGCAGGACCGGTTCGCTTTCGGGCGCATCGATGGGCGCTGGCAACTGCATCTCTCGATGGCTCCTTCGCGGTTGGGCGGGGGCTAGAGCAGCCGCCCGCTCTCCGGCTTCGGTTCCTTGCGGCCCGGAATGAGCGTTTCCGGCCGCGCGACCCCCTCGTCGAGAACCTTGCGCAGCAAGAGCACGTCTTCCCAGACGGTGCGCTTCAGGTTCGGGTTTCGCAGCAGTGCCGCGGGGTGGTACGTGGGCAGCAGCGGGATCCCGCGGTACCGGAAGAGGCGCCCGCGGAGCTGGCCGATGGGCGCCGAGGTCTCGAGCAGGAGCTGGGTTGCGAATAGGCCCAGCGTACAGATCACGCGCGGCTTGAGGATGTCGAGCTGCCGCTCCAGGTAGGGCGAGCAGCTCTGGATCTCCGCCGGCATCGGGTTGCGGTTGCCCGGTGGCCGGCACTTGAGCACGTTGCAGATGTAGACCTGGCGGCGGTCGAGCCCGATGGCCGCGACGATCTTGGTCAGGAGCTGCCCGGCGCGCCCCACGAAGGCCTCGCCCTGCGCGTCCTCGTCGGCTCCTGGCGCCTCGCCCACGAAGGCGAGTGGGACTTGCCCCGAGCCGGATTCAAAGACCACGGTGGTGCGCGTTTCGTGAAGGGGACACTTCTCGCAGGCCAGCGCCTCGCGCCGTACGGCGGCGAGTTGTGCCTCCCAGTCCGGTGCGCGGCCCGCGGCGGGCGGGGGCGGCCCGAAGGTGGGGGGCTTGGGTCGCGCCTGCGTCTGCGCGTTGCGGGGCGCCGGCGGGATCGGGGTCTCAGGGGCGCCCCGCGGACCGGGCGCAGGGGCCGTCCCCGGCGCGCTCCGCAGGGCGCCGCTTGCGGCAGGGCGGGGTGCGGGCTGCTCGGGTGCGCGCCCGGTCAGGAATGCCCGCGCTGCATCGTTCCAGGCGCCGTCGGCCCAAAAGGCGATGCCCCGCTCGGTTTCCGCCTCGATCTGGTGGGCGATTTCCGCGAGGATCTCCTCGCGGCCGGGAAGCTCAGGCTCAGGGTTCATGTGCCCGCCCCGCGGTTGCCTGCGCGTCGTGCCCTCATTCGGGCTGTTCGACCAGAGCCTCGGCCCGCAGCAGGATCTCCCGCGCCGCGGTTGCCTTGGGCATGGTTTCCAGCCGGTCGATGCGCCCGTCGCGGTAGAGCAGGGTGACGCGCGTGGTGTCGCCGCCGAAAGCGGAGTCGGGGCGGCTCGCGTCATTGTGCACGATCAGGTCGACGCCCTTGGTCTCCAGCTTCCGCCGTGCGCGCGCCTCGCCGTTTTCGCCCAACTCGAGCGCGAAGCCGACCGTGACGGCGCCGCGCGCGCGCCGCGCCGGGACGACCGCCGCCAGGATGTCCGCGTTGGGCACGAGGCTGATGGTCAAGTCCCCGCGCCCGGAGGGCAGCTTGGCCGGGTTCGCCGCATCCGGCCGGTAGTCGGCCACGGCCGCGGTCATGATCAACAGCTCGGCCTCGGCCTCGTGGGCCTTGACTTGTTCCAGCATCTCCGCGGCGGTGGCGATATCCAGGCGTTCCACCCCCAGGGGCGGCTCGCAGTGCAGGGGCCCGGCAATCAGGGTCACGCGGTGCCCCAGGTCGCGGGCGGCCTCGGCCAGCGCCACGCCCATCTTGCCGCTCGACCGGTTCGTCAACACGCGCACCGGATCCACCGGTTCCTCGGTCGGCCCCGCCGTCACGACGACGTTCAGCCGGTGCTCGCGCGCCAGCATCAGCCGGACGGCCGCGTCGACGATTCGGCGCGGGTCGGCCAGCCGTCCGGTGCCGGCCTCGCCGCAGGCCAGCTCGCCCGTGTCGGGGGGGACGAAGCCGTAGCCGCGTTCGAGCAGCAGCCGGACGTTGTTCTGCACCACCGGGTTCTCCCACATCCGCACATTCATGGCGGGTGCGAAGAGGACCGGCGCGTCGCTGGCCATGATCGTGGTCGAGAGCAGATCGTCGGCGATGCCGGCGGCGGTCTTGCCCAGGATGTTGGCGGTGGCGGGGGCAATGAGCAGGAGATCCGCCTCGCGGCTGAGCCGGATGTGATCGATCTCGGGCCGCCCCCACAGGCTCGTCGCGACCGGGTTCTCCGACAGCGTCGCCAGGGCGTCGCGCGACATGAGCCGCGTGGCGGCCTTCGTCATCACCACCTGGACGCGGATGCCCATCTTGCGCAGCAGGCGCACGATCTCGGCGGATTTGTAGGCGGCGATGCAGCCGGTGACGCCCAGCGTCACCGAGCGATCGGCCAGGGTCTCGACGCTCGGCACGGGACGATCCCCCTGGCTACGTGTCGTCGCTGTCCTCCTCATCGTCCGACGAGGAGGAGCGCTCGAGGGAGATCGACGGGCTGGCGAACAGCATGTCCCGCGGGGCGGTGGCAGAGGCCAGCTTCTCGTCCTCTTCGGCGGCGCCCGGAGGCGGGAGGACCCCCTTGACCTTGCCCTCGTCCACGCGCTTGAGGGCCTCGAGGGTCACCTTGTGATCGAGCTTGATGCCCTTGCGCCGCACTTCCTCGTTCAGCCGGGCAGCCTCCACCGCCGCGAGCATGATCCGCTGGTACTTGCTCGTGGGCGTGAGGATCTCCTCGCCAGCGACGGCCGGCTCCTGATCTTCGGTGTGAATGTCACCGTTCTCATCCGTCACGGTGTTGACCTCCCCTTCGGCATGACGAAGCCCCGAGCCGTGCGGCTCGTTTCGGCCCTTATGATGGCCAAGAGACGGTTGGTGCAGTCCTTGACCTCATCGTTGACGACGATGTACTCGTACTGCGCCGCGACAGCCATCTCCTTGAGGGCCTGTTCCATGCGGCGGGCGATTTCCTCGTCGCTGTCCGTACCGCGTCCCCGCAGGCGTCGCTCCAGCTCCTCCAAGGAGGGGGGGAGCAGGAAGATCAACACCGCTTCGGGAAACGCCTTCTTGATCGACAGGCCGCCCTGCACATCCACGTTCAGGACGACCCACTTGCCCTTCTTGAGTCCGGCCGCGACGCTCTCGCGCGGCACGCCGTACCAGTGGCCGTGGACGAGCGCCGCCTCGGCGAACTGGTCGGCCTTCTTCTTGCGCTCGAACTCCTCCTCGCTGATGAAGAGATAGTCGACCCCTTCCTGCTCCCCTCGGCGCGGGGGGCGGGTCGTGGCGGTCAGGGCCCGCACGATCCGCCCGTCCGAGGCGAGCAGCTTCTCGACGACCGACGTCTTCCCCGTTCCGGAAGCGCCGGAGATCACGATGGGGAAGGGCCGCTCGATCAGCCGAGGGCACTCAGGAGGACACTGGTCCATGCCGGCCTTCCTCCCTCATTCGATGTTGAGAACCTGCTCGCGGATGCGCTCGACCTCTTCCTTGAGGAACAACACGTCGCGCGAGATCTCCACGTCCTGGCCCTTCGAGCCGATCGTGTTGACCTCGCGGTGCATCTCCTCGAGCAGGAACTTCAGCCGCCGCCCGGCGGGTTGGTCGTCGGCGATGAACTCGGCGAACTGGTCGCAGTGGGACCGCAGGCGAACGCACTCCTCGGTGACGTCCGCCCGGTCGGCGAACAGCGCGATCTCGGCCTCGAGCCGATAGCGATTGTACTCGGCATCGGCCGCGATCTCGGCCAGGCGGTCGCGCAGGCGCTCGCGGACCAGCGCCACTACCTGCGGCACCCGGGTCTGGATGCGATCGACCGCCTCGCGGATGGCCGCAATCCGCCCCTGCAGGTCACGCCCCAGGGATTCCCCCTCGCGGGTGCGCATGGCGGAGAAGGCCCCCAGCGCCTCCTCCAGCGCGGGTGCGAGGCCGGCCCAGGCCTGCTCCTCGTTGAGTGCTTCCTCTTCGCGAACCAGGACCTGGGGCAGACTGAGGAGCGACTGGATATCGAGGTCGCCCTTCAGGTTGTGGCTCTCCTTCAGCTCTCGGGCCAGCTCGATGTACCGGCCAGCCACGACCTGGTCGACCGTGATCGTCGGGAGACCCTCGGTCTCGCCGTCCATGGTGACCGCCACCGAGACCTTGCCCCGGGTGATCCGCTTCTGGATGCACTCCTGGACCCGGATCTCGAGGAAGGCAAGGGCGCGCGGGAGCCGGGAGGTGATCTCCAGGTACCGGTGATTGACCGAGCGTATTTCCACCGTGACCCGGCGGCCGTCGATCAGGGTATCGACGCGGCCGAAGCCGGTCATCGAGCTCAGCATGCGTCCTCCGCGACCAGACGGCAACCAAGCGTACGCCAGCACCCGGACAGGTGTCAATCGCGGCCTACGCGACCGGGGACAAAGGAACCGAAGTCAAGGGGCCTGGATTCGTCTACTATAGGGTGAACCACGGGCCGGGGCCCCGGGATCCCCCCTCGGGTCCGTGAGCGGGGCACTGGGCCCCGACCGGCGGGGAAAACGCAACGCGGACCGCAAGATAGGCACTCAGGGAGACACCCGATGAAACGCTGGACCCCGATCGCGCCGGACGTTCCGGCCCGGAGGTGGGGCTGCCTGCTGATCGCCGCGGCGGCGGCTGCGGGGCTTCTCGGCGCGTGCACGGAGGATAGCTCCAGCCCGCCGGTCCTGGCGGTCAGCCCGTCCGTGATCCAGCTCGCCGTGGGAGACAGCGCCGCCGTGCTCGAGGTGCGCAACGGCGGCAAGGGGGTTCTCACGTGGGAGCTGGAGGAGGATGCGCCCTGGCTCTCGGCCGAACCCGAAGCGGGGTCGACGGATGGACGGGCGCTGGTCACGCTGCACGTGCTGGCCGACAGCCTCCCGCAGGGCCCCCACGTCGCCCAGCTCGCGATCAGCTCCAACGGAGGCGACACGGTCGCCCGGATCCGCATGTGGGACGGGTTCACCGCCGGGCCGGACACCCTCCAGCTCGTTGCGGGGGAGCTTCCGGGGGAGGTGCGGCTCTCGAACGCGGGCGACGGGCCGATGGCCTGGTCGGCAGGCGCTACCCCGGCATGGCTGCAGGTCTCGCCCGCGCAAGGGTCGCTGGCCGATGCCCCCGAGACGCTCCAGGTATCGATCGATCGGACCGGCCTTGCTCCGGGCTCGTACAGCGGTCTGGTGTGGATCGATGCCCAGGCCTTGGGAGCCGACACGGTCCGCGTCCTTCTCGCGGTGCCGCAGTCGGCGGCGGTCTCGGGCCGGGTGACCTACCAGGGCACGCGCATCCCAACGCCCGGGGTGCGGGTTTCGGCGGGTGCGATCGCCGACACGACCGATGCCGGGGGCAACTTCCTGCTCCCCGACGTACCCTTGGGCGAGCGCACCCTGATCGCGGAGCGCGTGGGCTTCACGCCCGCTCAGGCACTGATCACGGTGCCGGCCGAGGGGCTGACCCGCGACCTGTCGATCACCTCCGAGACTCAAACCTGCCGGATCACCGGGACCCTGACCAACATCCTCGGTGCGGGCCTGGTCTACGCCTCGGTCACCCTGCTCAATCCCGACGGGACGGACTCGGAGATCACCACCCGCACCCGGGACGGGGGCGCCTATGCGCTCGAGCGCGTGCCCCCCGGTGCGCGGCAGCTTCGCTTCAGCGCGTTGAAGTACCAGCCGCTGCTCGCGGAGGTCGAGGCGGTCGCGGGAACCCTGGTGTACGATGCGCGTGCCGTGGCCGCGCTCCGCGAGCCGCCCGAGCCCCAGTCCGGGCCGAGGGTGGCGATGACGGACTGCGAGCGCATCCGGGTGTCCTGGACGCCCGGCGTCCTGGCCGCGTACGAGACCGTGGCGGGCTATTGCGTGGAGCGCGCCCCGGCCGCCACGGGTCCGTTCGAGGACGCCAGCGGACTGGTCGCCGGAGCCGCCACGGACCACTTCGACGACACCGATTGGGAGGGCCCCCAGCTCCACTACCGGGTGCTGACCGTAACCATCGACGGCGACCCGGGCGCGCCCGGCCTCTCGACGGGGTTCATCCTCAGACCCTGGGTCGAGCTGACACCGAGTGTGCAGCAGGGCGGATCCCCGGAGGAGCGCTGGGGCCAGGCCGCCGTCTGCGATCCGGACGGGGATCGCCCGCGCAAGCTGATCATGGGCGGCACCGGGTGCGAGTCGGGCACGTGCGGCATCGATTTCGGGGACGTCTGGGCGCTCGATCTCGCGGATCTCACCTGGCAAAGACTGGACAGCGGGACGGGTCCCGCCGACCGCAACGAGCACAGCCTGGTCCTGGATCGCGGCCGACACCGCGTGATCACGTACGGGGGCAAGCTGGGCGAGGGCGAGCAGATTTACGGCGATACCTGGGCCTTCGACCTGGAGACGTCGAGTTGGACACTGCTCAACGACGGGCGAGATCCGGACGCCGCACCCGCCGCGCGTTTCGGCCACACGGCGGTGCTCGATGTCTCGGGAGACCGCATGCTGATCTACGGCGGGGTCGCGACGAGCCTCTTCAACGATGTCTGGAGCTTCGACCTCTCCTCGAACCAGTGGACGCGGCTGCGTTCGGGGCAGATCGGGGAGCTGGATCCGCAGCCGGAGGCGCGCCGCGACCACGTCGCGGTCTTCGATCCCGTCGAAGAGCGCATGGTCGTGCAGGGCGGGCTCGGTATCGGCGTCAACAACACGCTTTCGGACACGTGGGCGTTCGAGCTCTCGAGCATGACCTGGGATCCGCTGCCCGAGGGCCCGGCCCGGTGCCGCCACATGATCGACTACGACCCGATCATGCACCGCGGCGTCTTTGTCGGTGGCTGGACGTATGGGGGTGAGGGCCAATCCGCCGGCCGTTTCAACGACGTCTGGGCCTTCGATCTGGCGACCGACCAGTGGCTCGAGCTCGATGGCGGCGACGAAGAGAACCGGCCCGAGAAGCGCGACCGTCATTCCATGGTGCTGCGGCCCGACACCGGAGCGCTCTACATCTTCGGCGGGTTGCTGGAGCTGAGCGGGCTGGGGGCCGACACCTGGACCTACTGCGCCGGGGGACGTTGACCCCCCGAGATTCCACCGTTCGGCCCCGGAACCGAGCTGCGGCGCGTCGGGTTAAACCGGCAGCGTGTTTCGACCGATACTCCATCGTGTGCACTGTCCGCTGTGTCCGTCGACAAGGAGGATCGTGATGTCCGCGGATGCCTGTTCCCCGATGCGCGTGACGTTGCTGGCTCTCACCCTTTCAATCCTGTCGATCACCGGCGCCGCTCACGCATTCTGTGTGGCCGACGGCCCTGCCGGAGTCCTCCAGTGCCTCACCACGGCCTATGCCAGCCGCGACTTCGACGCGTTTGCGCAGCTCCTCGCCCCTGATTTCGTCTTCGTCTCCGTGGGTCCGGTGCACTCGTGGGACCAGGACCGCGATGCCGAACTGGAGGTGATCCAGCACCTGTTCGCATCTCCGTTGGTGGAGAAGATCGCGCTGTCCTTCGATCCCGGATATGACATCGTTCCCGGGATCGAGCCCGGCACCTGGAGGCTCGATGACCTCCATGCCGTGCTCACCCTGCGTGCGACCCGGGAGGCCGGAGGGGTGCCCGAGGACCTCACGGTCAGGGTGAAGATGGCCCTGGATGTCCGCCCGGTGAGTTCTCCCGCACCTCACTACGAGATCTTCAGGGAAGAGGACGAGCAGCCGCGGTAGGGCCGTGGCGCATCGCGGCTGCACCGGTTCCAGGCCAGGCGAGGCAGCCACACCGGGTGCCGGCTACCTCGAGAGATGCCCCGCGAGGCTGGCGACGGCCTCGGCTTCCATGTCGTGTCCGAACCCGGCGAGGTAGCGCGCCCGGCTGCGCAGCATGACGCCGTACTCAGAGCAGATCTCCTGCTCAGCCTTGTCGCGGGCGTCGCGCCCCCGCATGCCGGGCCCCTCGAACTCGGGGACCGGAAAGGGCCGGAATTCGCTGTCCGCGGTCAGGCGCATCACCAATCCCTCGGCACGCGTGCCGAGGCCCTCGATCATCGGATGGTGCATCATCTCGCCGCTCACATACGTCGGCCGCAGCGCCATCGACTGCTCGACCAGCTTGCGCCGCATCCGCGCGAAGCGGAAGCGCCCATCGGCGATGTCGTAGGGTCGTCCCCGCTCGGCCGATCGGGCGACCTCGGCGACGGCCTCCAGTTCCCCTCGGCAGGCCTGCGCCAGGTCCGGAACGCGTGCGGCCAGGCGCCACTGCAGCGTCGGGTTCGCGAGCAGCCTGACGTCGAGCAGGAACACGTCAGGGCGCAGTCCCATCACATTCTGGTAGTACAAGGCCGGGCTGCTGAGCGCATCCCACCGCGACGTGAAGAGCATGGCATTGGGCTCCAGATACTTGAACGTGTCGCGCGTGTAGCGTGCCAGCAGATCGAAGCGATGCTGATCGTTGGCGTGCCAGTGCCCGCGCAGGGGCTGCACACACAGCAGGCAGGCCAATGCGGACACCGCTGCCGCTGCCCCGACGGCTGCCCGTCCCGGGCGCAGGGCATGGGCGGGCGCAGCGGCGGCCGCGACCGGCACGCCAGCGGGGGCTCGACGGGTGGGGCTCGCGATCGCCTGCACGGCCCAGGCCACCCCATGCGCAAGGACAGCGGTTCCCACGGCGGCCCACAGGGCCAGGATCGCGATGACCGGGATGTAGTACAGGTCGATGTCCGGGATGGGATAGGCGGCATTGTACAAGAGGTAGGCGATCAGCGGCAGGAGCGTGACGATCAGGAACCGGCGGCCGCGCCACAGCAGCGCCGCGAATCCCAGGGCGGACAACAGAGGCAGCGCCCACCCAGCCTCCTGCGGGAGCTGCTGGCCCAGGAAACGCTCGAGTTCGCTCATCCGCAGGCCCTGGCTGCCCAGCAGTCCCTGATACTGGCGCGCGGAGACATGCACCACAAAGCGGTGCAGGGTGGTCGGGTAGTCCCACGCCACCGCCGGATTCATGGCCGCGCGGATGGGCAGGTAGAGGTAGAGCAGCAGCGGCGCCACCACCGCGCCCACGCTGCGCACCAAGGGAACGGGTGTCCGGTCGCTGCCTCGCCCGCGGGCCACGAGGCTGAGGACGATGAAGGCCAGCGCGCCGGGCAGCAGCAGAACGCCACTCAGGTGGTTGGTGAGCGCACCGGCCGCTGTCAGGGCCACCCAAGGCCAGTACTGCACGGCCTCTCGCGGCCGGCGGAGCGCAGCGCCCGACGCGGTCAGGAAGGCCATCACCAGGCAGACCTGCAGGCCGTAGATCTCGACCACCGCCGCCTGGGACCACGGTGTGAGGGCGAAGGCGAAGAGCAATGCACCGGCCAACGGCGCCAGCTCGCGGGCTGCCGCTCCAGCCCGCGGGAGGATGCAGCCCGTGATCATCACGGCCAACCGGTAGAGGAGCAGCGCCGCCAGCGAGGTCGTGAACGCGCTCAGCAGACCCACCCGGAATGCCACGGTCCCGATCGGCAGCATCGCCAGCAATCGACCCAGCAGGGTGAAGAGCGGGTAGCCCGGGGGATGCGCGATGCCGAGGGTGGCCGCCACCGCAGCCAGCTCGCCGCTGTCCACGAAGGTGATCTCGCGGGCCAGCGTGAGGAGGTAGACGACCAGCGGCGCCAGGAAGGCGACCGACGATCCCGCCATGCGCAGCCGCGTCGTCGCTACATCTGTGCAATCGTCCAACGCGCCCTCCTCAACCGGTGGACGGGTCCGAAGGCCGGCGTGCCCGTGGGCCCGTCTCGGGCCGCGATTCAGTGCGTGAAGATACCAGAACCCCTCCCGGCGCGGCAAACCGTGGTCGGAACGCGGAAAGACCCGCCGAGCCGGCTGCCGTGGCGGCCGGCGGCGGGTCTCTCCACACCCAATCCACGCGCAGGGCGCCCGGTCGTCCGGGCACCTTTCGCGGGCGCGAGCCTAGTTAACGACCAACAGCTTGCGCGAGGTCTCCTGGCCCGCGGCCGTCAGGCGCGCAAAGTAGACGCCCGGACGAGCCGCCGCGCCATTCCAGGTGACCTGGTGTTCGCCTGCGGACTGCTGCCCGTCCGCCAGCGTGGCCACCACACGGCCGGTGACGTCGTGCACCGTCAGGCGCACCTGCGTGCCGGCCGGCAGGGCATAGCCCAGGCGCATGGTGTTGCCGGGATTGGTGTCGAGTAGCCGCAGGCTGAGCTGCGAGGCCACGGGTGCGCCGGGCTCGCCGACAGCCGACCAGTCCTGACCCTGGCCGCCCATGACCGCCAGGGAGAAGACCGCGTCCAGCTCGGGCGTGGCCACATAGCCGTCCTGGACGAGCTCGGCCGCGGAGATCTCGACGGTCCAGTTGCCGATCTCGGCGTCCTGGATGAAGACGCACTCGACCGTGTTCTTGGTGTCAGGGGCGCCCCCCGGCAGAGACCAGGGGTGCTCGTACAGCCCATAGTTGCCGTTGTAGACGACGCCGCTCGGAGACACGACCCGCAGCGACAGGTCATTGATCCGGTGCTGCGACTGAACGGCCGGGTTGCCGGGCGGATCGGGATAGCTCATCGCGATCTTGAGCGTGGTCTCAGTCGTGCTGACCGTGATGAGGTGACGGCTCACCTCGAACGACTGCAGGGGTTGCGTCTGGTCGATAATGTAGAAGTTGTCGCGCTGATCGTACAGCATCTGCATATCGGGCATCCCCCAGCCCTGATGGCAGCGCGTCTTGTCATGCGTGAGGCCCGAGAACTCATACTGCTTGGCGCTGGCGATCAACATCACCTTCGGCGTGGTCATGTGCGGGCGATTCTCGAAGACCGTACCGCCGGGAATCACCTGGTTGCCGAAGATCCCGTCGGCCCACATCTGGTGGAAGAGACCCACGTGACCCGCGACAATGGGCGTCGCCCCGCTCGTCCCGCCGAAGCCGTTCGTGTAGGACTCGTAGTTGCAGCAGGAGGTGGTGTAGATCATGTCGTAGACGCTGCAGAGGTCGGGCTTGATACGGTTGTCGGTGGCCGGGCCGATGCTGGCGCCGTAGTTCCACATGTCATCGGCGATGTTCGTGTTGTCGTAGTGGTACGTTGCGCCGACCGAGATGATGTTCTTCGCCCACGCCTGCGGGCGCGAATCCTGGTTGCCCGCGTTGCTTTGCGACTGGCAATGGACGACGTCGAAGTCGAACAACATCTCATCGGTCTCGGCCGAGAGGTCCGTGTACTGCGTGGTGCGGTTGCTGCCAACGCTGGAGGTCTCGAAGACGCACTCATAGGGCGGCAGGACCTGCTCACCCGTGTGGTCGTAGCGGGACTGACCGGTCATGGGGATGTAGTGGTAATCGCCGACGATACCCTGGCCCATGGGCAGCAGGCCACGGGCGATCCACTGCCCGGCGCCGTCGCCGAAGCAGATGCCGGACGTCGACGAACCGTGCGAATCGGTCCCGGTCGTTCCATGCTGGATCAGCGGCCGCGACTGGAAATCGTGGTGGCCGAGGTTGAACCCGGCGTCGAAGACCTCACCGCGCACGCCCTGGCCCGTGTAGCCGCCCACGGTCTCGATGTAGTTGGCGCCGTTGATGATGCGGATGTTGTTCATGTCCTTCTCGTAGTCGCTCCAGCGATCCACAAAAAGGACCTCATCCCAGCGGATGACCTGGAACAGCTCCGCGGGTGTGAGGGTCGCCTCGATGAGCTTCTTGCCCGCGTTGTGGTTCTCGACCACGCCGCCGAGCGCCTCGATCCGCTCGGACACGGGCAGCTTTTGGTCCCGGTCCAGCAGCAGGATGTTGTAGCGCTGCAGCGGGTAGAACCTGGAGGCCTCGGAGAAGTTGTCCAGCATGTACTCCTCGAGGCGATAGGCCGGATGGTAGGGCCCGATCCATCGGACGTACGGCAGCTGGGCCACGGCCGCGCGGGTCGCCGCATCCATCTCGACCAGGTAGGCACTCTGCGCCACGTAGTGACGAATCACCCCGCCAGCGGCTTCGATCGCGTTCGCGTACACCTCGAGCGGCTGGGTGACGAACTGCACGATATACAAGTGCACGCCGGCATCTGCAGCGAGCTCCGTCGCGACGGTGGGCTCCCCGGCCAGCGGGTCGAAGTGGGCATAGCGCAGCCCGAGCACGTAGGATGCTGGGGCAGTGTGGACGAAATCTCGCCCGTCCAGGCTGATGCCGTAGTAAGGGACGCTCGTCCCACTGGGCCCCGGCTCTTCCCAGAGAGCCACGACCACCTGGGAACCTGGCACTTCGATTAGCCGCGCCTGATCGCCGATCGGCGCGGAGGCATATGGAACCGCGGTGACCGCAACGGCCGCCGCGAGTACCGCCAAAGCCAGCCTGCCGAATGGGAAGTTGCTCATCCTTGCCCCCTTGTCCTGCAGTGATGATGGAAAGCCGTGGACTGACTACAAACGGTCCACGTTTGATTATACACGGGATGGTCGCATGTGCAGACCACGAACGAAGCGCGGGCGACACTCGTGCGCGACCTGAGCTCCGCACGTCCAGCGCTGCCCGCGGCTCGCCCCGCGGATTTTATTGTGGCGGTTCGAGGTGCAGTTGTCCAGAGAATTGATGGACAAGGTTGTGGAACGAAGAACCATGGCGTCTGGACCGGATCTGCTGATTTCTCCGCGCGCTCCGGAGCAAGCCGGGCACGACCGGATCAGACGCAGGCGGCTGCTCTGCAATCGGTTGTGGGGATTTGTCTTATGGGCCATAGACCATTATTCTACGATCCACAACCTGCTGGCCAGACCGTTTCAGATTGGATAGAATACCCGGGTCAGTTGCCGACCGCAGCCGCGCGGTTCCGGCCGTACGATGCAGTTGGAACCCTGACAATGCATTAGAGGCTTGCCGCGGCGCGCCATGCGGTGGGCACTGACCTGCGGCGACATGGTCGCCCTGCTGATAGCTCACGGGAGGCAAGATGGTCAGGAAGCTCAAGGTCACCAAACGCGTGGCGGCCAAACCCCCCTGGTACGAGCGCCCGCCGCTGCTGTTCGGCGCCATCGGGGCTGTGCTCCTGGTGTCGGGTATCCTGATGGCCAATCTCACCAGTCGAACGGCCAGGAACGCGGGGGCGCTGGGGCAGGCGACCCATACCCCCGCGGCCACTCCCGGCGCCGAGGCCAGCCCCGGGGCGACCCAGACGCCGGCGAGCACCCCGCCGGGATCCACGGATCCGGGCCACCTGCTGGATCCCTCCGCGCCGCTGCCGCCGATAGCCGCGGGCGAATGCGGTCCGCCGCTCGCCGCTGACACGCGCCATACTGCCGCACTCGCGCGGACCCGCATGCGTGAGGCGCGCTCGCTCGGGGCGCTGACCGCAGACGGTGGGCGCGAGGGCGCGCTCTTCGCCCATGTCGCGGTCGAGAATCTCGTCACCCGCGCGACGCAGGGGGCGAGCCCCGCGCAGTTGTGGGAGAGTCTCGAGCTGCATCCCGGCTTCGATCCGCTCACCGACATCGAGCTGCAGCGGGACGCTGAAGGACACCTCTACGTTGCGGGGTTCGTCTCTCGTCAGGTGGGTGATGCGCTGGGGGCGCTCGGGCCAGGGCTGCCGCTCACGCCGGCCCCGCCCGTGACCAAGGCTCCGGCCTGGCAGTTCTGGAAGAGGTCGGGGCCGGCCGGGGCGTTCGAGCTGCACCAGGGATCCGTCATCTCGATCTACCCCGATCTCAACCCCGAGGCGGAGTGCTATGTCGTCCTGCCGCTCGATCGGGCACGTCCGACCGCTGTGCGGACCGTGCGCGCCGCGCTCGAGCGGCCGCAGTACGTTCTGGAAGTGGCATTGAACTAGGAGGCGGCCCGGCCGCTTGGGGAGCGGGGCGCGGGGTCTCCGGCAGGGCCCCGCGAAGCGAGGCCCGACTCACCTGGGCGTTGCCCGCCCAAGACGCGTCGCCGGCGCAGGGAGGTGCGCATGGGGTCATGGGCGTCGAGCCTGACCGCTGACCAGGCGCTGACCAAGGTGCTTCTCGCCCTGCTGCTGGGTGGACTGGTGGGCCTCGAGCGCGAGTGGCACGGTCGCGCTGCCGGCCTGCGCACGCACGTGATGGTCTGCCTCGGATCGGTCATCCTCGTGATCGGTGCTCGCGCGGCCGGCGATGCTGTCGCAGGAGGGAACGTCGCTCGCGCCGTCTTTGACCCGAACCGCATCGCGGCCGGCATTGTGACCGGCATCGGCTTTCTGGGGGCGGGCGCGATCCTGCGCATGGGAGACCTCATCCGGGGCCTGACGACCGCGGCCTGCATCTGGTTCGTGGCGGCTCTGGGGGTCGTGCTGGGCGGCGGCATGTTCGGGCTCGCGATCTTCTCGACCCTCATTGCGCTGTTGGTGCTGGTGGCGCTGGACACGATCGAGCACCGGATCCCGCCCTTGATCTACCGCGCGGTGGCGGTGAGCGCACAGCGGGAGCGGTGGCAGGAGCTGGAGGATGCCTGCCTGGCGCGCCTCCATAACGCGGGCGTGCGCGTGCAGGAGGTTCTGCGGCGGATCGACACGACGCAGGACGCGGTCGAGATCACCTTTCACATCCGCGCGCGCTCCGGGGTGAGCACGCGCGAGTTGATTGCCGACCTCAGTGCGCAGGACGGCGTGCGATCGGTACGCTGGGACCACAAGTGAGAGGTGGGCGATGGAGCTGCCGTGGCCGGCGCTCAAGTACGTCCTCCTGATTGGCCTGATCGCCGCACTGCTGTATGTCCGGATGCTCATGAGCCAGCGCCGAACGCGGCAGCCCCATGGGCGCGACCGCTGGCGGGCGGACTTCCGGCAGCGGCGACGTGATCGGCTCGCCGCGACCACGACGTGGAACGAACGGCGCCGCGTCCAGCAGGAGATGGAAGGCGGACGCCGGATCCGCTTCGAGTTCGTACCCGGTGGGGCGGCCGGGGAGTCGAGTCCCGAGTCCCCGCGGTCCGAGTCCAGCGAGCGGCGCGCGAAGCCCGAGCAGTCCGCATCCGGCCCCGAGTCGGGAGGGGGAGCATCGCGATGAGAAAGAGGGTGGCGGCCTTCTGTTCCCACGGGGGGTCCAACTTCGCCGCGATCGCCGATGCGGCCGCGCGGGGCGAGGTCCCCCTCGAGGTGGCCGTCATGGTCCACAACAACGAGCGCGCCGGGGCGAAGGAGAAGGCGGAGAAACGTCGGATCCCGACCGAGTGGGTGGCGCGGACGAACTTCCCCGACGAGCTATCCTACGCACGACGCTTGCTCGAGATCCTCGAGGGCCGGCGAATCGACATCATCGCCCTGGCGGGGTTCATGCAACTCCTGCCGCCCGAGGTCGTCCGGCGCTACGAGGGGCGCATCACCAACATCCACCCCGCGCTGCTACCCCTTTTCGGCGGCCGCGGCTTCTTCGGACACGCTGTGCACGAGGCTGTCTTCGCCGCGGGGATGCACGTCTCGGGGCCGACGGTGCACTTGGTCGACAACGAGTACGACCACGGGATCATCCTGGCGCAGACGGCGGTTTCGATCGCCGACTGCCGGTCCCCTGAGGAGATCGCCGCCCGCGTGCTCATCGAGGAGCACAAGCTCTACCCGCGGACGCTCGGGCTGCTGGCCGAGGGGCGGCTGCGCATCGAGGGACGGCGCGCGCGCCTGCTGGCCGCGTGCGAGTGAGCCAGCCAACCCGAAGGGAAGCAGGGCGTGGTCGTCTTCTTCGACATCGGCAACTGCCTCTACGACCCCTACCGGACCTTCCGCCAGACCCTGGCCGCCCTCGGACGGGCGGAGCTGGCCGAGAAGATCCTCGATCGCTATGGGGCCTATCCCGATCAACCCGGCCGGCACGATCCCTGGCTGCGCCTCTTCGGCTTCGGACGGGCGGAAATCGAGAGCTACTACCAGCGCTTCTTTCACGAACCCGTTTTCCATCGCGGCAGCCCGGAGATCCTGGATCGCCTGCGCGCCCGCGGCGCGCGTCTCGGGATCCTGAGTGACGGCCACTTCGACACGCAGGTGGGCAAGCTGCGGGCGTGGGGGCTGAGCGACCGCTTCGATCCGCGGATGGTCTTCATCGGCTCGTCAGAAGATGACCTGACACGCACCCCGGGAATCTACCCCGAGGGTGTACAACTCCCGCAAACGAAGTGCCGCCTCGAGACCTTTCACGCGATCAGCACGCGCGTCCGGGAGCTGTGCGACGTGGCCCCTGGCGACTGCTGGATGGTGGGGGACGACTTCGTCCGCGATGCGCTTCACCCCGTCCGAGCCGGCTGGCACGGCATCTGGTTCGCGGCCAACGAGCCCGCGCGACGCACACGCCCAAGGGAGGCCGTCCCGGAGACGATTCCCGAGATCGACGACCTCGCGCTGATGGAGCATCTCGTCTACGGTGAGGCGCGGTAACGCGCCACGTCAGCACCCGGCCGCGTCGTGCGGCATCGTCCCGCGGTGCGCGCGGAAGAAGGCATAGGGCGTGGTGTGGCGCAGGTTGGAGACGCGTGAGGTGTAGATGTCCGCGTGCCGCTCGACCAGGCGCGCGAGGTAGCTCTTGTCGTTGCCACTGCGCATCAGCAGACCCCAGCGCGGATTGAGCAGCTCGGACGACGCGCGCGCCAGCGGCGTGAGCCGCTCGTCGAGTTGCTGCAGGCGAGCGCGCGTCCGCTCCACGCGGGCGTGCAGCGACGGTTCGCCCTCCGCCGGGCGGCCGGCCGCGCGGGGGCGCTCGCCCTCGGCCGGGCGCGGGGCCCCCGGATGCCGGCGGGCGTGCTGCAGCGCCAGCCGCTCCTCCGCAAGCTGCTGTTCGGCGGCGATCTTCTCGTCCATCAGCCGGGTCAACTCGGCTTGCTGCACGCGGAATCCCCGCTGTGCCCGGATCTCCTGCTCCAGCTCACGGATCACGAGTGCCGTGCGCCAGCGGTGGAGGTTCTTCGATACGTGCACGTCGCCGTAGGCGTGGTCGCCCACGTAGAGGAACTGCGCCCCGGCCAACCCCAGCATCTCCTCGACCAAACCGGCGTGCCCGCCCAGCAAGACGCGTCCCGGCGCGGGTCGCCCGGCGATCGGCGCAAGCAGCCCCTCTTCGCTGACCACCTCGAACGCCGGCTGGCGCTGGGTGAAGAAGTAGGGCTTGCGCGCCTGCACGATCACGACGTCGAGCAGGTCACGCCAGGTCATGCCCGCCGGGAGGAAACGGTCGCAGATGTGGCTCATCATGAAGCGCGTATAGGGCCACTCGGAGTTGGTGATGAGGAGGATCTTCAGCCCCGCCTGACGCTGGTCGAGCAGCGTGAGCGGCGTCTCGGGGTCGAGCTCGATGAATCGCTCGGGTGCGGCGAGGATCTCGGCCTTGAGCTGCCCCTCCATGTGCGCCTCGTCGAGCGACTCTTTGAGCAGAGCATAGAGATCGGAGTAGCCCAGCGCTCCGGGCAACCGGCCCGCGTCGAGCCGGTCGACCAGGTGCGCGTACATGCACGCCTCGGAGAGCGAGAAGAGCGTGTTGAGGAAGACAAAGCGCGGTTCGGAGAGATCGACGATCGTCTCGCTGTAGGCCTGGCGCTGGGCCTCGAAGTCCATCATCGCCGTGCCGTGCGACGCACGCTTCACATACCCGAACTGGTTGGCCTTGACGATGTTTCCGAGCCGGCGATCGATGACCAGGCCCACCTGGAAGGCCTGCGGATCGAAGGAGAGATCCGCGACCGGCCACCCGCGCTCGGCGAGCTTGCGCTGGAGGTGGGCAAAAGAGGCGGCTTCCCAGGCCTCCACGCGGTAGTGCACCAGCGTGTAGTCGAGGTCATAGCCGATGGCGCGGGTCGCGCGCAGGTTGAGCGTGCGGTTGCAGAAGACCTGCCGCTCATCCGGTACAGGTGCGCCCCCCTCGGCCGTCCGCCCCGAGTCTGTCGACATCGCACGCCTCCCAGTCCCGTCGGCAGGAGGCTACTTCGTACGGATCCCAGCCGCCAGCGGGATCCCGAGGCTCGCGGCCAGGGCGCTGGCGGCGCGGTCGCGGCGACCTGGCTTCAGGGTCGAAGCGCGCCCTGCTGGCCCGAGCATGTTTCTCTCGAACTGAGCCCGGCCGGCGCGAGCCCGCCGAGGGCGGGTCCCCGCCGGGCCTTCCGATCGAGGTTTGCCCGGGCGACCGCACGTGCTACCATATTCAGCTTTTCTCGCTCACGGTGGCGCGGGCGAGGCCCTGCGGGGGTAGCTGCCAACAGGGAGGCCGCACGGTGCAACTGACCATCGATGGACGCGTGATCGAGGCCGCACCCGGGCAGACGGTGCTGGAAGCGGCCCGGGCTGCCGGAATCTACATTCCCGCCCTCTGCTATCACGCCAAGACGGGCAAGGCGGGTCGCTGCCGCGCCTGCGTGGTGGAGGTAGACGGCCAGCGGGGCCTGAAGGAGTCCTGCGCGCTGCCGGTGCGCGACGGCATGATCGTGCACACCGACACGCCCAAGGTCGATCAGACGCGCAGGATGGTGGTGGAACTCCTCCTCGCCGAGGGGCACCACAACTGCATTTCGTGTCAGGCCAACGGTAGGTGCGAGCTGCAGGACATGGCCTATTTCCTGGGCATCGAGCGGCCAGCCTATCTGATCGAATCGGAGCCGCACCCGCACGACGTGTCCTCGGAGGGTATCCTGCGCGACCAGGACAAGTGCATCCACTGCGGGCGCTGCGTCCTCGCGTGTCAAGACGTCGTGGTGAACCAGGTGCTGGCCTTCGCCTACCGCGGCGGCCACGCCAAGGTGGTCTGCGACGACGATCTGCCCATGGGCGACTCGACGTGCGTCCAGTGCGGCGAGTGCGTACAGGTCTGCCCCGTGGGCGCCCTCGTGCTCAAACAGCCCTGGGAGCGCAAGTTCCGGCCGAGCGAGACGACGTCGACCAAGGTCACCTGTCCCTACTGCGGCGTCGGCTGCCAGATCGACTTCCACACCAAGGACAACAAGTACGCTTTCGCCATGGCTCACGAGGGGCAGTGGGACCGCCAGCCCAACAAGGGCATGCTGTGCGTGAAAGGCCGCTTCGGTCTCGACTTCGTCGACGCCCCCGATCGCCTGCGCGCGCCGCTCGTCCGCAAGCACGGGGAGCTGGTGGAGGTGGGCTGGGACGAGGCGCTCGACCTCGTGGCCGAGCGGTTCAAGGCCGTGAAGACTGCCCACGGTCCCGACGCGCTGGGCTTCTTCACCTCCGCCAAGGTGACGAACGAGGAGAACTACGCGCTCAGCCGTTTCGCGCGGGCCGTCATCGGCACCAACAACATCGACCATTGCGCACGATTGTGACACAGCTCCACCGTGGCCGGTCTGGCCGCGACCTTGGGCTCGGGCGCGATGACCAACAGCATGGAGGAAGTCCTCCGGGCCAAGGTGATCTTCGTCATCGGGTCGAACACGACGTGGAACCACCCGGTGTTCGGCTCGCTGCTCAAGCAGGCGGTCAAGCTCGGCGGGGCCAAGCTGATCGTCTGCGATCCGCGGCGCATCGATCTGGTCGATTTCGCAGACATCTGGCTGCAGCAGCGCAACGGCACGGACGTGGCGCTGCTTTCGGGCCTGGCCCACATCATCGTGCGCGAGAACTGGCACGCCGCCGAGTACATCAGCGAGCGCACGGAAGGTTGGGAGGAGTATCGCAAGTCGCTGGAGTTCTACACGCCGGAGAAGGTCGAAGAGCTGACCGGCGTCCCGGCCGAGGATCTCCAGGCGGCGGCGAAGCTGTACGCGACGAGCGGGGTGGGGGCGCTCTACTACTGCATGGGCATCACGCAACACAGCCACGGCGTGGACAACGTGAAGGCCTGCGTCAACCTCCAGCTCGTCACCGGCAACATCGGGGTCGAGGGGGGCGGCGTCAATCCCCTGCGCGGCCAGAACAACGTACAAGGCGCCTGCGACATGGGTGGGCTGCCCAACGTCTTCACCGGCTACCAGCCCGTGACCGTCCCGGCCGCGGTCGAGAAGTTCTCGAAGTACTGGAACGCCCCCTTGAGTGACAAGATCGGGCTGACCCTGACCCAGATGGTCCCCGAGTGCGGCGAGAAGATCCATGCGCTCTACATCCTCGGGGAGAACCCGCTGGTCTCGGACCCGAATTTGCATCACGTGGAGGAGAGCCTGAAGAAGCTCGACTTCCTGGTCGTGCAGGACATCTTCCTGACCGAGACGGCCAGGCTGGCCGACGTGGTGCTGCCCGGGGTGTCGTTTGCGGAGAAGCTCGGCACGATCAGCAACACTGAGCGCCGCGTGCAGCTCACCCAGCCGGCCATCACGCCTGTCGGCAATGTGCGGCAGGACTACGAGATCATCGCCGATCTCGCGGCGCGCTTTGGACACACGTTCCCGCGCACGCCCGAGGGGCTGTTCCGAGAGATTCGGGACCTCACGCCGTCGTACGCGGGATTGACCTATGAGCGCATTCGCGAGGTGGGCATCCAGTGGCCCTGCCCGAGCGAGGACCACCCCGGGACGCGCTTCCTGCACGTGGGCAAGTTCGCGCGCGGCCTGGCCCTGCTCACGCCGATCGCGTACCGTCCGCCGGCGGAGAACCCGGACGGGGAGTACGACCTGGTGATGAGCACGGGGCGGATCCTGCAGCACTTTCACACGGGCAGCATGACGCGCCGCTCCGTGGCGCTCGATGCCCTCGTGGCCTCGGGTCACGTCGAGCTGCATCCGAACGAGGCGCGCAAGCACGGCATCGCCACCGGCGATCGGGTGGCGGTGGTGACCCGGCGCGGTCGGATCGAGACCGCGGCCCTGGTGACCGATCGGGTCGCCCCGGGCTCGATCTTCGTGCCCTTCCACTTCGCCGAGGCGGCGGCCAACGCGCTGACCATCGACGCGCTCGATCCGATCGCCAAGATCCCGGAGTTCAAGGTCTGCGCAGCCCGCATCGAGCGCGTCGGCCCGGGGGCATGAGGATCACGTCGCGGCGCCGGCGGCCGCAGGCACTGGAGTGATGAACCCATGAACGCAGAGCTGACGCAGTCGATCGAGGCCCTGGCTGCCCGCTACCCGGAACGCCGGTCGGCCTTGTTGCCCGCGCTCCACCTGGTGCAGAAGCACGGCGGGGGGGCGATCAGCGCCGACGACCTGGCCGCCGTGGCCAAGCTCATCGGGGTGTCGGTGGCCGAGGCCTATGGCGTGCAGACCTACTACACGATGTTCCGGCGCGACCCGGTGGGGAAATACCACCTGCAGGTCGACACCAACATCCCGGCGATGCTGGCGGGCGCCGAGGAGATCGTCGCGCAACTCGAGGCGGTCCTCGGCATCCGGGTGGGCGAGACGACGAAGGACGGCCTCTTCACGTTGTCGACGGTCGAAGACCTGGCCTCCTGCGGCACGTGTCCGGTGATCCAGGTCAACGATCGCTACTACGAGGAAATGAGCGTCGCCCGCACCGATGCCTTGCTGGCCAGCCTGCGCAAGGGCGTGATGCCCGAGATGCCGGTGAAGGCGCACTTCGGCACGCAGTGCAACGTGCTGCTGGCCCGCCGCGCCATGCCGAACGCCACGGACATCGACACCTACACGAAGAGCGGCGGCTACAAGGCGCTCGCGCGCGCACTCGCGATGAAGCCCGAGGAGATCGTGGCCGAGGTCAAGGCCGCCAACCTGCGCGGTCGCGGGGGCGCGGGCTTCCCGGCCGGCGTCAAGTGGGGCTTCCTGCCCAAGGATGGCGACAAGGCGATCTACCTCGTCTGCAACGCGGACGAGGGCGAGCCGGGCACCTTCAAGGACCGGCAGATCATGGAATACGACCCCCACCTGCTGATCGAAGGAATGGTGATCGCCGGCTACGCCATCAAGGCCAAGCTGGGGTTCATCTACATCCGCGGCGAGTTCGAGTGGATCGCCGGGATCCTCGAGCGGGCGATCGAACAAGCTCGCGCACGCGGTCTGCTCGGGAAGAACATCCAGGGCAAGGGGGTCGAGTTCGACATCATCGTCCACCTGGGTGCTGGGGCGTACGTCTGCGGCGAGGAGACAGCCCTGATCGAATCGCTCGAGGGCAAGCGCGGCAACCCCCGCCTCAAGCCGCCCTTCCCGGCAGTGGTTGGGCTCTACAACAGCCCGACGATCGTGAACAACGTGGAGACCCTCGCGCTCGTGCCCTACATCGTCGAGCACGGATCGCAGGCCTTCATGAAGTTCGGCATCCCCAACAACTTCGGGCCGAAGATCTTCGGCATCTCGGGTCATGTGCACCGGCCGGGCACGTACGAGTATCCACTGGGCACACCGCTCGCGACGCTGCTCGATACGGCCGGCGGCGTGGTCGGGAAGCTGAAGGCGGTCATCGTGGGCGGGCTGTCGGTGCCGATCCTCACCGCCGAGGAGGCGCAGGGGCTCGACATGGACTACGACTCGTGCCAGAAGAAGGGCACGATGCTCGGGTCCGGCGGGATCATCGTCATGAACGAGACCGCCAGCATCCCGGAGATCGCACTCCGCACGATCCGCTTCTACGCCCACGAGTCCTGCGGCCAGTGCACGCCGTGCCGCGAGGGTTCGCACACCATCGCCTCGTTGCTCGCGCGGATCGTGGCGGGCCAGGGCACGAGCGCGGACATCGATCTGATCCTGAAGCTCTGCAGCGGCGTCCGGGGATCGACCCTGTGCCCGACCGGCGAGGCCTTCGCCATGCCGATCGAGGCGATGGTCTCGAAGTTCCGCGACGAGTTCGAGGCGCGGGTGCGCGCAGCGGCAGAGCCGGCGGGACCGCGATCGTGACGCGGGGGACGCTCTCTCACCGCACCAGGATCAGGGGCCGGCTCACCTCCCGCCCCGCCGCACGCAACCGCAAGAAGTAGGTGCCCGACGGCAGGTCGCGCGGGCGCCTGTCCCAGACCAACTGCCGGGGTCCGGCCGCGAGGCACCCATCGTGGAGCGTTGCTCGGTGGCGTCCGGCGACGTCGAGCAGGTCCAAGCGCGCCGGGCCGGCCTGCGGCAGGGTGAACCGGATGTCGGCGGGTCCCGAAACGGGATTGCCGGCGCTCAGCAGCAGGTCGTGCTCACGGGCGACGGGCTGCTCCTCTGCGCTGGATGGCTCGAAGGCCAGGACGATCAGCGAACCGCACGCGGCCACGTAGAGGTACGGGTCCTGAGCGAGCACGTCCGCGACACCTCCCGGGATCGGTTGCGTGTCCACCACGACGGGCGCGAGCCGCTCCGTGATGTCCAGCACGGTCAGCTCCGTCATGAAGCTCGCGTCGAAGGTGTCCAGAAACAGCCGATTCCCGGCGGCTTCGATCTGGGCCGAGATGCAGTTGATGGGATAGGTCAGCTCGAGCGTGGGTTGGTCCGGATCCGAGACGTCGAGGACGAGCAGGTGCTGATAGCCCGTGGGTACGTACACGTAGTTGTCGACCAGGACCATGTACATCATGGACTCGCGTTCGACGCTGATGCCCCCGCGGATCACGGGATGGTAGGGATCGGAGACATCCACGATACGCAGGCCCTCATGGGACGTGCACACGTAGGCGAAGTCGCCCGCGGCCACGACATCCCAGGCGTAGCCCGGCAGGACACACTGGCTGATCGGGACGGGATTCTGCGGGTCCGCGAGATCGTAGATCCGTAGTCCCTCGTCCCCCGCGGCGACGTAAGCCAGATCGTCGAGCACCGCGACCGAGCGCACGTCAACCGCGATGCTCGAGAGCAGCGCGGGCTGCGCGGGATTGCTGACGTCCACGAGGCTCACGGCAGCGCCGAAGGCCACCAGACAGGCCAGATCGCCCGCGAGATGGATCTCGCCCTGGAAGCCGGGCAGGGGCAGGCGCGTCACCGTCGAGGGCGCCACGGGGTCGGAGAGATCGAGGACGACCAGGCCGCCGCGGCCGTCGGTCATGTAGCCCAGGCCGTCCCGGCCGGCGATCCCCCCCGGACACCTTGCTTCCCACCACGTGCCGGCGATCTGGGGTGCAGTCGGGGTGCTGATGTCGAGCACCTGGAGGCCTCCCGTGCCGGTGGCGGCGTAGAGGGAGTTGCCCTCGATCTGCAGATCCAGCAGGCCACCCTCGATCGCGACGTCCCCCACCCGGGTCGGCTGGGCGGGGTCGGAGACGTCGATCGCGATGATGTGCTGGCCGGTCTGGTCATCGCGATAGGCTGCAAACACGTGGTTCCCGCTGACCGCCACCGCTCCGCCGCCGTAGCCCGTGTAGTAGATGTACTCGCCGAGCGGCGCCGGCTGCGTGGGATCGGAGACGTCGAGGATGTCGATGATCGAGTACTCGTCGGGCCAGGCATCGCAGCCGCCGCAGCCCCCCGTGACATAGGCGATGTCCCCGACGACGCAGACCTCGCTGCTGGAGCACATCGAATAGAACGCGGCTTGCACTGGGTGATAGGGGTCGGAGACATCGACGATCTCCAGGCCGAGGAAGACCCAGCCAAGATAGGCGTAACCGCCTGCGATCGTGACGGCGTCGCAGCTCCCGATCGAGACGAAGTTCGACACGAACTGCGGAGCAGGGGGCGTGGAGACATCCAGGATGATCAGGCCGCTGCCGCTCCCGGGTCCGTCGGCGATGTAGGCGAAGCCGTCCACGACCTTGACCGCGCTGCACTCCCCCGGGGTGTCATAGCAGGCCGCGATCGACGGATGGGCGAGGTCGGAGACGTCGATGATCTGCAGGCCCGCCAGATGGTCGGCCAGGAAGGCATACCCTCCCCAGACGTCCACATCTTGACCGTTGCCTTCGCAGTAGAGCCGACTGACCAGAACGGGCTGCTGTGGATCCGACACGTCGACGACGACGAGGCCGTTCACCAGGGCGCAGAAGGCATGGTCGCCGACGACCTTGATGCCGGAGACTTGGGTCCAGAACGCGGATGTCACGTACTGCAGTTCCTGGGCGTTCGCGAAGCCGCAGCAGATGGAAGGCGCCAGGAGAGCGATGCACAGCGTCACGAGGAGTCTCATCGCCACCTCCGATCGGGTCGCGGAGAACCACCGCTTCCCTGTCAGGATACACGCGCCGGCCCCACTCTGGCAATGGAACCCTGACCGGCCAGGGCGGCGAGCGCTAGCGGGACGATGCCGGCATCAGGCTCCGCACGATGTTGAAATCCACCCAGTAGATGTCGGCAGGCCGCTTTCCGGCGGTGAAGAAGAGGTACTTCCCATCGCGCGAGACGAACGGCGATCCCCCCTCCATACCGAGCGGGATCTCCTGGGGCTCCGACCAGTCACCGCTCTGTAGCTTGAACGAGACCATGAGCGGCCGGCGTCCCGCCGCCATCCTGTTGAAGAGCAAGAAGCTCTCATCCGGTGCAACGAACGGGTACATCTCTGGGCCGGGGGTGTTGATCGGCGCCCCGAGGTTCTCATAGGCGGCAAAGCCTGCCCCCGCGGGACGTGCGCGGGCGATGTCGGTGCCGCCCGACTTGGGATCCGTCGTGTAGACGGCACCATCCCGCGATACCGACGCGAACATCGAACCGCTTGGGTTGAACGGGGCGTCGAGACGGTACGGTGTGCCCCAGCCCGCGCCAGCGCGGTCGGAGCGGAACATGTCGCAATCGGGTCGGGCCTGCCCTTCGACCGCATGAAAGGCCATGAAGTAGAGGTGTCGGCCGTCAGGCGCGACGCAGGGTTCGAAGTGCTCATCCGCGAAATCGGGGAAGAGAGGCGCGGGGTCGGTCCAGATGCCGTCGACGAGGCGTGTCACCATGATCTGCTTGATGTTGTTCTCCCCTGTGCCACGGGAGAAGTAGATCTCCGTCGCCTCGGGGTTGGTGCTGAAAGAGAACTCATGGGCGTCGCTGGAGATGAAGCCCTGGCCGAAGACGGCCGGGGTCTTCCCCGGGGGCGTCTGCCCGAGATACGGGCCGTTCGGGCTGGTCTGCGCATCGGCGGGGGACACGAGGATGCTCGAAAGCAGGAGCAGGACCAGGAGCACGGGGAGGGTGGAGATCTGCGGCAGTCGGATTGGGCAGTCCATGTCTACCTCCAATTGGCCAGGGGTCATCGAACACGGGGGGTGTGTTCTCTACTCCATGGTACGGATGGAGGCCGGGCATGGCGACCGCCGCGGGCCGATTTGGCAAGATTTAACACCGGGCGAGGAAATCTAGAACAGCCCCTTGATCGCACCCCACGTCTGCTGATCGGACGGCGTGGACATCGGTACATACTCCACGATGTAACCCAAACCCGCGCAGGTCGCGCAGGCATCGTCCCAGCCTCCGGTGACGGTGTCCGGGGCGAACCGCAGTCTGCCCTCGCTCGGCGTGCCGTCCGGCTGACCAGGCTCCCAGTTGGCGAACACCCACGGATCACCGCTGAGCCACTGCCAGTCCGCGTCCGGTGCACCCGCGCCGGAGAGCTGGTAGCCGCCCAGCCAGCAACCGGCCGGATGGTCGAGCGCGTCCCACACCCAGGCATTCTCCTCGGAGGATGTGAGGGCGGCGAGTTGGCCGGCCAGGCCCTGCCAGGAGCGTCCCTCGGCTGCCTCCCGGGCCGCGTCCCAGGTGAGGCCATCCCTGCTGGGGATGAGCTCGTAGCCGTGGGCGTTGCCGCCCGCGGCGGGGTCCCAGACGACCGGATCGGCGATGACGGGCGTCGCCGCCAGGGCGAGCATGACGATGGTGGTGACGGAGAAGGGGATTCTGCCTGCGTGCATGTCGGGTTCCTCCCTTGCGGAGCCCGCCGGACATCCTTGTCCGGCGTCGTGTCGCGGCTCCGAGATGTTCATCGGCCGTCGGGGAAGGATCTTTCGTGCGGCTTGCGACGGGAGGCGAGCGGCCGTTTTTGGTGGACTGACCTCGCGGGGCTTCCATACTGGGTGTGGAGGCGCGGATGGCTGCGACGCACGAACCTGCGACGAGAGGAGCCGGGATCGGTGCGTACTACACGCCGCCGGCCGTCGTCGACTTCATGTGCCGCGAGGCGCTCGCGGCCTGGTTGAGCGGCGATGGCGGGATCGCGCGCGACGCGGCCACGGATCTCGCCGGCGGTCGGGGAGCGGCTGCGCTCGCGGTGTACCAGGCCCGCTGGGTCCGCGAGCGGCTGCGCGCGCTGCGGGCGATCGACCCAGCCTGCGGTCGCGGCGCGTTTCTCGAGGGATTGCTGCGCGCGGTCGCCCAGGTGTGGGGCGCGGTGGGCGACCGGCTGGCGCCAGCGGGACACGCCGCCGGACCGATCCCTGAGACCTGGCACGCGGCGCACGGCCTGGTTGGCATCGAGCTGGACCCCGATGCAGCGAAGGCGGCGCGCCGGCGCGTGGCCGCGGAGGCCGTGGCCCTGGGCGTGGCACCGGAGTCGGCGCGCGACGCGGCCCGGATCAGGGTCGGGGATGCGCTGGCGGCCTCACGGTCTGCGCGGGAGCGGGGCGCGACGTCCGAGTTCGACATCGTGCTCATCAATCCGCCCTACGAGAACATGGTGGCGATGAAGGCGCGCAGCTCGGAGCACCGCCGACGACTGCGTGAGACCTATGCAACAGCGCGCCGCGGATTCGACCTCTTCGTGCCCTTCATCGAGCGCAGCCTGGAGATGCTGGCTCCTGGCGGGATCCTCGCCGCGCTCACGCCGGACAAGCTGCTCAGCGCCGCCTACGCGGAGCCGCTGCGGGAACGCTACCGGGAACAGGTCGACCTCCTGGCGATGGCCGACCTCACCGGCGCGCGGCCATTCGCCGCCGGGGTCTATCCGATCGTCACGATCGGGCGCCGGCGCCGACGAGGTGGGCGCGGCGAGCCGGGCGACGTCCGCATCTACCGCGCCGCCGGCCACGAGATCCGCTTCGCCCATGACGCACCCGCGAGCGTGCTCGAGCGCGCGGGCAATCACTGGGCGGCGCTCTTCGATCCCGAGTGCGACGCGGTCACGCGGGCGCTCGCCGGGTTGCCCCGGCTGGTGGAGCTGGCCGAGGTGCACGGCGCGGCAACAGTCGCCGAGGCCTATGCCTGGCGGCCAGCCATCGTCGATGATGGACGGCGGCTGTGGCAGCGCGATCCTGAGCGCTACGCGCCGTTCATTGTGAGCGGCAACATCGCCCCGGGAGCGCATACGTGGGGCGCGCGTCCCGTGCGCTACCTCGGGCGCAGCTACCGCGAACCCGTGCTCGATACGCGCCACGCGGCCGTGAGTGAGAGGCGGCGCCGCCAGGTCCGGCGAGGCAAGGTCATCCTCTCTGGGCTGGCGCGGCGCCCCACGTGCGTGTGGGACCCGGGCGGCTTGGCGGCGGGGAAGTCGACGGTGCTCGTGATCCCGCGCGACGGCGTGCGCGGGGAGGACCTTGCCGCCGCGATCAACAGCGACGAGACCGCGCGCATCTACCGGCTGCTCTTCGGGGCGCTGTCGCTTTCTGGTGGATACCTGCGCTTCGGACCGCCGCAGATGCGCGCGTTGCCGGTGCGGCGCCCTTTGTAGCTACCTCCTCACGCGCGCCGGATAGGGCGGTCGCTGCGGCTTCTGCGACGGGTTCGCCCTGAGCTGCTCCATCACGACCTGGATCGCCTTCTCGAGCTGCGGGTCGTGGCCGGCGATCACCTCGGCCGGCGTCTGCTCGACCTCGATGTCGGGCGGCACACCCTCGTTCTCGATGATCCAGCCGTCCTCGGTCCAGATGGCGAGATTGGGGGCGGTGACATAGCCGCCATCCATCAGCACCGGGAATCCGAGAATCCCCACCAGCCCGCCCCACGTGCGCTTGCCGATCAGGGGACCCAGTCCGAGCTTGCGGAACATCCACGGCAGGAGGTCGCCGCCCGAGCCGGCGACCTCGTCGATGATCATCGCCTTCGGCCCCTGGATGGAGGCCAGCGGCGTCTTGAGGTCTTCGCCGTAGCGCATGGCCCAGTAGCACAGGTAGGGGCGGCGCAGGACATCGATGTAGGAGTCGGCGAACATGCCGCCGCCGTTGTGGCGCTCGTCGATGATGATGGCCTCGCGATCGGCCTGTGGATAGAAGTAGCGCTTGAAATAGGCGTGCCCCAGCCCGGCCGTATTGGGGACGTACACGTAGGCGACACGCCCGCCGGTGGCCTCCTCGACGCGGCGCAGGTTGCCCTCGACCCAAGCGCGATTGCGCAGGGGCTGCTCGTCCTCGGCGGGGACGACCGCAACGGTCCGGCTGTTGGTTCCATCGGCCCGGGGGCCCACGGTCATCCGGATGATCTTGCCGGCCGTGTTTTCGAAGCGGCTGTACAAGTTCTCGGGCGGCCTGAGGTCGATGCCCTCGACCGCGAGCAGGTACTCGCCAGGCTGCACATCCACGCCCGGTTCGGTGAGCGGCGAGCGCAGGTCCGGGTTCCAGTTGAGACCGCCGAAGATCTTGGCAAAGCGGTAGCGCCCATCGTGGACCTCGAAGTCCGCGCCCAGCAGACCGCCTGGGACAGACTTGGGTTCCTCGAATCGCTCGCCACCTGCGACAAAGTGATGGCCGACCGAGAGTTCGCTGCACATCCACTGGATCAAGCGGTTGAGATCCGCCCGCGTGGCCAGGTGCGGCAGGAACGCCTTGTACTTCTCCCGCATCGCCGGCCAGTCGGCGCCGTGCATGTGCGGGTCGTAGAAGTAGTCGCGGTTGATCCGCCAGGCCTCGTCGAAGATCTGGGCCCACTCCGCGCGCGGGTCGCAGTGCACCTGGATGGCGTCGGTCGCCAGACGGCCCTTGCTCGCGTCAATCTCGCCACCCGCATCGGCCATCAGCCAGGAATCGCCGGTCTGCAGGAGGATCTTCTTGCCGTCGGCCGAGATGACGAACGCGCCGACGTTGGCCAGCAGTGTCTTCTCCTCACGCTTCTCGAGGTCGAAGCAGCACAGGTTCGTCGGGCCGCCGCGGCCGAAGACACCGCTCTGCGCGTCGTTCTTCAGATAAAAGAGCTTGCCTGCCTCGCCCACCTGGAGATCGAAGTAGCCGGCAGCCTCCAAGGGCAAGGCGACGATGCGCTCGCTCATGCCCGCCATGTCGACCGTGACGGAGGGGCTCTCCCCCTTCGAATCGGCAGGCGCCTTCTTGCCACCCCCGGCGGCGGTCTCCTCCTCCTTGCCTTTCTCCTCGTCGCTTTCCCTGGCCAGCGGAGATGCGACGCCGCGCGCGAGCACGATCATGTAGAGGGAGCGGGTGATCCTGATGTCGGCGTTCGACAGCGCGAACCAGTGGCGCAGGGGGCCGGCGTCGGTCGATGCGCTGATGAAGAGGTACTTGCCGCTCGCATCGAAGACGGGATCGCCGACGTCGCTGAGGCCCTCGGTGAGCTCATACGAGCGGTTCTGGTCCAGGGAGTAGAGCTGGAGCGTCTGGAAGTAGGTGGACGTGTTGCGCGTGTAGGCGATCCAGCGGGAATCGGGCGACCAACAGAAGGCGAGCGTCTTGGCTGGGCCGTACATCCGCTCACTGGAGATTCGGGTGATACGGCCGGAGTCGAGATCGATCCAGTAGAGCGACCAGGAGTTGTCGCCGAGCGCGATCTTCTTGCCGTCCGGCGACCAGCTGGGGGAGTCATAGAAACCGGCCCCGTCCAGTGCATAGCGGCGCGGCGCGCCCGATCCGTCCTGCGCGACGACGTGCAGCTCGTATTCGCCGGAGGCGTCGGAGAAGAAGGCGATCGACCTGCCGTCGGGCGACCAGGCCGGCCAGCGCTCGTGCACACCGGGGGAGCGCGTCAGGTTGCGAGGGTCACCCTTCTCGGCCGGGACCGTGATGATCTCGCCGCGGCATTCGAAGACCGCACGGGCGCCGGAGGGCGAGGGGTGTCCGGAGCGGATATGCTTGGCGCCGTCGATGTAGCGCGGGCGCGTCTCAACGAGGTCCGCGGTGACGCCCACGACAAGTCGGCGCGCCTGACGGGAATCGGCGTCGAGGAGGTGCAGGTATCCGGCCTGTTCGTAGAGGATGCGCCCGGCGCCAGCGGCCGCGGAGAGCACGGGGAAATCCTCGTGCCGCGTGATCTGCTCGACCGCGCCTGAGCCGGGATCATAGGCGAAGAGGTTGAACTCGCCGTTGCGGTCCGAGCGGAAGTAGACGCGTCCGGCCAGCCACATGGGGTCGGTGTCGTTGCACCGCTCGGCCGGCTGGGGGATCTGCACCGCGGCATGGTCCTTCGTGTCGAAGATCAGGATGCGGGCATGTCTCCCGCCCCGGTAGTTCTTCCACTGGTCGCATGCCTCGGGAAGCGGGACGTAGGCGATGCTCCTCCCATCGGGTGAGTAAGCGGCCTTCCAGGCATCGGGCGCGATGACGCGCTCCGGCATGCCGCCGTCGAGCGCGACGGTGTAGAGCTGGAATTGCCCCGGGAGCGCGCCTGCCCGCGGGGACATGAACAGCACCGCCGCGCCGTCGGGCGTGAAGTCCTGGACATAGTCCTCGCCCGGGTGCCAGGTGAGACGGCGCGGTTCGCCGCCCTCCGCCGGGATGACGTAGACGTCGGTGTTGCCATCGTACTGGCCGCTGAAGGCGATCAACCGGCCATTGGGCGAGAAGCGAGGGTTGGTTTCCTCGCCGGCGCCGGTCGTGAGCCGGCGCACGCCGTTGCCGTCCAGCTCGGCGCTCCAGAGATCGCCCGCGTAGACGAAGGCGATGCGGTCGCGGCCGACCGCGGGAGCGGTCAGGAAACAGGTGTCGTGCACGTCGACGGCGGCCGCCGGGGCGGCCAGGGTGATCGCCGTGACCAGCGCGGCCACGACGGCCAGGGCCACCGCGGACAGCGCGGGGTGGAGGGTCGATGGGCGAGAACTGGCTTGCATGGGCACCTCGTGGGTTGAAAGGGCCTGGTCTTGTTCCATGGGGTTCCTCGATCGTCTTCTTTGGGTGCGTCCCAGCTTAGCAGGGCGCATGGCCCCAGGCGAGATCGCCGTCCAGGACACGGCGCAGGAGGCCGGCGATGCGGGAGCACTGGGTCACGCGGTTGTCTCCCATATCCTTGTCCGCGTTGACGCCTTGGTCACGGCCATCCTTCCCGTCACACGGGACGCCAAGCATGGCGTGCGTCTATCTGAGATTCTTGGCGAAGACGATCTGCCGCTTGGTGTTTGAGTATCCATGGCTCTCGTAGAATCGGTGGGCGTCCTCGCGGATGACGTTGCTGCGAATGCGCATGATCTCGAACCCGCGTTCCGCGGCCCAGGCCTCGGCTGCCGCGAGCAGGGCCGCGCCCACACCCCGGCCGCGCCAGGCGGCATCAACCACCAGGCCGCCGACCTCGGCGAAGGGGGCGACCACGAGGTGCTGCGTGCCCAGGACGTGCACCAAGGCCACGACGCGGCCTTCGTCCTCGGCGACGAGCACGGCGTCGTTGGCCCGACCGAGCAGCGCGGCCAGGCGGCGCGTGATCGCTTCGGCCTCACTGGGATAGCCAAGTTGACAACAAAGATCGGCGAGGACCGGGGCGTCGGCATCGGTTGCGGGTCGGATGACCATGGTGTGCGTGCACCTCCGTGTGTGCTGGGGCCGCGGGTCCGCTCGGCCACGAACGGCTAGTATACGAAAGGAATGAGCTTCTTGGTGCGACTCTGATACTGGACATAGTCGGGATAGGTCGCCCGCGGCCAGCGTTCCTCGCGCCGGGCCTTGAGGTCAAAGAGGACCGCCAGGGCCACGGCGTAGACAAGGGTGAGCCAGCCCCGCACCCAGAGCCCCCAGCCGAATGCCATGAGGATGGCGCCCCCACACATGGGGTGCCGGACGAACCGGAACGGGCCGGTCACGTGCAGCCGCGCGCCGTCGCGCGGGTGGGGCAGCGGGGAGAGCTTCGTGCCGATGCGCCCGGCGCCGGAGAGAACGAGGACAGCGCCGGCGGCCAGGAGGAGGGCGCCAAGAACCGAGGTCGCCCCTGACACGGGTGCATGCCACGCTGGGGAGTCCGAGAAAGTGCGGAGCCCGAAGATGATCAGGGCAAAGAGGGCGAATCGGAGGAGGACGTAGTATTCACCGCGGGAACCACGCCACCAGGGTTGGCGGAGCGACTTAGTGGGTGTCTGGCCGCCGGGCATGGGTGCGCGCTCCAGGGTCGAGGCTGAGGGCTGTCTTCCAGGGAGCAGCGCATGCGCGGTTTCGCCAGTGGAATCAGGCGTAGCGACCCTGCATGTGCGCGCCTGATGAGCTACGCCTGAAGCCGATGCCGGCTAGGGCGGTGGGCAAGTGCATCGGCCGCGGGGTCCACCGCCTCATCGCTGACTGCGTCGCGTGACCGCCTGCCGGGCCAGTGCTACGCTCGCCGGGTGCTCGGGCTCCAGACGCCGGCGGACCGCCTTCCCATCGGCGTCCCAGTGAGCGCAACGATCCAGAATCACCAGGGGGAGGAAAAGCAGTGATCACCGAAATCTCTCCATCGACGAAGGCCGTGGGCTTCTGGTCCGCCGTGCTGGCTACCGTGTTCAGCATCACGTACGACATCGGGCAGATCGCGGAGTGGGCGGGTCTGATGGGATCAGGGGGAGGGGCGGAGAATGCCAGCACCCCCCTCGGACTGATCGTCCTGCTCACGCCATCCCTGTTCTTGGGCGCCTCGTTCCTGGTGCTCATGGTGAGCGTGCACCAGATCGCCTCTGCGGAGCGAAAGATCTGGAGTCACGCGGCGGTGGCGTTCGCCACTGTCTATACGGTCCTGATCAGCATCAACTACTTCGTGCAGCTCACATGGGTGGCGCCCCGGCTGGCTGCCGGTCGGACGCAAGGCATAGAGCAGTTCTTGTTCACACCGTTCGACTCCTTCCTGTACGCCGTCGACATCCTCGGCTACAGCTTCATGAGCCTGGCCACGCTCTTTGCCGCGAGGGTGTTCACCGGCAGGGGGTTGGAGCGCGCGGCGCGCTGGTTCTTGACCGCCAACGGGTTGTTGATCCCCTTCATCGCGCTGCAGATGTATGTCCATTGGCTCATCTGGATCGCGGCCCTCTGGGCGGTGACCTTCCCGGGATCGACCTGGTCGCTGGCAATCCTCTTCCGGAGAGCGAGAACAGCGGTCTTGGCACCCGAGACTCGGGCGTGACATGATGTTGCCGCGCGGCCAGCACGACCCTGCGACCGATCCACGCGCGGAAGCCACGAGGTGAACCATGGTTGAGGATGACGCACACGGCCGTCCGTCGCGGTACCCCATCCGGGATGCGGCACTGAAGGGCCAGTTGCTGGTTCGTCGCGAGAAGCTCCGCGGGGCCCTGCCCCTCCTGCAAGATCCCAGCCCGCTGCATCGGCTGCTGCAGGAGGTGGACGCGGCGCTGGCCCGCATGGAGGCGGGGACGTTCGGGCTCTGCGATACTTGCCACGAGAGCATCGAGACCGAGCGCCTGCTGGCTGATCCGCTGTGCCGCACGTGCCTGGACCACCTGTCCGCGGCCGAGCAGCGCGAGCTGGAAGACGACCTCGACCTGGCCTTCCAGGTGCAGAGCGGGCTGCTTCCCAAGCCCGGTTCTGTCGCCGACGGCTGGACGATGGCGTACCACTACCGGCCCGCCGGACCCGTGAGCGGAGACTACTGCGATCTGATCCGTCTCGAGGACGGCAGCGGTCTCTTCCTGCTCGGCGACGTCATGGGCAAGGGGGTCGCGGCGTCCATGTTGACGGCCCACCTGCACGCCATCTTCCGCAGCCTGAGTGCACCGGCGCGGCCGGTGTGGGAGCTGGTCACGAAGGCCAATCGTGTTTTCTGCGAGGGCACCCTGCCGTCGTTCTTCGCCACCGTGGTCTGCGGGCGACTGGCCCGCGACGGGGGGGTGGAGATCTGCAATGCCGGCCATTGCTATCCCCTCCACGTCCATGACGGCGCGGTCTCTCCGATCGAGTCCACCGGTGTTCCGCTAGGCGTGCTGTGCGACGCCCAGTTCACCTCCTCCCATACAAGGCTCGCGCTGGGTGACGCCCTGGTCATCCACACCGATGGGCTTTCGGAGACGATCAATCGAGCGGGCGACCAGTACGGCAGCGAGCGGATGATCGAGGTGCTGCGGCAACAGCGTAGGCATTCACCCGATCATCTCCTGGCCGCGGTGCTCCACGACCTGGACGGATTCCGCATCGGCGCCCCGGTCACGGACGATCTGACGGTGATGGTGATTCGGCGGGAGGGATCATGAACGCGATCGGCTCACGAGTGTGCGTGCTCCTCCTCCTCCTGGCCGCCATGGTCGAGGCTCCGGCGGCCGAGTCCTTCGCTCCCGAGCGATTCGGGATCGGCGCGTACTTGGGGCAGGCGGACAGCCTGAGCCCCATCAAGGTTCTCCAGTGCGTGCGTGGCGGGCCAGCCGATCGCGCTGGCCTTCTCCCGGGGGATGTTTTCAGGGAACTGGACGATCTGGATCTTCGCGGCGTGCGTCTGGATCGGGTGATGGATCTGCTCCTGATCGATGAACCCCGGCCGGTGCACGTCACCGTCCTGCGCGACTCGTTGGAGCTGAGCTTGGTCATCCTGCGCCAGCGCATCTCCGACATCGCCGCGGGCGTGGGTTTGAAGTACGTGCTGGATCCGAACACGAAGACCTATCGACCGGCGCCCTTGAACGAGGCCGATCCGTGGCAAGTGGGGCAGTCACCCCCACGCATGGAAGCGCTCTCGCGGGAATGCACCCCGGTCCCCGTGGGGCTCCCGAAGGATCGCGCGACGTTCGTGTACTTCTGGGCAAGCTGGTGCAGGCCCTGCAAGAACCTCATCGCCACGCTGAAGGCAACCCGGGATTCACTCCAAGCACGGCCTGCTGTAGCCCTGATCGGGATCAACCTGGATGAGAGCTGTGAGATCTTCGCGGAGGCCGCCTCACGCCTGAATCCCCCCGGTGAGCAGTACTGGGGCGGGGGAACGCACGGCGAGTGGGCGCAGCGGGTCCGGACGTATCGACGCGGGATCCCGACAGGGGTGCTCCTGGATGGCGCGGGGAGGATCTGGCGGATCACGACTGGAGGAGACAGCCTGTTGGCCGCGCTGAAGGAGCTGGAAGCCAAGCGCTGACGGGTCAGCGAGGCGCTCCTGGGCCGGCGAGGCGCTGATGCGCCGGCGAAGCGCTGCTCGAGAAGGCTGCCCCTCTGCTGCCTGAACATCCAAGACGCCGCGGCCGTCTAGCCACAGCGGGAGCTGAGGAGAAGTAGACAGATGGCGCCCATCCCAGCACGTCCCTCGGTCCTTGTCGTGTTCGCGGCCACGGTCGTCACGGCAGCTGGTGCCGTGACGCCCCAAGCGGTGGGAGGCGACGGCGCGGTCCACTTCCTCAACCCGGCCAACCCGGCACGAGGCGTCCGCACCCAGCGGCTGGAGGAGATCTGGCGAGCGGGAGGCGAGGACGACAGCGTCTTCTTCGGCGTCATCAACGAGGCTGTCTCGGACGATGCCGGGCGAGTCTACCTGCTCGACGAGCAGCTTTCCCAGGTCTGGATCTACAGCCCGGAGGGGAGACTCGTCGGTACCCTCAGTCGCGAGGGCGACGGGCCCGGCGAGGTCCGCCAGCCGCAGGACTGCTTCTTTCTCGGCGACGGGACTCTGGGGCTGATCGACGGCTCACCGGGATGCGTCACGCGTGTGGACCGGTCCGGGACGCCGCAACCCTCGATCCAGCTCCACAAGAGCGGCGAGGTCAGCGGGGCATCATTTGGCATCCAGAGCGGGCGATGGCGCGGGGGCACGCTGGCTCTGTGCGGCCAGGAGCGTCGCGCCGCGGACAACAACCAGTGGCAGCAGATCGGCTACCTCAGCCTGTTCGGCGACGACGGTCTGGAACGAGTGCGGCTGTGGGAGTACCCGGACCAGGCATGGGACTTCGTGGCGCACAGCCACATCGAGCGACATGCCTACGCCTACAGCGTTGCGGGTGGCGGCCTCTGGGCGCTCGGACCGAGCGGCGAGATCTACCTGGCCCGCGAGCGCAATCGCTACGCCATCGACGTCTACGGGCCCGACGGCTCATTGAGGCGCGTGATCGAGCGCGATTATCAGTCACCGCGGCGCAGCGGCGCCGAGAAACAGGCCATCGCAGATGGCCTGGCCATGACGATCAACGGCGAACGGGTGGAAGTGCGTGCCGAGATCGAGGACACGCCCCCCTGTCTCCGCGGGCTGTGGGTCGACGCACGCGGGCAGCTCTGGGTCCGCCACGCTCGCAGCCAGGTCGAGCAGCCCGCAGGCATCTTCGCCACCTGCGACTTGTTCGACCCGAGCGGCCGCTACCTCGCAGCAGTCCAGCTCGGCCTGGTGGCTGATCCTCTTCAGGACCGGCTCGTTCCTCTCGACGACGGCCGCTTCGTGCTGCTGCGCGGGATCACGGCGGCCGAGGACGCGATGTGGGGCGCCTCGGAAGACGAGCAAGTGGAGATCCATCCCCTGGAGGTGGTCTGCTTGCGACCGGTGCCGTGAGGCCCGCGGTCGACCGTACCGCTTGCGGCCACGATTGACGGCCGTCGCAACCCCTGGGATGACGGAGGCAGGGAATGACAATCGAAGAAGCCAAGCACTTCGCTGAGCACTGGGTTGAGGCCTGGAACAGCCACGATCTCGACGCCATCCTGAGCCACTACACCCATGATCTCGAGATGACGACCCCCATGATCCGGAGCATTCTCGGCATTCAATCGGGCACCCTGAGAGGCAAGAATGCCGTGGGTGACTATTGGCGCACGGCTCTCGAGAGGGTGCCGGACCTGGCGTTCTCGCTCATCGAGGTGACCGCCGGGGTTGGCGTCGTCAGCATCTACTACAACTCGATCGCGGGGAGGAAGGCCATCGAGACTTTCTTCTTCAACGAGAACGGCAAGGTCTACCGGGCTCTGGCGACGTACGCTTGAGCTCGGGCGCTCCGGTAGGAGGCCGCGACCGTACCCCTGTGGGCCGCGGCCACCGGGCAGGTGCATTCCACTGAAGGCCCATGCCGCTGGCGGGCGGATTGCTCCGCCTTTGATGCTTTTGCCATCCGGGGTACACTCAGGAGACGCGAGACCTCGGGGTGCGCCGCACAAACCGACTGCTGTGGCGAAACCTCTGCATCCTCGCGGTGCGGAGCCTTGAATGAACAGACCGCGCACAGCAGCAAAGACTGTCCTGGGACCGGCCGGGGACGCCACGGGCATCCTGCTGATCGTCCTCGCGCTCGCAGCCGCCACCTTCCTGGCCTATCTTCCCGCGCTCCACGCAGGCTACGTCTGGGATGACGACGACTATGTGCTCGCCAATCCCGTGCTGCGGGATCCGGCGGGTTTGGGTCGCATCTGGTTCGAGCCGACCTCGCTCCCGCAGTACTACCCGCTGGTGCACACGACCTTCTGGATCGAGTACCGGCTTTTCGGGCTCGAGCCGGGCGGGTACCACGCCGTCAACGTCGCGCTCCACGCGCTCGGTGCCGCGCTGCTCTACCTGACGCTCCGGCGGCTCGGGGTGCCGGCTGCACTCCCGGCGGCGGCCATCTTCGCGCTCCACCCAGTCCAGGTGGAATCGGTGGCCTGGATCACCGAGCGCAAGAACGTGCTCTCGAATGTCTTCTATCTCCTCGCTTTTCTCGCTTGGCTGCGATGGCGGCCGATTGCGGGCAACGACCCCGGCGACAGCCACGGCCAGCGCCCCGGCCAGGCTCCCGGCGCTCGCCCGCTGTTCTACATCCTGGCGCTGGGCGCCTTCGCCGCCGCGCTCCTGTCGAAGACCGTCACCTTCACACTGCCCGCGGCGATCCTGCTGGTGATCTGGTGGAAACGAGGACGCTTGATCAAGCGCGACGTGGCTGCCCTGCTGCCGTTCTTCGCCCTCGGAATCGGTCTGGCCCTGGTGACGGCTCTGTTCGAACGCGGTCACGTCGGAGCCGAGGGTGTGGACTGGAGCCTCTCACCGCTGCACAGGGTCCTGATCGCCGGCCGCGCGCTCTTCTTCTACGCGGGCAAGCTCATCTGGCCGGCGAGGCTGACGTTCAACTATCCGCGCTGGACCATCGATCCCGCCCAGGCTTGGCAGTACATCTTCCCGGTGGCGGCGCTGGCCGTGCTGATGCTGCTCATTGCTCTGCGAAGACGCATGGGGCGTGGCCCGGCTGCGGCGGCGCTCTTCTTCGCCGGTACCCTGGCGCCGGCCCTCGGGTTCTTCAACACCTATCCCATGATCTACTCGTTCGTGGCGGACCACTTTCAGTACCAGGCGGCCATCGGCCTCATCGCCCTCGGCTGCGCCCTGGCCCTGCGCTGGGGAGGCGCTGCGCTCACGCGGATCGGGCTCGCCGGCGAACCGGCGCGGCGCACCGCGCTCGCCGGTGCGGCCGTGCTCATCTGCGCTGTCTTCGGCGCGCTCACGTGGCAGCAGGCGAAGATCTACCGGGACGCGGAGACGCTGTGGACGGATACGCTGGCGAAGAACCCCTCCTCCTGGCTGGCGGCGGGCAGCCTGGGCGGCATCCGTCTCGACCAGGCGATGAGGCTCGAGGCCGATGGCCGCCAGGCGCAGGCGGCGTACACGGAAGCGCGCCGTCTGACCGAGCGGGCGCTGGCGATCCGCGAGTTCAATCCCTATGCCCATAACAACCTCGGCATGATCCTCCTGCAGACCGGCGATCCAGACGGGGCGCAGGCGCATCTGGAAATGGCGATCCAGCAGCGGCCGGACTACGCCGAACCGCACAACAACTACGCTGTGCTCCTCTGGCGCAAGGCCGAGCTCCAGGAGGCCGAGGCCGAGTTCGAGAAGGCGCTGGCGTTCAATCCGGCGTACCTGCAGGCCCGGCGCAGCCTGGCCCTTCTGTCTGCCGACCTGGGCCGGACGGACCGCGCCATCGCGCTGATGGGACAGGTGCTGGCCGCGACCCCTGGGGACCTGAGGATTCGGTTGCGGCTGGCGGGCCTGCTCATGGCAGCGGGGCGTTCCGCCGATGCGCTGCTCCAGTACCGCGCTGCCCTGCGCGTGCGTCCCGATTCCGAGGAAGCGCAGCGCGGAGCGGCTGCGGCCGAGGCGGCCATGCGCGAAAGCGCGTCGGGTGGCGGGAGCGCGCACTGACACAGCCCGCACGGCACCCCAAGGCGCGGTCATTCCTCCGCCGCGATCTCCAGCAGCCTGCACTGCATCTGGAGGCCGTGAGTCGCCGGCGAGTACAGGAAGGCGGCGCCGTCGCCGTACGCGTACGCGATGATCTCGAGCGTCGCGCGCACTCGAGCACCGGCTGGGATCGACTGGAACTGCGTCGCGATGTCGTCATCCGTGAAGTCGGCCTCCGCGACCCCGATCAAGTGGCTTGCTGCCGTGTGGAATCGAAACGCGAGCGTGGGCTCGTCTGCCCCCGAGGAGTCCAGGGTCAGCTCGCACTCCGTCCCTGCAGCCCGCACAAGGGGTCGCTCGACCGGATTGGTCCAGAGAGAGCCCGGCCGGTACTGGGCGTCCAGCTCCTCGAATGCCTGCCGGCGGCGTTCCTCGACGCAGACAGAACAGGAGTCAGTGAGATTCTTGTTGAGGAGCTCCGACACCCGCGCGGGGAGCACGACCGCCGCGGCGGGGGCGGGCAGTATCAGAGCTGCCGAAGGTCGCGGAGACCGATGCGACGAGCAACCGCTCGATCCCACGGCCAACGTCACGGCCGCCGCGCAGAGCACAACCACCCGGCGGTCCCTCGGCCCTGCCGGCGCGTGCGGAGCGCTAGAAGAAGACGCTCCCGCAGACTTTGCCTTCCCACACGGAGTCGTCATCCTCGGTGCCTCTTTCAACCGTAGCCGACAGACCCAGGTTCGTGCGGAGCGTGACCCCCTGTTCCAGACTCACCCGTAGTCGGCGCACCTCGTCCCCCAACGGGTACTCGAGGTAGCGGGCCTGGAGTTGGATCTTCCACCAATCTGTTAGATCCTTGAGGATGCCCGCGGACGCGCCGCCCCCGAGCGCATATCCACATCCCCGCGTCCCGCCGGCGTGCAGGTCGGTTTCTCCAAAGCCGTAGACCAGGCCGAGGGCGCCGATCTCATACGCCAGCCCGATGCCGATGTTGAGCCCCCAGGTGAGATCCTCGCGGCGCCGGTCCAGGCCGTTGGGGAAGAAGCCCGTGTTCACCTTCCACGACAGGTGCTCGAAGAAGCGGTTTCTCGGGGCGATCGACACGATGTCGATGAGCTGGATCGCCTCCACCTTCACCCGCGCCTGCCGCGCGTAGTAGCGCAGGGCGGTATCGAGGAAGACGATCTGCGAACCCCGCTTGTACCCGCTCTGGTAGTCCAGCAGCTCGTGGTAGGCGGGACGGAGGCGCACCTCCACGAACGTTTCCTCATCCTGAATCCCGCCACCGAGCGCCAAGCGCCTGGAACGATGGCCGTCGTCCGGACGGCCGGGTGGCGCAATCGCATCGCACCACTCTTCAGCTTCGCCGAGGCTGCTCCTTGCTCCCAGCGTCTGAAGGAACCGCGTCTGGTACGACTCCTTTCCAATCTTCCCCTTGGCATTGAGGTACTGCAGATACTCGCTAGCGAGATCAAAGAGCCGGATCTTCTCGTCCCTCGGCATCTCCCGCGCGAGCACCTGCTGGGGGTCGCGTCTCCCCATCGCCATTCCCCAGGCATCCTCGCGAGCCACCGCGGAGAGCGATCGGGCCAGATGCTCCACCTTGGTGGACCGGGAGGGGCGATAGACAGCCTCGTGGATCATGCCGCTCCGCCGGATGGCCCTGATCGTGTCGAGGGGGATCACCCACCAGCCGAACTGGTCGGTCAGGTGAGCCGCCGGCCGCGCGGCTTCGAGGAGAAAGAGCAGCCCATAGGAGCAGTTCTCACCCATGAAGTAGTAGTTTGAGTAGATGCCATCCAGCTCGTAGATGTGCAGCAGCATCCGGCGCACTTCGTCGCGATCCAGGTTCAGCGGGTATTCCCAAATGTCACGGTCGTGGACGTCGCTGTACTCCTGCAGCTTCGCGTAGTAGGGGAGGATCGAGTAGTACCCGGGATAGCCTCCGAAGAGGCCCTTGGCGATGTAGATCGGTGCGAAGGTCACGCCCTGAACGACAGCCGCGTAGTTGACCGCGTAGGCGAGCAGTCGGCTCCCGGATGCGGTCTCGATCGTGAGCAGGGTGTGTCCATACATCGATGCTGGGCTGTTCATGTGGGAGGTCGGGAAGATGAGCGTCGCGGACTCCGGCTGGATCTTCGCCAGCAAGTCTTCCAGCTCCGTGCACTGTGAAGCGGGGAGTCGGCGCACATCGATGCCCAGCTTCCCCCTCAGCCACTCGTAGCGCGCCACGTAGCGACAGATGGGGTGCTTTTCACCCGCGACGATGGGGCTGAAGAGGGAGCGGATCGTGGCGCGCAGCTCGGCCCGCGGATCGCGGTTGCCCTTGGGGTCCGCGAAGAACTCGGGATCATCCACCAGGCTGTGGAGGCCGAACAGGCCCCGCTTGTAGTGCAGCAGGATGTGCCAATACCGATCCTGGTGCAGCTCCAGCTGCTCTGCCTCGGCCAGCAGCCGCTGGATGTAGGACTCGTCCGGGGCCGCCGTCACGGAGTCCGCGGAGACCGTCCCGCCAGAGCTCTCGGGAGGAAGAGGCACATCCTGGGCGCACGCCCCTGACGTGCAGCCGCAGCCCAACGCCAGAGCAGCCAGAAGGGGGAACAGGCGAAGTCGGCTGAGCGCTCGCATGTCCCCCCCGTGTGCTGGCAAGAACGGGATTCTCAGCTCGACGGGTGCAGCACTTTCTCGATGTTGTTCAGGACGTCCAGATGCGTGACGTCGGGCGATGGGTAGATCTGAGAGAAGTTCGCTTGCAGCGTGTGATAGAGAGCCTCCCGCTGCTCCACCGGCGTGTCCATGAGCACGGCCAAGGTGGCCAAGTACTCGCCACTCCCCTTGGAAATGTCCATGGCCAGATTGTCCATGTTGTCATGGACGAACTTGTTGATCTTCTCGTTGGACGAGAAGGATGTCGCCTTCTCGCAGTTGCTGGTGCCGAAAGTGATCCCGAAAGTCTGGTTGCCCCAGATGCCGTTGGTGGTCACGGCGAGGGTCTGCGACATGAGCCCTTCCTCGCCCGCGAAGATGATCGACCCGAGACCACACCCCGTATTGCTCTGGCCGGCCAGCGCAGCATCGGTCATGGCGAACTGGCAGAATCCGGCCAGAAGCAGGACTGCAAGCCGTTTCATGGATTTTCCCCCGTCTCCAATCCCTGGATTCGTGTCGACCGCGTTTCGGTCGCATCACCCGTCCCACGACACGCAATGCTGCAACACGGGGGAGGCGCTGTCCAGCGTAGGATGCCGCCCAGCGCGACGGTCCGCGCCCGTGAGGTCGGGCATCTCAAGCCGGTCCCAACTCCCAGACCATGAAGGGACTGCGCCTGGCCGCGAACACCCCGCCCTCGTAATCGCCCCAGAGGTGCAGCACCGCGAACCCGGCCGCGGCTGCCGCGCTCTCGAACGACAGGCGGTCGATGATTGCGAATCGCACGTGCAGTGCCCGCCGCTCGAGGGGCGCGCCGTCCGCGCCGAGGATCTCGTACTCCTGGAGACCCTCGCCCAGCGACTCCTGCGCGCGGTGACGTTGCGTGCTCCAGACCCGAAGCCTGGCGTCACGCCCGGGGATTGGATTCTCGCACAGCAGGCGCCGCACGCCGTCCAGGCGGGGCACCTGGACAGCCGGATTGTGGAGGGTGACGACAAAGCGTCCCCCCGGTGCGAGGTGCTTGCGGATGCGCGCCAGCGCCTGGGCACGATCGGCCTCCGCGACAATCTCGGCGAGCGAGTGAAACGGTAGGAGGATCAGCTCGAAGAGGCGGCCGAGGTCGACCTCGCGCACATCCATCTCACGGATCTCGGCGGCCAACCCACGCTCGCGCAGCTTGCGGCGCAGCTCGGTCAGCATCTCCGGCGAGTAGTCCACGCACCAGAGGCGGACACCGGTCTCCAGGAGGTGGAGGGAAAGCCGACCCGTGCCGCACATCAGCTCCAGCACGTCGGCCTTCGTGCCCTCGCACAATCGGCGGAAGTAGGGGAAGTCGGCCTCCCACCGCACGTAGGTATCGTAGAGGTCCGCGACCGGTCCGAAGTCGATGCTCTTCTGCATGCCGTGCCCGACCCATGGGCGCCGCCGGGCGCCCGCGAACTCACGTGCGTCAGCTCATGCGCGGCGCATCACAGGTACGAATCCATCCCGAGGTCGTCGAACATCCGCTGCATCAGCTGCTCGCCGGTGACAATGTGCAGCTTGTGGTGGAAGCAGCCGCTCCGCTGGCAGCCCTCGACGAAGTTGCCCTTGGGGAGGTTCAGCATGAACATCGGCGCCGTGCAGCGGCTGCAGGTCGACTCGAGGTCGGTCAGCGAGACGCCGCAGCTCGGGCAGGTGAACGAAACCACGGTGCCCCGCGGAATCTCGCGGTCGGAGACGTTGTCGAAGCTGCCGTAGACCGGATCGAGGTGTATGTGTCCATGGATGGCGCCGTACGTATAGGCCAGGTGGATGGACGGGTGATCGTGGATCTTCACCTTGGGGTCCATGAGGCTGCAGCCCGCGGGGCAGGTGGCGTGCTGCACGACCAGCTTGCCGGCGGGCACTTCGAACTCGATGCGGTCAGGCTTTGGGCTCATTTCGAACTCCCTTTCGAGGATGCTGTCCTTGGTACGCGGGCTGTTGCCCAGTCCCGCGTCGATCGTCTGACAGGCATGATAGACCCGGCCGCAGGCGCGGTCCAGGACCGGACCGAACCCGCCGGTCTTGACTGCCGTCGGGGCGGACCGCATGGTCGCAGGCGGATCACCCGAGGCCAGGAACCGGTCGCGGTCGCCGTCGACCGGAACTCAGCGGACCGATGCCGCTCGAACCCGGCGGAGGCAACCATGTCCATCCATCCCCTCGCGGGCAAGCCGGCACCGCGCGAGATGCTGGTCGATGTGCCCGCCCTGCTGGCCGCCTACACCGAGCGCCATCCCGACCCTGGCGTCGCCGCCCAGCGGGTCGCCTTCGGCACATCGGGCCACCGCGGCACCTCGCTGCAGACGAGCTTCAACGAGGATCACATCCTGGCGGTCTGCCAGGCGATCTGCGAGCACCGCGCCGCGCAGGGGATCGACGGTCCCCTCTACCTCGGCCGGGACACCCACGCGCTCTCCGAGGCAGCGATGGCGACGGCGATCGAGGTCTTCGCGGCCAACGGCGTCGACATCTTCATCCAGACGGGCGGCGGATACACGCCGACGCCGGTCATCTCGCACGCGATCCTGACGCATAACCGCGGGCGCACCCGGGGTCGGGCGGATGGTGTCGTGATCACCCCATCGCACAACCCCCCCGAAGACGGTGGCATCAAGTACAACCCGCCCTCGGGCGGACCAGCCGACACCGGCACGACCCGTGCGATCCAGGATCGGGCCAACGAGATCCTGATCGGGCGAAGGGTCGAGGTGCGCCGCATGCCTCACGCGCGCGCGCTCGAGGTGCCGACGACCCATCGCCGCGACTTCGTTCAGCCGTACGTCGACGATCTGGCGCACGCGGTCGATCTCGAGGCGATCCGCGCGACCGGCCTGGAGATCGGCGTCGATCCGCTGGGCGGATCGGGCATCCACTACTGGCCCGCGATCGCCGAGACGTACGGCCTGCGGATCGAGGTCATCAACGGTGTGGTCGATCCCACCTTCGGCTTCGTGCGCGTCGATCGCGACGGCCGGATTCGCATGGATTGCTCATCGCCGTATGCCATGGCCGGGCTCATCGCGCACAAGGATCGCTTCGCAGTTGCCTTCGGCAACGACCCCGACTACGACCGCCACGGCATCGTCACGCGCAGCGCCGGGCTGATGAACCCGAACCACTACCTCGCCGTGGCGATCGACTACCTCTTCACGCACCGCTCGGGATGGGGAGCTGAGATCGCCGTGGGCAAGACGCTGGTGTCGAGCTCGATGATCGATCGCGTGGCGGCCGGGCTCGGTCGCAAGGTGGTCGAGGTTCCGGTCGGATTCAAGTGGTTCGTCGATGGCTTGCTCGAAGGTCGGTTCGGCTTCGCCGGCGAGGAGAGCGCGGGCGCGTCCTTCCTGCGCAGGGACGGCACGGTCTGGACGACCGACAAGGACGGCATCTTGCTCGACCTGCTGGCAGCCGAGATCACCGCCGTGACGGGCGCAGACCCGGGGGTCCACTACGGCGCGCTCGAGGAGCGCTACGGCCGCTCGCACTACGAGCGGATCGACGCCGCCGCGACGCCGGCGCAAAAGGCGGCGCTCGCCGGCCTGTCGGCCGATGCAGTCCACGCGCGCGAACTGGCGGGCGAGCCGATCACAGGCCGCTGGACCCACGCGCCCGGCAACAAGGTCGCGATCGGCGGCCTGAAGGTCGCGACCGAGAACGGCTGGTTCGCCGCGCGCCCGTCGGGGACGGAGGACGTCTACAAGATCTACGCGGAGAGCTTCCGCGGCCAGGAGCACCTGCGCCAGATCCAGGAAGAGGCCCGGGCGATCGTGGCGACGGCGATAGGCGGCTAGGGGCGGCGCGCCCTGCTCGGCCGGGGAGCCGCAGGCGATCGCTCGGCGGACCGGCAAGTCCCTGTTCTGTAACCTGTTGTTTTTATATTGGTTACAGGGTGGCCCCGGGGCCACAACTCCCGGCGTGACGCGCCGGGATGGGGTGCACTCCTCCCGCGCGCCAGACCTTGCCGCGCCCCTTGCTGGTCGATGTCCCTCGTGCGATCCATCCGGCGGGCCACCGCCCAAGAATTCCACGCCGCCGGGCACCCAGCCTGCTACGATCAGCTCAGGCAGCAGAAACGAAAGGTCCCCGCGATGTCGCGCAAGAGAGCCGATACCACAACCTTCCTCTGCCAGAGCTGCGGCGAGGATTTCCCGAAGTGGTTCGGGCGCTGCCCGAGCTGCGGGGAATGGAACAGCCTCATCGCCTATCGCGCGCCCGGTCCTGCACCGGGGCCGGGCCATCGCGCGGCGCGCGGCGGCCAGCCCGATCGCGGCCTCGGGATCCCGGGGCGCTCCCGGCGGCGCTCGGGGCTGACGCCGGGGCAGGCGGCCAGCTGGACGGCCGAAGCGGGGGCACTGGACGGCGAGGCCGGGGTCCAGCTCCTCGGCGAGGTGCAGGCCGACGGGCCCGCGCGCATCCGCTCGGGCATCGCCGAGTTCGACCGCGTGCTGGGCGGGGGCATCGTGCCCGGTTCGGTCGTCCTCGTGGGCGGCGATCCCGGCGTGGGCAAGTCGACGCTTCTCCTGCAGGTTGCATCGGAGCTCGTGCGCGCGGGGCGGGGCGTCCTTTACGTGTCGGGCGAGGAATCCGCCGGGCAGATGCGCCTGCGCGCCCAGCGGCTCGGGGTCACGCGCAATCTGCCGGTGCTGGCCGAGGCAGACCTCGAGCGCATCCTCGCGGCCACGACACACGGCGTCTACCGCTCGCGCCCGGCCGCGGGTGCCGACCGCGAGCCTCCAGCGGGTGCGGCTGCCAAGTCTCCCGCGGGTGCGGCTGCCGAACCCACCGGTGATCCCGACCGCGCCCAGCCCTCGCGTGCGCTGGCCAGGGAGGCCGGCGATGCGCTCGACCTGGAGGAGACGCCCGGCCCCGTCGAGATCCTCGTCGTCGACTCGATCCAGGCGACCTATTTGCCAGATCTGCCGTCGACGCCGGGCAGCGTGTTGCAGGTGCGTGAGGGGGCGCTCGCGCTCACGCGCACTGCGAAGACGCGCCGCATGGCCGTGCTCCTGGTGGGCCACATGACGAAGGAGGGCAACCTCGCCGGTCCGCGCACGCTCGAGCACATCGTCGACGCGGTGCTCACGATGGAGGGCGATCCGTTCCAGGCCCATCGCATCCTGCGCAGCGTCAAGAACCGCTTCGGCAGCGTGCACGAGATTGGCGTCTTCGACATGCGCGACAGCGGACTCGAGGAGGTCGTCAATCCCTCGCAGCTCTTCCTCGGCGAGGACGCGGGCCGCGCGACGGGGAGCGTCGTCGTCGCGGGCATCGAGGGGACGCGGTCGCTGCTGATGGAAGTCCAGGCGCTTGTCCATGCGACCCGCTATGGTCTCCCGCAGCGCATCGCGACCGGCTTCGACCTCCGGCGGCTCGCGATCCTGTTGGCGGTACTGGTCAAGCGCGGCGGTCTCGACGTAACGACGAGCGATGTCTTCGTGAACGTGGCGGGCGGCCTGCGGATCGATGAGCCCGGCGTCGATCTCGGCATGCTGCTCGCGATCGCCTCCAGCCTGCGCGAGCAGCCGCTGGGCGACGATCTGGCAGTTTTCGGCGAGATCGGTCTGGGCGGCGAGGTGCGGCGGGTCGGCAATCCCGAACGGCGCATTGCGGAGGCCGCCCGGCTGGGCTTCCGGCGCATCATGCTCCCCGCAGCCACGGCCCGCGACCTGCAGGGGCGCGGCTGGAGGGCGCCGGAGGGGAGCCGGCTGCTCCCGGTGGCGACGCTGCGCGACGCGCTGCCCCTGGCTCTCGGGGAAGGGGTGCGGGAGGGAACCCGCGGGGGGAGCCGTGCCCGCTGATGCCGTGGCAGATCGGTGCTGGGCCATCATTCTGGCCGGCGGATCGGGCCGGCGCCTCGGCCTGGATCAACCCAAGGCCTTCGTGCCGCTGGCGGGCAAGCCGATCCTCGCGTGGAGCGTCGCCAGCCTCGCGCGGCATCCACTCGTGACGGACTTGCTCGTGGTCGTGCCGCGCGGCTGGGGTGCAAGAGCCGAGCGCACGATCCTTGCCCCGCTGCGCAGGACGCGGTCGCGCGGGACCTGCTGCATCCATCGGCCCGTGATCGGCGGCGCGCTGCGACAGGACTCGGCGCGCGCCGGACTCGAGGCGGCGGCGCGGCTGACCGAGGGGAGCGAGCTCGGGCGGGCCATGGTCTTGATCCACGATGCCGCGCGGCCGATCGTGGCGCTCGAGATGGTGGACGACCTGCTGGCGGGGGCGTGCGTGGCCCGCAGCGCGGGCAGGCGCGCGCGCGGCGCAGCGTCGGCACGATCGGACCTGCGAAGGGCCGGTCGCGCGAGCCCACGGCCGTGGGGCGTCGTGCCCGTGATCCCGGTGGGCGATACGCTCAAGGCTGTACAAGTCCCCGCTGCACCGGACCAGCTCGCGCGCGTCCGGCGCACCATCCCCCGGGACGGGCTGTGGCGCGTGCAGACGCCCCAAGTGTTTCCCATCGGACCCGTGCTCGCGGCGCACCGCGAGGCCCACGCGACGGGCCGCGAGGTGACCGACGATGCCATGCTCTTCGAGTGGAAGAAGTGGCCGGTCGTGGTGGCGCCCGGATCGACGCTGGCCAGGAAGGTGACCTACGCCGTGGACCTCGAGCTGCTCGAGGGTTGGCTGCGCGGTCCGGGCCGCGCGTATCGGCGGGCGCTGTGGAGAACGAGATGATGGCGACCGGCTGGCGCATCGGACAGGGTTGGGACATCCATCGGCTAGTGGCAGGCCGCCGCCTCATCCTGGGCGGCGTCGAGATCGCGCACGACCGCGGTCTGGACGGCCACTCCGATGCCGACGTCCTGACGCACGCCCTCATCGACGCGTTGCTGGGCGCAGCCGCCGACGGCGACATCGGCACGCACTTCCCCGACAGCGACCCGGCTTGGAAGGATGCCTCGAGCCTGCGGATGCTGGCCGAGGTCGTCCGGCGCGTGCGGGTCGCAGGATGGGAGATCGGCAACGTCGATCTCACCCTCGTGGCCGAGAGCCCGCGCATCGGGCCCTATCGCGAACCTATCCGCCGGCGGCTTGCCGACGGGCTGAGGATCGGTCTCGAGGCTGTCTCGCTCAAGGCCAAGACGGCCGAGGGCCTCGGCCCGGAGGGCGCGGGGGAGGCCATCAGCGCCCAGGCCGTGGTTCTCCTGCTCGACACGCGGGGTCAGGCGAGCTAAGCTTGAGGTGGCACCGCCAGCTTCCTGAGCCTTCCTGAGCGATCGAATGTTGCGACCGGGAGGTGACCATGAGAATCGCGACTGGCCTGTTCGTGCTTCTGGCCTTGCTCTCGTCGGCGTGGGCCACGCCCGACGATCTCAGCGGCGGCGTTTTCATCGCCCACTATGTGCCCGAGGTGATCTACACGCACGATCCTCCGATGGACGCGTGCGAGGCCTACGCCCCCTACGCCATCACGAGCTGCGCGCAGCAGTGCACGCGCGTGGACACGGACAGCATGCGCACCATCGTGTGGTACGTCCTGTGCGCGTGGACCGAGGAGAAGGAATTCTGGGGTGCAGAGATCGGCGTCGGCGAATACTCGGAGGACATGTTTCTCTACATCGCGTGGGACGTCTGCTTTCCTCCCTCGGGGGGCCTGGTGATCCCAGCCGGCCATTTCCCGGGCCCGAACGAGGGCACGGCCTTCGTTGCCACGGGCGAGCCATGGCAGGGCAACTACGTCCCCGTCCTGTGGGTCGCCGGCCACGCCTACGCAGAGTCCGGGGTGATTCAGCTCTCCGTCGATCCTCCCACGGGCTGGGCCGGGTGGTGGACCGACGGGCCCGATCCCCGGTCGTATCCGACAGCCGCCTTCGGCGCCCTCGGCATCAACGCGGACGGCCTGCCGGTGTGCCCGGGGGACCCGCTGGCGGTGTGCTGCCTGCCGGGCGACACGTGCTGGCTGCTGTCCGCCTACCAGAACTGCGAGATGCTGGGCGGGGTGTGGCATGCCAACTGGACCACCTGCGAGCCGAATCCCTGCGGGGAGACGCCCGCAAGGATGAGCACGTGGGGCGAGCTCAAGAAGGTCTTCCGCTGATCTGGCGGATTGCCGTGCCCGCTGATTCCCGAGGGCAGCAGGGCCGGGACGGCGCTGCCCATCGCGTTGTTCGAGAGCACCGCGACAACGAGCTTGCGTGCCGGCATACGCAGCAGATACGAGGCAAAGCCGTGAATGCCGCCGCTGTGCTCGAGAACCGGCTCGCCCTCGAATTCACCCATGGCGCATCCTCCTCCGTCTTCGCCTCCTCGTCCAGACCCGGCGGGGGCACAGGAGGATCCGCTGATTGTACGTGTCCCCCTCACGCTCTAGAGTGAGTCCTGCGCCGGAGCGCCGCACCGCGGTGCCCGCGCGGACGATCTCCACAGCATGGGGGACGGGGCATGCTCGACCGGTATCTGATTCCCATTGCGCTCCTGCTCGGTGCCGCGCCAGTCCTGGCCGGCGACGCGCCGCCGGTCCGCACCGCGCCGTCGTTTGACGGGCGGCGGGCGATGGCCGTCATCAGCGAGATCTCCAGCGACGCCTATGGCGGCCGCAAGAGCGGCGTCGCGAGCGGACAGCGGGCCGAGGCGTACGCGGCCGAGCGCTTCACGGCGGCCGGTCTCGAGCCGGTGGGGGAGCGCGGCACCTACTTCCAGACGCTCCCGATGCTCGCGACCGAAGAGCGCGGCGCGACGCTCGAGCTCCTCGACAGCCCCTATGGCACCGTTTCCTTCCTCTATGGTGACGACTTCGCGCTGGTCACGAACTCGGGCTCGGGCGACATCACCGGCGAGGTCGTCTTCGTGGGTCACGGGCTGTGTGACCCACAGCGCGAGTGGGACGACTACGGCGACACAGACGTCAGCGGCAAGCTCGTCCTCATCGTGCGCGGCAAGCCGGAGAACGGCTTCGACTGGGAGCAGGCCGACTCGCGTGACTCGACCCTGCACGAGGCCTCGAGGCGAGGCGCCGTGGCGGTCTTGTACAGTCAGGGCCCGCGACCCGTGCACGGCGGCGCCGTCCACGACGGCTCCTACTACCCGCGGCTGCCGAGTGTCTACGTCGGTCACCGCGTGGTCGAGCTCCTCCTCATGAACACGGGGCGCACGCGCGAGCTCTACGAGCGGGAGCTCGGCGAGAGGCCGGTGCCCTTCGCCACCGGCAAGCGCGTCCGGGTCCGCACCGACGTCGCGCGCGTCCCCGACGCCTGCGCACGCAACGTCATCGCGCAGCTGCCGGGGAGCGACCCGCGCCTCCGCACCGAGATCATCGTTCTCGGCGCACACCTGGACCACCTTGGTACCGACGGGCGTGGGCTCGTCTACAACGGCGCCAACGACAACGCCTCGGGCGCGGCGATCGTGATGGAGCTTGCTCGCGCGCTGGCCCAGGGTCCGGGTCTTCCGGCCCGCACGTTGGTCTTCGCCGCCTTTGCGGGCGAGGAGCAGGGGCTCCTCGGCTCCCAAGCGATGGCGGAGCATCCCACGATCGACCTCGATCGCGTCGTGGCCATGATCAACTTCGACATGACCGGACATGGCAACGGCACGGTCGGCATCGGCGGGGGCGAGTCGTTTCCCTCGATCTGGCGATCCTTCCGGGCCGGGCTCGATTCCACCTCGGCCGATAGTCTCTTCGCCGGTCGCGCCTGGGGGGGCGAGGGGAGTGACCACGCTCCGTTCCGGAAAGCGGGCATCCCGACCGGCAACATCTGGAGCGAGGGCGACCACCGCTTCTATCACAGCATCCAGGACGACGCGGCCTGGATCGACACGCTGGCGCTCGGATCGTTGGGGCGGATGGCGGAGCGCTGGATTCGATACCTGGCCGACTGGCCGGAGCCGCTGGCCTGCGAGCACCGCGCGGGTCGCGCCCTGCTGCGGGGCTCGCATCAAGTGGACTTCGATGGCGTGCTGCCTTCCCCGCTGCCCGACTGGGTGCATGCACAGGTCCACTGGTTCGATGCGGATCTGTTCAGTCGCGGCTCATATCTCGATTTGCTGGGGGCGCTCGAGGCGGCCGGCCCCCCCGGGATCGACACCCTCACGGTGATCGATGCGCTCCACGAGATCGACGACGCGGTCTGGGGCGGCCAGCGGGCTCAGCTCCTCGGCCTGCGGCACGCGGGGACGCGGGTGCCTGCCGAGCGGATGAGCCTGCTGGGGGACCTGCACGCCGCCCTGGCGTGCTGGCCGGTGGGGATGTCCGCCGCGACGGTGAAACCGCCTGTGAAGGCCGCCGCGAACGGGTCGGGAGCGGTCCCCGACGATGGCTACCTGCGCCAGCTCACCGCGGAGGGGGTGACGCTGCTCGTTCCCGCCGACACCCTGGCGATCGGTCGCGTGCCGCCGGGTGCCAGGGTCTGCGTGCGGTTCTTCCCGCAGCGGGACGAGCAGTGGAGCGACCCGGATCCGCTACCCCGGAAGGGGTCGCTCGTGGTCGTCTCCCTGGACAGAGCAACGGGGCCCCGGCAGATTGCCGAGGCCCTGAGGCGCATCGGGTGGGATCGCGTGCACCTGGATCTGGTGCCGTGCCTCAGTCGCGCGGATGAGCGCGCCATCTGGGCGTTTCTCGAGGATCTTCAAGCAGCCGGGAACTTCGAGGTCCGACAGCTGCGCGCAATGCTGGGGGATAACCTCGCGCGGCTGTGAAACCTGCACAGGGGTCGTACGCGAGGACCGGCGTCGCCAGACCCATGAGCGAGAACTCGCCCTCGTCACCCACGAGCCCCTCGACCTGTTCCCACAGGTCGCCCAAGACCTCCTCGGCCAGCAGGGAGTCGCCCTCGACGACCATGAAGACCGTCACCTCATCGGTTCCGCAGCCGGTCGAAACGATATCAGCTTGCTTGTGCCCGCGCACGTAGACGGAGCCCGTCACGCAGTCCGCGGGCGCGTCCGGATTCGCGGCCAGCGTCACCCGCACGCGCGGCGGCGTGGTCGCGCCGAACGAGATCGTGGCCGTCATGGTCGTGTCCGTCTCGGTGGTCGTGACCACGACCTGGTAGGTGACCTTGATCTGGCCCTGGTACCAGCCGCCGATCGTGATCACGCCATCCTGCGCCCCGACGTCCAGATCGTACGCCACGTCGCAGATCGAACCCGACGATGCCAGATCCACGGTGATGTCCTCGAATGTGCCAGCGCCCTGCGGATCCACGGCCAGCGCGAGCTCCAGCTCGATCTCTGCCTGATCACCCGTCGTGGACTCGTGCACGGTCGCGTCGAAGGTGATCTCGAAGTCGCCGTTGAGCGTGTCGACATCGACACTGACGCCCCCGAGCGTGAGATCCCCGTGGAGGGGCGTGCCGAGGGTGTCGGCGCCGACCAGCAGCAGCCGCACGCCGTCCGTGGGGCTGGTGTCGACCCGCGCGATCCCGATCCCGTCCTCCCGGGTGGCGCTGGTGTCGTCCCAGGTCCCGAAGTAGGCCGACAGCCCCCCGCCCCCTGCCACCTCCGACAGGACCTCCGTCTCCAAGAATGCGAAGAGGTCGGCATTGGACACGGGATCGATCAGGTACACGGCCTTGCAGTCCATCAGCGCCTCGGTGGCGCTGGCCATCACCTCCTGCATCTCCTCCGTGAACTCCTCGGGCGTCAGGACCTCGTTGCCGTTGTCAGGGGTGGTGGATTTGTCATCGTCCTTGGAGCAGCCGCAGACGACGAGCACCGCCGCGAGAATCAGCAGGGGGGCGGCGCGAAGCCAGCGATTGCGCATTGCGAATCCTCCCTCTTGGGCCACGGCGCCCGGTCCGGATCGGACGGGCGGAGCCTCCTCGGGGAGAATCTTCGGTCCCCGGGCCCTGCTTCCTTGGGGAACCTGCGGCGGGGGCAAGGGTGCAGCGGGAGAGGCTGACAGACGTGGAGGGGGCTATGAGCCGAAAACACCGATCCCTGGCGGCCTGGGCGACCGCTTGGCTGCCCATGCCCCTGCTGGCGTGCGGCTGCGCGGTCGACACGGGCAACGCCCAAGGGGCCCCGACCGGGGACCCCCTGCCGCCGCTCGATGCCAGCGGGCCCTGGCAGGAGTTCCAGAAGCCGGCCGACAGCGTCCTGCGAGAGCAACTGGAGGGGCTGCAGTACCGGGTGACACAGCAGAACGCCACCGAGCCCCCCTTCCGCAACGAGTTCTGGAACCACCATGCCCCCGGGATCTACGTCGACGTGGTGTCGGGCGAACCGTTGTTCAGCTCGCGGGACAAGTTCGACTCGGGCTGTGGCTGGCCCAGCTTCACGCGCCCGCTGATCCCGGACAACACCGTGACACGCGAGGATCGCAGCCTGGGCATGAGCCGCGTCGAGGTCCGGTCGCACCACGGCGACTCGCACCTCGGCCATGTCTTTCCCGACGGGCCGGAGCCCACCGGGTTACGCTACTGCATCAACTCGGCTTCGCTTCGTTTTGTGCCGGCGGAGTCACTGGAAGCGCAAGGGTACGGAGGACTGGCGGTGCTGTTCGACACGACGAAAACCGAGATGGCCGTGCTGGCCGGCGGGTGCTTCTGGGGGATGGAGGGGATCCTGCGAGACATCCCGGGGGTGACCGAGACCGAGGTCGGGTACACCGGCGGGAGGGTGGAGAACCCCAACTACGAGATCGTGCACCGCGGCACCTCAGGCCACGCTGAGGCCATCCGGGTGACCTTCGACCCCGAGCGTCTCAGCTATGCGGATCTCCTCCGCACCTTCTTCCGGATGCACGATCCGACCACGCCCAATCGCCAGGGAAACGACGCCGGCAGCCAGTACCGATCCGCCATCTTCTACACCGACGAGACGCAGCGCCGGATCGCGGAGGAGGTCAAGGCCGAGATCGACCGCTCCGGCAAGTGGGGCGCGCCCATCGTGACCGAGATCGTCCCGGCCGGGCAGTTCTATCCGGCCGAGGCGTATCATCAGGACTACCTGGAGAAGAACCCCGGCGGCTACACCTGCCACTACCTGCGCACCTGGTAGCGCTGCCACGCCGCCCTGCGGCCGGCCGAGCGGCGGCCCGGGCTCCCGGCCAGGGCCCCGGCCCCTGGCGACAGCTAGGGCTGGGGCCGCACGAGGACGAATCCCCGGGATGCGCGCGACCGGCCGTCCGTCACGACCGCCACGTACCGGCCCGAACCTGTGCGGCTGCGCGCGAGCAGCCCGTCGAGCGCGACCGCGTGTTCGCCCGCGGGCAGCGCCCCGAGCCTCGCCGATCCGACCAGACGCCCCGAGATCTCATAGAGGCTCAGCCGCAGGTCGCTTCCCGCGCGCGGCAGATGCAAGCTCAGGTAGGGCCGCGGGCCTGGCTGGGCGCCCACCCGCAGGATGGCGCCGCCCAGCGCCGCCGCTCCGGCCCCGGTGAGATCGGGCCCGTGCGACGGATCGCCCACCGCGCTCCAACCCATCGACCGGCTGCAGTAGACATTGTCGTACGAGCTGCTCGCTCGCCCGTCGTTCCAGGCGATGAAGACGTCGCCCTGTTGGTTGCACAGGATGTCGCTCGTCCAGGAGACGTAGGGCTGCACCGTGTAAGGCAGATCATTGACGCGCACGCTCGTCGGTAGCCACGTCGTGCCGCAGTCTGTGGATGTCGAGTAGTAGAGATCGATGTTCATCTGGAACGGCATGTTCCAGATCCAGCAGATGTGGACCCGTTCGTGCTCGTCCGCCCGGATGTGCGGCTCGTACTGGTTGCCCTCGAAAGCGTCGTTGACCTTCACGTTGGCCGTCCAGCCGGTACCCGTGGCGCTGCGGCTGAAGAAGATGTCGGCGTTGAACTGACCGTAGCGGTTGTCGTTCCAGGTGACATAGAAGTACCCCGCCGCACAGGCCAGGTCCGGATAGTCGGTCGATGTGGCGATGGCGTCGTTGACCTGCACGGGCACGGTCCAGGTCAGGCCCAAATCATCGGAGTGGCTGAAGACCACCCGCTCGCCGTTGGCCGGCATCGCAAGTCCGAGGACTGCAGTTCTGTCGTTATAGGCGAGGCACGGCGCGCTGCCGTCGTACGGGCCCAACATCGAGGTCATGGGAGAAGGCCCGACCCAGCTCTCACCGCCGTCGTCCGAGTAGACCAGCACGGGGATTCCGTTCGGGTAGGTCACCTCTTGCCAAAAGGCGATCAGAATCCTCCCCTGCACCGCGAGGATGCAGGGACGGTAGTAGTCCATGGATGGATTGATGGGATGGACGACGACGCTGGGGCTCCAGGTCAGACCGCCGTCGTTCGAGCGCGCGAAACGGATCTCGTTGTTGAAGGGCGAGAACTTCATCTCGCACCAGGCCAAGAGAATCGTCCCGTCCGGCAGCACCTCGATCGCGGGGAACATGGCGGCGTTGGGCTGGGTGTCGTTCATCCGCACCGCGGGTGTCAGCCAGGTGTCCCCGGCGTCGGTCGACCGCGTGAACATCACCAGCTCGGGGTTGTAGTGCGTGGCCCGCTCGCAGTAGGCGGCATAGATCTCGCCTGCCGGTCCCCAGGCCACGACCGGCTCGCGGTGCTCGGGGCTGAGGTCGTCGTCCACGCGCACGCTGGGGGTGAACTCCACGGGAAGCGGTTCTCCGGACCCACCCCGGTCGCCAGCCCAGGCGGGCCGATCGCGCCAGGCGAGGGTGCCGTCGTCACCGAAGGCGGACGTGGACGCAAGCGCACTGGAGGCGGCGATCGCGGAGAGACCATCGGGTGTGCAAGGCCCGCCGGCGGGGGCGGGCATCGTCGAGACAGCCAGGAAGGCCAGGCCGAGCAGTGCGCCGAGAACAGGACGAGGGAAGCGCATGGCGGTCTCCTCCTTCGAGATGCTTGGACGAACGGCCACTGGACCCTATCATTCTATCCCTCGCCGTGGTGCGGAAGCCAGAGCCGGAGGTGGCGCATGAAGCTCGTCTGCGTGAATGGGTCGCCGCACGGCGCGGCCGGGGGCACCGGCCGCATCGCCGCGTGGCTGATGGATGCATGCCGGGCACAGGGCGTGGAGATCGAGGCGTTCCACCTGTGCGACCTGGACGTCCGTCGCTGCCTGGGCTGCGGCCGCTGCATGAACGCCGGGAGTTTCCCTTGAGCGATGAGGTCATCGCACAGCGCCGCTTCCTGGCCGAGTTGATCTGGCGCAACCGCAAGATCTTCAAGGCCGACTTCGCCTTCTGGCAGGAACGCGGCTGGTTCGAGGACCCGCCGGGCACGCGGCCGCTGGATGCACGGCCGGCGGATGCGCCACCGGCGGATGTGCGGCGCGCGGGTCCGCGACGATGTACTCGCCGCCTGTCTGGCACTGAGCGTTGAGCCGCCGCATCATCGCATCAGTCCACAGGCGGTAGACACGGCCCCCTGGTTCCCTCGGATGCTCGGTCTGGGTGGTTCAGCCCATCCACTGGCTGGACCCAGTTCGACCAGCGATCGGGCGGCTGACGGCGCTTGGCCCGCGGGCGGCTCCCCAAGCCCGGGGCCGATCGGTGAGCGTACGCCGCGGGGAATTCGCAGCGCCCAAACGAATTCCGAGGGCGACCGGCGGCGGTCTTGACCTTCCCTCTCCGTCCGGATCGCAGCGAGTCGCTTCGCCCTTAGTTACTTGTGTACGCGTTGATCCACATTCCCCTGTTGCTGCCCCGGGATCTGCCGATGGGTGCATGTGAGTTTCGGCGGGCGAGCTGGATGCGACGCTCTCCCTGGGATGCGCCACAGGCCAGTCCATCCGTCTGGCGAGCGGCCGGCGTGAGACCACACGGGCACGATTTCTGCGCGAGCCCGCGGGGCGGGGTGAAGACGGCAAGGTTGGCCCAGTCTGGCGACCGAGCCGGGCTGCGATCGTGCGACCCCGACGCCTGGACCGCGGTGGTTTGCGCGGATAGGTGTGCGCCATGGGAAACCCAACCGTGACCTGTTTCCGCTCTCGATTCGTACGTCTTCTCTGGCTCTCCGCCGCGGGCAGTCTGCCCACGGTCTTCGCCCTCGTGCTCTTCGCACCTGGGGGAGTCTTCGGACCCCCGGCCGACGACGGCGCGGGCTTGATCTTCGCCCACACCGTCGTGGCCGTGATCGCGATCGCAGCGTCATTCGGTCTCGTCCTGCTCATGGCGCGACGCACCGCCTCGGTCAGCCGCCTGATCGCCGACCGGCTCCTGTCGTTACGACAGGGGGACAAGGAAGCCGTGGACGAGATCGCCCAGCGCGCCCCGGGGGACCCGCTCTGGGACCTGGCCCGATCGGCCGGCAGGCTGCTCGACGAACACAGCGGGGCCATGCGCTCCGCGGCCGGCGACGTGGTGACCCTGTCGTTCTGCGCGAACGAGCTCCAGGAGCTGGCCGCATCCCTGGCCAACGAGACCAACGAGCTGGTGGGGTACACCCACACCGTCGCTGCCGCCAGCGAGGAGTCCAACACGAGCATCCAGGGTGTCTCCGCTTCTGCCCAGGAGATGTCCGCCTCCGTCAACACGGTCGCGACGGCGGTCGAGCAAATCAGCGCCACGCTGGGCGACGTGGCCAGGTCGTGCGAGAAGGAGCTGCAGACCGCCACCGAGGCCAATGAGAAGGCGGTGGCCACGCAGCATCAAATGGAATCGCTCGGGTCGTCGGCGCGCGAGATCGGCAAGGTCCTCGACATCATCGGGACGATCGCGGACCAGACCAACCTGCTGGCGCTGAATGCGACCATCGAGGCCGCCTCGGCGGGCGAGGCTGGTAAGGGCTTTGCGGTCGTGGCCAGCGAGGTCAAGGAGCTGGCGAAGCAGACCGGCCGCGCCGTCGGCGACATCGCCAAGCTCATCGAGGACATCCAGCGCGACTCCGACAGCTCGATTGCCGCCATCGGCAGCATCACCGCCACCATCCAGGACGTGCATCTGACGTCGCAGACGATTGCCAGCGCGGTCGAGGAGCAATCCACAGCGGTCAACGAGATCGCTCGCAACATCGCCGGGGCCGGTCAGGCGGCCAACGAGATCTCCCGCGGCGTGACCGAACTGGCGTCCGGCGCCTCCACCATGGCCGAGAGCGTGACCGGGATCGAGCAGGCCACCAAGAAGGCATCGGAGGGCGTCGGCCACGTCTCGGCCAGCGTCGACATGCTGCGCCAGCTCCTGGACTGCCTGAACCAGAAGCTCAAGTGAGACGACGCCATGGCATCCGCATCAGGCCAGAGTGAGGACGGCGGGCGCGTCTTGGTGTTGGGCGTCGGCAATCCACTCCTGTCGGACGACACGGCCGGGCTGCACGCGGTCCGCATGGCTCGCGAGCGGTACGCGTCGCGATGGGAGAACGTCCGCTACGCGACCCACACGGGTGATTCCTTCGATCTGCTCTACGAGATCGCCGACTGCGGCCGGCTGATCTTGGTGGACAGCATCTGTACCGGCCAGCGGCCAGCCGGTACCTGCCATCTGGTTCCCGCGGACAGCGTTCTCGGGTGGGCCTCCGGGCAGATGCTCGTGCCGCACAGCCTCGACCTGCCCGCGCTCTTCCGCCTGGGGACGCTCTGCGGCCTCCCCATGCCGGTGAAGTCGGTCTTCCTGGGCATCGAGGGCACCGACTTCACGACGTTCTGCGAGACGCCGACAGCCCCCGTGGAGCAGGCCCTGGGAGGGGCGGTGGATCGCATCGGAGACATCCTCAGTCAATGGATCACAGCAAAGGAGTCGCTATGAGTCGGACAGCCAAGAGACTCGGCGTGTTCCTGTGCCAGTGCGGAACCAACATCGCGGGCTTCGTCGACCTGGACGCGATTCGGGCCGAGCTGGAAAAGCACCCGGACGTGGGCTTCGTGTCCATGCACAATCTCATGTGCTCGCCCGAGGGACGCAAGTTCGTCGAGGAGACCATCGCCAAGCACCATCCGGATCACGTGCTGGTTGCTGCCTGCTCGCCCAAGGTGCACGAGCAGACCTTCCGTGACGCAGCGGTGCGGGCCGGGCTGAACATGGGCATGGTGCAGATGGTGAACCTGCGGGAGCAGTGCGCCTGGGTGACGCCCGACAAGGCCCAGGCTACCCGCAAGGCCCTCACGCTGATTCGCGCCGCCATGGCGAGGATCTCCCATCACGAGGAGCTGCTGATCCGCGAGCTGGAGTGCCGGAGCGAGGTCGTCGTCATCGGCGGCGGCCTGGCGGGCATCGAGGCCGCGCTCATGGCGGCCAATGCGGGACGCAAGGTAGTCCTCATCGAGCGGGAGGTATCGCTGGGAGGGCAGGTGATCCAGACCGAAGAGGTCGCTCCCAACATGGAGTGCGCCCCGTGCCTGCTCGCCCCGCGGCTGTCAGCCGTCCGCGACCACCCGAACATCCAGGTGGTGGCCAACGCCGAGGTGACCGACATCCTCGGCTTCTTCGGCAACTTCCAGGTCAAGGTGCGCGCTCGGGCGCGCTACGTGACGCAGGCCTGCATCGGTTGCGAGGCCTGCTTCGAGGCCTGTCCGACCACGGTCACCAGCCGCTTCCATCTCGGACTCGGCCAGCGCAAGGCGATCTACACGCTCTTCCCGGGATCCGTCCCCGCCGCGGCGGTCATCGATCACGACGCGTGCCGCCACTTCACCCATGACTCGTGCAACGCCTGTGTTCCCGCCTGTCCCTTCAGCGCGATCGATTTCAACGACCAGGACCGCGACCTCGAGTTCTCCGCCGGGGCGGTGATTCTGGCCACGGGCCATGGGAACGTGGACCCGACGGGCATCGAGCGGCTCGGGTACGGCCGGATCGAGGATGTCTACACCCTGGCGGAGTTCGAGCGGCTCGCCTCGTCCAATGGCCCGTGCGGGGGGCAGATTCACCTGCGCAACGGCAAGCAGCCCCAGTCGATGGCGGTCCTGCATTGCGTGGGGTCGATGGCCGACGAGGGCGTGCCCTACTGCTCAGGGGTCTGCTGCATGATGGCCGGGAAGGTGGGTCACCTGGCCCGCGCCAAGGTGCCGAACGTCACCGTGTACAACTTGCACGACAAGCTCGTCTTCGACGGCCCCGCTGGCGCAGCCTTCCACCGGCATCAGGTCGAGACCGGAACGAAGTTCATCCGCGTGAAGGATCTCACCAGCGTGCACCTCACCCAAGGTCCCCAGGGGATCCACATCTCAGCCCAGGGCATGGCCGACCTCGACGTGGACATGGTGGTCCTCGTGACCGGCCTGACACCGCCGCCAGGACTGGATCGGCTGGCCGAGCAACTCCATGCCGATCGGGACGCGTTCGGCTTCCTGAAGCCGGATCATCCCGTGCTCCACGCCACCGGCACGACCCTGGACGGCATCTATGCGGTGGGCGGGTGCGTGGAGCCGTGCGACGCCGGTCCGGCGGTCACGATGGCTCAGGCGGCGGTGGGCGACGCCCTCTCGAAGCTCGTGCCGGGCAGAAGGATCCAGCTCGAGGCGATGACCTCCACCATCAAGTCCGAGCTGTGCGCGGGCTGCCGGATGTGCGTCGCCGTTTGTCCGTACAAGGCGATCTCCTATGACGCCCAGGAACACGTGTGCTCCGTCAACGACGCACTCTGCCGGGGCTGCGGCACCTGCGCCGCCACCTGTCCCAGCGGGGCCTGCACGGCGAAGCACTTCACCAACACCCAGATCCATGCGGAGATTGGAGGGGTTGTCCATGGCTGAGTTCGAGCCCACCATCGTTGCCTTTGTCTGTAACTGGTGCTCGTACGCCGCCGCCGACAAGGCGGGTGGACAGAGGCTTCCCTATCCATCCAACGTCAGGCTGGTCCGCGTGATGTGCAGCGGCCGGGTGGATCCGCAGTTCGTGATGGATGCTTTCCGCGAGGGGGCGGACGGCGTCATGGTCCTGGGCTGCCATCCGGGGGACTGCCACTACCGCAACGGCAACATGAAAGCGCTGCGCCGCTTCAAGATCCTCGAGACGCTGCTAGCCCAGCTCGGCATCGAGCGCGACCGGTTCCGTCTCGACTGGGTCGGCGCCGGGGAGTCTGAGCGGCTGCAGGCCGTGACGACCTCCTTCACCGAGTCGGTCCGTGCTCTGGGCCCGCTCACGCTCACAGGCTCCATCGAACGCGAGGTGGCGTGATGTCATCCAAACCCAAGGTCGCATTCTACTGGTGCGCGTCCTGCGGCGGCTGCGAGGAAGCCGTCGTGGATCTGCGCGAGAAGGTCCTGGACGTCGTCAGCCAGGTGGACATCGTCTTCTGGCCGTGTGCGTTGGACCCGAAGCGCACCGACGTGGAGGCGATGGCAGACAAATCGCTGGCGGTCGCGTTCATCAACGGCGCGATTCGCTCCTCGGAGCAGGAGCACATGGCGCGGCTGCTGCGCCGCAAGGCCCAGCTGGTGGTGGCCTTCGGGGCCTGTGCGTGGACCGGAGGCATACCGGCGCTGGCCAATCTCACCAACAAGGCCGCGATCTTCAAGCGCTCCTACCTCGAGTCGCCCACGGTCGTGAATCCCGAGCGGGTCGTGCCGCGGGAGGAGCACACCGAGGATGGCCACAAGCTGGAATTGCCGCTGCTCTACGACAGCGTGTACAAGCTCGATGATGTCCTCGAGGTCGACTACTACCTGCCAGGCTGCCCACCGACCCCCGAGCTGATCGCGGCCGCCGTGGGGGCGATCCTGACCGGTCAGCTTCCCGAGCGCGGCAGCGTCCTCGGGCCGGACAAGGCCCTGTGCACGGACTGCCCCCGCAACGAGACCAAGCCCGATGTCTTCACGATCCGTGACTTGAAGCGGATCCACGAGGTTCAGGCCAACCCGGAGGAGTGCTTCCTGACGCAGGGCGTGATCTGCATGGGTCCCGCCACCCGGGGTGGATGCGGTCATCAGTGCATCAACGGCAACATGCCCTGCACCGGCTGCTTCGGGCCGGTCGGCGACGGGGATCCCGGGGCACGCATGATCTCCGCGATGGGGGGGATCTTGGAGGCCGAGCAGGCGGACGAGCTCCAGCGCATGGCCGAGTCGTTGCCCGATCCGGCCGGAACCTTCTATCGCTACAGCATGGCCGCGTCGCTGCTGGGACGGCAGCGGGACGCGAAGGAGGTAGCGTGACCATGAGCAAGAACATCACCATCGACCCGATCACCCGGCTGGAAGGGCACGGCAAGATCGACCTCTTCCTGGATGACGCCGGCAACGTGGAGCGGGCGTTCTTCCAGGTCCCAGAGCTGCGCGGCTTCGAGAGCTTCGTCGAAGGGCGCCGCAGCGAGGAGATGCCGCAGATCACATCGCGGATCTGCGGAGTCTGTCCGAGCGCCCACCACATGGCGGCCACCAAGGCCCTGGACGCGCTGTACGGCGTCAAGCCGACACCGGCTGCGGAGACCATCCGGCGGGCCTTCTACGACCTCTTCATGATCGAGGATCACCTGCTGCATTTCTTCTTCCTGGGCGGGCCGGACTTCATCGTGGGCCCGACCGCCCCGAAAGCTGCCCGCAACATCCTCGGCGTAGTCGAGAAGGTCGGCCCCACGGTCAGCCGAGAGCTGATCGACATGCGCGGCCGCATTCGCACGCTGATGGGCACGCTGGGGGGCAAGCCCATCCACCCAGTGCTGGGCCTGCCGGGCGGGGTGGCCAAGGCGGTGACCGAGGAGACTCGGTCAGAGCTCCAGGTGACGGCTGCTGATGCGGTCAAGTTCGTGACATTCGCGCTGGAAGTATTCGACGACGTCGTGCTGGGCAACAGAGAGTACGTCGACCTGATCACGTCGGACACCTACCGCCATTCGACCTATTACATGGGTATGGTGAACAAGAACAATCATGTCGACTTCTACGATGGTCAGATCCGCGTGGTCAGTCCCGAGGGCACCCAGGTCGAGCGCTTCGACCCACCTGACTACGCCAAGGTGATCGCGGAGCACGTCGAGCCGTGGTCCTACATCAAATACCCCTACCTGCGCAAGATCGGCTGGAAGGGATTCGTGGACGGCAAGGAGAGCGGCATCTACCGGGTCGCCCCGCTGGCTCGGTTGAATGCGGCCGACGGCATGTCCACGCCCCTGGCGCAGAAGGCGTACGAGACGCTGTACAAGACCCTGGGGGGCAAACCGGCGCACAGCACGCTGGGCAACCACTGGGCGCGCCTGATCGAGGCGCTGAATGCTGCCGAGGATCTGGTCCTGCGAGCGGCGCGGCCGGAGCTGACCTCGCCCGAGATCCGCAACCCGAACCTGAAGACGCCGCGTGAGGGCGTGGGCATCGTCGAGGCGCCGCGCGGGACACTGATCCACCACTACACCACGGATGAGCGCGGCCTGATCAAGACGGCGAACTTGATCGTCGCCACGTTGGGCAACTCGGCCGCGATCAACATGTCGGTGGAGAAGGCCGCCAAGAGGCTCGTGCAGAAGGGGCAGGTGAACGACGGTCTGCTCAACAAGGTCGAGATGGCGTTTCGCGCCTACGATCCGTGCCTGGGCTGCGCGACCCACTGCCTGCCCGGGAAGATGCCTTTGCGGGTTACCTTGAGAAACTCCAGCGGCACCGCGCTGGCGACTGTCGTTCGCGAGAGCGACGGCGGGCAGCGGGTGCAGTGATCGCAGTCCCCGCCCCAGCGGTGTGGGACCGAGGCGAACGCGTCGACTGGATCAGCAGGGACCGGGAACGGAGGTGAACGATGGCGGAAGTACTCGATTGCCGTGGAATGAAGTGCCCGCAGCCAGTGTTGAAGGCGGCGATCAAGGCCAACGCGATGGCGAAGGGCAGCACGCTCGAAGTGCGCGCGGACTGCCCTACCTTCCCCGCCGACATCACGAAGTGGTGCTCGGACACGGGTAAGGTCCTGGTCAGCATCGTGGACCAGGGTGGCTACAAGTCGGCCACGATCCAGCTCTAGGGCAGCGGGGAGGCCTCGGACACCGCCATGCACGAACTGGGTCTGGCCACGGACATCCTGGCGGTGAGCGAGGCCTCCCTCGCGCAACACGGCCCCGGGCGCATCGAGGTCGTGCGCATGGTCGTGGGGGAACTGGCAGCGGTCGAACCCGACCTCCTCCGATATGCCTGGGAGGCGTTGACCGCGAGCGGACCGCACGCGGGATCGCGCCTCGAGATCGAGTGGCGGCCTGCTCGGCAGGTCTGCCCGCGCTGCGACGCGGAGAAGCCGCGGTCCCCGGGCGTTTGGTGGCCGCTCTGTCCCGACTGCGGGGCCGTGCTGTCGGTCGAGGGCGGCGACGAGCTGGAGGTGATCGACATCCGGGCGACTCTGGAAGAGTCCAACGGCGGGGGACCCGCCGGGAACGGGGTGGGCGATGGAGACGACGGTTGACGTCCGCAAGAAGGTCCTCGAGGAGAACAGCCGCCGCGCCGAGGAGATCCGGGCGCGCTTCGCACGGGCGGGGACGCTGGTCCTCAATCTGATTTCCTCCCCGGGATCGGGCAAGACGACCCTGCTCGAGGGTACGGTGGCGGCCCTGCGCGGTCGCTACCGGATCGCGGCGATCGAGGGCGACATCGCCACCGAACGCGACGCCGAGCGCCTGCGGGCCCTGCAAGTCCCCGCGCACCAGATCCTGACGGGCGGTGCCTGCCACCTCGATGCGCGTCAGGTTCACGAGGCGCTCGAGCGTCTCGCCCCCGGACCCGTGGACTTTCTCTTCATCGAGAACGTCGGCAACCTGATCTGCCCGACCTCCTACGACCTCGGGGAAGACTTCAAGGCGGCCCTGCTCTCGGTGACCGAGGGGCACGACAAGCCCTTCAAGTACCCCGGCATCTTCTCGCGCGCTCAGGTCACGGTGATCACCAAGGCCGACCTGCTCCCGCACACCGACTTCCAGCTCGATGAAGTGCGGCAGCAGGTGCGCACGCTCCGGCCGGACGGGCGGTTCATCGTCACGTCGATGCGCGGCGAGCCGGGGATCGGCGAGTGGATCGGCCTGCTCGAGGGCGCGCTGGCCGAGAAGCGTCGCGCCGCGCGGCAATGAGCGCCCCAGCCATCCGCCGCCGGCTGCTCTGCCGCGGCACCGTGCAAGGCGTGGGCTTCCGCCCCGCCGTCTACCGCCTCGCGACGGCGCTCGAATTGGGCGGCTGGGTCCTCAACGATCCCCAGGGTGTGACCATCGAGGTCGAGGGTCCGGCCGTCGCCGTAGCGCGCTTTATCGACGAGCTGCCCGCGGCGCTGCCCAGCCTCGCCCACCTCGAGTCCTGCGTGGTCGCCGAGATCGAACCGATCGGCGAGGCGGCATTCACGGTGCAGGCATCCCGTGCGGGCGACCGGGCGCGCGGCTCATTGCCGGCGGACACGGCGCTGTGCGAGGCGTGCCGGACGGACATGGAGCGTCCGGGGGATCGCCGCTTTCACTATCCCTTTACCACCTGCTCGAATTGCGGCCCGCGCTTCTCGATCGTGTACAAGCTGCCGTACGATCGCACGCGCACCTCGATGGCCTGCTTCCCCCTCTGTCCCGATTGCGCGCGCGAGTACACGGCCCCGCGCGATCGCCGCTTTCACGCCGAACCGCTGGGCTGTCCGGCCTGCGGCCCGCGCCTTTGGCTGGCCGGCGAGCGGGCATCTCCGGCCGAGGGGTCGGAGGCGCTCGCGCGCGTGCGCGCCGCGCTGGCCGAGGGAAGCATCGTCGCGCTCAAGGGCCTGGGGGGGTTCCAGCTCGCCTGCCGGGCGGATCGCGAGGACGCCGTGGCACGACTGCGGGAGCGCAAGCAGAGGCCGTGCAAACCGCTGGCGATCATGGCCCGCGATCTGGCCGCGGCGCGCAGGGTCGTTCACCTGACCCCGGCGGACGAGGCGCTGCTGGTCTCGGCGCCCGCCCCGATCCTGCTCGCCACGCGCCGCGCCGCTGGCCCGATCGCGCCGAGCGTGGCGCCGGGCCTGGCGGACCTGGGGGTGATGGTCCCGACGACGCCGCTCCACATCGAGCTCTTTCGCGGCGCAGGCTATGACTACCTGGTCATGACCTCGGGCAACCTCTCCGACGAGCCGATTGCCTGCGGCAACCGCGAGGCGCTGGCGCGGCTGCGCGGGATCGCGGACCTCTTCCTGCTCCATGATCGCGATGTCGTGCGCCGGCTGGACGACTCGGTGGCGCGCACGGCCGACCGCGGGCCCTTCCTCGTGCGGCGCTCGCGCGGCTATGTCCCGCGACCGCTGCCGCTCCCCGCGGCCACGCCGCGCGCGCTGCTCGCGCTGGGCGGCCACCTGCAGGCGACTGCCTGTCTCGCGCTGGGCGATGAGGCGGTGCTTTCCCAGCACGTCGGGGATCTCGACAACGACGAGGCCCGCCGGTTCCTGCGCGAGGCGGCCGAGGGCATCGGCGAGCTGCTGCAGGCGCGACCCGAGGCGCTCGTCGTCGATCCGCATCCGGACTACCCCAGCACGTGGGTGGGCGAGGCCTGGGCCGGCGAGGCCGGGATTCCGCTCCTGCGCGCGCAGCACCACCTCGCGCACGCGGCGGCCGTGCTGGCCGAGCACGGCGCCTTCCCGAGGCTCGGTGAACGCGCGGCCGCACTCGTGCTCGACGGCACCGGCTGGGGCCCGGACGGCACGGCCTGGGGTGGGGAGTGCCTCGTCGTGGAGGGCGATCTGGCCTGGCGCCGCGCCGGTCACCTCGCGCCCTTCCCGCTCGTGGGGGGCGAGCAGGCCGTGCGCGAGCCCTGGCGCGTGGCGGTGGCGCTCCTGGCGCAAGCCGACGGTGCCGATCCGGACGCGATCGGGCGTCTCGTCGCGGACCTGCCGCTGGGGCAGCTCGTCACGCGCGAGCAGGTGCGCAACGTCGCTCGCCTCAGCCGCCAGGGGCATTGGCCCCTGGCGACGGGCGCCGGCCGGTTGTGCGAGGCCGCGGGGGCGCTCCTGGGTCTGACCGCGGTCAATCGCTACGAAGGCGAGGCCGCAGCGCTGTGCGAGGCGGCGGCCCTGCCTGGTGCGTCGGCACCGTGCGGGCCAGTGCTGCCCATCCCGCGCGGACCCCGCGACCCACGCCAGCAGCTGCCCGCGGCGCGCCTGCTCGCGGCGGTTGCCGCGCACTGGCGCGCCACGCGTTCGGCTGGCGCGTGTGCGGCCGCTTTCCACGCGACCTTGAGCCGCATGCTGGTGGAGCTGGCCGTTGCCACGCTGCCGCCCGATGTCACGGGCGTGGCGCTGGGTGGCGGCTGCTTCGTCAACCGGCTGCTACGCGAAGGGGTTGCCCACGGACTGGAGGCGGCGGGGTACACTGTATGGCTGCCACAGGCAGTTCCGCCGGGCGACGGCGGACTCGCCTACGGGCAGGCCGCGCTGGCGGCGATGTCGCTCGCGCGCGAGGTCGAACCGAGGCTGGAGGGATCGGAGCCATGTGCCTTGCCATTCCCATGCAGCTCGTCGAGCGGGGTGGGGACGAAGGGACCGTGGAGCTGAGCGGCGTGCGCCGCTCGGTCTCCCTCATGCTCACGCCCGAGGCGCGCATCGGGGATCACCTCCTGATCCACGCCGGCTACGCGATCGGCACGGTCGATCCCGAGGAGGCCGCCGAGACCTTGCGTCTCTTCGGGGAGATCATCGCGGCCGACGAAGCGCGGAGCCGCGGCGAGGGTGCGGGCCACGGCGGAGACGCGAGAGGCCGCGGCGAGGGTGCGTCGTGATCGAGGAAGCGGTTACCAACGACCCGCGCGCCGTGCGCGCGATCCTGGCCGAACTGCAGACGGCGGCGGGGCGGCTCGAGCGGCCCGTCACCTTCATGGAGGTGTGCGGGACGCACACGCACGCGATCGGCGCCGCGGGCCTGCGGCGCCTGATCCCGCCCACCGTGCGGCTCGTCTCGGGCCCCGGTTGCCCCGTCTGTGTCACGCCGGTCGGGTACCTCGACCAGGCCGAGGCGCTGGCGGCTCTGCCCGACATCCTCCTCTGCACCTTCGGGGATCTCTACCGGGTGCCGTCCAGCCGGGGCAGCCTGGAGAAGCTCGCCGCGGCGGGCGGCCGGGTCCGCATCGTCTACTCGCCGCACGACGCGCTCGAGATCGCGCGCCAGAACCCCTCGCTGCGGATCGTATTCCTTGCGATCGGCTTCGAGACGACGGCGCCCACCATCGCGGCCGCGCTGGCCGAGGCGGAGGGAGACGGCATCGCGAACTTCCTGATCCTGCCCGGCAACAAGACGATCCCGCCCGCCCTGAGCGCGCTGGCGAGCGATCCGGGCGTGCGGATCGACGGGCTGATCCTGCCGGGCCACGTCTCGGTGATCACGGGAGCGGATGCGTTCTCCTTCGTCGCCCGCGATCACAAGCTGCCGGCGGTGGTGACCGGCTTTGCTGCGGCTGACATCGCGCGCGCCATCCTCGCGCTCGTCGATCAGCGGCTCACCGGACGCGCCGCGGTCGTCAACCAGTATGGGCGCGTGGTGACCGCCGGGGGCAACCGGGTTGCGCGCGGCCTGATGGAGCACTACTTCGCGCCGGCCGAGGCCGAGTGGCGCGGTCTGGGGAAGATCCCGGGCTCGGGGCTGGCCCTGCGGCCGCAGTGGCGCCAGCGCGACGCCGGACGGATCGCGGTCAGCGTGCCGTCACCGCGCGAACCAGCCGGTTGCCGGTGCGGCGAGGTCTTGCGGGGGCGGATCGATCCCGCCCAGTGCCCGCTGTTCGGCAAGGCGTGCACACCGGATGAGCCCGTCGGGGCGTGCATGGTGTCGAGCGAGGGGTCGTGCGCGGCCTGGTACCGCCACGAGCGGCGGGAGCAAGGAACGCGTGAGGGAGCACAGCGGTGAACGATCCTGACGTTGTCCAGGCGAGGGCGGAAGGGCATGCTCCGGAGCGCATCCTCCTGGCGCACGGTTCCGGCGGGCGACTTACACAGGATCTGGTGCGCAAGCTCTTCCTGCCGGCGTTCGATAACCCGCGCTTGGCTGCGCTCTCCGACTCGGCCGTCCTGCCCCCGCTGCCGGCGGACTGCCGTCCGGTGCTGACCACCGATGCCTTCGTCGTGGACCCGCCCATCTTCCCGGGTGGCGACGTCGGCTATCTCTCCGTCTGTGGGACCGTGAACGACCTGGCCGTGGCCGGGGCGCGGCCGCTCTTCCTCACATGGGCGCTGGTGCTCGAGGAAGGGGCCGAGGGCGAGCTCCTGCGCCGCTGCGCCGAAGGGGCTCGGCAGGCGGCCGCCGAGGCGGGTGTCGAGATCGTGGCGGGCGACACGAAGGTCGTGCCGCACGGCAAGGGTGACAGGATCTACATCACCACCGCCGGGCTCGGCCTCATGCCGGTGGGGCGCGACGTCACCGACGCGCGCATCCGGCCGGGTGACGCGCTGCTGGTGTCCGGGCCGATCGGGGATCATGGGGCGACGATCATGGCCTGCCGCCACGGTCTGGAGGGAGAAGGGCTGCGGTCCGATTGCGCCCCGCTGAACGGCCTGACCGAGGCGCTCTTCGCCGCCGGGATCGGCGTGCGCGTCATGCACGACCCTACGCGTGGCGGTGTCGTGACGACCTGCCACGAGGTGGCGCAGCGCACGGGTCTGCGCATCGTGCTGCGCGAGCCGGACGTCCCCGTGCGGCCGCAGGTTCGGGCGGTGTGCGAGCTGCTCGGGCTCGATCCCCTGGCCGTGCCGTGCGAGGGGCGGGCGCTCGTCTGGGTCGCGGAGGGCGATGCGGAGCGCGCGCTCGCGGTCCTGCGGGCCCGCGCCGATGGGCGTGACGCCGCCCGCATCGGGCATGTGGCCGCGGGCGGAGACGAGCGGGCGCCGGTCGGCCTCGTCAATGCGCTGGGGGTGGAACGGCCGCTGGACCTGCTCTCGGGCGCGGGACTGCCGCGGATCTGCTGATGCCCCTCGCCGGAGGATGGCGACCCACCCGGGTAACGCGGTCACAGGTGCGAGGGAAGGAGGTAGACGATGCGCTTGCGCCCTGTTCGACCGGCGTGGCTTCTGCCCGCGATCCTTCTGCTGGCTCCATGACGACAGCAGCTGGACCTCGCCCGGCCTGGACCTCTCGGGGGCCACGGCGGTCCGGTTCCTGGCCAGGCGGGAGGGGGGAGGCGGCTCCCAGATCAAGGTCGAGTACATCAACAACTCCCATCTCCAGCGCGTCTCCCTGGGAAGCGAGTGGCAAGCGTACGAGCTTCCGATCACGAATCCAGGGCAGCTGGCCGACGTCTGGTCTCTCTTCAGCGTTGTGCTGGAACCCGGTTCCCCGCAGATTGTCTGCCTCGACAACATCCAGCTCATCTTCGATCGGCCCGCCCTGCCGCTGCCGGCGATCGAGATCGCCGGGGGCATCTTCGATCCGCACGGTGCGAGGCTGCTCGTGAACGGCCACGGGTTTCCGGTCGTGGGCGCCGGCTACGGCGTGCGTAACTCCGAGTTCGAGGCCGAGGATCTCATCACCCTGCTTCCGGCCCTCCGCGCGAACTGCGTGCGCACGTGGGGCAACGAGTGCACCTTTCGGCGGCTGGACCAGCTCGCGTCCAGCGACGCCTACGCCCTCGTGGGATACTGGCTTCCGACCTCCGCGGACTTCGCCCCACGATACCCGGATCCTCTGGCGCAGCAGGCCCTGCGCAACGACCTGCGCTCTTTCATGGAGACCTTCCGGGGCGAGCCGCACGTGCTCGGCTGGCTACTCGGCAACGAGGTGTACTTCAACCTGCGGTCCCACTGGACCGCCGTGCAGCGCGTCCAGTTCTTCGAGTTCCTCGAGACGTTGGTGCAGTATGCCAAGACGGTCGATCCGGTTCATCCGGTGGGATATGCAGGGGCGTCGCTCCTGCCCATCTACGACCCCGGAGACCAGCAGGCCTACTTGCCCCTGCACGTGCCCAGCCTCGACTTCTACGGCAGCAACATGTACGGAGACCTGCTCGCGGGCGGGCTGGACAGCTATCGCGGGTACTGCACGACGTATGCGTATGACAAGCCCATCCTCCTGGCGGAGTTCGGCCCTCGCGGATGGTGGGAGATCGCCGGAGGCATCTCCGAGTTCAACGACCCGTCGCAGGACCCTACAAAGGCGGCCGAGATCGCGGCGGCCTGGAGTCTGATCTGGGCCAACTACGGCCTCACCCTCGGGGGATGCGTCTTTCGCTGGATCGACAAGCGGGAGGCCGGCGGCTGGGCGCGCTGGGGCATCTTCGGCGGTCCGGAGACGGGCGATCTCTCCCGGCTGTGGAGGGCGCAGGCCTACGCCGTCGCGAGCGCGTACGCGGGGGCCCCCGAGGTCGGCAGCATCGGAGGGAACCCGCGGCAAGCGCGACCCGCGATCGCCTGGCTGGCCAACCCGGTCACGACGGTTGCAGCCATGGACGTGTGGCTGGGGGAGTCCGCGGACGCTGCCGTGCAAGTCTACGACGTGCAAGGACGCCTCCACCGGAGCGAGGCGCTGGACGTGTGCGACCCCGGATGGCAGCGGTGGACGCTCGACACCGCGGGATGGCCCGGTGGCATCTACGCGGTGCGCGTGCAGACGTGGGCGGGGTCGAGCGCCGCGCGGTTCACCCTCGTCCGTTGATGCGCGCCGATCGGATGAGATCCTGGGAAGGGCCTCAGACACCACGACCGGGTCACGGAGGTCATGATTCCGGGGTCTCGCCAGTGCTGTCCGCCGCTGCCTGCCAGCCCCGCCCGCCATGTCGCACAATCCATCCCTCGATCATGTAGATCACGTCCTCGGCGATGTTGGTGGCGTAGTCACCGATCCGTTCCAAGTGCCGGCTGGCGGCGCGGTAGGCCATGAGCGGCTCGGCCAGATCCGGACGGGCGCGGATCGCGTCGAGCACCTGCCGATGGTTCTGGCGATCGAGCTCGTTGACCCGGACCTCGAGCTTCATGACCTCCTGCGCCCGTTTGACGTCGTTGTTCATCAACGCGTCCAGGCTGACCCGCAGCATCTCGCGCGTGCGCACCGACAGCTCATCGAAGTTGAGGGGGGCGGAGATCTCGGGAAGCTGGCAGAGCGCCTCCGCCCGTTCGGCGATGTTCACCGCCATGTCGCCGATCCGCTCGAGGTCGTTGTTGATCTTGAGGACGGCGATGACGTACCGGAGGTCGACCGCCACCGGTTGGTGCAGGGCCAGGGTCTTCAGGCACTCCTCTTCGACCTGGACCTCGAGCTGGTCGATCTGGCAGTCGTCGTCGATCACTTCGCGCGCCAGCGCGAGGTCCCGGTTCTCGAGCGCGGCGACGGCCTTCTGAACGCTCTCCTCGACGACCGCGCACAACGACAGAATCCGTCGTTTGAGCTCCTCGATCTCGCGCAGCAAGTGCATCGACATTGGCTATCCTCCCCGGTCTCACGCTCTCTGACCGATCGGGGCTATCCGAAGCGGCCCGTGATGTAGTCTTCGGTCTGCTTCTTGGCCGGCTTTGTGAAGATCTGCTCGGTGAGACCGTACTCGATGAGCCACCCCTCGTAAAGGAAGGCGGTGAAGTCCGAAACGCGGGCTGCCTGCTGCATGTTATGCGTGACGATCGCGATGGAGTACTGCCCCCGCAGCTCGCCGATCAGGTCTTCGATGTGGGCCGTCGACTTGGGATCGAGTGCCGATGTGGGCTCGTCCATGAGCAGCACATCCGGATCGACCGCCAGGGCCCGGGCGATGCACAGGCGCTGCTGCTGCCCCCCGGAAAGACCCAGCGCGTTGTCGCCCAGCCGGTCCTTGACCTCGTCCCACAAGGCAGAGCGCCGCAGGCTGCGTTCGACGATCTCCGTCAATCGGGGACGCTGGCGAACCCCGAGGATGCGCGGTCCGTAGGCCACGTTGTCGAAGACTGACTTGGGGAACGGATTGGGCTTCTGGAAGACCATCCCCACACGCTGGCGCAGCGATGCCACGTCCACCTTGGCGCCATAGACGTCCTGCCCGTCGAAGATCAGGCGCCCCCGCGTGTGGCAGCGCGGGATCAAGTCGTTCATGCGGTTGATGGCCCGCAAGAGGGTGCTCTTGCCGCAGCCACTCGGACCGATCACGGCCGTGACGAGATTGCGGGGCACCTGGAACGAGACCTTGCAGACGGCCTCGTTGCCGCCGTAGTAGATCGAGAACTCTTCCGCAACCACCACGGGATCTCTCTGCGGCGCGTCGGCCGGGATCTCGGACTTGCGCCCCGGAACGACGAGGGCGAGTCTGTTGTCCGCCATGATCAGCCCCTCAGTTTCTTCGCCACCCGTGCCCGCAAGATGATGGCTGCGGCATTGAGCAGGAGCACCAGCAACACCAGGGCGAGCACCATGCCGTATTGCACATGGCGGATCTCGTCGACCGCCTCGTGCTCCGTGCACAGGTTGTACACATTCCAGGACAGCGCGGGTGTCGGTTGGGAGAGGATTTCCCAGAATCGACCTGTGAAGAGGTTGAGCGGCTGGCCAACACTCACTGCAGCGGTGAAGATGATCGGCGCGGTCTCCCCAGCCGCGCGCCCCATGCTGATCACCGTGCCGGTGAGAATGCCGGGGAGGGCCGCCGGCAGGATCACGGTGATGACCGTATGCCAGCGTCCGGCGCCCAGGCTCAGGGCGGCCTCCTTGTACGTGTCCGGGACCGCGCGAATTGCCTCCTCCGCGGCCCGAATGACGGTCGGCAGAACGAGGCAGCCCAAGGTGAGCGAACCGGCCAGCAAGCTCTTGCCCTCGGTCAGCTTGAGCGAGTTGATGAAGAATGCCAGACCGAAGAGCGCGAAAACGATGCTCGGCACGCCGGCGAGGGTGCTGACGCAGGTGCGAAGGAAGCTGATCAGCCGGCCCGCGCGCGCGTACTCGACGAAGTAGATGGCGGAGATGACGCCCATCGGCAGGGCGAAGACCATGGCGCCGAGGGTGAGGTAGAAAGTGCCCAGGACCTCGGGCCAGATGCCGCCGAACATGTGCGAGTCGAGAGGCGCATCGGTCAGGAAGCCACCGTAGATGGTCCACCGAGGGCGGAGCATGTCGGCCAGGTGGGTTTCGATGTAGGCGAAGAGCGGCTCCAGCGATGTGCCCGCGAAGTCCCTTGCGCGGGGAACGAGAACGCGGACGCCCATGACGGAGGGGTCGGAGTAGTCGTATTCGATCTTGTGCAGGACGAGCTGCTGCTTGACGAGAGCCCGATCCCAGCGGGTCTGGCCGTATTGCCGCCGCGGGAGAACGGGCCGCGCTTCGCCGGGAGCGGGCCCCAGAAGCTCGCGCAGCGCTTCCGAGAGCTCCTGGAGGCGATCGCGATACTTCTGCTGGTCGGCGGGATCCAGCCTGGCCGACTCCTGCTCGAATCCGGCCAGCAGATCGTAGACGGGCCGGCGGGCATGGAGGGCGAGTGCGCGCTCAGCCTCGATCGCCCCTCGGTCACCCCGCTCGAACTTCTCGAGCTGCATCAGGCGGAACTCGATCGTGCCCTTGAACACCATCGCGCCCATCCCCCGGCCGAAGATCGGGGTCAGGATGACGAGCAGCGAGGCAGCCATCAGGGCGATGGAGAGGAAGGCCAGCACTGTGAAGGAGCGATCCAGGAGTCTGCGGGTGGCGAGCTGCATGGCTACTTGCCCCGCCGCTTGTGCTGGCGTTGCACGATCCACTCGCTCGCAAGGTTGCAGGCGAACGAGATGACCAACAGGGACATCGCCATGGCGAAGAGCACGTGGTAGCGCCCCGAGCCGGTGACGTGATCGGCCTCACCCATGTCCCCTGCGATCGTCGCCGTGAGCGTGCGGATCGGCTCGAGCAGGTTGAACCAGGGTGACGGAATCTGGGCCGCGTTGCCCGAGGCCATCCAGACGACCATCGTCTCGCCGATCACGCGCATGATGCCCAGGATGACCGCGGCCGCGATCCCGCTGGCGGCTGCGGGGATGACGACGCGCGTGATGGTCTCGGCCCGGGTGGCGCCGAGGGCGTAGCTGCCCTCGCGCAGCTCGCGGCCAGCCGCCTGGAGCGCGTCCTCCGAGACGCTGACGACCGTGGGCAGCGCCATGATGCCCAGGACCACCGCGACGTTCAGCGCGTTCGTGCCGCTGGTGATCTCGAGGCTCCCGAGAACCCGACCGGCGGCGAGCAGCAGCAGCAGGGCCGCCGCGCCGAGGACGACGTAGGTGAGCGTCCGCACGATGGTGCGATGCGCCTTGGCTCGTCCGGCCAGCAGGTCGCCGGCTACCGCGACCCCGAGCCCGAGCACGGGGACGCCCACCACCCAGGCACAGCTCGCCAGGATCTTGCCGCCACTCGCCTGCAGGTACGGCGCGAAGACCACCAGCGCGAAGAAGCCGTAGGCCACCGAGGGGATGGCAGCCAGGATCTCGATCACCGGCTTGACGGCCTGGCGCAGGCTGAAGGGCAGGATGTCACTCAGACACACGGCTGCTGACACGCCCAGGGGAATGGCGACCGCGATCGCGCCGAGCGTCACCAGCAGGCTGCCGAAGAAGATCGCCAGGGCGCCGAACTCGGCGGGCGAGGAAGAAGGAAACCAGCGCGTGCTGCCCAGGAACTCCGCGATGCCCTCCAGCCGAAAGAAGGGCAGGGCATCGCGGAAGATGAAGTAGAAGATGAACAGGACGGCGATCGCCGAGCTCGAGGTGACGGCGAACAGGAGACCCTGGCCCATGGCGCCCGAGGCCCTCCGGGTGCGGCGCCGGCGCTCGCTCAGGAGCAGGTCGCCGCGCAGGGCCCGCAGGGATCTCAAGGGCCCGGTGGGGGCGGGGGCGATGGGGACCGCGGGAGCCGCCATGGGCCAGCCTCCTCGCGTCTAGTAGGAGGTCACGGGGACGAAGCCGATCGACTCGACGATCTCCTGTCCCTTGCGGGTCAGGTAGAGCGTGACGAACTGGTGCAGGTGACCGCCAAGCTGCGGGTAGCCGTTCGTGAACATGAACAGCGGCCGGGCGATGGGATACCTCCCGGAGGTTACCGTCTGGCGGTCGCACGGCACGCCGTTGACCACCAAGGCCTTGACCGACGCGTCCGCGAAGCCCAGGCCGACGTAGCCGATCGCCGCCGCCGTGCTCTGGACCTTCTGGCGGATGGCGCCGTTGCTGCCGAGGTGCTCCACCCGCTCGACCATCTTCTCACCCTTCAGGACAAGGTTCTCGAAGCTCTCGTAGGTTCCGCTGTTGGTGTCCCGACCCACAACGACGATCTCCTTGTTCGGACCGCCGAGCTGGCTCCAGTTCGTGATCTTGCCCACGTAGATGTCCTTCACCTGCGCGGTGCTGATCTCCTTGACCGGATTGCTCGGGTGGACGATCACGGCGATGCCGTCCATCGCGACCACGTGGGGGACCGGTAGGACGCCCTTCTCGACCGCCGCGCTGAACTCCGTGTCCTTCATGAAGCGTGACATGTCGGCTACCTGGCAGGTGCTGTTGATCAGAGCCTTGGCTCCGTTGCCGCTGCCCGACTCGCTGACGGTGATGTTCACCCCGGGGTGCATCTGCATGTAGTACTCGGCGAATGCCTTGGCGATCGGACCCACCGTGGTCGATCCGTCCACCACGATCTGGTCACTGCTCTGAGCCACCGCTCCCCCGACCGCCGCGAGCAGGATCGCCGCGACGGTCAGGACTCGGGAGGTACTGCGCATGGTCTGTTCTCCTTCTGTGAGGTCCTTGTCTGGGCAATGCGAACCGCTCATCGTTCGTGGAGCATGCCAGGGGTTCATGAGCGATCGGTTAGGGACGCGCGAGAAACCGGCGAGTGAGGAAGGGAGGAGACGCACCCCGGGCCCAGGCGTGGAGGCGAAGCCGTGGCGCCTCGGGACGGGGTCGAGCGACGAGGGCGCGGCCGGGGCACGGGCGCCCCGGCCGCCGCATCCACCGGGATCAGAAGAGCTTGTAGGTCAGGCCCAGTCCGAGAACCTCCCGGAACCGGCCGCGCAGATCGACCTCCTTGTCGTAGAGCAGCTCGGCGAACAGAGACACCTGGACGTACTTGGTGACGGCAGCCGACAAGGTGTTCTCCCAGGCGACGTCAACGGTCTTCCAGTAGTCTTCTACCGGTGTGCCTTCCAGCGGCGTGCCCTTCCACTGGTCGTCCTTGGAGTTGAACAGCGCCTTGAAGGTTCTCAGCTTGCTGACGTACTTGAGCGTGCTGCTGAAGGTCTGGGAGTAGTCGGTGACCCACTCGATGCCCCCGTCGGTCAGTGTATTGGTCTCGGTCTCCTCGGGCTCGACGCTCAAGACGTCCTTGCTGATGTGCTCGCGCACGCTTAGACCGACGCGGGACAACAACTCCGCGCGGTCGTTCTTGGCGATCGTGCGGCCCACGCCGGCAGCCTCGCTCAGCACCATGGGATCGATGTACCGCCGGACCTTCGTGGGCAGGCTGTCGGCTGGATCATCGTAGGGATTGTAAAACTGGCTCTCGAACGTGAAGCTGGCGTAGGGGTCGACCACAATTCCGAGTGTCATGCGCAGCAGGCTCTCGAAGAAGATGCGGTCGCTCGACTTGACCGGGGACATCCAGTGGTGCTTGCCCTCCGCGTCGCGTTGCTGGCTGTGGGTCATGCCGTAGTTGAGATTCAGCGTGTTGCGCGTGTTGAACTTCGGGCTGAGCTGCTTCTCGGCCTTCAGATTCCCCAGGAAGGTGAACGCCGCCGCTCCGGACTCGCTGCCGGACCAGGCTTCGTTGTAACTCGACTGGCTGACGTTGAACGACAGATCGGCCGTCTTCTGCCAGCCCGTGGAGTCGGCCGGCTGGCCCTCCTCGGCGCTGGCCGGCGCCCAGACTGCCAGCACGAGAGCGAGAACACAGATCATCCTGACCACCGAAGGCCTCCTTTCCAATCCACCCGGCAATCCCCATGCAGCCCGGGAACCCGCTGGGCGGCGTCACGTCCACGTTGTCACGGCAAGCGGCGGCTGCCGGCCAGTCTGTGGGGGCCAAGAAGCCGCGGGCGGATCCTAGCACGCCCCCCCAGGTTCGTGAACCCGGGGCAGGCTCCGCGGCGGGGTCAGCCGGATCAGTCGAGACGGATCTCCTCGATCTCGTCCCACTCGAGGAAGGTCGGTGATTTGGAGTCGGGATTGACCAGGACGCCGTCGTTGTTGTCGCTGACATCCTGGGCGTCTTCGAGGCGCAGCTCCTCGCCGTTGCGCAGCGTGACCTCGGTCCGGTCGAGGGAAGTGGGGCGAATCGCCCGCACGTTCTGGAACGGGATGTCGTACTCGATGCCTTCGGAGGAGCCGTTGAGCATCTCCCAGTCCTCCGATTCGTCCAGATCGAAGACGATTTCGCCCGTCGACGCGTGGCCGCGGGTGTCCACGACCGTCCCCCGCAGCCGGCGACCGGCGGGGAACTCGTCATAGCCGCGCCCGCTCGGGCCGGGATCGGAGAAGGTGAGGCGCTCGAACTCGCTCCAGGCGATGGTCAGGCGCCCGTACCGCGGCTCCTCGACCATGATGCCGCGGTTGTCGGCGTCGACGTCGTTGCTGTCGCGCAGCCGCAGACTGCGGCCGTCTCTCAGCTCCACGATGCTGCCGCTGCGGCCGCGGCGCTCGATGGACCGGATTTGACCCATCGGGATCGAGACCTTGCCGTCTTCGGCATCGCCGTCGAGCAAATCCGTGCTCAGGCACTCCTCCTTGTCCCACTGGATGAAGCCCTCGAATCTCCCTGCGTCGGTCTCCACCACGCCGTGCAGGCGGTAGGCCTCGCGGTCCAGAGCTGGCGGCGGGGCCATGAACTCGATCGACTCGATCCGATTCCAGTGCAAATCGATCTTTCCCAGCGCCGCATCGTCGACCTGGATCGTGCCGCCCACGTCGTTGGCGTAGCCGCTGACCGCGAAACTCGAGCCGCTCTTCATGTGCACCTCGGCGTCGCTGTCGCCGGTGACCTCGATCCGCTCGATGTCGCCGAAGCGGGCGATGAAGACGCGGGAGGCATCCCCGATGCTCACGGCGTACTTGTCGCCCAGGGTGATGGTCTGGTTGAAGATGCGGATCGTACGGCGCTCGCTGCGGCGCGTGTCGCGCTCCTCGCGATCTGCCCGGTCTCCGCGATCTCCGCGGCCCAGGCGATCCGCCTCGTCCTGGTAGGGGAGATCCTCCTTCGCGGAGTGAAACAGGTCGTCCCAGCAGGCCTCCTCGGTGCCCCAGCGCAGGAAGCCGGTGTACTCCCGGCCCGAGTCGGTCTTGATGCGCCCGTAGAGGAACCCCTGATTGTCAGCCGCCGCGGCGGTCCCCACGGTCACGGCCAGGACGGCGAGCGCGCAGGCCGCTGTGCGGAGTCTGTTGTCTGTAGATCTCATGGCTCGTTCTCCTCTCCATCCCCGGCCCGCACGGAAACCACCGGACCAGCTTCTACAGGCCGTCACCGTCGTCCTCTGTCCTCAGGCGCGCCACCTGCTTCAGGACCGCGGACATCTCTCGCTGGTAGCGCTCATCGGCCTGCAACAGCTCGACCGTCAGCTCGACGAAGCGCGCCTCGTCCATCGGGGCGGCTTGATTGGCCACATCGATCACCACGGGCGTCTCGCCCGCGCCGGACGGAATCTCGCCGCCGCCCGGCCGGTTGCGCACATGCTCCGCGCCCCACACGCCGGCCACCACGGCGATCACCATCGCCGCGGCCCAGCCCCACGCCGGCGACGGGCGCAGCCACGCGCTCCGCCGCCGCGCGGGGACAGGCTCGGGGGCGGGTTCGGTGGCGGGCTCCAGGGCAAGCGGCTCGAGTCGGTCGACCAGGGTCTGCAGGTCACGGGCTTCGGCGTAGAAGCAAGCGCAATCGGGGCAGTCGAGCAGGTGATCGAGCAGCGCCCGCATCGCGCGCGGTTCCAGCTCGCCGTCCAGGAGGGCAGAGAGCTGCGCCTGGTAGTGCTCGCACATCCGCTCGACACTCATGGCCTGATCTCCTCTCCGCCCCGCTGCCTGGTCGCCGCCGCCGGCCGCCAGTCGTGCAGCCCCGCGATCAACCGCCGGCGCGCGCGATAGACCTCGATCTTGACCTTGGCCACGCTCCAGCCCAGCGCGGACGCGATCTCGGCGTAGGGGCGCCGGTCGAGCGCACCCAGCCGGAACGCTTGCTGCTGGTCGGTTGGGAGCTGGGCGAGCAGCTCCGCCAACCTCTGCGTGAGCGCGTCCCGGCTGCGCCGCGCTTCCGGGCCGTCGCCCTCGACCGCCCCGGCCAGGTGCACGAGATCGACGCCCTCTCCCAGATCGCTCTGGCTCCGCATGCGCCCGCGGCGGCGCAGGTGATTGACCAGGAGGTTACGGGCGATGCGAAACAGGTACGCCCGCACCCGGCCCGGGTCGCGCAACGCATCGCCCGCCGCCACCGCCCGCGCAAAGGTCTCCTGGCAGAGATCCTCGGCGTCCTCGCGTGGCAGGCGTCGCTTCAAGAAGGCGAGGATCTCCGACTCGTGTCGGGCATATGCCGAAGTCCAGATCGTCACGGCCGCCTGCTTGCCTCTGCGTTGCCCCTGCGCAGCGCCTCCGCCGCGGGACCGGTCTCACCCAGGCAGACACACGGAAGGCCCGGGGGTTACGCGCGCATGGGGGGCTGCTGGTTCGGCCCTACGCGGGGGCAGGGCCGGCGGTTGCCCGCGGGGGACGTGTTTCGCGCGGATCTTGAAGCGGGGCTTAGGCTTATGCGCCCGCGTCCTCGGACGGCCGCAGGGGAAGGTGGAGGTGGAACTGGCTGCCGCGGCCCGGCACGCTCTCGACGCTGACCCGTCCGCCGTGGGCCTGGGCGATGTGCTTGACGATCGCCAGACCCAGGCCGGTGCCACCCAGCTTGCTCGAACGGGCTTTGTCCACCCGGTAGAAGCGCTCGAACACCCGATCGAGGTGCCGGGCGTCGATGCCCTCACCCTCGTCGCTCACGGTGATCACCGCCTCGTCGCCCAGCGTCGCGACGCTCACCTCCACACACTTGCCCGGCTCGCTGTACTTGAGAGCGTTGTCGATCAGGTTGACGAGCGCGGTTTCCAACAGCGTCGGGTTCAGCCGCAGGCGGATCTCTCCGGGCGCGCGCAGCTCGATGCGGGACTGCCGCTCGCGCGCCCTTGGCTCGCACACTTGAACCGCTGCAGAGAGAACCGGCGCCAGGTCGGTCAGCACCAGTGAGAGCTCTGCCGACTCGGCCTGCTGCTCGATCCGCGAGAGGTTGAGGAGGTCGTCGATGATCGCGTCGAGGCGCGCGGCGCGCCGGGCAATCATGTCGAGGAAGCGGCACGCATCCGCGCGGTCGTCGAGCGCGCCTTCCTGCAGGGTCTCGACGGCCGCCTTGATCGATGTGATCGGCGTCTTCAGCTCGTGCGAGACATTGGCGACGAAATCGCGCCGCACGCGTTCCAGGCGACGCAGCGCGGTGACATCGTTGAGCACCAGGACGGCGCCGAGCCTGACGCCGCTTGCGTCGCTCACCGGGGCACCGTGCGCCTGCAGATAGCGCTCGCCACCATTGCGCACGACGATCTGCGCTTCGAGGAACTCGCCCCGCTCCAGCGCCCCGGTCAGCAACCGCTGCAGGTCGGGGATGCGCAACGATGCCTCGACGCTCCGCCCGCGCACCTCCGCCGCGTTGACACCCACCATCCGCGCGCAGCTCGCGTTGAGGCTGACCACGCGACGATCGGTGTCGACCGCCAGCACCCCCTCCACCATGCTGCGCAGGATCGCCTCCTGCTCGTTGCGCTGCCGCGTGATGGCGCGAATCCGCTCGTCCAGCTGCTCCGCCATGTGGCTCATCGATCCTGCCAGCGAGTCGATCTCGGCCACGGAGGTCAGGGGGAGCCGGTGGCCGAGGTCGCCGTGCGCGAAGGCCTCGGCCCCGGCGCGCAGTTCCTCGAGCGGCCGGCTCAGACGCCGGGCGATCAGGAGGCTGGCCACGGCCGAGAGCAGCACGGCAGCCACGGCGGCCAGGGCGATCTGCAGCCGGACGTTGTGGGTGGCCTCCTGGACGGCGGTCAAGGGGAGCGAGAGACGCACCACCGCCTGGGGCGCACCGCCCCCCTCTCCCCCGATCGGCACGGCGACGTAGAGCATCGTGCGCTGCAGCGTACCGCTGCGGCGGGTGGCGTACCCTGTCCGTCCGGCCAGGGCGGCGGCGATCTCAGGGCGCCCGCTCCCCGTGTGGGGCTCCATGTGGGCTGGGTCCTCCTCGGAGTCGCCCGCGACCCGCCCGTCGGCCAGCACCACGGTGATCCTCGCCTCGCTCCGGGCGCCGAGCCGCTTGGCGAGCATGTCCAGCGCCGCGGGGTCGGTGAGCGGGAATCGCCGTTCCACCTGTTCCCGTACCAGCGCGGCCCGCACCGTCAGATCCTGCCGGATCTGCTCGGTGGTGAACCGCTGCACCGCGCGGGAGGCGAACCAGCTCAAGGCCAGCAGGGCCAAGAAGAGGACAGCGAGGTAGGAAGGGAAGATCTGCCAGATCAACCGCCGGCGACTCACTGGACGTCCTTGCAGCGGTAGCCGACGCCGCGCACGGTCTCGATGCACGCGCCCGCTGCGCCGAGCTTCTTGCGCAGCCCGACGACCTGCACGTCCACCGAGCGGTCGGTCACGACGTAGTCCTCACCGCGGATGGCGTTGACGATCTGATAGCGCGTGAACACCCATCCCGGGCGCGCGGCCAAGAGCTGCAGGAGGCGGAATTCGGTGAAGGTGAACTCGATCGGTTTGTCGCCCACGCGCACCTCGTGCCGCCCGGGGTCGATGGTGATGCCGTGGACCCGAATCACGTCGTTCTTGTCCCGAGCTGGGCGACCGCGACGCCGCAGCACGGCGCGGATCCGGGCCAGGAGAACTTTGGGGCTGAAGGGCTTGGTCACGTAGTCGTCGGCGCCCAGTTCGAGTCCGGTGACGATGTCTGCCTCCTCGCCTTTGGCGGTCAGCATGACCACCGGGAGGCGCGCCGTGGCAGGGTCGCGCCGCAGGGTCCGGCAGACCTCCAACCCATCCAGGCCGGGCAGCATCAGGTCCAGGACCACCAGATCGGGATGCTCGGCCCGCGCCTGGCGCAGCCCTTCCTCGCCGGTCTCCGCCACGGACACCTTGTACCCCGCCTTGAGCAGGTTGTACTCGACGAGCTGCTGGATGTCCTCGTCATCCTCGACGACCAGGATGTGCATCGGCCCTCCACGCCGGGGGGAGCTTCCTGCGCCCGCATTTGGTTTCCATGAGGGGCGTGTGAGGATTCCGCGCGCCCCTCAGTGCACGGGTTCCAGGGCCGGGAATCCGGATGTCCTGCGCAGGTCCGGTGCTTCAGCGCCCCCGGCTCTCACCACCAAGGCTTCCACACCCGGCAGCGACTCGGCCAGCGCCAGTCCGCGCTCCACATCGAGCGCCGCAACGATCTGGGCGAGTGCCCCCGCCTCCAGCGCGCTGGCGGCGATCACCGTGACGCTGGCCGCCGTGCCCGCCGCGGGATGCGTCGCGACCGCCCGGTCGCCGACCTGGATGCGCCCCAGCAGCCGATCGCCGAGCGGGCCAGGGAGGCCGACCTGCCACGGCCGCGGGTCGACCGGCGAAGCTCCCTCCGATCGGCGCAGGCCCTCGAACTTTGCCTCCTGGCCTGCGGCAGGGCGCTTGACAGGCCGGCTGCGCAGCGTGCGCACGGGCAGCACCGCCTCCTGGTCGACGAGCGCGGCCGGGATCGCGCCGAAGCAGCGTAGCTGGTCCCCGATCTGCACCACGCCGTCTTCCACGCCTTCCCTGCGAACCGCGGCGACCGCGCGGTCGATGGCGTGGCCGAGCGCCAGCGCGCCGCGATCGAAGGGCACGCTCGGCGCCAGACCGATCACCCCGCGGGCTGCAGAGTCCAGCGCGCTGCCCTCGGCTGCTTCGCCTAGGCCTGCATCCACGCTGTCGAGGCAGGCGAAGGCAGCGTCGGAGGCGGCTACGGCCCGCTTGCCGTTGCCGGTGATGAGCGTGACGGTGACCCACGCGCCGGCAACCTCGCGCGTCTCGATGAACTTCTCCACCGTGGGTCCCCGTCGGGGAGTCTCGCAGCCGGCGAGGATCAGGGGCAGCCAGAGGAGCGCGCAGGCCGCCGCCGCGTGGCATCCCAGGCGCCGCACGCCGCACGCCTTTCGTCTGTGTGCACCTGCGCGCATCGTCGTCCCCGCGAGCGACCGGAACACGAGCACGATGTCCAGCAGATCTAGCCACCGGGGCGCCCGGGCGTCAAGCTGTCGCGACGCGCACCGTCCCCCGCGGCCGTTGCACCCGCGCAGCGGGACGCCTATCGTCTCGCATGCAGCGAGGAGAGGAGGAGGACGCGGGGCATGGGCGGCGAAGTCCGGATTGAGCGCCACTTGCTGCGCAGCCGTGAGCTGCTGTTGGCTCGTGGCTCCTTCGGCCCCCTGTTCGCCGACTACTTCGATCACACGCGTCGCTGGGTGGGGGAGCCCACGGGGCTGGTGCTCCAGCTCATGCAACAGGGGCTGGCAGCCGCCGGGCTCTACCTGACCTTTCGCGCCCTCGACGAGCACACGGCTTGGACGGTCAACTTCGCCGAACCGCCGCTCAACATCTTCATCACCACCGACTCTCGCGCGGGAACGGTGACCGGGCGCTATTTCGAGCAGCACGTGGCCACCGTGGACCACAACCGCATCTTCGTGCAGAGCGTGCGCAACGTCGGCAAGCCGCAGCTCAGCAGCGTCGAGGTCAAGGGCTTTGACATGCTCTCGATCTTCGAGCAGTACTTCGCCCGGTCCGAGCAGTGGCCGGCGCGGTTCTTCGCGGGCGAGAGGGACACCTACACCATGCTGAGCGCCCTGCCGGGCGTGAACCTGAGCTGGATCCACGGCGTCACGGCGGCCGATTTACCCGCCCTCTACCGGGCCGCAGACCTCCGCACCCTGGAGGAACGCATCGTCACCTTCGCCTGCCGGTGCGACGAGCGGCGGATCCACGGGGTCGTGCGCACGCTCTTCGAAGGCCGGGCGGAGGAGCTTTTTCGGGGCGAGGAACGGGTCGAGGTGCGGTGCCCACGCTGCGGCCACGCCTACTGGATGACGCGCGCGGACTTCGCCCGCCCATCGCCGCCCGAAGCCTGATCGGCCGGCCGCTAGGCCTCGGCCACCCGCGTGATCACGCGCTGGATGGTGCCGACGAAGTCCGTGTGCTCGACGTGGTGATCCCCGAAAGAAGACGGCGTGGCGCCCTTGAACTGGTCGTTCGAGCCGAAGGCCTGGTGATCGCCCAGCTTCTCGTCGGTCAGGACGAGGCCCGTGACCGGGCGCAGCCGGCCGTTCTCGATATCGGGGATCATGGCCGGGTTGAACCCAGCGATCGCCATCTCGGCGATGATACGGCGCAGCGCGAAGGCCTCGCCCTCCTCACCCGCCAGCGGCTGGCCGTCGTACGGCTCGAGCCCGACGTAGTTGCGCAGGATGCGCCGGCTCTCGGCATCCGGGGCCTGCACGCTCGCCACGCGGCCGGCCTGAACCTCGATGCGGTAGGGCGCCCGGATGACCCCGTGCACCGTCCGCTCGGGGATGGTGTAGACGATCACGCCGTCGAGCGAGTCCTCGAGCGGGGCGACGAAGACCTCGGTGGTGGGCTGGTTGGTGATGACGGAGCCGAAGGCGGTCGTGCCTCCCAGGGCATTGTCTCCGACGCGGCCGCAGTCGAGGATGACCGGGCGTCCGGTCACGCGGTAGGTGAAATCGGTGCCGTCGCTGCGCTGGTAGCGCAGCCGGCCGCCCTCGAGCGAGGCCGCGACGGTGAGGCGCACGCCCTCGATCTCCATCGCCAGGCGGTGCAGCTCCTCGGCCGACACGGCCATCGAGCGGAAGATGAGCCGGCGCCACTGCGCGAGGGTCCAGTGGCGGTCCGCGGGGAGATCCTCGTTCAGGCGGTCGACGTCGAGCTGGTTGGGTGAGAGCCAGATGTCGTGCGAGAGCACGTGCCCGTCATTGCGCAGCGTTCCCAGGGGAGCGAGCGCGCGCCCGGCCACGCGCGTGAAGAGATCGAGCGCGGCCACGTCGGCGGGGTCGGGGTCGGGAGCGGTTCCGATCGTGACGATCCAGTGGGCACGGCCCTCGCGCTCCACCGGCGCGAGCAGGTCGCGGTAGCAGGCGAAGATGCCGTCCAGCGGCTCGAGGGCGGCCTTGGCGAAGTCGGTCCCCGATGCGTAGAGCGCCTCCAGCAGCCCGTGCACCTCCCGGGCGAGCGAGGTCAGCCCCAGGACGACGCGCGCGGTCATGCCTCGCTCGCGCAGCAGGAGCGCGGTCTCGCAGCCCATCGCCAGGCCGGCCGGCCGGGCGTGGACCACGACCCGGTCACCCCGCCGGTACGAGCCGTTGGAGTCGATCATCGTCTCGACCGCGGCACGCAGGTCGGGATCGCCGCTCGGGTCGGGCTCGACCTCGAGCAGGCCGACCTCGCCCCGCGACCAGTGATGCCGCGCCAGGTCGTACCACGATCCGTCCGAGATGCTCTGGCGCTTGACGGGGATGAAACGCGCAGCGGTCATGGGCAGGCTCCTCTCTGTCCGGTTTTCCTATCGCCGGGTTGACGACCATACCAGATCCCCGGCTGCCCCTCCAGCCGCCGTGGCTCCCCCGCCTCGCGCTCGCGATCCGCCCCGGCCCCCGGGTGCAGGCTGTCGCGCGCGGGCTGTTGACCCGCACCCACCCGTGGAGACAAGATCCATCCGGAAGGCTAGCAAGGAAGGGCAAGCAGCACCGCCGCCATGGCCGTGCTCAGAGACGATCGAAAGGGAGGTCCGAGATGGGCGACAAGGGCAAGAAGGACAAGGAAAAGGGTCAGAAGCAGAAATCCAAGAAGCAAGAGCAGGCGGCCAAGGAGAAGCAGGACAAGCAGCCGAAGAGAGCCACCAAGTAGGGCAAGCAGCCGGGGCGCGGACCCTCGGTGACGCTGTTCTCGAACGGCACGCGGGCGCGTCCGCACCCCTGCTGGCCCGCGCGCATCCTCACCAGCGGAATCACCCCGCCCCTCCGTGCGTCTGTCCCCATCGAACGCCGAGGGGTTGCAGGGGAATGGTATACTGATCATTGGCGCAAACCGGGTACCGGCGCGACCGCGCGGCGGATCGGGGCGTCGCGCGGGCGTGAGCGCGTCCCGCAGGATTCTTGGCAAGGGAGAGGGGGCATCCATGGATTCTCACAGCAGGCTTCAGGAACGCTCGGGACACAGGCGCTTCGCGGCCCTGTGTCTTCTGACCGCGGCCGTCCTCCTGGGGGTCGCCGAGGCGTCGGCCGCCGGGGTTTCGCGAGCGGACGCCGTGGCGATCGTGACCGAGACGGTGCTCCAGGGCAGCACGGAGGGTGTGCGGCTCTTCGTCCAGCCGCAGCCGCTCGAGGCGGGCGCGACGGTCGCATCGTGGAAGCGGGAGATCTTCACCGCGCCGGGTGCCGGGTGGTTCTTGTTCGTCGACCTCGTGCCGATGGCGAACTGGGAACACCCGTGCGTCTACATCTTCGTCGATGCGACCACCGGCGCGCTGTCGCGCTACGAGGCGACGGTCCCGCCCAGGACCCAGACGGCGATGGAGGAGCTGACCGCCGGACGCGACAATCCGCTGCCCGGCAAGTCCGAGAAGGCGCTGGCCGACTTCAGGGAGGCGATGCGTGCGCGGCAGCACCCCGTGCCCGATCACCGCGGGCGTGCGTTCGCCTTCATCATCAGCGGCGGCGCGGATTCGGGGAACAACCACATCCGCTACTGGAACGACTGCGCGTTCATCTACACGACACTGACCAACTACTACGAATACCCGGATGAGAACATCTACGTCTGCATCTCGGACGGGCTCGACCCGGCGCCGGATCGCTCCAATGGGACGAACTCGCCGGCCGACCTGGACGGCGACGGCGACCCCGACATCCAGTACCCGGCCACGATGCAATACATCTCGCAGGTCTTCGCCGAATTGAACACCGTTCTGACCAGCTCGGACCAGCTCTTCATCTTCACCACCGATCATGGCGGTCAGGAGAGCGGCTGGGACTGCTACCTCAACCTGTGGAACTGGGAAGAGATGCGCGACGATCAGCTCGCCGCGTTCGTCGACGCCCTGCCGTGCGAGACGGTGCTGTGCTGCTTCGAGCAGTGCTTCAGCGGTGGGATGATCGACGACCTGGAGGGCGAGGGCCGCGTGATCGCCACCGCCGCGCGCTGGGATGAGTACTCCTACGCCATGAGTGGGCTCATCTACGACGAGTTCGTCTACGACTGGATTTCGGCGGTGAACTGGGAGGATCCCTACGGCGCCCCGGTCGATGCGGACACGAACAACGACAACCTCGTCTCGATGGAAGAGGCCTTCATCTACGCGCGCGATCACGACATCTGCAGCGAGCACCCGCAGTACAGCAGCACCCCGCCCGAGTTCGGCGCCCTGGCCAACCTCTACGGCAATCTCGAGGGCGTCTACCTCGCGATCGATCAGATGGTCATCGATGACGACAACACCGGGGCCTCGCACGGCAATGCGAACGGGGTCGTCGAGTACAACGAAACGATCGAGCTGACCATTGCGCTGCACAACATGGGGCAGGAAGACGCGCTGGATGTCACCGGCACGCTGGCGACCAGCTCGCCCTACGTGGGCCTGGTCGTGGGCACGACCCAGTACGGCGCCATCCCCTCGGGGGAGACGGTGAGCAATCCGCAGCCCTTCGTCTTCCACGTCACCCACGACGTGCCCGATCTCGAGAACCTCGGCTTCTCGCTCGTGCTGACCGAGGAGCCCGGCACGCTGGCGCTCTCCCTGGCCGCTCGCGCACCGCAGTACTTCGTGAGCATCGCCGAGATCGACGACGAGATCGGGGGCAACGGCAACGGGATCCCCGATCCGGGTGAACAGGTGATCCTGACGTTGGGCATCCAGAACACGGGCGGGGCGGCGACCCCGGACCTGTCGGCGGTGCTCGGGACCGGCTGCGCGTACTTCGTCCCCGATCCGACGTCCCATGCCCTGGGTGTGCTGGGCGTGGGCCAGAGCACGACCGAGGGCGGTTTCGCGGTCGACATCGCGCAGGCCTGCCCGCCGACCTACACGCACTATCTGAGGCTCGAGCTGTCCGGGGCGGGATGGTACGCGGGCATGGTGCCAATCGTCTTCTCGGTCGGCCAGATCTTCGCCGACGCGATGGAGGCGGGCGGCGCCTCCTGGAGCCATTACGCCGGCCCGGGCGGGACGTGGACCGATCAATGGCACCTCGAGACCTACCGCAATCACACGGTGGCGGGCACGACGAGCTGGAAGTGCGGGGGCGCGGGGTCGGCCCAGTACGGCAGCCTGCTCTATGCCTGTCTCGAGACCGCGGCCTTCGACCTGCCGACCGGATCCGTCCTGACCTTCTGGCACTGGATGAACGCTGAGGTGAGCAGCGCCTATCCGGGCTACTGCTACGACGGCGGCCTCCTGGAGATCTCCACGGACGGCGGAACGACCTGGCAGGGGCTCGCGCCCGAGGGCGGCTACCCGTATCGCGTGCGCACGGGCGGCACGCCGGGCCCGTTCACGGCCGAGACCCCCGTCTGGTCGGGCACGCACGACTGGCGCGAGGTCACGGTCGATCTCGGTGCTTATGCCGGCTCCGTCAAGCTGCGCTGGTCGTTTGGCTCCGACGGCGCCGATGTGCTGGAGGGCTGGTACCTCGATGACGTCCGGGTCACGACCTCCGCGCCGTCATCCGCCGGAGAGACGGCGGGCGTGATCCGTCCGGTGCTCTTCGCCGCGCGGCCGAACCCGATCGCGCTTTCCGGCTCGGCGGCCGGGACAACTGCCGCGGTCCTGCGCTTCGCGCTGCCGCGCGCCGGCGAGGCCTCGCTGGCGGTGGTCGACGCCTCCGGGCGGTTGGTGCGCCTGCTCGCTCACGGCGCCTTCGCGGCCGGCGAGAACGCGGCGACCTGGGACGGGCGGGACCAGGCGGGTCAGCCGGTTGCCGCGGGGAGCTACTACTGCCGGATGGTCTCGGGGGAGACCCGGCTAGTCCAGAAGGTGACGGTGGTGAGGTAAAATCGCCGGCCCATGGACGGTGAGAGGCGGGAGGCCCGCGCGCATCGATGCGCGGCCCTCCCGCATTCGTTTGTGCAAGGCGGTCTACGGCTCCCTATATAGCAGCTTGAGGGTTCCCCAGGACGACTCCCGAGTCGGACTCGGGTAGCACCACGGGCTGCCCGGATCGCAGTTGCCCGATGGGTGCCAGATCTCGCCCGGCACGAACTCGCCCGTGATCTCCGGATGCAACGCGTGGCACGAGTCCTCCCAGACGTACTCGCATCCATTGGGCACGCAGCACGCCCCCTTGTCACAGGGGTTGAGTTCGCACCCACCTAGCTCCCCGCGCCAGACACCACCTGTTGTCAGGCAGGCGACCTGAGCTTCCACCGTGCAGAAGTCGTCGTGGCAACACACGCGGTGCTCCATGGGTGTGGAGGCCGATCCATCCGCGTTGATGCCCAGGGAGCCCAGCCCGGTGAGGTAGTGCTCGACCGGTGGAGAGGTGCACGTGAAGAAACCGGCGTAGCCGGTGGAAGGATGGTGCGAGAGGGGAATGACCGTCGGCCCCGGGGCCGAGTAGGCATAGCCGGCAAAGGCATAGACGGGCACCCAGACCCCGGCCCAGGGGAGGTCCGAGGTCAGAAGGGTACCCGTCATCGGGCCCGGCCAGCCCTCCCCTGCGACCTCGAAGCCCTGACCGGGAAAGCACGGCTCGGCGGTGATGGGCAAGAAGGCCGCAGCTTCATAGGACCCGAGCCCCACCTCGACCCCGCACACTTCTGTGCTGTCGTATATGACGGCCAGGACGTACCAGACCACCCCGCGGGAGCCCACGACGTCGATCCGCAGATTCAGGTCGTCGCGGGAAGTGACCGGGCTCGCTTCGTAGGCTCGGGCCCACCCCCCCTCGGGGGGATCGGTGCTGAAGGCGATCTCCTCAGCATAGTGTGGGACCATGGTCCCGACCTGGATGGGGACGGGATTTGCCCCCGCCGGGGTGGCGAGGAGGAACACTGCAGACGTCGAGAGCACGGTCATCACGCGCGCGTCCATTGCTCACCTCCGTGCGTGGTCGCTCACGGGCGGTACCGGCATCCAGAACGAGCCCAGGCGCAGAGAGGGCGGCCGGCAACCCCGAGCAGGAGTGAGGGGCGAGAAGCCCGTCCTGCTCAGGGCCAGCACCTCGTTGACCGCCCAAGGGCCGTCTCATGGACCCGGTGTGGGCCGCCAGATCTACCTGCCGGGTTCTAGGTACAGCCTCTTCATGGCTCCCCACGAGGCTTCCCGGATCGAACTCGGGTAGCACCAGATCGTGCCCGGATCGCAGGTGCCCGATGGGTGCCAGATCTCGCCCGGCACGAACTCGCCCGTGACCTCCGGATGCAACGCGTGGCACGAGTCCTCCCAGACGTACGCGCATCCGGCGGCCAGGCAACAGGCCCCCTTGTCGCAGGGGTTGTCGGGCTCGCACGCAATCTCCAAGGCCATCCAGTGGCCGCCGATGTCGAGGCACGCGAGCTCCGTCACCAGCGTGCAGACCTCATCCACGCAGCAGGCCGCCACCGAACAGGGATCTGGGTCGCAGTCGGTCTCGTCCTCGAGCCAGACGCCGCCGGCCATCTCGCAGCCGATCTCGGACTCCAGCGTGCACTCGCCGTCATGGCAGCAGGCCCTGAACTGCGTGGGCGGGTAGGCCACCCCGTCGGTGTTGATGCCCAGGGAGCCCCCGGGCCCCACTGGGTACTGGCCCGGTGGCGTCTCGCAGGTGAGGAACTGCATGCGGCCGCTGCTGGGGTTGTCCGCGAGGGGGATGACCGTCGGCCCCGGGTCGGCGTAGGCATAGCCCGCGAAGTAGTAGAGGGGAACCCACGTTCCCTCCCAAGGGATGTCGATGGTCATCAGCGCGGTACCCGCGTTGGGGCCAGGCCAACCCTCGCCGGGGGTCTCGAGGCCCGCGCCGGGAAAACACGGCCCCGCGCTGACGGGCACGAAGGCCGCGGCTTCGTAGGACCCGAGCCCGAACTCGACCCCGCAGAACTCGGTGCTGATGTACCACGCGCCCAGGAGGTACCAGACCACCCCCAGCGAATCCGCGACATCGATGCGCAGGTGCAGATCTTCGGGGCTCGTGACCGGACTTGCGTAGTACGCCTGGTCCCAGCCGCCCTCCGGAGGGTCGGTGCTGAACGTGATCTCCGGGGCGTAGTGCGCAATCAGCGCCCTGTCGAGGATGGGATTCGCGCCCGCCATGGCGGCGCAGAGAAGCACCGCAACCACCGGAAGCGCGATCCGCGCGCGCGCGTTCATGGTCACCCCCTCGGGTCGTCGCTCGCAGACAGAACGAGCATCCACTGCAAGTCTAGGTCGGAAGGGGATCGCGGGCAACTCCGGGCGGACCTTCGGGCGGACCTTGCTGGGCGTCCCTTGCCCGTGATGCCCATTGCCCGGGGTCGGCCTTCTCCTCGCACCACGGGCTGCTTTCGTCCGTTCAGGCCGGGTGTCATAGTCTGATCAACCCCATGGGAAAACCCGAACGGAGTTGGCCATGCTCCAGCCTCTGCCCATCGACGAACAGGTCCCCTCGACGGTGCGGTTGCTGCGGAAGCAGCCGTGCCTGGTGGTGAAGGCGCCGCCCGGCGCGGGCAAGACGACGCGCCTGCCTGCGGCCTTGCTCGACCACGGCTTCGCGCCCGCATTTCAGGAGATTCTCGTCCTCGAGCCGCGCCGGATCGCCGCGCGGATGGCAGCCCTGCGCGTGGCCGCGGAACGCGGCGGTCGTCTCGGCCAGGAGGTCGGCTTCCGCGTGCGCTTCGACCAGGCAGTCTCGCGCGCCACGCGGCTCTGCTTCGTGACCGAGGGGGTGCTCGTCCGCCGCCTCCAGCGCGATCCGGAGCTGCGCGGCGTGGCCGCGGTCGTCTTCGACGAGTTCCACGAACGAAGCATCGACGCGGACCTCTCGCTGGCCCTGGTGCGCGAGGTCCAGCGGACGATCCGGCCCGAGCTGCGGTTGCTCGTGATGTCGGCCACCCTCGATCCCGGACCCATTGCGGCCTACCTGGGAGAGTGCCCCATCCTGGCGGCCGAGGGGCGCGTGCACCCGCTCGAGATCGAGCACGCCCTTCGCCGGACCGACGAGCCCATGGCGCAGCGGGCTGCCGCCGCCCTCGCGCGCCTCCTGGACGAGGACCTCCGGGGCAGTGTCCTCATCTTCATGCCGGGCGCCGCAGAGATCCGCCGCACGATGGCGGCCATCGCGCCCCTGGCCGAGCGCCATGGCCTGGACGTGCTGCCGCTGCACGGGGACCTTCCGGTCGCGGTGCAGCAGGCCGCCGTGCAGGCAGGCCGCCGCCAGCGCGTGGTGGTCGCGACCAACGTGGCCGAGGCCTCGATCACCGTCGAGGGGATCGAGGCGGTGATCGACTCCGGCCTGGCGCGCGTCTCCCGCTACGATCCGCACCGTGGCATGAACCGGTTGCACACCGAGCGCGTCAGCCGGTCATCGGCGATCCAGCGGGCCGGGCGGGCCGGCCGGCTCGGGCCCGGACGGGTCATTCGCTTGTACACCGCCGACGACTTCGCCGGGATGGTTGAGGAAGATGAGCCCGAGATCCGCCGGATCGATCTCAGCGAGGCGCTGCTGCAGATCCTCGCCTGGGGAGTGCGGGATCCGGGGGAGTTCGAGTGGCTGACGCCCCCACGCGCCAAGCAGCTCGAGCGCGCCGTACAACTCCTCCATGATCTCGGGGCGGCTGAGGGCGAGCCACCGCGCCTGACCGCGATCGGCCGGAAGATGCTGGCCTTCCCATTGCACCCGCGGCCGGTCCGTCTGTTGGTGGAGGCGCAGGGCTTGGGCTGTTTCGCGGAGGCGACGCTGCTGGCGGCGCTGCTCTCGGAGCGCGACCTGCGAAGCCGCGCCGGGACGCTCGGCCCAGAACCGCGCTCCAACCTGCCGCGCGCGGAGACGCGCGCCTCGTCCGACCTGCTCCTTCTTGCCGAGCTGTGGGATGCCGCCCGGCGCGCTCGTTTCGATCCTGTGGCCCTCGCGTCGCTGAGCGTCGACGTGCGCGTGGCCCGCCGTTGCGCAATGGTTGCAGCGCATCTGGCGCGGCTGGGTGCGGGGCGTGGCGCGGGTCCGGGCGCGGAGATCCCGTCCGGGCGCGGGCACCGGGACGCGAGCGAGCCTGCTCCCATGCCCTGGTCCGGCCAGCTCGAACAGCGGCTGCTCAGATCCATCGCGACTGGCTACCCCGATCGCGTGGTTCGATCCCGGGGCCCTTGCGAGGGTCTGATGGTCGGAGCCATGGGGACGCGTTTGGACCCATCCTCGGCGGTGACGGACGAAGCGTTCTACGTCGCCCTCAATGCCGCGCCCGAGAACGATGAACGCGGCCGTTACGTCCGGGTGCGCCTGGCGAGTGCCGTGAAAGGGCAGTGGCTCTCGGAGCTCTTCCCGCATCTCGTGCGGGTGGCGGAAGAGGTGCGTTTCGACGAAGGCGCCGAGCGGGTTGTGGGCCGTCGGGTGACGTTCTTCCGCGATCTGGCCCTGGAGGAGAAGGAGACCGGCGCGCCTGATCCCGCGCTCGCTGCCCGTGCTCTGTTCGACGCGGCGGTCGCCGCGCCGCACCGCGCCATCGAGATGACCCGGGATCTCGAGGACCTCCTCGCGCGCGTCCGCTGGCTCGGGGAGCGCAGGCCGGAGTTGAACCTGCCCGCGCCGGGGGGACAGGAGGCGGACCCGCTCCTCCTGGCGGCTCTGCGTCCACTCTGCGATGGCCGCCGGAGCCTCGGCGAGCTGCGCAAGGCGCCGCTCCTCGAATCGCTGCGCAGCCTGCTGCCGTGGGGGACGCAACGCCTGCTCGAAGCGTACGCGCCTGCGCGCATCGTCCTGCCGAGTGGGCGGGCAGCGCGGCTGACGTATCGCACGGGTGAGCCGCCGCTTCTGGCAGCGCGGCTCCAGGAGTTCTTCGGCTGTCGCGAGACGCCGCGCGTCGGCCGGGGAGAGGTACCGGTCGTTCTCGAGCTGCTCGCGCCCAACCAGAGGCCGGTTCAAGTGACCAGCGACCTGGCGAGCTTCTGGAGCAACGTCTACCCCAAGCTGCGGGGCGAGCTGGGGCGACGGTACCCGAAGCACGCCTGGCCCGCGGATCCCCTGGCGGCGAAGCCGGAGTCGCGGCCGCGCGGCCCGAGAAGGGCCTGAGATCCAGCGCCGAGCTTCCGGCCGTGCCCCCCCGCGCCGTGGTATCATCATGGCGTTCCCGATGCCGTCGCAGCATCGTCACAGGCCGCTGCGCCCACCCCCCATCCGCGGGCCCTGCTCGCCGC
>CAZDKK010000012.1:0-100965 GCA_964506245.1 uncultured bacterium | reverse complement strand
CGCCAACCGCTCTCGGGCCTCGAAACACGCGACGGGGTTCGGCGAGCACTTACGATCGATCACCACCCGGCCAAGGATGTGGCGCTCCTCACCCCGCGGCTGTGGAAGGAGCACTTCGCGGCCAACCCTCTGCGCTCGCACATTGACCGGGCCTGCCGAGAGCCAGACTCCGTCGGCTGACCGGTTACGCGACGCCCGAGGGATCGGCGTGGGCGAGGGCTCGTTCTTTGAGCCGCATGTCTGCATGGATGTACATGTGCGTTGTCTGGACCGATTCGTGGCCAAGCCAGAGTGCAATCACCGTCAGGTCGACCCCTCGCCGCAGGAGATCCATCGCCGCGGCGTGTCGGCTATGTCTCCGGAGACATAGCCGACATAGCGGTGCAGCAAATGCAGCAAAGACCGCTGAAAGAAGGCCCCATCGCAGCGGAACTACACGGATCAGGACTCGCGGACTTGCCGTCGTCGCGTCAGTCGCGCTCTCACTCTTGCAAGTGCCCTATGCACGAAGGGCAATGGATCATCGCCCGCATAGATACTGAATGCAACTGGACCTCCGTACAGACGGAGGTGCTTCAGAAGAGCGATCGCACCGCGCGTATCCGTAGCTTTGGCCGCGTCAAGATCGCTTTCACAATCGACCCATGTAGCCTTGCGGCTTCTCCCCACGGTCAACGGTGGATACCCCATCGCGTGCAGATACGCATCGAAAACGACGTTCACCCCAGCCTTCTCTGCGATTCCAACAAAGCTCTCGCTGCGCAAGCTCACCTCTATGTAGTACCACGCGCCAGTCCTAGCACACATCTTTGCTTCGATCCCGATGAGACCCGAAACGCCCAGAAGTCTGCACATGGTCTGGCACTTGGCTTCGAATTCGGGACAGGATGCTGTCGTTCCCGATGCCATGACGCCCTGGCCGATCGGCCATTGCCTGATCTTGTGGCCGCTCACACAATGGCGCACGTGCCCAGAATCGTCGCAACTGGCCATGAAGAAAGCGACTGCATCATCGCCTCCCTCCACGAACTCCTGCGCAATGAGGCGCGTTTGAGCGGTGAGTGTTGGGTACACGATCTCACTCAACTCTTGCGCGCTGCGACAGAGGACCACCTTGTGTGCGAATGTTCCTCGAGTGCGGTGGTGGTCGGGCTTCACCATGATTGGAAAAGCCATCAGGCCGAGGGCGCGCTCAAGTGCCTCAGGCGAGTCCAGCACGGTCGTCTGCGGAACCGAGAATCCCGCCTCTCGTGCAATGGCCGCTTGACTGGACTTCGGTATGAACGCAGCGGCTCTGCCGATCGGCATGATTGCCTTCGCATACTGACAAATCGCTTCTTCATTCTGACTCAACTCGTAGAGCGTGTCTTCATTGGTCCAGAAGAGAAGAGGTTTGATGCCCTGCCAATCTGCCGCTACGAGCTGCTGGATCGCCTTCTCCAGTGACTTCCCCCCGGTTCCATACGCGAAGGACCCAACAGATCGCACATAGCGGCATCGCCGCACCATCTCTGCAGGACTACTTGACAGAACGGCAACTGGAATCCCCTTGCGCCCGAGCGCGCGCGCTACTGCAAGGGTGTTTGCGCCATCCTCGCCGACAATGATCGCTGGTGTCGATGGATACGTGCCTCTGGCGTTGCCTATGCGAGATGTGAACCTTCTGAACGGGATGCCAATAACGCTTCCGCTGTGGACTGCTCCGATAATCGTGAATCCGGCACCAAGGTGTGATCGAACTGAAGCGGTGCGGGCAGGGAAGATGTAGCTATGGGCAACCGTATAGCCGCAGGCGGCCATCTGCTCTAGGGCAAAGAGAAGCAGATTCCTCGCTAGATGCCGGGAGCGTGCACTTGGCACGACAAACAGATTGGAAATCTCGAGAGATCGGGGTTGCGCGGTTCCCTCCTCTTGGCCCACGGGAGCCAGAAGGTGCGGGGGGCACCAAACCGCAGCAAGAATCATCTGCGATTGCGCATCGCGAGCGGTGAAGCAGGGAACCTGAGCTGCGGCGCGTTGCTCCAGCATGCGGCGCACGACTGATCTCGAGTTCCACCCGAATTCATGTGGGAAGACCGATGCAAGCTCTGAGACCTGCTGCCCACCGACCGCAAGTCCAAACACGCAGTCATTCCCATCCTGGGGCATCCGGGGCAGGCAAGAAAGATCGCACCTGAGAAGCAGTAGACGCCAGGACGAGTATATGCGCTCTCGCGAGTTACGGAGGAAGTACTCGATTAGCCCACTTAGGTCAAGATGGGAAGGCATGTGAGTGGCCACTCCTTGCTTCGTCCGGCCTAATTGACTTCCGGGCAATGATCAAGTTGTTCCTTCTATATGCACCATTGGAGTGACCCCCTCACGCTGGACAACTAGGCCCGATGGTTATGACATTCCCTGCCGGCCCTGGGTTTGTGACCTTGGCTTCGAACTCGGCCGGTGGCAGGTAGCCGAGGGCTGAGTGAAGCCGCTCCGTGTTGTAGATCCGATCGATGAACTCGGGCAACCGCTGCGCGAACTCGTCGTAGCTCGGAACCTCCAGCAAGTAGATCTCCTCGTCCTTCAGGGTCTTGAAAAAGCTCTCCGCGATCGCGTTGTCGAAGGGATTCCCCTTCCGCGACATGCTGATCTGCATCCCGTACTCGTCGCGGGCCAGATCGACCACCAGCTCCGAGCGGTACTGCGAGCCGCGGTCCGAGTGGAAGATCAGCCCGTGAGCCGGCCGCCGAGACTCCCAGGCCGCCCGCAGGGCCGCCTCCACCAGCTCCGACGCGAGCGTCTTCGACAACGCCCATCCCACCACCTTGCGCGAGTACGCGTCTAGGATCGTGGCCAGGAAAGCAAACCCGGTCAGGATCCGGATGTAGGTGATGTCCGAAACCCAGACCTGGTCGATCCTCGTGGCCTTGACCTCCGCCAGCAGATTCGGGAACACCGGCAGCGCGTGGTTCGAGTCCGTCGTGCGCACGAACCGCCGCCGGCGCCGGACCAGCAGGGACGACTCCCGCATCAACCGCAGCACCCGCTTGCGGTTGACCTGCCAGCCCTCCCGCCGCAACTGCGCCGTCATGCGCCGGTACCCGTACCGGGGAAACTTCAGCGCCAGCTGCTCCAAACGGTCCCGCAGGTCGGCGTTCTGCTTCGCCCTGGCCTCGTTCGCCCGCGATCGGTAGTAGTAGCTGCTCGGGGCCAGGTTAATCACCGCACACGCTTCCCGGACGCTGAGGGCGCCCCGCTCACGATGAACGGACTGCCGTTTCGCTCCTGGCGCGCGCGGACAGCCGTTTTCTTGAGGAACTGGTTCTCCAGCGTCAAGCACCCGACCAGCCGCTCCAGTTCCTGCACGCGCGCTTGCAGAGCCTCGATCTCCTCACGGCCCGAGTCCTCGAGCCGCCCCTCCTCGTACGCCTTCTTCCAGGCCATCAGCGAGTTCGGCGACAACTCATATCGCCGACACAAGGCCGCCGCGCTCGTCTCTCCGCCCAGCAGCTCGAGCACGACGTCCCGCTTGAACTCCGCACCGAAAGACCGCCTCCTGCGAGCCATGACCATCCTTCGTGGCCCACAGAGAATGTATACCTCGAGATCCCGGACCGGAACCCCTCGCGGATCCCCCAATTCCCTCGAAGAACCCGGCCCCCCGAGGGCAAGCTTGGGCTTCCACGAGCATGATTCCGGACCCTTTCACTCGTTCGGGTTCAGACTGTCCACTCGGAGGGGTTCACTCCACAGAGAATGTATACCTCGAGATCCCGGACCGGAACCCCTCGCGGATCCCCCAATTCCCTCGAAGAACCCGGCCCCCCGAGGGCAAGCTTGGGCTTCCACGAGCATGATTCCGGACCCTTTCACTCGTTCGGGTTCAGACTGTCCAGTCGGAGGGGTTCACTCCAACGGAACCCATCCTGTGGCAGGGACGAAGCTGTCTTGACATCCTCCCCCATAGAAGGAAGCTGTTCGACGACCTCCCCGGTCGACAACTCGGTGACCCGCTTGCGGTAGCGCCGGCCGTGCGGTTGGACACACGCGGCCGACCCGCAGCGTGGGCAACGCAGGCCGGCTTCCTCCACGAGGGCGTGGAGCTCGAAGCCGCCGGCGCCCATCGCTGCGCAGTAGCCGCGCAGGCCCGATGTGAGTAGACTGCTGATCGTACTACGCTGGCTGCGGGGCTGGGTTAGGGTTCATCCCCGCGGCCGTGCGCCTCCGTTGCGGGTTAGGGTGTGTGGAACGTTCCGTCCCACAAAGCCCTGCCCGCAACGGCTTTTTTCTCCAGCCAATCTGCAATCCGGGATCAACTACAGGGCAGCAGAGAGTGAGGGGTTACAACGTCCCCAACCGACGAGACTTCCTCTTGCGGCACCGCACCTTCCGTAGCACATTGTGTATTGAATGGCTTCTTCTTCCTGGCTTTCCAGACATCCTTCTCAACACAAAGAAACCACGGGGGTTCGAGCCATTCAACATAGCAATAGCACACCACCAGCGGGCCCGTGGGGGCTTTGGGGGTGTCTTGGGTGGCGCTCTGTCGGGTGTGACGCGAAACGAGTGGAGAAGCATAGGCATGATCGATGCCCGTCTTCCGCGGGATGCGCTGGCGGCTGAGGTCTCGATCTCGCCCTACTATCAGCCGAACGGTATCATCTTCGGCGCGTTTCTGGTCTTCGTTCTGGCTCGCTATATGCAATGGGGGGTGCGGCGCGCAGTATTCTCCCAGACCCGTCTTGAGTTCACGCTCGGCGCCTTCTTGACCCTGACATGCCTGGTCCTCTTGTTCCACCGCCCTATCGATTTCCGCCCTGCTCGACGCATCCTCGTGCTGATCGGCTTGCTCTTCGCATTGATGTTGGTCCAACTGCCTTTTGCGGCCGTCGGCCCCCTTGCGCGCACCATCTTCTATGACCGGGTCGTGAAGTTCGCCATGCTGACGTTATTCATCATGGTCCTCGTGCAATCCCCCTTCAGCATGCGAGCTTTCATCGCCGCGTTCTTGCTCAGCCTTCTGTACATCACTCAGGAATCCGCGCGCGGCGCCATTTCCGGATCGATGATCTGGGAGAGCCAAGGCATACCCCGGCTGCACGGTTCTGTGCCTATCTACGCACATCCGAATAGCCTGGGCGGTGTCTCGATGGGGGCGATCCCCTACGTCGTCTTCCTCTTTCCAGTTGTTCGAGCCTGGATCCTACGCGTTCCACTGGCGGTGCTGGGGGTTACGGCGGCAACCTGCGTGCTCTACACTGGTTCGCGGACTGCGTATGTTTCCTTTTTCGCCTTCGCCCTGGTGTGGTTTTTCATGTCGCAGCGGAAGAAACGATGGCTGGTCACGGCGACGCTGATTGCGATCGTCGCCTACCCGATGGTTCCAGGGCAATACAAGCAACGATTCGCGAGCATCGCCGGCCAGGAGGCTGAAGGGCATTCAAAGCAGGCGCGCCTGGAGACCCTGCGCGATGCTTGGCAGATCGTTCTGGAGAATCCAGCGGGGGTCGGCGTGGCCTCTTTTCCCGAGGTTCGTGAGCACCGGTTTGGCCGCTCGCAGGACACACACAATCTCTATCTCGAAGTGGCGACGAATCTTGGAATCCAGGGGCTTGCGGTGTTCGTGGCGCTCGTTGCGTGCATGCTCGCAGCCTACCGTCAAGCGTGGAGGAGCTTTGAGGACCAGCGCCGGCGCATCCGGGACCTTCTGGGCCGGCGCGACGTCCCCCAGCCCCTATGCCGCTACCTGCATGTTCACGATCGCGACCTGGAGTTCCTCGGGGCCACTGCCCGGGCGACCTGGGGATTCCTATTCGTCCGCTTGGTGGTGGGGATGTTCGGTTCGGATCTCTATGAAATCTATTGGTGGTTCTGTGCCGGCCTTGCCATCATTGTGCTGACCCTCGGTGTCAGCGCTTGGCGCAGGACCGATCTTCTGGCTCGGTTGATCGAGGACCATGGACCGCAGTGAATCCGCACAGCACTCGGCGATGCCTTTTTCGGACAAGGCTGCCGCAATTCGTCGCGCGGGGCATCCTATCGCGGCATCCGGACTATCGCGGCATCCCGAACGAAACAAGGATCCGGTCCCGGTCCAGCGACTTTCATAGAACGGGTCAGCCGGAACGGTGTTACGGTTCGGCACAAGGATGGAGCGCACCCTGCCGTCGAGCGTCTTCGCGACTGCAGCCATTCTCAAGGAGTGGAGCCGAGTCAGGGGTGTAGTACCGATGTGTGGGAGTGCATGCACTGAGGAGGCAACCAATCTTGCTGCGCATACCCGATCGGCTCGTTGCCAGCGTGTTCGAGCCTCTCTGGGACCTCTACGAGGGTTCGCGTCGCCTACGCACGCTGCGCGAGCTGGAGCGCAGCCAATGGTGGGACTGGAACCGGCTGGAAGCGGCGCGTTCGCAGCGATTGCGGCGACTGGCAACCCATGCCGCGACCACCTCGCCGTTCTACGGCGACCGTTTCGCCCAGGCGGGCATCGATCCCCAGCGCGTGCGGACCATCGGGGACCTGGCAGGTCTGCCGCTTCTGACCAAGGCGAACGTCCGCGGCGAGCTACAGCGAATCCTCTCCACGGAGTACCGCCAGGACGATCTAGTCCCCGCCAAGACGGGTGGCTCCACGGGGGAGGCGCTGCGTGTCTTCTGCGACAGGGCTGGCATCGAGGAAAGAGCGGCCGCCGCCTTGCGTGCCGACACTTGGTCAGGCTGGCGGTTGGGCCAGCCAGTGGCTGCGGTCTGGGGGAACCCACCGGTACCGCGGACCCTGAAGAACCGAGTGCGGCGCCGGGTCAAGGACCGAGTGTTCTTCCTCGACACCATGAAGATCGATGCCTCGGCGATCGAGCGTTTCGTGGCCGAGTGGCGCCGTTGGCGCCCCGGCCTGCTCTACGGACACGCGCATTCGCTCTACATCCTGGCCGAGGCGCTGCGCGACCGCGGCATCACCCTACGCCCGCGAGCCATCGTGGCAACCAGCATGATGCTGATTCGGCCGGAACGACAGGTCATCGAGTCGGTCTTCGGCGTTCCCGTGACCGACCGCTATGGTTGTGAGGAGGTCAGCCTCATCGCCTGCGAGTGCGAGATGCACCATGGGTTCCATCTCAACGCCGAGCACGCGTACGTCGAGTTCCTGCGAGACGATGGCTCGCCATGCGCGGCGGGCGAGGAAGGACGGATCGTCGTCACGGAGCTTGTGAATCTTGGCATGCCTATGATCCGTTACGAAGTGGGCGACCGCGGCGTGCCCAGCGACCGCACCTGCCCCTGTGGACGGGTCTTGCCCCTGATGGAGGGCGTGACAGGTCGGACTGCCGACTTCCTGGTGGCTGCCGACGGGAGTCTGATAGCGGGCATCTCGCTCATCGAGAACACCCTCACGCGATATCCGGGCATCGCGCAGCTGCAGGTCGTGCAGGAGGAAGTCGGGCGCGTCTGCCTGAATGTGGTGCGCGCCCCCGATTGGAACGAGACCACTGCGGAGGCCTTGGCGCGAGTCTTCCGCGAGTCGCTAGGCGGGAATCCCACCGTGGTCCTGCGATTCCAGGATAGGATCCCCCCCGAGCCCAACGGTAAGTACCGCTTTTCCATCTGCCGGGTGCCGGGTGCGAGGAGGGGGGCGTGAGCACAGTCGGGCGCCTCGTGCCCTGGGCGGCGAGATGCTCGACACACCGGGGCACGGCGGTCACGGGCAGCACTCCCGCACCTCGGGTGAAGAGCCAGAACCACTCTTGACGCTCCATCTCGTGCTCTGTATGACTCGCCGCATGAAAAGTCTCGTCAGGAGGCTTGCCGCGAGCCATGTGCTAACTCGTTTGGGCGCCGCCCGTGCGAGGCGCGGCATCCTCATTCTTGGCTATCATGACCTCGCCGCTGACGGTCAACCCTCGTCGTGGATGCGCGTACCGCAGTCCGACTTCGACCGACAGCTCGCATTGCTGGGGCAGATCGGTGAGTTTGTCGGGCCAGATGCCCTGGACACGATGGGCGCGGTGGACGGACGCCTGCGCCTACTACTGACGTTCGATGACGGCTACGTAAACAACTACCGGATGGCCCTGCCCATCCTTCGGAAACATGCTACGCCCGCGCTCTTCTTTGTTTCGACGTGGCACGCGCAGACTCAGGAGCCATTTTGGTTCGACCGCATCGTCACGCCAATCCAGACCGAGTGGCTGACCGAGCTCGACCTACGCGACGCCGGCCTGACCGCCTATCGGTTCCAGCCGCAGGACGGCCCGCGCCGCTGGGACGGCATCCAACGTCTCCTGACGGACGTGAAGACCCTCGGCAATCCCGGCGAGGAAACGTTCGACCGCGTCCTGGCCCGCTGCACTGCGGAGGGCGGACAATCCGCCGCACGCGCGCTGGCCGACTGTCGCCCACTGACTGCCGACGAACTGCGCGCTATGAGCGACAGCGGCCTCTGTCACTTCGGCTCGCATTCGCACCGCCACGAGATCCTGACGTTGCTCGGCAACGCAGAGCTCGCGGACGCCCTGGCCCGGTCGCGGGGCTTCCTCGAAGAGACCCTCGCGCGCCCAGTCGCCGACATCGCATATCCCAATGGGGATGTCGACGCTCGCGTGGTCGCTGCGGTGCGTGAGGCCGGCTTTCGCCGCGGCTACACGACCCGTCCCGCGCCAGCCCGCGCCGGCGAAGAACGTTTGCTCCTGCCCCGCGTTCTGGTTGGCGGCTACGACACGCCCACGATTCTGTTCTGGAAGTTGAACCGAGCACTTCTCGCCGGGGCCAAAGGCGAGTGAGCGTTTCGCGACCCGCCAAATGGGTCTCTGGACCGCGAACGACAGGGTCCCGGTGCTCAGAGCCTGGTTGGCGGTCGAGATGCTTGGAGATTGCGCGCCAAGGCCGCTCAGCCTCTCGACCAGATCCGTCTAAGTAACCTGAGGATGTCCGCGAAGTCCTGCGCGTAGAAGAGCCGCAGCGCCCCGAGGTAGGCCACCAGCCCCACCACAACCTGCAGTAACAGGCCAGGGAGCGTCGGCAGGGAGTCGATCCCCGGAGCGTGTTGCGCCACCCATACGAAGAGGGCCATCACAAGACTGCAAACGACCGCGGGCAGTGCGGTCAGGCCGATCTGGCGGAGTGGCATGCCAATGGCCCGGGTAATCTCCAAGACAAGCGTGAACAACATGAAGGCGGGCAAGAAGAGCTTGGCCAGCGTGACACCCAAGAGGCCGCCCGCACGAACGCTCCACCAGAGCAGGGTTGCGTTGAACGGCAGTGCAATCAGGCTCCATTTGAAAGGCAAGTATGGCTTGCCCACGCCATTGCAGAGGGAATAGGAGGGGTTGGTCAATACGCGGATCATGCCAAAGACGCAAAAAACGCGCGCAGGGCCAACGATAGGAGCCCAAGTGGGACCATACGCCACTTCCACGAAAGCGGGCGCCGTCAGCATCAGGCCGACCAGCATCGGGTAGATGATAAAGGCGTTGAAACGCATCACCCGCAGCAATACGCGCCGAAGCTCACCCAGGTCGTCCTGTAACCTCGCGAACGCCGGGAAGAGCACGCTGTTGAGCACGGTCGAGAGCTGGATCGTCACCTGCATTGGCAGGTTGCCCGCATACTCGTAGTAGCCGAGCTGGGTGTTGTTCAGGGTGGTCCCGATCAATGCGCGGTCGATGTTCTGATTGGCGTACGTCACCAGATTCACGGCCAGGAACCAGCGACCGTAGTTGACATGTTCTCTCAGGACGCGCCAAGAGAAGGCGCGTGAGGGTAGCCACGGCACGGCAGTGAACTGCAGCAACGTCGTTGCAGCAGTGCCGGCAACCATGCCACCGACCAGTCCAAACACTCCCCAGTGAAGCACCGCAACCAAGAACCAGGCGACTGCAAATGTAACCCCGGCGCTCCAGATGCTGATCATTGCCGTCTTCCTGAACTGAAACTGACGGCGCATCAGAGCAGAGTGAATGCTTCCGACACTGACGATCACGAACTGCGCGGACAGGAGAACAATGACCCACTTCACGTCAGATGAGTCGAGGAAGCGAGTGCCGGTGAAGGCGAACAGACAGCAGAGGATCGCCGCCGCCGTATCGACCATCAGGTTGCCCCACCAACAGGTGGAGAGCTCGAGTTTGTTGAGTTGGCGCCAATACACAACGCTGGAGGTGAAACCGAAATTGGCGAACAGGAGGATGAATTGCGTGAAGACATTCGCCAGATTCAGCGTTCCGAAAGCGGCCGGCGGAAGCAATCGCGCGAAAACCATGCTACGGATGAACTGCAGGAATGTCGTTGTCGCCAAACCGGCAACCGACCAGAGACCGCCGCTGACGACCTCGCTGCCCACAGCGCCGGCGGCAGTCTCGGGCGGCACATAGTCTTGGCGGGGGCGCAGCCTGTCTGCCAGGCGTTCGAACATGTCCTAAGGTCTCCCGAAGGCTGCCGGCGTTCGCCCGGCCCCATGCCTCGCCGCGGGCGAAGTGCAGCGGGCCGCGGTAGCCGATCAGCGTGGCCGCGACGCCGTACTCTCCGCATACACCTCGACGTACTCCCCCACCATCCCCGCCAGCGTGTACCCCCCTCGCTGCTCGCGTGCCGCCGCCTCTCCCAACCCGCGCGCCACCACCGGATCGTTCGCAAGCCGCCCGAGCGCCCCCGCCAAACCATCGGCATCCCCGACGTCCACCAGCAACCCCGTCTCCCCATCCCGCAGCACCTCAGCGAGCCCCCCCACCCGCGAGGCCACCACCGGCACCCCCAGCGACATCGCCTCCAGCAGCGTGTACGGCAACCCCTCATGCAGCGATGGCATGAGCAGCACATCCAGTTGCGCCAGCCAGTCCACCACGTCGCGCTGAAAGCCGTGGAATCGGACCCGATCACCCAGGCCCAGACTGCTCACTTCCTTGCGAAGCTGCGCCTCCAGCGATCCCGAGCCGATGATGTTCAGGCGCACGTTGCCAGGAACCGCCGCGGAGGCCATCGCTCGCAGTGCGAAAGGAATGCCCTTGACTTGCGAGACCCGGCCGACGATCCCCGCGTGGAAGAACCCAGGCTCAAGCGCGGCCGGTCGCGGCCTCCCCTCACGCGCGAGAGGGTCAATTCCGTTGTGGATCACCCGCCGATCGAGCCCCGCATGCGCTCCGTCGTACCGTTGCATGATATCCGCGGTGACGTAGCAGACGCTGGCCCGCATGCGCTTGGTGGCCCACGCGTCGAGCGCGTGGTTGAACCGGGACTTTGCTCTTCCTAGGAGCTGTCCCCCGGACTCCGGCAGCCCGTGCTCAGTCTTGACCACATGCGCCCCGAGGCGCGGACCGGCGGCGGCGGTCACAATAGCTCGATACCCGTGGGTGTGCACGACACGGATGCCGTGCCTCTCCACGAGTCGTGCCAACGCGCGAGCCGCCCCCGGGTCATAGCGGTGGCGCGCGCGGAGGATGACCGGTTCAATACCCGCTCGGCGCAGGCGGGCTGCTAGTTCATGGTTGTGAAACAGGACCGGCAGCACATTGACACCGGCGTCGGGGAGTCGGGAACAGAGGCCGAGTACCATGGTCTCCACACCACCGAACAGCTCGCCGGGCGAGAGCATCAAGACCGACAACCGGGACGACGCGGCATTCAGCAGCGTGGTCAGATTCAAGCCTCCTCTGATCGTGACATCCCCGCGCGGGGAGCGCTCTGACTGTACCCGAGCTTCGACGTCAACGCACCCGCCACCATGAACCTGGTGCCCACGCGAAGACCCTGACCGGCGAAAGCAGGATCGTGCCGACCCAATTCAACCCAATTCGACCGTTTGCCTTCCCAACGCCAGAGCCGATATGATCCAGGAGGACCGATGCCAGTTGCACCACCAGGCCTTCGAGCCGCCAAGCTCGCAAAGGAGGGCTGCAGGGAGCGTGAGGAGGAACAAGGCCATCTCTGGACCTCACGGAGCAGAGAAGCCGAGCGTGGAGCAACCCGCGCAGGCACCCGAGCCGATTCCCCCGACCCGGCTCCTCCGCCATGCCCCCGCCATCGGCGTGCTCGTCGCCCTCCTGACGGTCTACGCCCCCGTCCTCCTGGAGCTCGTCCGCGACTGGATCCGCGACCCCAACTACAACCACGGCTTCCTCATCCCCTTGGTCTCGGGCTACCTGCTCTGGACGAAGCGTCGTGACATCGCCCGCCTGAGTCTGTCCCCGTCCATCCTGGGCCTCTTCGGGGTTCTCGCCGCCGCCGCCATGCTCATCCTCGGCACCGCCGGCGCCGAGGTCTTCACCCAGCGAATGAGCTTCCTGCTGATGCTCGCCTCGCTGGTCCTGTTCCTCTACGGCTGGGGCCATCTGCGGCTGGTCGGCTTCCCGATCGCCTTCCTCTTCTTCGCGATCCCGCTGCCCTACGTCATCTACTACGGCCTGACCGGTCCGCTGCAAGCGCTGGCGGCGAAGCTCGCGGTCTTCGGTCTCAAGGCCACCGGGGTGCCAGCCGTGGTCCAAGGGAACATGATCCACCTGCCCCAGACCAGCCTGGAGGTGGCGGAGGCCTGCAGCGGAATTCGATCGCTTTACGCCTTTCTCGCGGTGGGGGCGCTCGTGGCCCAGGCCACGCCGATTCCCCTGTGGGGGCGCCTCTGCATCTTCGCCCTCACGATCCCGCTCAGCGTGGCGGGGAACGCTGTGCGCGTCTGGGGATCGGGGATGGGTGCCTATCTGATCGGCCCCGAGGCCACGCACGGAACCGTCCACGAGTTGTTTGGCATCCTGGTCTTTGTTGTCGCTCTCGGCATCTTTGTCCTGCTGAAGAAGGCGGTCGGGAAACTATGGTCATCCGCTCCATCATCGCCATCTTGATCATCGCGGCCTCGGGCATCTACGCAGGGATGCTCCGCCACGGGCACGCGGCGATGGACAGGGTCCCGGCGCTCGAGCAACTCCCTCGGGAGCTGGAAGGCTGGCGGAGCCAGGACTTCGAGGCCGACGAAGCAACTGCCCGCGTCCTGGCCGCCGACGCAACGCTCCACCGGCGCTATCGCCGAGCGGATGGCGCGGAAGTGTGGCTCTTCATCGGCTACTTCAAGGAACAGCAGGTCAATTCCCAGATCCACTCCCCGCGCAACTGCGTACCGGCGGGCGGCTGGACGGTAGCTTCCGTCGAGAAGACGAGCGTCTCTCTGAATCATCGTTTCCAACCCGCGACTCACATGCGAACCGTCAGAAAGGGCGCCACCGAGGACATCCTCTACTGGTTCAGCACCTACGGCAAATCCACCGCCGACGAGTACGCCCTCAAGTGGGAGCAGATGAAGAACTCCATCTTGCGCAGGCCCTCGAACGCGGCCTTCGTGCGCTACAGCGCGGCAACTGCGGACTCCAGCGCGCTGCGTGAGGTGATGACCGCCCTGGATGCACCGCTGCGCCAGGTCCTAGGCGAGGTCGGCCTGCAATGACGGACCCTTCCGCCACCACGACGCCTGCAAGGCGAGCGTCGCCCCCCGCCGAGTCCTCCCTCGCCGCCTTCTCCGCCGACGTCGAGGACTATTTCCAGGTCGAGGCCCTGCGCCCCTTCTGCCCGCACGAGCAGTGGGATTCCTTCGAGGATCGCACCGAGCGCAACACGAACCGCGTGCTCGAGCTCCTCGCCGCCCACTCCGCGAAGGGAACCTTCTTCATCCTCGGCTGGACCGCCCAACGCCACCCCGACCTCGTGAGACGCATCGCCGCAGCAGGACACGAGATCGCGTCCCACGGCTCCGAGCATGCGCTTGTGTATACACAGCGACCCGAAGCTTTTCGTCAGGATGTCCGACAGGCGCGTGCGCTGCTCCAAGACCTGAGCGGTCAGGAGGTGATCGGCTATCGAGCGCCCTCGTACACAATCATGAATCGCACACTGTGGGCCCTGCCCATCCTGGTCGAGGAAGGCTACCGCTACGACTCGAGCATCTTCCCGATCGCACGCCGGCGCTACGGCATGCCCCGCGCCAATCGCTGGCCGCACCGCATCCGCATCGATGAGGAGCGCGGTATTGCTGAGTTTCCGCTGCCCATCGTCAAGCTCGGCCCCATCAATTTCCCGGCGACCGGAGGAGCATACCTGCGGTTGCTGCCCTTCGGCCTTCAGCGGCGGGCAGTGCAGAGTCTGATCTCGGCTGGCAAGCCCTTCGTGCTCACGATCCACCCCTGGGAGCTGGACCCTGCCCAGCCGCGGTTCCCCGTCGGCATGCGGACGCGGTGGACCCACTACCACAACCTGGCCCGCGCCGAGGTCCGCCTGGGTCGCCTGCTGGGGCTGGGCAGGTACCGCCCAATCGTGCAAGTGCTTGCAGATCTAGCTCTTGTGTGAGACAGAGATCCCCAGACGCACAGCGCCGCGGCGAGTCCGGGCCGCCGGTCGCTGGCCGATCCGAGTGATAGGCCCTCCGACACCCTGCCGATACTAAACCCGACAACCCAAACTTGCCGGCTTGACAGTCTCTCTGAGGCCAGCGTACGATTCTGACAAGGTTTCGGGGAGAGCGACCCAGAGCATCTGCGAGAGATGCAGAGAATTGGCAGGCCCCGAGACAGCCAGAGAGTGGAACTCGACCCGTGGCAATGTTGCATGAGCTCTGGGTGCAAGCCGCGGGTGCGGGTCCTCAGACCGTTGTCGGATTTCTTTACATGGACCTTGCCCGGTGGGCCGGGCGCACATGGGGTGCGGGGCGCGGTCACGTTCTCCCCTCTGCGTAAGCAGACGGGGACAAGGACGTGTTGCGCGTCCGGGCTGCCCGGGCAAGTGTCGGTGGAGGCATCGACCGTTGTGCAAAGGTTCCTCCAGTCGCTGAGTGTCGTGGGCTGGGCGTGGCGGGGTGTGGCGGGGTTGGTCCTGCGACCCGCGATCTGGCTCCCCTTCCTCCTCGTCGGCTGCGTGCAAGCGGCAGCCCTGCTCCTCGTCGTTTCCTTCCACTACCCGGCGCTCTTGCCGATCGGTCTGCCGCTGGTCAAACTCCTCGCGGGGGACGTGGCCACCCACTACCCGATCCTCTATCTCGCGCTGCCCACCATCTACTTCCGGATGAACCTGGCGATCAGCGTCCTCATCGCCTCGATCGCCGGCGGCGCGGCGACCCTGCTCTTCGCCCGGGCCTTCGGCCTCACCCGGGAAGGCGGGGCGTGGGGCGTGGCCTGGCGCCGCGCACTGCCCTTGATCCTCACCTCCCTGCTGGTTGTCGCCCTCTGGTTCGGGATCTCGATGCTGGGGACGCTCGTCCCGCAGGAGGCCCAGCAGCGGAGCTTCGCCGCCCGCTGGGGCGTGCGCGGCGGCACGATGCTCCTGTCGATCGTGGTCCAGAGCTTCCTCGTCTACACCACCGCCTGGATCGTCCTCATGGGCCACAAGATCGGACCCGCGATCCGGGACTCCTGGCGCGTGTCGACCCGAACCCTGCTCCCAACGCTGCTCGCGGTCGCCGTCCCGTCGCTGCTGCTCTTCCCGTTCTCCTATGCGGCCGGGCGCGCGGACTTCATCGCGACCAAGTTCAAGCCCGAGGTCGTAGGAGGGCTCCTGGGCGTGACTGTCGCGGTCGAGGTCCTGGTCACGTTCCTGTTGGTCGGCACGGTCACGAGGCTGTTCGTCTGGCGGATGGAGGGGGCGCGATGAAGCGGGGCGCATGGTTGGTATTTTTGTTGCTGCTGGGAGCGTCCTGCAGCCGGGACCTCGACATCGGCCGTCGCTATCGGGCCGAGCGTGAGCTTTGGCGGACGGACTGGGAGTTTCGCAATCTCTCCATCCGCCCGCAAGACGTGACCGACGAGCAGTGGTCGGCCCTGGCGCAAAAGTACGAGGGCATCTCCCAGCAGGTGATGAGCGCAACGGCTGCAGCGCAGCAGACCGCAACGCGCGACGAGGCGCAGACCCTCGCGGCGCGCGCCCTATTCGCGGCTGCGCGGATCCAGGCGATCCTGCGCGATTCGACCAGGGTCGAGCAGCTCTTCGACCGGATGGCAAGGGACTTCGGGCATCTGCCCGAGGTGGCAGCCGAGGTCGCGCTGGCACAGGCCGGGATCGCGGAGAGCAAGGGACAGCTCCGGGAGGCGGCCGATCTCTATCAATCCGTGGTCGAGCGGGTCGCTCCCGAACCGGGGGCGGCCGGGGCGACCGGGATGGTCCTGGACCTGCCGCTGAAGATCGCGAGCCTGCGCGTCCAGGACGAGGGTGCGACCCGGGATGAGGCGGAAACGCAGTTCGGGCTGGCGAGGGCTTACTACGAGCGGCTCGCCCGCGAGCACCCGGGCGACCTGATCCAGCTCGAGGCCCGGGATCGCCTGGCCCAGCTTGCCGCGGCCACGGGCGACTACGACGGAGCGATCAGCACGTTGCGCGAGATCGAGACCCAGGTCAGCGCCATGGACAAGCCCCCGCGGCAGCCGTGGGAGATCCGCTTCGCCATCGCGGGCCTCCAAAAGCGGGCGGGCACGGATCCCGGGGTCGTGCGCGGGACCCTGGCCTCGGTGCTGGCCGACTACCCCAACTGCGAGCAGGCCCCCCAGGTGCTCCTGGCCCTGGCCGACAACGCCAACGAGCGCAATCAGGTCGAGGAAGCCCTCGGGTACCTCGACCAGATCATCCGCGAGCACCGCAACGACGAGGACGCCGCGCCGCAGGCCCTCCTGGCCCGCGGCAGGCTGCTGGCCAGCCGCGATCGCTGGCCCGAGGCCCTGGAGATCTTCCGCACGCTGCCGGGGCAGTACCCGCTCAGCGAGGCGGCCCTGCTCGCCCCGCTGCAGATCGCCCAGCACTATCACGAGGTCCAGGACAAGGAGGCCACGACGGCCGCCCTGGAGCAGGCGGAGCGGGACTACCGGGAGTTCATCACCCGGTACCCCCCCGGCCCGCTCACCGTCTATGCCCGCCAGCAGCTCATCCAGTCACTGCTACTCCAGGAGAAGTACGACCCGGCCATTGCCGAATATGTGAGCTTGGGGGACGACCTGAAGGGCACGCCCCAGGGCGCGTCGCTCATGATCGCGGCCGCCGGGATCGCCCGGGACGCGCTCTCCGACCGGGCGAGAGCGGCCAGCATCCTCGATCACGTCGCGGAGGTCTACTCCAAGGCCGACGTGGGACGCTGGGCTGCGGGCGAGGCCGCCCGCCTGCGTGAGGCGTCATCGCAATGAACTTGCAGCACGCCATTCTCATCATCGCGATGCTCTCCACGGCCCTGCCCGTGGTGGCGGTCGTGCTGCGCGGCCGCTCGCGCCAGATGCTGATGGCGTCGACCCTGCTCACCGGCCTCGCGATCTCGATCTTCCTCGGCCTGGTCCTCCGGCTGCTCGTGCTGGCGCCCCAGTACGCGCCCAACGCAGAAGTCAGGGGGCTGGTCGGCGTGCCGGTGTTCCTGCTCCTGTCGGGGTACCTCTTCTCCCTTTCCCTCGGGCGCGAGCGGCCGGGCGAGTCTGTGCGCGACGCCCGCCGGACGCTGGGCGCGCTGGTGCTCGTGGGCGGCGCATTCCTCGCCGTGCTCGGGCACCGCGCCTTCATCACGGGCTACGAGTGGTTCGACCAGCGCGGGACCATCCACTTCGGATACCTCGGGAAGGCCTACCTCGGCTACCTGCTGATCGGCATCGTGCTGATCGGGCACAACCTGGAGCGGACCTACCGGGTCTCCTCGAGCGAGCAGCGCAGCCGCATCCGGCCCGCCATCCTCGGCGTCTTCAGCGTGCTCGCCTTCTTCACCTTTGTCCTGGCCACCGGGATGCTCTACTCGGCGATCGGGATGGGCAGGCTGATCGCGGTCGGCATCCCGATCGCGTGCGCTGGCGTTCTGACCGCGCACGGTTACCTGCGCGGCGCCATCAGCGACGCGGCCGCGCCCGTCTCGCGCAGCTTCGTCTACACCTCCTTCACCGCGCTGGCCGCCGGTCTCTTCGTCCTCTCGATCGCCGTCGCGGCGCAGCTCGCGACCCTCACGCGCTGGTCGCCCGACGAGATCCTGATCTTTGCCTTCGGTTTCCTCGCGGTTCTGCTCGGGCTGCTGTTTGCCATTTCCAACCGCTTCCAGCGCGGCATCCGGCGCTTCATCGACCGCAACTTCTACGTCAACCGCTACGACTACCGCACCCAGTGGTCCAAGCTGACCGAGGCGCTCGAGAGCGCCGCCGACCCCGACTCGGTCCTCGATCGGGTGGCGCGTTTCCTCCGGGATGTCTTCTCCGCCGACGAGGTGACGATCGCCGTCCGCGACGAGGCGACCCGCGCCATCCGTCCGGTGCGCGGCAAGGGCGCGGGTGACGCGGCGGCCGTCCTGGCGCCCGACTCACCGCTGTACGAGCGGCTGGTGAAGGGACGCAAGACGCTGCTCCTGGATCGCAACCCCCACGACTTCACCTACGTCGGCATCTACGCGGAGAACCAGGCCTGGCTCGACGCGACGGCCAGCCGCCTCATCGCGCCGCTCCTGGACGGAACCAACCTGCTCGGCACCCTCGGGCTGCAGCGCAAGGCGGAGGACGACCGCTTCACCTTCGAGGACGTCGCGCTGCTCGACAGCGTCTGCGCGCACGTGGCCGCGGCGCTGCACGCGCTGCACCTGGTCAAGGAGCTGGCCGAGGTGAGGGAGGGCGAGGTCCTCGCGCAGTGGAGCAGCATGGTCCTGCACGATCTCAAGAACTACCTGACCCCGCTGCGCATGGCGGCCTCGAACCTGGCCGAGTCGGGCGGCGACGCGGAGGTCTCCGCCGTCTGCGCCACCGACATTGGCCGGGTGACCGACCGGATGGAGAACCTCGTGCGGACGCTGGCCGACCTGCGGGCCAGCACGCGCCTCGAGATGGCCACCGTCTCCCCCAACGACGTCATCCGCGAGACGCTGGCCGACCTGCAGCTCGCCCGGCGGTCGACGCTCGCGACCGACGTGAAGCTGGAGGCGAAGCACGCGATCCGCGCCGACCGGGCCATGCTGCGGCGGGTGATCGAGAACCTGGTCACGAATGCGGTCGAAGCCATGGGTGGGTCGGGCGCGCTGACGGTCCGCACCGAGGACAACGGCCGTGAGAATGCGCCGCGGGTCCAGATCTCGGTGGGCGACACTGGCCCCGGGATCGCGGAGGACTTCCTGCGGGAGCGGCTCTTCCGCCCCTTCGCGACGACCAAGAAGAACGGCCTGGGGCTGGGGCTGTGGCAGTGCCGGATGATCGTCCAGGCGCACAAGGGCGAGATCAGCGTCGAGAGCCGCCTCGGGGAGGGCACGGTCTTTCACATCGCTCTCGACGGTGTCGCGCCGCAGCCCAGCGTGAGCATGATTCCAGAGCGTCAGACAGCGCCAGCGGGCAGGGTGGTGGATGAAGCCGCCTCAAGAACCTAGCGTGCAGCTTCCGAAGCTCCTCATCGTGGATGACGATCCGGGGATCGTCAGCCAGCTCCGGCTTGCCCTGCGCAAGGAGTACGAGGTCCACGCGGCCAACGATCCCGAGACGGCCTGGACGGCCGTGCAGGTCGAGCGCCCGGAACTCGTCACGCTGGATCTCGCCCTGGACGGCGTCAGCCCCGAGACCGGCTTCTCCGTGCTGCAGCGGTGCATCACCTTCGACCCGTTTCTGAAGATCGTGCTCATCACCGGCAACGACAACGAGCCGAACGCGCTGCGGGCCGTGGATTTCGGCGCGGCCGACTTCCTCGGCAAGCCCGTGGATGTGCACCAGCTCAAGGTCATTCTCCAGCGGCAGCTCTCCAAGGCGCGGCTCGAGCGGCGCAACGCGGAGCTGCGCGACATCGAGCTGCTGCGGCAACTCGGCGAGGAGCGCAGTTTCGGTGCTCTCGTGGGACAGAGTCCCGCCATGCGGGCCGTCTACCAGAAGATCCAGAGGGTCGCGGCAGTAGACGTCGAGGTGCTCATCCTCGGGGACAGCGGCACGGGCAAGGAGCTGGTCGCGAAGGAAATCCGCCGGCTGAGCGCGCGGGCCGAGAAGCCCTTCGTGACGATCGACAGCACCGCGATCCCGGCGAACCTGCTCGAGAGCGAGCTTTTCGGCCACGAGAGGGGCTCATTCACGGATGCTCGTGAGTCCCGCATGGGACGTCTGCAGATGGCCGACGGCGGGATCATCTTCTTCGACGAGATCGGTGAGCTGCCCCTGCTGCTCCAGGTCAAGCTCCTCCGCTTCCTGCAGGAACACGAGGTCGAGCGCGTCGGGGGACGAGGGGCGATCAAGCTGGACGTGCGGGTCATCGCCGCCACCAGCCGGAACCTGGAGGAGGAAGTCAGGGAGGGGCACTTCCGCCAGGATCTCTACTACAGGCTGACCGCCGTGGAGATCAAGCTCCCGCCCCTCTGCCGTCGCGGCGAGGACGTTCTCCTCCTCGCGCAGTACATGCTCGAGCGCTACAGCAGCACGTTCAATCGCGGGCGGATGTCTTTCACGCCGAAGGCCAGGCTGGTGATGCGCCAGCACGCGTGGCCCGGCAATGTCCGCGAGCTGGACAAGCGGATCAAGGGGGCCGTGGCCCTGGCGAGCGGCCGCGTGATCGACGCCTCCGATCTGGAGCTGGAGGCAGTGGAGCCCGACCGGGCGACCTCGCTCAAGGACGCGCGGCAGGAGTCGGAGCGGGATGCGATCTGCAGGGCGCTCCGGCAGACCGGTGGGAATGTCTCCAAGGCGGCGGAGCTGCTCCGCATCGCCCGGCCCAGCTTGTACGAGCATCTGACCAAGCTGCGGATCGACCCCCACATCTACAAGCCGCGCGCGGCGCGGGACGCGGAGAGATCATGAGTCGAGCCTGGCTCACTGCGACATGGATTGTGGCATTGGCCTCCTCGGCCGGTCCGGCTCTGGCAACGGGCGCAACGTTGCTCGAGGCGGATCCCCCGGATGCGCACATCTCGATCCGCGGATCGGTGTCGGTCGCGGGCGTCGCGCCGCTGCCGATCGCGGAGCTGCCGATCGGGGAATACAAGCTGGCGGCCGATGGCCCCGGCCTGCCGGCCGTGCGCGGCCGCTTCGTCCTGTCGCCCGAGGGCGTCTCCGGGCGCCCGTGGGTCAGCCCGGCGGCAATCCTGCTGCCCCCCGGGACCGTCCACCTGGAACGCGGGGAGTCGCGCGGCTGGGCCTTGCTGGGCGCAGCGGCAGCCGGTGCGGGGATGGCGGTCTACAACCAGGCATCGGTCAAGAACGCCCAGGACAAGGTCGATCGGGCCGGGCGGGCCTATAGCTGGGCGATGTCGCAGGAGGCGATCGCCGACGCGCGCTGGAAGCTGCTCTCCGCCCGGCAGGAACAGGACGACTGCGAAGAACTCCGCGACCTCTGGGTGGGCTACCTGGCATTGACCTGGCTGGGGGCCGGCCTGGAAACCGCCCTCCTCACGCCCCAGCCCTCCTTCGACTCGCCGGCCGCCGGGCAGTGCCGCCTCACGATGCCGCGGGCCAGTGGTGGCAGGGCGGCGCTGTGCAGCGCCCTCTTTCCCGGGGGCGGCCAGCGCTACATGGGCCAGCCCGGGCGGGCCAACTTCTTCTTCACCGCCACGGCGGCCTTCGGCGCCGCGGCGCTCGTCGCCCACGACGCGTTCCTGGAGGCGCGCCGGGATCAGGCCGACGCGCAGCGCCGCCTCCTCGACGCCGAGAACGAGGAAGAGCTGAGCCGGGCCACCCGCGCCCTCGAGAAGGCGGCCGAGGATGTGGATGACAAGAACATCCTGCGCTGGGCCATGGTGGGCGCAACCGGCGCGGTCTACGCGTGGAACATCCTCGATGCCCTCGGCCTCGGACACGCGGCCAAGATTCCCGGGCTGACCTGGTCGGCGGCGCCGAGCCCAGGCGGTGTCCTCGTGTGCGCAACGTGGAGCATGCCATGACGCGGAGATCTCGGACCATGAGAGACCATGCGCCGCAAGCGCGGAACCTGAGCGGCATCGCCCTGGCGCTGCTGGCGACCGCGGTGCTCCTGCCCGGGTGCAGCACGGACACCGAGGAGCCCTCCTTCGTCAATCCGTTCGACCCGGTGGTCGGCGCGGGGTTGCCGGTGCCCGATTCCATCTCGGTCATGGTCGGCGACAACACCGTCCGCCTGGCATGGGGCCTGCCGGAGGGCGAGACGGCCGACGAGTACGCGATCTTCCGCTGGCGGAGCGACCCCGACAGCGACGAGAAGGAACGCCTGCTGGAGCGCGTGACGACTTCGGAGTACACCGACACCCGGGTCAGGAACGGACACAAGTACTCCTACCGCATCGCCGCGGGCGTGAACGGGCAGTTCGGCCGCCGGACCGATGAGATCGAGGCCGCCCCCGGCCTCTTCGCGTTCGTGCTGGCGGACAACGCCGACTACACCAGGGAGCGAACGGTCCCGGTCGGCTTCCAGAACGCGAGCGCCGAGGCCATTCGCCTCTCCGAAGACCCGGAGGATCTCACGGGCACGTGGGAACCCGCTGCGGGCTCGGTCCAGTGGACGCTGAGCCCCGGGGACGGCGAGAAGACGGTCTACGCCTGGTTCCGCCTGACCGACGGATCGGGGACCCTGCCGGTCTTCGACACGATCCACCTCGACACGAACGTGGCGATCCAGTCCTTCACCTTCGACGGCGGCACGGTGCGCCAGCCGGGCGACACGATCCGCTTCCGGCTCGTCGCCGGGGAGCCGAACGGGAACGCGACGGTCACCCTCGAGGGGGTGTTCGATGCAGTGCCGCTGTTCGACGACGGAACGAACGGCGACGCCGCCGAGGGCGACGGGACCTACGAGCGCAGCCTGGCCATTCCCACAGCCGCCGCCGCCAGCAACAAGGAGGTCCGCGGGGCCTTCACCGACGTGGCCGGCAACGCGGCCACGCCCGTCACCGCGCCGAGGCTGCTCACGATCCGGCGCGCCCCGGAGGCGGTGGACCTGCTCGACCCGGTCATGGCGGAGCCGCCGGACGCCGCGTCGGTCACGCTGCGCTGGAGCCAGTCGCAGGAGAGCGCCTTCTCCGCCTACCGGATCTTCCGCGCCGAGGCCGCGCCCGTGGATTCCTCGGACCGGCTGATCCAGACCGTCGCGAGCAAGACGACGCTGGAGCACAAGGACACCGACGTCGTCGAGGGCCGCACGTACCATTACCGCGTCTACGTGCTCGATACCTTCGGGCAGGAGAGCGGATCGAACGAGGTGCAGGCCCTCGTCGCCAACGTGCGCCCGCCCAGCGCGGTCAACGTCGAGACCCCCAGCTCCACCACCGCGTCGCGCGTCGTGCTGCAGTGGAGCAAGTGCGCGGATCGCGACTTCGCCTCCTACCGCATCTACCGCAACACGACCGGCGCGGTCAGCGAGAGCGACCCGCTCGTCGCCCAGATCAGCGAGGTCGACCAGCTTTCCTGGGACGATTCCGGGCTCCGCGAGAACACGACCTACTACTACCGCGTCTACGTCGCCGACACCGGGGGCTTGACCGCCCGCAGCAACGAGGTGCAGGGCAAGACGGAGAACGCGGCCCCCTCCGCGGTGACGCTCCAGCAGCCCACGGCCATGAGCACGACCCGCATCGCGCTCGACTGGAGCGCGGCCACGGAATACGACTTCCTCAACTACAAGATCTACCGCAACACGGCCGGCGCGGTCACCAGCACCGATTCGCTCGTGGCCACGATCACCGACATCAGCCGCATCTACTGGGACGACGCGGGCCGGCGCGAGAACACGAAGTACTACTATCGGATCTACACGACCGATCAGGGCGGGCTCTTCGCCCGCAGCAACGAGGTCGAGGCCAGGACGAAGAACGATCCGCCGCCGGCGGTCACGCTGACCTCCGCGGCCGCGAACGACAGCACCTCGGCCACGATCACCTGGACCCAGAGCAGCGCGCACGATTTCGCCTACTACAGGCTCTATCGCGATGAGATCTCCGCGGTCACGACGTCGTCGGCCCTGGTCACCGAGATGGATGACCGAGGCTTCACGACGATTCGCGACGCGGGGTTGACTTCGGGAACACGGTACTACTACCGCGTGTTCGTCGTGGACGACGCGCAGGAGCCCGAGTCGACGGGCAGCAACACCCTATCGATTGTGACTCCCTAGCCGGTGGAGGGTAGGCATCATGAGACTGGCGACACAAGGCATCAAGGGCAGCGGAAGCGCCGCTGCCCGAGCGTCCCAAGGGACATTCGACTTCGCTCCCTGGACCGAGCTTCCGCTGTCCGTTCCGAAATCGGGCGCGAAGCTCAAGGTGAAGACCCCGCCGCAGCGCGTGGACGTGGTCGAGCGCGGGGCGGCACTCCTCGGCGTGATCCTGCTCTCGCCGCTCATGCTCCTGGTCGCGCTTGCGATCAAGCTGGAGTCGCCGGGCGGCCCGGTGATCTACCGCCAGGAGCGGATCGGACTGGACCGGCGCCGGGGGCAGCCCGGCGCGCCCGGCGGCACCCGCAGGCCCGAACGCCGCCGCGCACCCGGGTACGGCCAGACGTTCATGCTGTGCAAGTTCCGGACGATGGTCCCGGATGCGGAGAAGCTCACCGGACCCGTCTGGGCGTCGAAGCGCGACCCCCGCGTCACGCGGGTCGGGCGCGTGCTGCGCCGGACGCGGCTGGACGAGATTCCCCAGCTCTTCAACGTGATCCGCGGCGAGATGCGGCTGATCGGCCCCCGTCCCGAGCGCTACCACTTCGTCGAGCAACTCTGTCTGAACATCCCGACGTACGCCGAGCGGCTGAAGGTCCCGCCGGGGATCACGGGCCTGGCGCAGGTGGAGCGCGAGTACGATTCCTGCGTCAATGACGTCCGGCGCAAGGTCATGTACGATCTCCACTACGTCCGCAACTGGAGCCGGCTGCTGGACATCAAGATCCTGATCAAGACGATCGATGTGGCGTTGAGGGGACGAGGGGCGCGGTAGGTGCACGGACGGCGGTGTGAGGGTACAGGCATGAAGCTGGCAGGCGCGTTCCGGTTGGGGCTTATCGTGGCCTGTGTCGCTTGGGCCGCGCCAGGCCCGGCCGGGGCGCAACAAGCCCCCGCAGCCCCTCGGGCGGCCGGGGAGGCGGAATACCGGATCGGGCCGGAGGACGTGCTGCAGGTCCAGGTCTGGGGACGGGCGGATCTGTCGGGGCAGGCGGTGGTGGATCCCGCGGGGCAGCTCCAACTCCCGCTGGTGGGAAGGGTCGCTGCAAGTGGTCGCACGGCGGACGAGCTGAGCCGATACCTCAGCGAGCGCTACCGGATCCTGGATCCACGCATCCTCGATGTCTCTGTGGCGGTGTCGGAGTACACCAGCCACAAGGTCACGGTGCTGGGGGAGGTCCGCGCCCCGGGACCCTACGCCCTCCCGCGCGTCCCGGACCTGGTGGCGGCCATCCTGGCTGCGGGGGGTGTCACTCCGCAGGCCGATCTGGCCCGCGTGCAGGTGGTTCGCAATGAAGAGCAGCCGGGTGAATCGCGCACCCTTGTCGTGGACCTCTCCCGCGGGTTGGAGAAGACGCCTGCCGGCGAGTTGCCGGAAATCAGACCGAAGGACACGGTCATCGTTCCATCCCTTGGCGGGGAATTCGCATCCGGGGATCGGTTCCAAGTCCTGGGTGCAGTTCGCGAGCCGGGGTCCTATCGCCTTCCGGTTGCGGCCACGGTGGTCGAGGCGATCTCGGCCTCGGGGGGTGCGACCCCCGATGCCAATCTCCACAAGGTATCTCTGACGCGTCCCACGCAGACCGGAGTGCTGTCCTACGAACTGGACCTTCAGGGGTACTTGTACGAGGCGAGCCCGAATGTCGATCTTCAGATCAGGCCGGGGGACACCGTCACAGTTCCGAACAAGAGGTCCACTCTTGGCACCCTGTTCGATGCACTCGTGAGAGTTGCACCGGTGATCTCGGTTGCGGTGGGCCTGGGGTATGCGTTCAGGTAGGAACCATGGCGTCACATGACCTCGATATGACATCTCCCCCGGACGCATCGGCGGAGTTCAAGCGCTACACGCAAATGTTCTGGAGACACAAGGGACTCTGCGTCCTTTGCATTGTCGCCGCTCTGTGCTTCATGCTCGTTGCGCTAGAGTACCTGCCGAAGGTCTATGAATCCAATGTAGTCATAATGATCCAAGACCCACGACTGGTCGCTCGAGATGTGCAGCAACTCATTGGAGGTATTCTCGAGGCCCCCGGCGGCGCCAATGTCGACAATCAGCAGGTTGCCAGACTGGCCGGACGCATCCGCAGTCGTCCATTTCTTGAACAGGTCATCCGGACCTTGCGGATGAACGAGGACCCGAGAATCCAGGTACGGGCGGAAGAACAACGCCGCAAGCATCCGGAGGTCTCCGCGGACGAGATGGCCGTGCGCATCCTTGTTGACTACCTGCAGTCCAGAATCCGCGTCGCCACTCAGGGCCCAGGCATCTACAGGGTCACCGTTGCGGATCGGCAGGCTGCGACCGCGCAAAGCCTAGCATGGCACATCAGTGGGCTTTTCGTAGACTTGTCGGACCAAGAGAAAACCACAAACATCAAAGACGCACGGGCGCTGGGATTGGATCTGGTGCGGACCTACACCGAGCAACAACGGCGTGCGGAGGAGGCTCTGGAGCGCTTCAACCAGGGGCGCATCGAGCGCGATCTCCTTCAGAGCGTGGTGCGCGCAGAAAATCTGCCCCTCGCAGATGCCTATCACAAGCGGATCCTGGACGGGGCATCCGATGCCAGAGTCCGTGCCCGATCTCTGCAGGATTCTCTCTTCCGCCGGGGAATCACGCCCGACGTCGACGCACTGGCGCAGGACGCTCAACTCACCGATCTCGCGGCGGCTCTCCGGACGTCCCTCTGGAATGAGGTGCTCACCCGGTTGTCCACACGCGGCACCGTCGACGCGGTGGACTGGCCTCCCCAGGGTGCCTACGCTGATCTGCGCTGGAGTCTCCTCCGGCGTGCAGAGCAACTCGCGGCCCAAGGGTTTCCGAGCGCGGCCCCGGACGGTGCAGCCACCGTGAGCCGGTACCTGTTCTCCAAGATCGATGCCGAGGCGCAAGGGCGAACGGCCGAGATGCTCGGCTCAGAGATAGCTGACTTCAGGCGTCAGGCGGTACTGGGGCCGCGCGGGGACATGGAGCAAGCGCGCCTCGAGGCCGACGTCGAACAAAGCCGCCGATTCGTCAAGAGCGCCGAAGACCAGGTCGTCGGCACCGACGTGCGCGGCGCCGTCGAGGCGGCGAAGATGGGCATGCAGACCGAGATCCTGGACCCCGCCAACCTGCCGCTGAAGCCGAGCTCGCCCAACCGGAAGAAGCTGATTGTCGCCTCGCTCTTCGTGGGGGTGTTTCTGGGGTTGGGGTTCTCCTATCTCCTCGAGACCCTGGATCCAGTATTGCGAAGCGCTGAGGACATAGCCAGGATAGTTCCTGAGCCCGTTCTCGGAACGACGCCCCTCTTGTCCCGGCAGGCCGTCGTGAAACACGGGTGGCTGCGGCGACACTGGGCCCCGGCCACCTCTGTTGCCATCGCGCTCGTCACGGGAATCTTCTTCCTGGCGCGCGGCCCGGCCTTCCGCACACAGGCAGAGGGGGGAATTCCGGTCCAGACGGCCCCGGGGAGTACGCCCGATGCGAACCGTTGACCGACTCAACCAGGATTGGCGCCTGGCGACCGAGATCCACAAGCTGGAGGCGAGGTTGTGGCGCTTGGCCCTGCAAGACAGGATCAGGGTTATCCTGTTCACGAGTGCCAACAGGGGAGAAGGCAAGAGCACGACCGTGGCCTACCTGTCGACCGCACTGGCTCTACATCCTGATCGACGAATCCTGGCGGTGGACCTGGACTTTCGTGAGCCAAGGCTCAACGAGCACTTCCGCCTGGATGGGGTCGGTGGACTGGGCGCGGTGCTCCGAGGTGAGCGTCCGCTACGGGAGGCGATCATCCAGACTGCGCTGCCCAGTCTAGATCTTCTCCTACCCTCTCCGGAAGGCGAGGATCCCCACCTGCTGCTGAGAACCGGGCAGGTTGTAGCGATGTTCGACAACCTCCGTAGCAACTACGACCTCGTCCTGGTCGACGTGCCGGCCCTGATCCCGGTGGCGGACGCCTCGATTCTCATGCCGCTGGCTGATGGGGTCGTATTGGTAGCCATGGCGGGCAGGAGCACCAAGCCCTTGCTCCGCCGAGCGCGCGAGGCCTGTCTGGGGATGGGGGCGAATATCCTCGGCGTGGTCGTTGGCAACCTCCATGAGGTCATGCCAGGGTACGCTGGCGATAGCTACTACTATGGCCACAAGAGGAAGAAGCCGCCGGAGAGTGGACGCGGTGAACAACAGTCCCCCTGATGAACCGACTCCCGTCGTATCCGTCGTCGTCCCCGTGCTCGATGAAGCTCCTGACATCGGGCGGCTCCTGAGAGAGATTCTCGAACAGACCCCCCCACCTGGTGGATTCGAGGTCCTGGTCGCGGATGGAGGTTCGGCTGACGACACGCGCGATATCGTCGCCTCCCTCTGCAAGGAGTGGCCCAATCTCCGGCTCTTGGACAACCCACGCAGACTGAGCGGCGCGGGTCGCAACGTCGGAGCTGCCGCCGCCCGGGGGAAGTACATCGTCTTCCTCGATGGTCACTGCGCCGTACCCCGCAAGGACTACTTGGTGCGGATGGTCGAGCTATTCGAATCGACCGGGGCCGCCTGCTTGTCGCGCCCGCAACCGCTCAACCGGATGTGCGACGAGAACAGTTGGGCCAGAGCGATCTCCGTCGCCCGTCACTCCTGGCTCGGCCATGATCCAGCATCTTACATCTATGGTGGTGACCCAGGATTTGCCGATCCACGGTCGGCGGGCGCGGCCTACCTGCGCTCGGTGATCGAGCATCTAGGCGGATACGACGAGCGCTTCGACGCGTGCGAGGATGTGGAGTTCAACCACCGCGTCGCTGCGGCCGGCTTGCCTGCCTACCTTCATCCGGACTTGAGTGTGCTATACCGTCCGCGCGCGTCGCTGGGCAGTCTCTTTCACCAGATGCGCCGCTACGGGAGAGGCCGGGCGAGACTCATGGCCAGACACCTTGCGGTTGTCCCGTGGCCGTTAGTACTTGTGACGGGATATCTGGTTCTGACGTTACTGGTGCTTCTCCTGGCCGGTCCGAGGATCGCGTGGTCCACGCTGGCGGTGCCGGTAGCGTGCTGGATGCTGCTGATCGCCGGGGAGAGCGTGCGTGTGGCCGGTCTGACGACCCGGGCATGGAGAACAATGGCCGCGTTCTTCGTGATCCACATGGGGCTCCTGTTTGGCTTCTGGCGGGGGATTCCGGAGTTCCGGAGGTTTCGTGGTCCGATGAGACCTCTGGGGGGTGCCCTGCCATGATCCTCACGCTGGCCTTCTGGGTGTGCGTTGCCCTACTCGTATACGTCTATGCGGGTTACCCTCTGCTCTGCTGGTGGCTGGGAAGCGTGTTGCGGCGCGATCCGCATATCCGAGCCCTGTCGGACGATGAACTGCCGACGGTATCGATCGTCACCGTGGCGTTCAACGAGGCGCAGAGCATCGCGCCCGCGATTGAGAACAAGCTTCATCAAGACTACCCGGCTGAGCGGCGCGAGCTCCTGGTGGTCTCTGATGCCTCCACCGACGAGACCGACTCTATCGTCGAAGGCTTTGCGGACCGCGGCGTCCGGCTCATCCGACAGGACCCTCGCGCGGGAAAGACAAGCGGGCTGAATCTGGCCGTCCCGCGAACGTCGGGGGCGATTGTGGCATTCGCGGACGCGAACAGCATGTGGGCACCCGATGCTCTCCGACATCTGGTGGCCCCGTTCACTGACGTAGATGTTGGCTACGTCACCGGGCGCATGCTCTATCGCGCGCCCGATGGCTCGCTGTCGGGCGAAGGCTGTTCGGCATACATGCGGTATGAAAACCAGCTAAGACAATGGGAGACTCGCACTGGGTCGATCGTTGGCGTGGACGGGGGCATCGACGCCGTCCGGCGCGAGTTGTACGAGACCATGCGCCGCGATCAGCTTCCTGACTTCGTGCTTCCGCTGGCGGTCAGGGAAAAGGGGCGGCGCGTCGTCTATGCACCCCGGGCGCGTCTGCACGAGGACACCTTGGAGGCAGTGGAAGACGAATTCCGCATGCGCATGCGCGTTGCCCTGCGAGCTTGGTGCGCACTTAAGGACAAAGCTGCGCTGCTCAACCCGTTCAGATTCGGGCTGTTCGCGTGGCAGCTAGCATCTCACAAGCTTCTTCGGTACTTGGCCCCATTCTTCCAGGCTGGAGCGCTAGTGACAGCTCTTCTGCTGGTCGAGTCCAGTGGTTTCTGGCGCGTCGTCGTCGCCCTGCAAGCTGTGTTCTACGCACTAGCCTGCGCGGGTCATGTACTGCGGGGCCGGGTCAGTTCCCCCGTGGTGGCGTTTCCCTACTACCTCACTCTGATCAACGTCGCCTCGCTTGCAGCGTTTGTATCGTTCCTTCGGGGGAGGAAACAGGTGGTGTGGAACCCGAGAACGTGAGGGCGCGGGAAGCAGATACAGGTAGGGCGATGACAGTGGACAAGTTCCGTCGGCGACTAATTGAGGCAACGTGGTTTCCGTACGTCGCCCCCTTCGTCGTATTCGCACTCCTGACATTTCCCGGCACTCTTTGGCCAGAAGCCGCCCACCTCTGGTACATTATCAAGACGGTCATCGTAGGGCTCATGCTCGTGACTTTCCGGTGCCGGTATCGCGGCTTCGCCTGGGCCACATCGGTCACCAATTGGGTGGTCGGCGTCTTCGTGGGAATCCTGGTCCTGCTCATCTGGGTGGCACCCGAGGGACTGGCCCAGTTCATGCGCATCGGCCAGTCCCGGGGCTTTGACCCGCATTCATTCGGCGTCACCGGGGCCGAGCTGTGGGGTGTGATCGGCATGCGGCTGCTGGGAGCGAGTGTGGTTGTACCGGTGATGGAGGAGCTGTTCTGGCGCAGCTTCATGATGCGGGTGCTGATTGATGCCGATTTCGAGCGGGTAGCTCTCGGGACCTACCGACCCTTCTCCTTCGCGCTGGTGGCCGTGGCTTTTGGCTTCGAGCATGATCGCTGGCTGGTGGGAATCATTGCGGGCGCGATATACGGTGGACTCCTCGTCTGGCGCCGGGATCTCCTCACTTGTATGATCGCGCACGCGGTGACGAATCTCGGGCTGGGGATCTACGTGCTGAAGACCCATCGATGGTCATTTTGGTAGCAACAGCACAGGAGAGGACCACACCACCTATGACAGTCGTACTTGCGGATCCCCCCGCCCGGGAGAGGGGCTATGATGCAAGCTATCCGAACATCGGGCTACTGTACGTCATTGCGTACACCCGAAAGATGCTTCCTGGTCTTGACATCTACTACCTCCAGAGTGCGTGCAACCTGGCTGAACACATCGCTGCTTTGACTGCGCGCAATCCGACGATCTACGGCATTTCCTTCACTTCCAAGACCTTTCGTCTGGCGGCCAAGACGATTGCTGCGGTCAAGCGACGTTTCCCGGACACCCTTATCGTCTGCGGCGGCCCACATCCGACCGCGATGCCTGTCGACACCCTCAGCCAGACAGAGGCCGACGTCGTTGTAAGGGGGGAAGGCGAGCAGACCTTCGCCCGACTGGTCCGGACACGACTCGAGGGCGGTCCCATGGCGAGCGTCCCGGGGATTGTGTACAAAGATGGGTCTCAGATCGTGGAGAACGCGCTGGCTCCGCTGCTGCCCGACCTTGATGAGGTACCCTTTCCGGCCTGGGATCTTGTCCACCATGCTGACTACCCATGTATGCATCTTCGCAAGCAGAAAGTGCAAAGTTCCATGGTCATCTCGCGCGGCTGCCCCTACGATTGCACCTTCTGTTCGAACCCGGTATGGAAACTGAGCAAGCCTTGGCTCCGTTTTCGCAGCTCTGTCAACATCATTGAAGAGATCAAGCAGCTTTACGCGCAAGGCGTGCGCGAGATCTACTTCACTTCGGACGAGATGAACTTCAGCTTGCGCTGGGCAGAGAACCTGTTGGACGAGATCATCGCACTCGACTACAGGGACTTGTACTTCCAGACCAATCTCCGCGTCGACAAGATCACCCCTGAATTCGCCACCAAGCTGGCTGCGGCTCGCTTCTGGCTCGTGCACCTCGGCATGGAATCAGCCAATGACCGGGTCCTGCGCGGCTTGGAGAAGTGCATATCGGTAAGCCAGATCGAGCATGCGACGCAATTGCTGTCTTCCGTAGGCGTAGAGGTATTCGCCTTCATGATGCTCTACAACGTCTGGGAAGAAGACGGCACCCTTTGTTTTGAGACCTCGCGGGAGGTGGACAACTCGCTCGCTTTCTGCTCCCGCCTACTGCGAGAGAGACGCATTAGCTACATGTCGTGGCAATTCTGCAATCCGATGCCGGGTTCGCGGCTTTATGATATTGCGAAACGCCATCAGCTCCTACCGGCAGAGGACACCACGATTTGGGAGCTGTTCGATGAGCACCACGTTACCCTGAACTTGCCTGGGATCTCCCGAAGGGAGATGCTCAGGAAGATCCGGAGGGGTATTCTGTTGAAGGACTGGTACATGTTGAAACACGGGCGGATCAGTGGGGAACACCTTTGGCGTGCAGCCGAGAATCTCCGGGCGTTCTTACGGAGGTAGCGCTGCACCAGCCAGCCAATTCACATGGACATTCTCTACCTCGACGAGTGGTTCCCATATCCGTTGGATACCGGAAAGAAGATCAGGACATACAACCTCCTCCGTGCGTTAGCGCAACACAATAGGGTGACATATCTGTGCTATCAGGAGGAGAGCGGGACTGTAGACAAAGGGGAGCTGGGCGACTCCGTTGTCGTCGTGCCAGTGGTCGACCGGCGGACGCCAAAGCGAACTCCCAGTTACTATCTATCGGTAATTGGCAGCCTCTCCGCCAATACGCCCTTTGCGGTCCGCTATGCTCGGTCCATTGAAATGAGCACGGCCTTCGAGCGGGCACTGCAAGAGGCTCGGCACGATGTCTTGATCTGCGAATGGACGCCGTACGCGCAGTACTTCAGGAACGTGAGCCACCCGTGCAAGGTCCTGATGGCTCACAACGTGGAGTTTCGGCAATGGGAACGCATGTACAGAGTCGGGGGCAATATGCTGGCGAAGGCTTTGTACGCGAGGCAATGGAAAACCATGCGCCGCTTCGAGGAAGAGCACTTTGCCTTGTTTGATGGAATCGTCGCTGTAACCGACGGAGATCGTGGACTCATTGACCGAATGGGTGGGAGGCGAAATACCGTGGTGGTGGAGAACGGGGTCGACCTGGCCCACTTCGAGCCGATGACGGTTTCGAGGAAGAACTGCGCAGTCTTCACTGCGTCGATGGACGCATTCGTCAACGTGGACGCGGCCCTCTACTACGCCAATGCTGTGTTCCCGCTTGTGAGAAGACTCGATCTGACCATGGAATTCCACGTAGTAGGTCGTAGTCCGCTTGAGAAAGTACAAAAGCTCGCAGCTCGCGAGGGGATAGTGGTCACGGGAACCGTCCCGGACGTAAGACCTTATGTAGCTCGGAGTGCGGTCTCCGTTGTCCCTGTCAGGGCAGGCGGGGGATCTCGGCTCAAGATACTTGAAGCGATGGCGATGGGAATTCCCGTGGTGTCGACGTCGATCGGGGCGGAAGGCTTGCAAGTCTGCCATGGCGAGAACATCATCCTCGCGGATGACGCGAGGGGCTTTGCCGAGTGGGTTGTGCGGTGCGCGAGAGATCAGGATCTGAGAGAAAGGCTGATCGCGAATGGACAGAAGCTCGTGCGCGCGAGATACGGCTGGGATTCTCTGAGCAGGAAGTTCGTATCATGGCTGGAGAACTTGGTTCAGCAGCGGGCACAAACAAGTCGAACTTGGAAACCCTGCTGACGCGACTACCCGGCGCAACGAGAGCATACACGCGCCAGGCATCGTAGGGGCCGCCCGGGGTGCTGCGTCCCGGAAACGAGAGGGAGCGAGGGCATCGTTCAGAGCCAGACGGGGCTTCTTGCATGTGGGATTCCGGCTGGCCGCCAGGAGCATTCACCAGACTCACTCTCTCTCCACCCGCACCCCATCCACCCACACCGAGAACGCCTTCGCCGGCCGCACTGCAAAGAGCACCACGTTGCGCACGCGTCCCATGTCCATCTTCCGCGCCCGTGGCGCCCGCTCCACATCGGCGAGTGGAATCGAGATTCTATTGACCCCTGGCTCGATCACAAGCCTCCGATTGAACCGGTCGGAGTACGCGTTGTCGTGGAGGACATCGTCGATCCTCAGGACCAACGAGACGGTGCTGTCGAGCTCCGAGTAGACTTCGACGACCAGCCGGTCGTAGCCGCGCCAGTCCGGAAAGGGCTCGTTGATCAGGAGCGCTGGGTACACCGCCGGCTCGAATGTGATGCGGGCAACGTTGTCGCTGGCCTCGCGCCCCCAGCCCGCAGGGGCGAAACCGATCTCGAGTTCCGCATCCCGCACGTGGACGAACTTGCCCTCCCAGGCACCCTCGAAGTCGCAGAGGACGGGGAAGGCCGCGTTCCTTTGCAGGTAGGCGATCGCTACGGTCGTCACGCGGGAGAGAGCCACGGCCAGCAGTGCCACGGCGGCAACGAGCAGGACTACGCGGCGAAACCGCGTGTTGCTCGCGGGAGGGGCTTCACCTTGCGCGGGGTACGTGTCCTCGGAAGTGGTGCCGCGAATCGGGTGGGCGTCGAAAGCGAGCGCTACCATGAGGAAGGCCGTACTACCCGCTGCATCACGCAAGAAGTCCGCGAGGCTTGCGTCCCCCTTGCCAAGGGCCTGAAGCCCCTCGGCGATCGCACCCAGGGCCATCGTCACAGCCAGCGCCGCGAGGTAGTGCCAAAGCCTGGGCCGACCTGATCTGCTCACGAACGTCAGCGAAGCGTACAGGAGGGCCAGAGCCACCAGCCCGTACAGGGGCACGTGACCCGCGTCGAACAGCGCGGACCAGAGGAGGCTTGCCCGCGGGCATCGCTGGAGCACCTGGACAGCGATGACTACCGCGGCAGCGCCGAGGAGGATCAACGCCCGCGTGGTGCGTGCAATCGTCATCTCGATCCTGTGTGGCCACCGTGCGCGAGCGGGCCCGCCGATCGACCCCGCTACTTGGTGGCCTTCAACACATGCTCCAGCGCCTGCTTCTCCGGCATCGCGCCCACGAACTCGACCGTCTCGTTGATGACCGTCTTCGGCACCCCCTGCACGCGGAACTTCTGGACCAGGTCAGGGAACTCCGCGGCCTCGATCGCCTCGGCCGTGATCTGCTCGGAGGCCAGGGCGAAGAGCTGCGCCAGGCGCACGGCCTGGGGGCAGTGGGGTCACTGGGGGGTGAAGAAAACCTGGATCTTGGTCGGCTTCGTCACTTCCTTGAGCGCGTTCTGCGCTTCCTGGGACAGGGGTGAGGGCCGATTGACCCCGAAGTCGAGGATCGACTCCAGCAGCGTCGTGAACTCGTAGCCGGCCGGGATCCCGTAGTAGCGGATGCCGCGATCCTCCCGACCGTGGACGACGATCGCGGGAGCGCGCTCGACCCCGTAGCGACCGGCAACAGCCGCGTCCTTGTCGAGGTCGTACTCCTCGATGGTCAGCTTGTCCGAGAGGGCGGCCAGCTCCTGCACGAGGTCATGCGTCTGTTTGCAGTAGATGCACTCGTGCTCCTTGGTGAAGAACGTCAGGGTCACGGGTTCGGTCACCTGGCCGAGAATCTCCGTGATCTTCTGAGCGGTCTTGGCGTCGATCATGGCCATCGTCATGCCCTCCCTCGCGCGCGGGTCCCGGGCCGAGTCCGCATCCAGCGATCCGGACGCTACCGTCGGATACACCTGCAACCTTGTAAAGCGACAACTAGACCCGGTCCCACACGACACACGGCTGCAGGTTCCGATTCCGGCGAGGTTCGGCCTGGACTATCCTGCCGGCCATGCAAGCGGCCTCGCAGCAGCGGATTGCGACCACCGGGCGATGGAAGCTCGGCTTCGCCCTGGCGCTCCTCACGGCGATCATGTGGGGCGTGCTGCCGATCGCCCTCAAGGCGCTCCTCGCGTCGATGAGCGCCCTGACGATCACGTGGTTTCGGTTCCTCGCCGCAGCCATCGCGCTGGGGGGCTACCTGGTCGTCCGCGGCCGGCTGTGGCCCCTGCGCGAACGGCTGGCGGCCCACGCCGGGCTGCTGCTGGTCGCGGCCGTGAGTCTGTGCGCCAACTACGTGATCTACCTTCTCGGGCTGGATCGCGTCTCGCCCAGCACTGCCCAGGTCGTCATCCAGCTCGCCCCGATGTTCCTGCTACTGGGCGGGCTCGCGGTGTTCGGGGAGCGATTCAGCAGCCTGCAGTGGATGGGCCTCGTCGTGCTGGTCGGCGGGCAGGCGCTCTTCTTCAACCGGCGTTTGGGTGAGCTGCTCGGCGGCCTGAGCGCTCACACCGCCGGCGTCCTCCTGATCGTGCTCTCGGCGGTCGCCTGGGCGGTCTACGGCCTGGCACAGAAGCGACTCTCGCGCGACCTCCCCGCCAACGTGATCCTGCTCGTGACCTACGTCTTCGGAGCGCTGGCGCTGCTGTTGCCCGCGACCCCGCGGGAGGTGGCGCGGGCCGACCTCTCGCAAGCCCTTCTGCTGGCCTTCTGCGCCGCAAACACGCTGATTGCGTACGGCGCGTTCGCGGAGGCCCTGCGCCACTGGGAGGTCTCGCGGGTGAGCGCCGTGCTGTCGACGGCGCCGCTGATCACCCTGGCGGGCGTCGGGCTTGGGGCTTCGCTTGTCCCATCGCTGGTGGCGCCCGACCGGCTGAATGCCGCGAGCGTCGCGGGGGCCCTGCTGGTCGTATCGGGGTCGATGCTGGCGGCTTTGGGGGGAAGGTCATGAGGGGCGACGATCGGGGCGCTCGGGGGCTGGGAGCCGGCCAGGCAGGGAAGACGGCCGGGAGCCGGGCTCCGGCAGCGGGCGCCGGCCCTGTGGCCGACGCCCCCTCCGGCCCTGTGGCCGATGCCCTGCTCCTCGTGGCCGCAGTCATCTGGGGATTCGCGTTCGTGGCCCAGCGGGCCGGCATGGCGCACGTGGGGCCCTTCCTCTTCAACGCCATCCGCTTCGCGTTGGGAGCGGCGGTCCTTACGCCATTCATCCATCGCCTCGCCGCACAGCGGACTGGGCAGCTGGGAGCAGCGGGCCCCACGACCCGCGAGCCAGGCGCGGCGCTCCTGCGGTCGCACGCGCTCGGTGGACTGCTAGCCGGCATCGCCCTCTTCGGCGGGATCTCCTTGCAGCAGACAGGGCTCGTCTACACCTCGGCCGGCAAGGCGGGGTTCATCACCGGGCTCTACGTCGTCATCGTGCCCCTGATGGCGCTCTTCTGGGGCCAGCGGGCGTCGGCCTGGCAGTGGCTCGGTGCGGCGCTGGCCGTGGCCGGGCTCTACTTGCTGAGCGTCACGGGACGCATGTCGATCGCCCGCGGCGATCTGCTGGTCCTGGGCGGCGCGGTCTTCTGGGCGATTCATGTGCACCTGATTGCGTGGCTGACGCGGAGTCTCCAGCCCGTGCGGCTGGCGGGCATCCAGTTCTGGGTATGCGCGGGGCTCAGCCTGCTCGTGGCGGTGCTGTTCGAACCCATTGAGCTGGCGGGGATCGTCTCGGCCGCGGTGCCCATCCTCTACGCGGGGCTGCTGTCGGTGGGTGTGGCGTACACGTTTCAGGTGATCGGCCAGCGCGACGCACACCCGGCCCACGCGGCGATCCTGCTGAGCCTGGAGGCGGTGTTCGCGGTGGTGGGAGGGTGCGCGCTGCTGGGGGAGACCCTGACGCCACGCGCGGGGGTGGGATGCGGGCTGATGCTTGGGGCGATGCTGGTGGCGCAGCTGGGGGCGGGACGGGGGCGGGGACGAGCAGCGGCGCAGGGTTGAGAGGGGCGTAGGTGGAACTGGATGTGAGAAAAGCAGTTGCAGAATGATTCGTCTCGGGCGTGGCTGCTGGACCGTCCCGGAATCCCTTGACGAATAGAAGTTTGGATTCTATTTTTCCAGCATGATAGAGAGGCTGGCTGTTCGGACGATCAGGGGGCTGGCGGAGCAGTTCCCGGCGGTTCTGATCCTGGGCCCGAGGCAATGTGGGAAGACCACACTCGTAAGGCATTTCCTGGCCGGTGACTACTTCGACCTCGAGAAGCCGTCCGATCGCCAGGTCTTCGAAGGGGATGTCGAACTGGCGCTGCGCCGCTTCGACGGCCCGCTGATCATCGATGAAGCGCAGGTGCTGCCCGGGTTGTTTCCTGTGCTGCGCGCCGTGATCGACGAGAAGCGGCGTCAATTCGGTCGGTACTATCTCCTGGGATCCGTGAATCCCCAGCTCATCGAGAGCATAGCGGAAAGCCTTGCCGGCCGAGTCGCTATCCTCGAACTGACGCCGTTCCTCTGGAGCGAGGTTGCTGCCCGTGGAATCAGCCTCGACGAGTTGTGGCTCAGGGGTGGGTTCCCGGATGCCAGCCTCGCCTCCGGGCCGACCCAATGGGAGCGCTGGGAGGAGAACTACGTTCGCGCCGTGGTGGAACGTGACCTCCCGCGTCAGCGTCCCCGGACATCTCCCGTGCAGATGCGCCGGCTGATGACGCTGCTGGCACATCACCACGGTGGCTTGTTGAATCTGTCGGAGATCGGCCGTTCGCTCGGCGTTTCGTACCACACGGCTCGTGCCCACCTCGACCTACTCGAGGCGCATTTCCTCATCAGGCGCTTGCAGCCCTACCATCCAAACGTGGGCAAACGGATCGCCAAGTCGCCCAAGCTCTACATCCGCGACAGCGGAATGCTGCACCACCTTCTCGGAATCGACTCCGACCGCGGATTGCTGGCTTCACCCCACTGTCGCCCAAGCTGGGAAGGAATGTTGATTGAGCAGATCACCGCACGGACTCAGCTCATGCATCCCGGAATCCAGTGTTACTTCTACAGAACCCACGCAGGGGCTGAAATCGACTTGGTGATGGTGCGGGGAGAGGAACGTGTAGGCTATGAGTTCAAGCGTGCCGCATCGGTAGGTGCGAGGGACTGGGCCAATTTGCGGCAGGCGGTTGCGGAAGGCGTCGTGAGTCGAGGGATCGTCGTCTATGCGGGGCCGAGGCAGTTCACCGCCGCCGAGGGCATCGAGGTTGTGCCGGCTGAGACGGTGCTGGCGTGAAACCGGCACTCGGACGGGCACTCGATGACCTGAATCCGGATTCGTCCCGCGCTCTTGCTCCCTATCCCACCGATGCAGTCCGCTGAACCCAGATCCTGAAGAAGCGGTCGCTGATCACAAATGAGCCACCCTCTCGATCTATGATGTCACGCTCCAGGAGCCCCTCGGCAGCCCGCTGGGCATTGGAGGCGGAACGCAAGCGGTACTGCCGGACGAACTCCGAGCTGAAGGGACGGACGCCTGTTGCCTCTGTCGCGAGGCCAAGGAGAAATCGCCGCTGATTGGGAGCAAAGGAGTCCCAGAGCGATGTGTAGGCATAACTCTCCCGCTCAAGCAACAGGTTGAAGGCTTCTTCAATCATGGGGCCAGACACCTGGCGTTTCGGTTCACAAAGCTCCCATACGGCGTGACAGAGGTGCTGGGTGTAGAAGGGATGGCCCCCAGTGCTCCGGCAAATCTGATGGATCTGCTCTGCACCGATCCTCCGGCCTGATCGCTTGAATCTAGCTCTGATAAAGGGAATCCAGTGCGTCGTCGCAATGGGGCCAAGCGGATAGTGGCTGCCGGAGCGATAAAGGGGCCGATTCTGATCAAGGAACATCCGCTGGATCATGTGCTTGCGGCTGCCAAGAAAGAAGTAGGCAACGTGAGGGTGGTCTTGAATGGAGCTCCGGACGGTCCTTTCGACTTCGTCGCTGCCGTACTCAAGGATGCGCTGGAACTCATCGAAGATGACGACCACGCGCTTCTTCCTGCGTCGGGCGATCTCTTCCGGAGCCGCGAGTACTTCTCTCAGATTCCTCGCGCCCAGCCGAGCGCCACGGACGCCAAACGAAAGTTGGGGGGAGCCCTGGGGATCCACGGTGAGGGACGGTGCCAGGCTCCCGAAGAAACGCTTGGCTGTTTCCAGAAGGCGATCGGCCGAAGTGGCCAGACTTGAGGAAAGCGACGTCGCCATGGCCGTGGCGAAGGACTCCTCGCTCTCGGTCGGCCACAGGTCGACATAGGCCCCGATCTGTTTGTCTGGTTTGAGGTTGCGGAGCACTTCGAATGCGAGAGAGGTCTTGCCGAGGCGCCTCTCTCCGTAGAGGAACAGGCGCTCCCCGTTCTCGGCCGCGCGCACGAGGTCACTCAGCTCCTGCTTGCGGTTGCAGAAAGACCCGCGCCCGACGACGCCGCCATAGCGAAAGGGATTGGTCATGATTACGCACCTCGCGTTACGCACTTTGCGTAATCATATAGTTCCTGTCAAGCCCGTTGTTGCCGAGGAGCCTGCGCCCTGCTGCCCGCCGAGAGTCTGGTGCACGGCAATCTCGAGGGCGACGGCCAGCGCGTCACGCGATCGAGGCTCCGACAGAATCTCACGCGGAGGCTCGAAGGGGCGGCTCGATGGCGCGGCTTTCCTTTGCGGCGTGGCGCCGATGTTCGCCTTGGGCAACGTTGTTCGACCGCGTCGGCCCCACCGAGCCAGTTCGAGCGACGTTGCTGTGCGGCTTGCGCGACGACACCGCGGGGCAGACGGATCGTCTGCAGCGGGGATTCGACCCGCGCAGCATGGGCGCGACTGCAGGCGGCGCGTCTTGCGCGCGCAGGGAGTATCGCCGGGAGGTCGCCCTGTTGGTCTGTGACCGTCGCAGTTGGCGCTTCGTCCTGGCGCAGCGGCGGAGTGGTGGGGGATGCGGGTTACGCGCAACGGGGTGCGCGCAGCGGCGGAAGGTGGGGCATGCAGGGGAGGCGCAACTGCCTTTGGTTTATATCGTTAGCGGGTCCGGCCAGTATGCTCTCCGACCAGGCCATCACGATCCGCGGTCATCTTCGGGCTTGGGTCCGGCGTGGTGCTGGGTGCGGCGTGGTGCTGGGGCCAGCTCGGTGCTGGGTACGGCGTCGTGCTGGGGCCCGGCATGGTGCTGGGGCCCGGCTTCGTGCTTGACCCGGCGTCCGGTCGCTGAATACCCTCATGTCGAGTCCGGCAAGCACTTGTGCAACTGTGGCGGCGCGCACGGAAAGGGTCTTCGAATGGATGGACAAGCTTCCCCCGAGCTGTCCCACCCTCTGTCAGTCATCCTTGTCGCACTGGGGTTCCTCACTGTCTTCGTCACCGCCATCCCCGCCTCCGAATGGAAGGGCACGCGCGAGGTCAGGGACGGGGTCACCTATGTGTGGAATCCGGCCGAGCCGATGGAGGGAACGGTCGAGTACGAGCTGCGGGAGGTGTGGAGGCTGGAGAGCGAGCGGCCGGATGGGTCGCTGCTGTTTGGGGTACCTGCGGACGCGACTGAGGATGCTGATGGTAACGTCCTCGTGCTGGACTCACGGCTGGCCTGCGTCCATCGAGTCGGACCCTCGGGCGAGTACTTGGGACGGATCGGACGCGAAGGGGATGGACCCGGGGAATTCCGACATCCTACCGAGGTATTCGTTGCGCAAGACGGGAACATCGGAGTGGTCGACCTTCAGGCGGGAAAGGTCATCCTCATCAACCCACTTGGCGAGCCCCACGGATCCTGGAGCATCAACCTGGCGGGCTACAAGCGAGCATGGGTAGTGTCCGTCTTGCCTTGCGCCGCTTCCTATGCAGTGCAGCTTGGCTACGAGGAGTTCACAGAGACGGAAGTCAGGACGACTTACGCTGTCCAGCTCTTCTCCCCCGAGGGAACCCCCGGGCGTCGCCTGTTGGAAACCACTCAGTCCCTGGACCGGAACCACCCCTACGACTTCGTCCAGGAGCCGAGTGAAGCGGTGTGCCTGCACGACGCTTCACGGAATGGCCGAACGCTAGTCTCCCCGAGCTACCGGGACTATGTGGTGCGGATCTACGACCAGAACGGCATGTTGCTGTCTGAGATCGAACGCGAGTACGAGGCCCTTGCGCGAACAGATGCGGAATACGAAGCGGAGCAGGCGTACTGGGAAGGGCTCTATCGTGCATACAAGGGGGTTCGTGTCCAGGCGTCGCACTTCCACCGAACAATCGCGGCCGCCGGGTTCCAGGACGACGGAACGACTTGGGTGACCTCCAGTCGAGGGTGGAGGGAGGTTGGGCCGGGGATTGTAGGCAAGGCGGATGTGTTCGACGCGCAAGGAAGGTTTCTCCAGCAGGCGGTCCTCACCCACGAGATCTCGCACGAATTGGATGTGGTCATTCCGTTGGGCGACCGCTGGATCATCGTCAAGAATGGCGTAGGTGCCGAGATGGCAGCGGTAGGCGCGGCCGATCTTGCCGAAGGCCCCGGAGAGGAGAGCGGGCCACCAGTGATCATCTGCTGCCGGGCCGTAATGAATCTGGATTCACCATCCGTGCGCGACACTGCGCGGTGAGCTGATTCGGCTAGGGCTGCGCTGGGGTCGATAGCGGACGTCTGCGACAACGTCTGGATCCTCTCAGGAGGGAGATGCGGTGAACCTCAGGAACTCAACGATAGTGCTGTCGATCCTCTTGGGGCACTTCTTGCTGCAGTGCACTGGGGCAGTGGCGTGCGTACAGAGACAGACCAGCATGCTGCCCCCAGCAGGGGTCCCCGACGAACTACCCGAGCAGCTTAAGTGCTTGCAGCAGAACAAGATGACTGCTGCGGAGCTACCTGCCCTGGCCGCGCGCGGCAGTGGCTTTGTCGCGATGACGTGCGTCCAGGTTGATGCCGCGTGTTGGTCGGATGCCGCGCGTCACCCGTGGGAGAACGGCGTTCCGATCAACAGCTTCCGGAGGGGACAATGAGAGCCAGACGAATCCTCATCGCGATCGGCATTGGGAGCATGCTTCTCCTGAGCATGCCTCCTGCCCAGGCCAAGTGGCAGAAACAGACTGTTCACTTGCCGCCATCGGGCGTTCCCGATGAGCCGCCCGAGTCTGCACAGTCAGGGCTGCAGACCAGCCTGATCGAGCCCGCCCATGACACGATGGCAGTGCGGCACCTTGAGTGGATGAGCCCATCCAGCCAGTCCCCGCGATTGTCGGGAAGCAAGATCTTCCACACAGGTGTGGTCACTCGGCAGTACTTCGATGCGCGACCCGAGACAACGCGAAATGCGTGACGGCCCTGAAGAGAGACGAACGCGTGATTGCCCGGAGAAGCTCGCGAGCATCGCTCAGCGTTCGCGCGTCTATCTGACCGCATGTGCCTGGCAGTCCGCACTCCAGCTCCTGGAGCCTGCTGTACGGCAGGTGAGGCAGTGCGACACCTCTCTGGATGCCAAGGCGGCAGAGGTGTTGTGCTTGAGTCTCGCCGCTCGCTGGCGACTTGGCCGAGTGGACAGCACCGATGAGGACCTTGAGCTCGTCCGGCAAGCTCTCCGCGGAGCTGTCCCATTGGACACCGAGGCCTGTGTCCTCTGCCTGCACGCCTTGGCCCAGCACGAGGCCGAGAAGGGATGCCTTGAAGAGGCAGCCACATTGGCAGACCAAGCGGGGCAGTTGCAGAGCGACGAGCTTTCTACGTGGACACGAGCGCGTCTCTCCTTGCTCCGCGGGAGAATCCAACTCCGCCGTGGCTTCCATACTGACGCCGAGTCGGATGCCCTCGACTCCGTCCATCTGGCGCAGAAGGATGGCCTTGTGGGGCTGGCGGGCGATGCTTACTACTTGCTGGCTATGATCGCCCGCACCCGTGGCCAGCTCTCCTCCGCCAATGTCCTCTACGCCAACGCGGGTCGGGCGTACTGGCAAGTAGGCGACCTGAGTGCCTACGCCCGGCTTCTTCTGAACCGCGCGACCGTGCTCGTGCTGATGGGCTTACTCGGCGAATGCATACGCCTCTGCGAAGAGGCAGCACGCATGGGCACGGAACTTGGAAGGCCTGCGACGACACTCCGCGCGCAACTCACGCGCGCTCTCGCCGAAGTGCGCCAGGGCCATCTCGCCTCTGCCCGCCGCGCTCTCGTCCGCGGCGCACGCGAAGCACGGCGCGCCGGACTGCGCCGCGAGGAGGCGTTGGCCCTCGAGTTCCTGGGTGAGGGTCATGTGCTTGCTGGAAACTTGGCTAGAGCACGCGTCGCTCTCCACCTCGGAACCGAGCTGGCGACGAGACTTGCGCCGAGGGGCGACGTTGCGCTCGAGATTGGGTCACGCGTCGCGCTGCTTGAGCTAGCCGAAGGACGAGTCGTAGATGCGGTCCGCTCGGCGCGAGCAGCTGCAGAGCACGCCCGGAGCGCCGGCGCCCTCATCGAGGAGGCCCAGGCACTGAGGACATGTGCTGTGGCATCCCTGGAGTCGGGACGCAAGGCCGCGGCGCGCCGCTCCTTCGAGAGGGCCCGGGCTTTGTTTGAGGAAGCTGGCGAGCGTCTAGAACGGAGAGTGGTCGAAGCCTGGCTCGAAGCCCTCGGACGGCCATCACGAGGTGGACACCTGCAAGCCAGCCGCCCACCTGCCATCGCCAAGACGTCGGGCGATCCCGCGCTTGAGGTTCCCGACAAAGCCCTCACCTTCTGGCTCAACCACCCCCTCCTCGGCCCCAACCCCTGGCTCCGTCGCAAGCGCGAGCGGCAGCAGAAGCGCGCGCCTCGGGACCGCTTCCGCGCCGACAAGGGCGGTCACGCCCAGCTTGCTGCCGCGCGCCCACGCACCCGTGACTGGACGCGCGAGGGCATCCTCCCCCGCGTGGAGCGCCCCGTGACTGAGGCCCCCACGCGGGTGACGACTCAGCCGACGTCCGGGGCCACACCGGCGCCGGCTCTATCGTCGCTCTGGTCCGACCTGGGTCTCGTTACGCGAACACCGGCAGTGATCGAGACACTTCGCTTGGCCGAGACCTACGCCCCCGGGCGCATCCCGATCCTGATTCTCGGTGCCACCGGCACGGGCAAGGACCTCATCGCCCAGGGACTGCACAGGCTCAGCGGCCAGCCGGGCGCCTACGTGCCCGTCAACTGCGCGGCCGCGCGCCGGGAGATCTTCGTGGCCGAGCTGTTCGGGGCGCGGCGGGGCGCTTACACAGGCGCGATCGACGATCGCCGCGGTCTGGTGGAGGAGGCGGAGCGCGGCACGCTGTTCTTCGACGAGATCGCTGATCTGGATGCTGAGGCCCAAGGGTACTTGCTGCGATTCCTGGACGCGGGCGAGATTCGCCCTCTGGGGGAGACGCGCAGCCGGCGCGTGGAGACGCGCATCCTGGCGGCGACGTGTCGCGATCTGCAGGCGCGTGTCTCATCGGGGATGTTCCGGGCCGACTTGTACGGACGACTGGCCGGGCTGGTGCTCCGGGTCCCGCCTCTCGGTGAGCGTCCGGAGGACTTCGAGCCGCTCATCACCATGCTGTGGGAGCGCGGGGGCGGCGATCCAGAGACGCGGGCGGAAGTCTTCACACCGCACGTGGTCGCGGTGCTGCGCGCACGCGATTGGCCGGGAAACGTGCGGGAGCTGAAGCACGTCGTCGATCGGGCTATCCTGTTCCACCGCAGCCACGGGGTGGCGGCGGCGCGGGCGGACCTGCTCAGGACGCCCGAGAAGCCGGTCGACACTCAGCCGACAGGAACTCCGCCACGACTACCGGCTCCATCGGCTCTCGGCACGGGGCCACCCCAGCCTTCGCCGTGGGCCGACCTCCCACAATCGATCCGGGCCGCGCAGGGCGACTGGGATCCCGACTTGCTGAAGCACGCACTGGCGGCCGCGGGCGGTGTGATTTCTGAGGCTGCGCGCTTGCTGGGCCTGTCACGGGCGCACGCCTATCGATTGTACAAGCGATTGAAGGAAGAGGAACGTAACGCCGGCAAAGACCAGTTCTCTGACTCATTCCACGGCGAGGCGTCCACATCACACGGCCGGCCGAATCCGCTGGGCGAGGAGCCCCCACGGGGTGACGCGCAGCCCCACTAGCGAGGGCCTCACGCCCCACATCTCGCCACCTACCGGCGCCTACCGCCACCGACCGTCCCCAGGGCCGGCCGCTGATCCCCCAGCCGCCCGCTCCCTCCAGCCCTTCCATCCCCGCCCGCCCGCGCTAGAATCCCCCCGCGCGCGGCCCGGTAGCCCGAGCCGCCTAGCCGTCCACTTCGGGTGTCACGAGGGGGAGGTCTCAGGCCCATGTCACGTGTGCGCATCACGTTTCCGGAACCGCCGGTCTTCGCGCATGAGATCGAGGTCCGCGTGTCGGACCTCAACTACGGCAACCACCTCGGTCACGACAGCCTCGTCTCGCTCCTACACGAGGCCCGCGTCCGCTTCTTCCGCCACTTCGGCATGGAGGAGCGGGACATCGACGGGGTGGGGATCCTGCTGGCCGACCTGGCGGTCGCCTATCGCGCCCAGGTCTTCTACGGCCAGACCCTGCGGATCGAAATCGCCATTGGGGAAGCCGGTGCGCGAAGCTGCGATCTTGTGTACCGTGTCACCGATCGGGTAACGGACGGGCTCGTGGCGTTGGCCAAGACCGGCATCGTCTTCTTCGACTACGAGGCCAAGCGGATGGCACAGGTCCCCGCCCGCTTTCGCCGGCTCCTGCCGGCGGGGTAACCGGATCGCCGCCGGCGTCGCGCCGTGGGGGAGCGGATGTGAAGCGAGACACACAGCGCATGGGAACAATGACGCGCGGTGCGGTGCGCCGGGCGGTCGTCGCGTTGCTCGTGGCGACCGGCCTGGGCTGCGGGCCAGCGATCAAGGACATCCCGCCCGAGACGCCGAGCCCGGTCCCGCTCGAGGAGATTCGGGCCCAGGACGGCGGCCGCATCGACGTCCTGCCCCGTCTGATCAGATTCACGGCGCCCGAGTATCCCCAGCAGGCGATCTTCGACAACATCTCGGGCTCGATCCGGCTGGCCGCGGATGTGGACGAGCGGGGCCGCATCACGGAGATCCGCGTGCTGCGTTCGCTGCCCGTCTTCGACATCGCCTGCATCGAGGCGATGCAGAGCTGGCGCTTCTCGCCGGCTCGGCGGGACGGGCAGCCGGTGGCTTTCACGGTGACGGTGCCTTTCTCGTTCTACGTCGAGTAGGCCCGGCACAAGACGACCAGGGAGGATCGGCTCATGCACACGAAATCAGCTCGGCTCCTGAGGTTCATCCCCCGCGTGGGAGCCCTGCTCGCCCTTGCCGCCTGCCTCGCGGCACCCGCCTGGGCTCAGACCGGCCAGGAAAGCTCGCCAGCCGCGGCCGCGCTGGCTGCGCAGTCCTCCGCCGCGGCCCACCCGCTGCGCGTCATGAGCTTCAACATCCGCTACGGCACCGCGCCCGACGGCGAGAACGCCTGGGAGCACCGCCAGGATCTGCTCGTCGAGACCATCCTCGCCTTCGACCCCGACCTCCTGGGCACGCAGGAATGCCTGCAATCCCAGGCGGAGTTCCTCCAAGCGCGCCTGCCCGGCCGCGGCTTCGTGGGGGTGGGGCGCGATGACGGCCGGCAGGCGGGCGAGATGGCCGCGATCTTCTACCGCGCGGAGCGCTTCGAGAAGCTGGCCGAAGGCTACTTCTGGCTCAGCGAGACGCCCGATCTGGTGGCCAGCAAGAGCTGGGATGCGGCGCTCACGCGCATCGTCTCGTGGGTGCGGCTGCTCGATGAGTCGAGCGGCCGCGAGTTCGTCTTCTTCAACACGCACTTCGATCACATGGGCCAGGTCGCCCGTCGCGAATCGGCCGCGCTCCTTGCGCAGAAGGCGCGCCAGATCGCCGGGGATCTGCCCATCCTGCTCACGGGCGACTTCAATGCCGATGCCGATCCGATCATCGACGGCCCCTACCGGGTCCTTCTCGGCGTGAGCGGTCCCGCGAGCGAGGCGTGGGTCAGGTTCACCGACAGCTATCGCACGATTCACCCTCGCCGCGCGAAGGACGAGTGCACCTTCAACAGCTTCACCGGCGACACCGCGGGTCCGCGGATCGACTGGATCCTCACGTCGCCCGGCTGGAAGGTTCTGCAGGCGGACATCGATCGCACCCAGCGCGACGGGCGCTATCCGTCGGACCACTTCCCCGTGACGGCGGTCGTGACCTTCTGAAACGATCGGGGCTGGGGCGTCGGTAGCCGGCCGGGGGCGGGACTGGCGCACGTCAGGCCCGTGACGGACCGAATCGACTGGTGAATGCAGTAGTTATGCCTTCCGTCTTCTCCTGGGGATGCGCCGCAGCTCGGTCTCGACCCGCTCAGCTAGAAACATCTTCAGGAGCGACTGATATGGTACATCCCGCTTGTTGGCCAGCAGCTTCAACTCCGCGAGCAGTGGCTCAGGAAGGCGGAGGGAAATGGTCTTCAAGGTCGGGCGCAACATGGTCATAGCCGGAGTACTGGCCCTGTTCCAATCGACGAAGTCCGTCGAGTCCGCCTTCGCCCAGAATGAGCGCTCGCCCTTCTCGGACGCGAACCTGGGTATCTTCCTCTTCGGCTTCATGCCTGCTCGTACGCCTTTCTTTCCTTCCGGCTCATGTCCCGGGCCGAGATCACCCGGATCAGAGTGCCGAGAATCGTGAAGACCATGAACAGCCGTCTGGTTGCGTCTGTTTGTCCAAGGGCGTAGAAACGCGGCTCCTTGTCCGAATGCGTCTCATCCAGAACAACGATGAGCGGACGGCTGAAGAAGACCTGTTCGCACTCGCCTGGGCGCACCCCGTGTCGCTCCCAGCTCTTGAGGAAGTTGACCTCGTCCCACTGGAAGCCGGTACATCTGGCTAGCTCATCCATGACGCCCATAGGATGCGTACATCGGCAAAGTATACGTTCCGCCAAGGGCCAAATGGTGGCAGTTGCCTATTTAATTGTAACTACGGCAGTTACAGCATCCACTCGTGACCCGGCACCCCGCTATGATCCTTCAGACGGTCAGAATCCGGAGGGTCGCCGATCCGCTTCGATCCCGGGCATGCACGGCGCTTCGATGGCAGGACGCCCCTCCATCCGTTCACGCAGGGTGTCCTCTGGAAGCATAGCGCGAAGGTCAGCGGCCGAGTGCTAGCGAGGTCCGGCGAACCTTGTTGTTCGCCGGGAATCTCTCGATCACTTGACGTCCCGCGGTCGATCGGGCTAAGGACAAGCATAGCTGTCGCAGTGCCCTGACTTGCTCGAGGCGCTGGCGAATGGCCGCCGAACTCATGTCAATCTTCATCAGCTATGCTCCTGAGGTAGTCAATGTCGTCTTGATCCGTCCCGCTTCGACGGAGCTCTTTCAAGAGAATCAGACCTTCAGGGGACACGACTCGGAGCTTCCGTCCCTCCCATTCGAAGTCGCGGCGAGAATCCCAGGCCGCCTTGGTCTTCTCGGTCACGAGAAGGAAGTCAAGAATGAGTGCTTCCCGCGTGCGGGGGTCGATCTTGGTGAATCGCGAGATCTTGATGTCCCCGCCATGGAATTCTATTGGCGCGCTGCTCATCATGAATCCCAACGGCGCAAGGGCGCGCCCCGCTTCATCAAGGGAATCGGTCTGGAGCATGAGATCGATATCCAAGGTGGCACGGGGCATCGCGTACACAGCCATCGCGAGACCGCCGCAGAGGGCATAGTCGACGCCTTCCAGTTCCAGTGTCGCGACAATACCCTGGAGTTCCTTGATGATATCCATTCAGGCTCTCACTCAGCGCCCACCGCCACCCATCTGGCCTGTGCCGATGACAAGCCGACTGGGTGCCAAGCGGGGACGCAAGACCCTTGCCCCATGGCGAACTCCTGCCGACTCGTTTCGTTGCACCACATCGGCGTCGGCACTCGTCCTTGGCATCACATTGGCCTCTTTGGCCACTGTTCAGGCTCGGCACGACGATTCTAGACTACAATCCGTCACCGAGGCCAACGGCACTTCCGCGGTTCCATATCGCCTTGTGAATACAGCAATTCCGATCACATCACCGCTGCTGTGTGCCATCGCAGGCAATCATGCGGTCAGTCCGGCGATTGCTGAGCAATCCCGTGGTCGCGCGGCCACTGGCCTGGAAGCGGCATCAACTGGCGTGTCTCAACGGGTGCGATCGCTGACGCTTCCATCGCCTCAGGCGCTACGTGCTCGTACGACCAACTCGACATCGCACTCGAGAACGTGCAGCAGCAACAGCATCTTGTCGACCGACTTGCGGTAGTTGGTCGGGTCCAAGAGTCGGTAGAGCTGGGCAGGGGACGTCCCTAGCCTTCGGATGATCTCCCGTCGCGAGAGGCCGCTCAGTTCAATCCGCTTCTGGGCCTCAAGGGTCAGTTTGTAGAGGAGCAGGTTGCGCATATAGCTCGGATCCTGGTTGTATTCCAGCACCTGCTCGATGTGGACGGAGCCTTCCTGGCCGGAAGCCAGGCGGTAGGTGAAGGCCTCTCGACCCAGTTCTGAATCTACCGAAACCTCTGTCACAGGGTCAGCGGGAGTCGGCGACGGGTCAGCCTTGGAGTACGGGAAGAGGAACAGCTCCCGCCAGGTGCCGACCTCGAAGGCACGGCGCCGGTTGTTCTGAGTGACGGATCGGATCTTCATAGCCGTCCTTCCGCATCGAGTTGGCGAATCAACTCGAGCACGTGGCGCGTGGGCCTGCCAGCCATGGCCTTGCGATTGTCGAGGTCCCACTTCAAGACGAGTTTCCCGTCCCGGTGGACGTGAACGTGGCGAGGAGAATGGTCACCCCGCCATGTGAGGAACAGGTAGCCCCCGCGCCGGACCTTTGACATGGCTATATGTTACCGCCCACGGTATCGGTTGTCAAGGGGCCATGTCTGTCCCGCCAGGGCGCACAGACGGGGGCAGCGGCCTCCTGGGTCCTCATCCCGGCGGGGGACGATCCCCGGCTCCTCATCCACGATGTCGAGGGTCGCTGCGTCGCACGGCTGCAAGCAAGTGGCCTCTCTCATCGTGCTCATCGTGCACGATTCGGAACTTGAACACGGGGCGCGAGTAGTCTGCCCCATGTTCAGGCCAGCGTTCCGCGTCGCTCGAGCAGCGGCCGGAACCCAAACGAAATCGCTCGCACGATTCAGATAGAGAGGTGAATTCATGAAGATTGCACATGTCTGTTCGTTGCACCCGAAGCACGTTGCCATCGTTCTCGTCCTCGGCATCATCGCGCTCAGCGTAGGTTCTGCGTCCGCTCTCGAGGTGATCACCTTGCGCAGCGGCAACGCTCCCATGGGGAACCCCGACCCGATGATCACCGTGGGCGTGGGCAGCGGCGCGGCCCCGCTCTCCTCGGTCCCGTTTGGCCCGGCCGACTTCGACCAGGCCTGCGACGGCCCCAATGCCTTCGTCTCCACGCCGCACGGCGCCTGGGCCCAGGGGCTCGAGTGCGACCCCGAGGCCCGGTGGATCGGGATCGACGCCAACGCGACCCCAGCCTCGGCGCTCTACTGCCACACGTTTCGCATCCAGACCGAGTGCATCGACCACGCCAGTTTCAGCTTCTGCTGGACCACGGATGACATCCTGGGCGATCCGGCCGGCGGGGGCCCCAATCCGGACGGTGTCTATCTGAACGGCGTCCCGATCTCCCCGAGCATCTTCGGCGGCAACTACGCCACCCAGACCGTGGCCCCGATGGCCGACGTCACGAGCCTCGTCGTCCCCGGGATGAATCGCCTCGAGATCTACAACCGGGACCTGGGGTTCATCGTCAGCGGCGTGATGTACAGCGCGAGGTTGGAGATCAGCGAGTGCCCGGTCCCCACGGAGACCACCACCTGGGGCGCGGTCAAGTCGCTGTTCGACTAGGAGCACATCGGGGCCGTGGCCTTCGCTCGCCACGGCCCCGCTCACCTTCCCCGCGCGACACCCGGGACCAGCCGGCCGGCTACTCAAGCGCACTTCGCGGCCCCGGCCCGCTTGGCAACCCGGACCGTGGCCCAGAAGATGCTTCCCTTCCCGAGCTGGCTGCGGACATCGATCGTGCCGCCCATCATCTCGGCCAGCCTGCGCGAGATCGCGAGCCCCAGGCCCGTGCCCCCGTACCGGCGCGTCGTCGAGCTGTCCCCCTGGCTGAAGGGGAGGAACAAGCGCCGCAGTGCGGCCGGGGCGATGCCGATCCCGGTGTCCTGGACCTCGAACCTGAGCAGCACCGTCTCGTCATCCTCCTGCTCGACCTCCACGCGCAGCGCGACCTCGCCCTGGTCGGTGAACTTGACCGCGTTGCCGAGGAGATTGACGAGAATCTGCCGGATGCGCCCCGGGTCGCCGCACACCATGGCCGGCACTTCAGGCGCCACGCTGTGGGTGAGGCGCAGGTTCTTGGGCACCGCGCGCGGGCCCACCAGGCACACCACCTCCCGGGCGATCGCGCGGGCGTCGAAGGCGACCTGCTCGATCTCGAGCCGCCCGGCCTCGATCTTCGAGAAGTCGAGGATGTCGTTGACGATTCTGAGCAACAGCTCCGCCGCGCTGCGCACGCGCTCGGCGTGCTCGTGCTGGTCGGGACCGAGCTCGGAGTCCAGGAGCAGCTCGGTCAGGCCGATGATCGCGTTCATCGGCGTGCGGATCTCATGGCTCATGGTGGCGAGGAACTCGCTCTTGGTCAGGGCCGCGTTCTCCGCCGCCTCCCGGGCCCGGCGCATCTCCTCCTCGGCCTGCCTGCGCTCGGTCACATTTCGCACCAGGACGAGCAAGCGTCCCTCGTCCATCGGGACGACTCGGGCCTCGTAGCAGCCACAGACACCCCCGGCGCTCATCGAGTACTCGAAGCTCCGCGGTTCCCCCGACTGCAGCACCTCCGCGATCGCCCGAGCGTACTTCTTACCCGTGAGATGATCGGGCACATCCTGGATGCGCTCGCCCACTCGCTGGTGCGCGGGGCAGAGAAGATGCGCGATGGGCGACGCCTTGCAGTCCAGCACCGTGCCTTCGCGGTCCAGGATGTAGACCACATCCGGCAGCGCCTGGACCGCCGCCCGCATCTCGGCGGTGGCCTGGAGCAGCTCCCGCGAGCTGAGATCGAGCGACCGCTCGATCATCACCCGATCCGCGTCGGCCTGGTAGTAGGCGTCATTGACGGCCCGGATGAAGCTCGTCATCTCCGACGGCCATCCGTCCACGCCACCCAGGTGACGCTTGAGCTGCCTGACCAGCAGGCTGTGCAATCGCTCCGGGGTCATATCTCGCACAGCGACGTGATCGTCATCGTCTGATTGTGTAGCTCACACTTTCCGCTCGGCGTGAATGGCGAGATCTCCCCATAGGAGTAGAATCCCGTCAGAATCGTGCCCGTGCCCATCACGTCCCGCACGCTCTCGACTTCCTCCTCGATCCGCTGCTTGAGCACCAGCTTGCGGCCGACGCAGCTGATCAGGATCGCCAGCTCCGCCGGGTGGTCCCCGAGCGCGCCGGAGGAGGTTACCGCGGCCCCGCCGGCGCCATCGATGAGCCGGTCGAAGTTCGCGCGCATGAGCTGCGCGTGGCTGCCCTCGGGAACATCCCCCGCGAAGGTCATGCTCTGGCCATCCTCGTCAACGGCCAGGATCGTGCGGACCACGGGGGTGTTCCCCCCGGGGACCCGCACGTTCAGGGGGAAGAGCAGACCCGTGGAGGGCAGACCGGATGCATGCTCCCCAAGGTATTGCTTGTACAGGGCGAGGGCGGACTTCCCATCCAGTTCATACAGAACGTTCTGGCTGGACCGGGTGACGAGGCGATCCGGCCCGAAGGGATCCCATCCACCGAGCGACGCGTACCCGACGCGCAGGCGATCGCCGTAGAAGCCCAGGGCGGCGACGACGTTCTGCCGCGGCTCGCCTCCCGCCAGCACGTATGTCTGGGCGAAGCGGGTCCCGTCGCCCGAGAGCCCACCGGTGACGGTCACATTCGACGGCAAGCCGGCGGTGAGGCCCTTGACCAGCTCGCTGCCGTTGACATGGATGCCGTCGGAGAGAACGAGCACGTGCACGAGCCCGTCCGGGGAGAAGGTGCGCGCGAGCCGCTCACCGACGGAGCGGCTCTCCTCGCTGCGGGGGATGGGCACCGAGGTCAGCTCGACCCGCGTGTGCGCGAACTCCACCGCCGTCGCGACCAAGCTGTCGTCGAGGACCCGGGTGTCGCAGATCTCCCCCGCGGTCGAACAGCCGAAGACGATCGCCGCCGGATAGCGCTGGCGCAGATCAGCCAGCGCATCGGCGCGCCGGAGGCCTTCCTCCCCGGCGAAAACGAGGACGAGATCCGGCGCGCCCACCGCCGCACCCGGCGTCACAGGGCTCCAACCGGCGTCGCGCGGGCAGCAGAACTGCGTCAGCTTCATGCGCGATAACCTCCGATAGCGAAAGGGGATAGCGGGCAGGCCGAGAGTGTCCCGGTCCGGAGCCGTCTCCTGCTCACCTATCGGCAGTAAACATCGCGCACTTCACTGTCAGCGTCGAACCACCACCTTGCGGCTCGCGCTCGCGCTGCCCGCCTCCAACCGGTAGAGGTACACGCCGGCCTGCGCGGGTTGCGCGTCCCACGCGACCACGTGCGATCCGGCCGCCCGCGGGCCGTCCACCAACGTCGCGACGCAGCGGCCCTGCGCGTCGAAGACAACCAGCCGCGTGTGGCTCGCGGTGGGCAGCGTGTAGTGGATGTCGGTGCGGGCCGCGAAGGGATTCGGCCAGCTGCTCAGGACGAGGCGCGGGAGTTGCACACCGCTCGGCGCCTCCACCGCAGCGGGGTCGACTGAGGGGTAGCAGCCGGTGTTGACCATGTCGCGCCGGATCTTGGGCCAGTCGGCGACCGAGGTGGCCGGATCAAAGCTGCTGCCGTCGACCTCGAAGACCCACAGCAGGCCGCCCGACATGCTCGCGCCCGCGGTCACGACATCCAGATCCCCGTCGCCCTCCATGTCGAGCAGGTGGGTCGAGGCATGCGCGTTCAAGTCGCTGCTCGGGTGGATCTCCTTGGGGAAGCCGGTGAGGATGCTTCCGTTCAGGTGCCAGGCCGATAGGTATTGATGATTGGCCAACCAGTACGTCTGGAAAATCTCCTGCTCACCGTTCTGGTCCATGTCGATCACCGACGGCGAGGAGATGATGGAGTAATCCGGCGCACCGGTGGGCAGGGGGAAACCTGGATACTCGGTGCCGTTCGTCTGCACGACATGGAGCTTGCCGTCGGAGGTCGCTGTCACGATCTCGAGGTCGCCGTCCCCGTCGACATCGGCCACCGCGGGATTGCAGCGCGAGGAGTGGCCCTCGACGGCGATGGTGTACGGCCAGCCCGGGAACACGGTGCCCGTGTGGTGCCACACCCACAGGCGGCTGCCCTGGCTGCCCGGGTCGCCCTCCTGCACGATGATCTCGAGGTCCCCGTCATCGTCGAGATCCGCCAGTGCGGGCGAGGAAAAGACCGGCCGGATCACCTTCGGCCAACCCGGCATGACCGTGCCGTCGGCGCGCATGACGTGCACGCCCCAGTTCGGGTAGCATGCGTTCGCGACCACGACCTCGAGGGCGCCATCCCCGTCGAGGTCGCCCACTGCCGGCGCGGACCACTGGGTGTTGTTGACCGGCACCGGCCACAGGTAGGGCCATCCGGCCAGCGGCGTGCCGTCCGCATGGAAGAAGTAGACCCCCGTCTCCACGGCGGCGCCGACCTCCAGATCGTCGTCGCCGTCGAGATCGACCACCACCGGGCAGGTTGTGTTGGTGAAGTTCGGCGTCGGCATGCTCACGGGCCAGCCCGGCTTGGACAGCCCCTGCGGGGTGAACACGCGGATCATCGCGGAGGGATACGTGCAGCCGAGGAGAATCTCGGGCACTTCGTCGCCGTCGATGTCCGCGACGGCGGCGTGCTGTTGCGAGCCGCCCGTATAGGCCGGCCAGCCCGGCCACAGGACACCGGCGCTGGAATAGACCGCGGCATTCCAGTCGGTGGCGACCACGATTTCACAGGTGCCGTCGCCATCGAGGTCGGCGAAGACCGGGGTGGCAACAACCTCGCGCACCACCACCGGCCATCCGCGCTCGCCGCCGCTGGGGGCGGGCGGCAGTTCGGGCGGAGTCTGCGCAGCCGTGGCCCTGGAGAGCGTGATGGGGCCCAACGCGGCGTCGGCCGAGACCGGCGCAGCGGCCGCAGGCGAGACGCTGGTGAGGAGCGCTGCCTCGGGGGCCGCGGCCAGCGGACGCGCCTGGACAGACTGGGGAATCGCGGCGACAACCAGGAGACCCAGGGCGAGGCAGGCAAGAGATGCAGATGCGCGCATGGCAACCTCCCACATCCAGATGGTGCAGATCGGGGGTGCAGCCGCGTGGGGTCCTCGAGGAGTCGTCCAGGCGCGGGACGCACCCTTCAGCCGTGTGACGCACAAGGATCGTAGCACCGCAGTGGAGCGGGATTCCATCAGGGATCTGAACCGGTGCGGCGGCTCTCGGCGGAAATCCGGTCGCCTACGGGCTCCGGCCGGCGTCGGCCGGCACCCACGACCCGCGCGGGATCCGCAAGAGGACCCGCAACCCGGCAACCCAGTCCTGGGTGTAGACCCCCGCGGGCCTGACCGGCTGGGCACCCACTAGGCTGTGAACGAGCACGCTGGTCGGGTAGCCGAGCTGCTCGACGGTCAGCGTCCCGGTCGCGCCCTGCTGCCGGACGGCCTCGGCGGAAGATGGCTCGACGACCGCGAAGATCCAGACGGTTCCATCGGCCGGCAGCGCGGCCTCCATCCGGCTCCGCAGCTCGCCGGCCTGGACCTGGTAGGCCGGGAGCGAGTCGAGCGGGGTGCGCCACGCGGAGGCGATGTTGCTCTCCGCCACGCGCGGGAACCACGCGGTGTGGTGCGCGGCGCCCAGGCGCTCGAGGTAGTACTCGATCGACGGTGCCGTCATGAAGGTGTGTACAACCCAGTCGCCGGGCGCGAGGCCGTCCGCGGCCATCTCGTGCGCGAGACGACGGTCGTTGTTCTTCGCCGCTCCCGGGTCCCCAAGGCCGTAGGTCGGCGCGAGGGAGAGAAGCGACAGCACGAACCAGAAGAACAGGATGCCTGCGGCTGCGCGGCGCGGCAGGTGAGCCAGCCCGCGCCCGATCAGGAGCACGAACGCGGGGAAGGCCAGGACATCGGTGCGCGTGAGAACGTAGACGGGCTGGATCACCAGCGAGGCGACGACCAGCGCCGCGAGCGGCAGGAACAGGAACGCGGCTTCCACAGCGACTTCACGACGCTCGGCTTCCGGGCACGCCGCATCCGGGCCTCGGGCGCGGAGGAAGGCGATGAGAACACAGACGGCACCCAGGGCCGCGGAGAGGAGGGTCCACAACGGCGAGAGGTGCTGCGCCATGGCGAACCCGGAACCGAATGCGGAGGCCGGCAGCCCGCCGGGCAGGTATGCGCCCAGCGAGTAGAAGGGGGCGAGCACCAGGGAATGGGACTGCCAGTAGTGCGCGGTCCAGGCGTTGAGCACGCCATGGGCGGCGAGCTGGGTGCGGGTCGCGAGCCAGTAGATCGTCCAGACCGCGAGCGGGAGCGCGTGCCAGAGGAGCCACGTGCGCAGGCGGGGCCGCGCGGGCCCTCCCAGGGGCCACAGCACGAGGCTGCTCAGCACGAGGACGATCGCCACGTTGTGCGTCAGACAGAGCAGGGCAGCGCAGATCGCCAGGATCGGCCCCGCGCGCTGCCGGCCGGACAGCAGATCCCGCGCGCTGAGAACGAGACCCATCGCCAGCAGGATCATCAGGGCATAGGAACGCGCCTGGCGGGAGTGAAAGACACCGTAGGCGGCCACGGCCAGAAAGGCCGCGCTCCATCCTCCCGCCCGCGCGTCGCGCCGATGGGACCACCAGAGGAGGATCGCCACCGCCAGGATGCCGGCCAGCGCGGATCCGGTCCGCAGGGCTGCTTCACTGTCGCCCAGCAGCGTCGCATTCAGCTTCTGGAGTACGTAGAAGAGCGGGGGGGCATCATCGGTGCGTACGAGTCTGGTGATCATCTCCCCCAAGGGGAGACGGATCGTGAGGGCAGTGTAAGCCTCGTCGCACCAGAGCCCCTCGCGGCCCAGGGCGTACAGCCGCAGGACGGCCGCCAGGAGCAGGATCGCGCCCAGGAGCCAGAGCGAAGGCTCGCTTCTCCGGTCAGTCCCGGTCACGATAGTCCGCCACGGGCGCCTCACCGATACATCGACTTGATCTGCCCCCAGCTCGCTCTTGTAGCGGGCGTCGTCCCGCACGGATCCGGCGGCCCACAATCGTGCCACTCGGGGTGGTACTCGCCGCCCATCGCCAGGCACTCCGCCTCGCTGTGGACGATGACACATCCCTCGCCGACGCAGCAGACGAAGTCTTCCATGTTGGGGCACACCCACGTTCCCGGCTGGCCGACGCCCATGCCGCCCAGGAACGCGTCGAACGTCTCCGGAACCTGGAGGCAGTTGGCGAAGCCCGCGAAGTGGACACCGGCGCTCGGATCGGGGATGAGCTGCACGACACCGGGTCCATAGGCGGCGTAGGAATAGACATGGAACCAGTAGACCGGAATCCAGTTGCCCGACCAGGGCGAGTTCTCGATCGTCACGAAGGCCGTGCCCTCGAGCGGTCCGGGCCAGTCGGCGGAGGGGAGTTCGAGGAACCCGCCGGGTGCACACGGGCTCCACTCGTAAAAGACCATCATGCCCGGGTTGTAGTCGCCAAAGCCGAACTGGACGCCGCACCATTCCTTGTCTTCATCGAAGGCGGCGATCACGAACCAGGCGTACTCCCCTGTGTCCATGGTGTTGTTTTGCTCTTCGCAACTCGAGATGGGGCTGTACTGGTAGTACGTGGCGCAAGTCGGTTGGTGATAGCGCTCCCAGTACCCGGCATTATGGGTGATCAACGCCCCACCCGTGAGGTCTGTCGGATCGGCGCCGGCGAGGGTGGCGAAAAATCCAAGCAATCCAGCGATCACGAGCGCTCTTCGCATGGGTCACCTCCTTATGTTGCATCGAGGATTTCGGTTGGATCGGGAACTACGCACTCACAGTACCCAGTATATCAGTACTCGCACGAATGCGCAATCGCCATCCATGGTAGTGATTACGGGTGCGGGTCGGACGGATCCCGCGGTGAGCCCCGCCCCGTTCCTTGGCTCGCATCGGGCTGGGACCGCGGGTGCGAAGCCAGAGAGGACCGCCTGCGCCTCTCCCCTAACGATACATCGACTTGATCTTCCCCCAAGACGCAGCGGCGGCCGGGGTCGTCCCGCAGGGATCGGGAGGCCCGCAGTCGTTCCACTCGGGATGGTAGACGCCGCCCAGCGCGGTGCACTCGTTCTCACTGTGAACGATGACGCAGCTCTGGTCGATGCAGCACACGGCATCCGGCATGCCGGTGCAGACCCAGGTGCCGGGCTGGCCGACGCCCATGCCGCCCAGGATCGCGTCGAACTGCTCCGGAACCTGGAGGCAGTTGGCGAAGCCCGCGAAGGGGACAGCGGCGGTCGGATCGGGGACGAGCTGTACGACACCGGGTCCATGCGCGGTGTAGGAATAGGCAAGGAACCAGTAGACCGGGATCCAGTTGCCCGACCAGGACGAGCTGCTGGGCGCCGTGAAGACCGTGCCCTCGAGCGGGCCCGGCCAGTTGGCGGAAGGGTATTCGAGGCACACGTCGGCACACGGGCCCCACTCTGCGAAGAACATCATGCCCGGGTCGAAGTCGCCGAAGCCGAACTGAACGCCACACCACCTTTTGTCTTCATCGAATGCCGCAATCACGAACCACGCGTACGTCCCAGTGTCCATGGTGTTGTTCTGCTCTTCACAACTCGAGATGGGATCGTACTGGTAGTACGTGCCACAGGTCGGTTGGTGATAGCGCTCCCAGTAGCCGGCATTGTGCGCGATCAGCGCCCCACCGGTGAGGTTGTTCGGGTCGGCGCCGGCGAGGGTGGCGAAAACTCCAAGCAATCCAGCGATCACGAGCGCACGTCGCATGGGTCACCTCCTCAGGTCCCCTCGGGGATTCTGCTTGCATCCATCTGGAGCAGCGCGCCTGCACCGTTAGCATAGCCGCACCGCACCTGGCACGCAATGCGCAAGGGGCATTGAAGTTGTGGCGGCGCGCCGGCCGGTTCACCAGGGGAGGGGCGCTCCATCCTTCGGCGCGAGCCGACTGGCAGCAGGCGGCTATTGCAGATACGTGATTCGAATCGCCCTGTGCGCGCTCCCGGCCGAGAGCCGACAGTAGTACACGCCGGAACCTGCGACCGCCCCCCCTGCATCCCCGGGTCGCCACGAAAGCCGATGCTCGCCCGCGGCCTGCCGCCCACTTGCCAGCCCGCAGACCTTGCGACCTGCCGCGTCGAAGATCTCGAGCTCGACCTCCGCCGGTTCGGGCAGGCTGTAGGTCAGCCGCACATCTGGGTGAAAGGGATTGGGAAGCGCCGCGAGGGAGAGCGATCCCGGGGTGAATGGTCGCGCGTCCGGGGCATCGGCGGTGGGACGGATGTTCTCGTAGTAGTTGAACGTCCCCGCGTAGTTGCCGATCGCCAGGTCCAGGTCCCCGTCGTCGTCGAGATCGCCGAGCGCCGGGGCGGCGTTCTGCCCGGCCGTGATCCCGGCCACCACAGCCGGGTCTTCCACCCAGCTCCCCGCGCGGTTCTCGAAGTACCGGACCTCGTGGGAGATGTTGCCGGCGAAGAGATCCATGTCCCCATCGTGGTCGAAGTCGCCAAGACTCGGCGAGCAGTCCGAGCCGACATCGATCGCGCCGAAGTACGCCGGCACGAGCGTCCAGACCATCGAGCCAGCGCCCGTGTTCTGGTAGTAGCGGAGCTGACCGGCTTCGTTGCCGATCACGAGATCGAGGTCGTTGTCATCGTCCATGTCCACCAAGCGGGGCGCGGACCAGCCGCCGACGTTGATCCCCGCGAAGACGCTGGCGTCGTAGACGAAGCCCGCGCCCGTGTTGTGGTGGTAGAAGAGATTGCCCGAGAGATCCCCAACCACAGCATCCGGCAGATCATCCCCGTCGAGCTCGCCGAGGGCGATGGCGGAGTAGATCGAGTGATCGATGCTGGCGAAGTACTCGTGTGCCGCCAGCCACGACGGGGCCGCGCTCGTCCCGATGTTCCGGTAGTACTTGATGTCGCCGAGCTGGCTGCCGCTCACGAGATCCAGATCGCCGTCGGCGTCGAAGTCGAAGAAGAAGGGTGAGCTGGCGCCGCCGACGTCGAGGACGCCGCCGAAGAGGCTCGTGTTGACGTTCCAGGCCGTGGCGGGTGGCGTCCCCGTGTTCTCGAAGTACTCGAGCGGTCCGGCGGCCGTGCCGTAGACGAGGTCCAGCCGGTTGTCGCCGTTGAGATCGACCAGGCACGGCGAATTCCAGTAGGTCGAGGCAGCCAGGCCCTGAAAGACCGCGTGCTCCGGCTGCCACGCATAGGCATAGGGATCGCCGGTGTTGCGGTAGAAGTTAAAGCTGGGCACATCGCGCCCGACCAGCAGGTCGAAGTCCTCATCGCGGTCGAGATCGCCGAGCCATGGGTAGGCGTACAAGCCGACGTCGAACCAGGTCTGGGCCTGGGACTCGAGGAACTCGGCCGCGGCGACGGTGCCCGTGTTGGGGTAGTACTTGACAGCGCCGTTTTCGCTCAGGCCGACCGCGAGATCGCTGTCGCCGTCTCCATCCAGGTCGGCAAAAGCCGGCACCGGGTTGTAGCCGACCGCGAGCCCCGCGAAGAACCCCGCGACCCTGACATACACCGGCGTCGCCGGCCCGCCGGTGTTCTCGAAGAGCGTCAGGCCGTTGAACCCGCCCGTCACGAGGTCGAGGTCGCCGTCATCGTCCAGATCGACACACACGCCCATCTCGGCATCCAACGGGTCGACCACGGCGAAGATGTCGGGGCCCGGGTCGAAGTCGGGGCTGGTGGCCGTCCCGACATTCTCGTAGTACAGAGGCGCCAGGTCGATGCTGCCCAGGATGAGATCGAAGTCACCATCTCCGTCCGGATCCGCGAAACGAGGCTGGGAAAAAGGAAGCGAGGGCACGCCACTGGGATTGAAGATCGCGTCGTTCGCGCGCCAGTTCTGTGCCTGCCCGGCGGGGACCGCAAGGCCCAGGACGATCAGGAGCGCGATCTGCGCGCAACGGTTTCCCATCTGGCCACCTCCACTCGATGCAGTCCCGGGGGCCGGGGTGCCAGGCACCCGTGACCCCGCACACCCGTCATCCTGGGCACCCGTGACGCTGGGTACCCCCTAAGGATACCCCAGCACGCCCATGGGTGCAGTGCCCGAACTCGTGTTAGAATGGCCGTGCGGCGATGGTGACGAAGTGGAGGGATCCGACGATGAACACGCCCGCTGGATCTTCTGCCCTGTCCTTGCTCGTGACCGTGCTGGGCCTCGCGGCCCTGGTGGAGCCCGTGCGAGCCGAACTCCCCGACACCTTGTGGACGCGCACCTTCGGGGGCGACGGGTGGGACGTCGGCTCCAGCCTGCAAGGCACGCCGGACGGCGGATTCATTGTGGCCGGCTATACCGCCTCGTTTGGGACCGGCGGCGAGGACGGCTACCTGATTCGGCTGACAGCCGAGGGCGACACGCTGTGGACGCGCCGGTACGGCGGTCCAGATCCCGACCGGTTTCAGTCCATCCAGCCCGCGTCCGGCCGCGGGTTCATCGTCGCGGGCACGACCGCGTCGCGCGGCCATGGCAACGACGACATCTGGCTGGTGCGCCTCGATGCGCAGGGAGACACCCTCTGGACCCGCTGCTTCGGCGGGGCGCGCTGGGAAGAGGGCTGCTGTGCCCAGGAGACGCGCGATGGGGGCTACATCGTCGTCGGGCACGAGACGTCCTTTGGCGGATGCGACTGGGACATCTACGTGGTGCGCACCGATGCTGATGGCAGGGAGATCTGGGACTACGAGTTCAACGGGTACGACAACTACTGGGATTACGGCTACGGCGTGGTGCAGACCGAGGATGGGGGATTCCTCGTCGTGGGCGCCTCCGCGATGAACGTCGGCACCGAGTATGACATGCTGGTGCTCAAGGTCAGCGCGGGCGGCCAGCATCTCTGGGTCAAAACCTATGGCACCTACGGTGAGGAATACGGCATGTCCGTGGGCCGCACCCGAGATGGATGCTACGTCGTGGCCGGTCACCAGTGGGACGGTCTGAACAACTGTGTCCGGCTGTGGAAGGTGGACGACAAGGGCGACTCGCTCTGGTGCCGATCGTACGCCGAGAGCAACAGTGCAGGCGGCCTCTGCGTGCACGCCACAGCCGACGGGGGATTCCTGGTGGCCGGGCAGGCGGGGAGCCACGTGAACCCCGATGCCTATCTACTGAGAACGGATGACACCGGGCTACCCATCTGGCAAGGCAAGATCGACATGGGCGGCAGGGAGGTCGCATACGCAATCTGCCCCGCGGGGGCCGACGGCTGCTGCGTGGTGGGCACGACCGGGTCTCCCCCAAGTGTCCCACCCGATCTGTGGGTCCTCCGGCTCGAGCCGGCGGCCTCTGGGGTCGCGGACCCCGTGCGGGCGAGCGCGCGGCCGTGGGTGCTGAGCCCGGTGTGTCCCAGCCCCGTCGTGCGGGAAGGCACGGTCTTGCTCGAGATGACGGACGGCGGTGCGGCCGCGCTCGATCTCTACGATGCCGCCGGCAGGCTGGTCCGGAACGTGTGGCGGGGCAGCGGCTCGACCGGACCCGTGCAGGTGTCCCTGGATCGCGGCGGGCTCACCGGCGGGGTCTACTTCCTCAGGCTGCAGGGCGTCGCTGGCTCGGTGACGCGGCGCTGCGTGCTCGCGGACTAGCCCAGCGCCCGGCGCAGGCCTTCGAGGTACCGATACGGCACCGGCAGCTCCCCGATGCCGATCTGCGGCTTCGACGTTCCGTGGAAGTCCGATCCGCCCGTCTTGAACAGACCGAGCCGATCCGCCAGCGCCTCGTAATGGTCGATCAGGGTGCCGAGCTGCGCGGTGTCGATCGTGTTCTCCCGGTCGCGGAAGTAGGGCTTGTTGCGGTGGTAGGTGTAGACTGTCTCGAGTCCGCGGACACCGGCCGCCGCGCACACCTCGATGATACGATCGACGGCGGGATCGATCAGCGTCGCGCTCTTCTTGAACAGCTCGTTGTAGGAGCCGGGGCTCGAGAGCACGCACGCGCCCCCGGCACGGCCCACGACAGCGACGCAGTCCTCGAGGGTCAGGCTGTACTCCTTCGACACGTACCACGGGCCGCCGAAGTCGGTCTTCCCGTAGAAGACTGGCGGGGTGACGTCCGGGAAGTGCTTGTGCAGGACGGCGTAGATGTGCGGTCGCCGGATCGTCTCACCCTTGGCCAGGGCCAGCACCTCATCCCTGGGGATCCGGTAACCGGCCGCCGCGAGGACCTCGAGCTGCCCCTCGAGCTTCTGGTTCTTGGCCCGCTGCAATCGGACCAAGACATCGTTCAGCTCATCGTGCCCGGGATCGTAGCCATACGCGACGATGTCGGTCTCGATGAGGCCGCGCTCAGGGTCGTGCGCGATGCCGATCTCGCAGCCGGGCACGAACTCGATGCCGAACTCCTCGGCCAGGCGAAACCCCTCGGCGACGCTGCCGATCGAGTCGTGATCGCAGAAGCCGATCGCGCGCAGGCCCGCGTCCCGCGCCATCTCGAAGAGGCGCCGGGGGGACTCGCTGCCATCCGAGGCGGTCGTGTGCAGGTGCAGGTCGACGGTGCCGCGGGGGTCGGGGTCGCGCCAGCTTGTCATGAGACGATCACCTCGTCAGCCTGTGGCTGCAGGCCAGCGCACCGCGATAGACACCCCGGTGCGAGTACGGCTCACACCTCGACCCCGAAGATGCCCTTCACGGCAAACCCGGCGATGAGGGAGACGGCAAAGAAGACGATCAGCCAGTGAATGCCCAGTCCGAAGATCGAGAGATCCCGCGTGGGCCAGCCCTTGACCTCGATCGCGCGGATCCCGGGACCGGACGGCAGCGGCGGCTCCGCCGGGAAGAGGAGGAAGGCCTCCGAGAAGGTCCGCCCGCGCGCCGCGGCGATCTTGTCGCGCACCTTGTCGAGCGCCTGACCCTCTGCCGCGACCAGCACGCGCTTGGTCACCTCGCCGCGCGGCGTGCGCACGGTCACCTCGTGGCGCCCCGGGTCGGTGGCCCGGATCTGCCACTCGATCTGGCCGATCGCCGGCATGCGCAGCGCCGGGCTGAGCACCTCGACCCCGGACGGGGCGATGAGCTGGACCTGATCCCCGCGCGTCCAGGCGGGATCGTCCACCGTCACGCTCACAACCGCGGTCTCGGCGACCTTGAAGGGCCGGTGCTCGTACCGCACGGCCAGCATGACCATGATGATGAGCACCGGGATGAAGATGAAGAGCAGCGGCCGCAGGCTGTGGGCGAAGTAGCGCCCCGTGTGGATCAGCACACGGGCGATGGCCAGGAGCATCTGCCCGATGTCGTTGCGGAAGAGCCAGATCTCGGCGATGTGCGCCTTCAGGCGGCCCTTGGCGCTGCGGATGGCCTTCTGGTTCGAGGTCTTGCCAAAGATGAGGAGCATCACCACCCCGGCGATGGCCGAGATGACGAGCAGCCCCACTGCGGGGTGCATCCCTCGGAACGGCGCCAACAGGGCGTCGAAGATCCCGCTGATCACCGCGGCAATCCCCCACATGGCAACGCTCCCTTTCCCAGCCGGTCGCACGACGCCCAAGGCGACTCCGCGTCCTGGCCGCGAGCGCCGAGCCCCTACGCCAGGTAGCCCAGCCCCTTCAGCTTCTCCTTGATCTCCTCGTCCGACTGGGCCTCCTGCAGCTTGGCCATCTCCTTCTCGAGCGAGTGGATGACGAACTCATCCACCGAGGAGTAGCCGGCCAGCTTGGCCACGCGCTCGATCTGCTCGTACAGCTCCCTGCTGAGCTTGATCTTCTTCTCTCCGAACATGGCCTCTGCCCTTTCCTGCATCGCCGGCCGCGCGCCGGCGCCCGTCTCTCGCGCCGCCGGCCGCGCCCCGGCTCTAGAACACCGGCCGCCCGTTCATCTCCGGCGGGATCGGCACGCCGAAGAGCTGCAGCAGCGTCGGCGCGATGTCGATGAGCGCCGGGTCGGAGCGCTCCACCGGGAAGTTGGTGAAGAGCACGCCCGGCACCATCCGGTAATCCTGGCAGTGGTCGCCGCTCCACCGCCGCGTGTTGTCGGCCACCACGGACTCCGTGATCTCGCCGACCGCACATTCGTCCGAGGCGCGGTAGCCGGCGACATACCCGATCTGCGCATCCGGGCCGTCGGCGGCGTGCGGCCCGTCGTAGATATCGTCCCGCAGAAACACCTCGTGGATCGGATGGACCCCGTTCTTCGGGTCCACGAACGCCTTCAGCCCCGCGCTGATCTCCTCCAGTAGCTCGTCCTTGGCCGGTCCAGGGGGCACGATGCCGTTGCGCTCGCGGCCGGCCTGGTTGATGTACAGGCCGTTGATCCCCAGCGCGTAGGCCTTGGTCCTGTCCCAGTCGATCCCGTAGGTGAATTCGACGCTGGCAGCCGTCTTGCCCGGCTGCAGGAACAGGTACCCGTTGTCGAGCAGCCAGCGGTTCAGGTCGAACGCCCGCTGCCAGGTCGAGAAGCCGTGGTCCGAGAGCACGATCAGGTAGGTGTTTTCATCGACGTACTCGTCGAGCACCTTGCCCACGTATTCGTCGATCTCCGAGTAGAGCGCGGGGTAGAACCCTTTGAACGGGTTGTCGAGCGCGGCGACGTAAGCGGGGTGGGTCTCCTCGCCCGCCATCGTGCGCCACATGACGTGGCCGGACTGGTCGACACAGCTCCAGTAGAGGAAGAGCACGCCCTCCTTGAACCGGGGCAGCTCGCGGTCGGCCATGCGGATCTCTTCGTTGACGATGATGTCGAACTGCTTGAGGAAGTCCGCGTTGCTGAAGACGTCGAACTCGAGCGCCTTGGTAGCCTCGGGCATGCCCTGCGTGTAGTAGGGACCGATCGCCTCCGCCAGCTCGGCGGCGTACTCGGGTGGCGAGCTGATCGGCATGGCCGGATGGAACGGGCTGATCTGCACCGGGGTGATGTACAACCCGAAGTCCGGGTGCGCCGACTTGAGGTAGAACTGCACCATGCCCCTGACGCTGACCACATCATGCCACAGCCAGCGGATGATGCCCGGCGTGGGCAGCAGACTGAACTTGACCTCGGTCCAGGCGCTGAACTCGCCTTCCCGCAGGAAGATCTCCTTGCCGTCGATGACGATCTTGGCGACCGGGTTCTCCGCATCGACGTAGACCGTGAAGGGGATCGAAGCCTTGCGGTCCTGATAGGCAACCTTCCGTCCAGTGCGGCGCTCCACGCGATCGTAGTCGATGAAATCGTTGGGTGGCCCGTAGAGCCGGTTCTTGGCCACGCCGTTGACGACATCGGTGGGGAAGATCTTGCCGCCGGTGGCGTCCTTGTAATTGCTGGGTGGACGATTCGTGTAGTAGGCGTACGTGCCGTTCGTGCCCTGCATGTCCGGTGTGCCCATGCCCGAGAGGATCGTGACCCCGGGCTTGGGGACGGGTGGGAAGTTGACCGGGCAGCGATGGATCATGCATGGCACGCCGTGGTCGGCCAGGATCTCCCAGAAGGGCGTGCCCTTGCGCAGGTTCTCCGTCGTGCCGGCCGCGAAGGGCAGGACGTAGTCGGAGAAGGGCAGCTGCACGTGGTTGGCGAGCTTCATCCCCAGGAAGGTGACCTGGTCCGCCGCGGGCTTGGCCTCCGACATCGATGAGAACGGCAGATAGGTGTCGGGGTTGCGGTGGATGAAATCGAAGATGCCGTGCTGCCCCGAGTTCGCCCCCGTCATGAAGTTGCTCCAGGCCACCGGGCTCTGGGGCGGCATGCTGGTGGTGAGCGGGTGGAAGCTGCCCGTGTCGCGCAGGCGCCTGAGGTTCGGCAGGAGGCCCTGCTCGATCCACTCGCAGACCAGCTTGTAGTCCAGGCCGTCGATGCCCAACACGATCACGCGCTTGCCGTCCGCCGCCGTGGGCGCCTGGGCCGCCGGACGCGCGTCGCGATCGAGCAGCGTGGCCCCCAGCGCGACACAGAGGGCAAGGACGGCCGTGGCCACGAGCGCGCGAGGCTTGCGGGGGCGGTTGACCACGGGCTACCTCCACTTCACCGGCGCGGGCGGCGACCCGTGCAGGAAGTAGGCGTCCGACATCTGCGCCCGCTTGCCGGCCGACGCGGGGTTGAGGAGTGGAATCCCGTCCATGTGCGCCGGGATCGGCACGCCCAGCAGGTCGAGCGCCGTCGGCCCCAGATCCCGCAGCGCGGCGTACTTCGACTGGATCTTGCGGTTCGAGAAGATCACGCCCGGCACGACCAGCGGTTCCATGCAGTGATCGCCGCCCCAGCTCCGGGTGTTGTCGGTGAACACGTCCCCCTCGGCGCTGCCGACGGCCCCTTCCCACGAGGCGCGGTATCCGCGATTGTAGCCGATGATGAGGTCCGGCCCGCCCGCGCGGTATGGCCCGTGGTAGATCTTCTCGCCGTCGAAGACGCGCAGGATGCCGATCTCTCCGGTCTGGGGATCGCGCAGGCCCGAGAGCTGCTCGATCAGCTCCGCCTTCAGGGCCTGGAACTCATCGCCCGGCGTCACGGTGCCGTGCGCGTCACGCCCCTGCAGGTTGACGTAGATTCCGGTCAGCCCGAATGTATAAGCCTTCGTGCGCGTCCAGTCGGCGCCGTCGAAGTAACGCCCCACGCTGCCGTTCTTGCTCGCGAAGTAGCCGTTCTGCGTCAGCCAGGCGTTCAGGTTGATCCCCCGCTTGAACGGGGCGAAGCCGTGGTCGGAGATCACGAACAGCACCGTCTTGTCATCGATGTACTTCATCGTGCGCCCGAGCAGATCGTCGCAGCGCTTGTAGATGTCGAGGATCGCGTTCTTGTGGCGCTCGGTGTCCTTGCCGCGGTTGGCCGGGTGATCGTCGACCAGGTAGCGGTAGAACATGTGCTGGATGCGATCGGTGGCGTCGAAGACGATGGCGTTCAACCCCGAGCGATTCTTCGCGAGCGAGTTGAACCACATCTTCTCGCGCTCCTCGTGGATCAGCATCGTCAGCTCGAGGAAGGTCTCCTCGTCGATGATCCGCTCGTTGAGGGCCCAGGTGTCCTCGGCCAGGCCGAGGGTCGCGTACGGGCCCTGGAGGCGCGCGAGGTACTGCGCGAAGAAGCCCGGCGAGGAGATCGGCATGGCCGGGCTCTCGGGATCGAGGTGGATGGCGGTCATGTAGAGACCGAAGTGCGGCTCGAAACTCATCACCCGGAAGCGGACGATGCCCTTCACCTTCTGCCCCAGCGAGGCCTTGAATTCCAGACGCACCCAGTCGCTGAGCTTCCGCTCGGGCAGCTCGATCGTCTCCCGACCGACCGTGATGCGGGCCTTGCCCGCCGCGCGATCGAGGGTGATCGCGAGCGGCACCTTCATGACCTGGTGCGCGCGCGAGAGCGGGTCGGGCGGACCGGGGATTTCGGTCGCGATCTTCCCATCTTGGGGGGTGATGCGGATGATCGTGCCACCCTCGAACGCGGCGGCACGCTCGGGATCGGTCGTGAAGAAGGTGAACGACCCCTGCGTGCCGCGCAGGTCGGGCACGCACATCGCGGCCAGCAGCGCGCCGTTGGGCAGACGCTCGGGCGGGAAGGTGATCGGAACGCGCAGGACGTGGCACGAGACGAGATGCTCGCCGAGGATCGTCCAGAAGGCACGGCTCTTGCGCAGCAGGCGCACGAGTGGCTTGCTGATCGGGATCTCGAAGCGGTTGATCTTCAGCGTCTTGACGGGCGGCCGGATGTCGGTCGAGGAGAGAACCGGCATGTAGCTCTTCAGATCGCGGTTCAGGAAATCGAAGATGTTGTGCTTCGAGGGGTCGACGCCGGTGGCGAACGACGACCAGGCGACCGGCGACATCGGCGGCACGGCCGAGGCGAGCGGCTGGAAGCTGCCCGTCTCGGCCAGCTTCTTCAGGTTCGGCAGGTGCCCCTCGCGCATCCAGCGCGTGGCGAGCTTCGGGCACATCCCGTCCAGCCCCAGGATGAGCACGCGCTTGACGTCGGTCTTGCGGCGCAGCGCGCGCGCCCGGATCAAGCGGTAGATGGCCCGGAAGGGCCACGTGAGCAGGGCGAAAAGACCCAGGAAGAAGGTGACGAACAGGACGCCCAGCGAGCCGACGACGGCAAAGCCGGCGCCGGGGCCAACGTAAGCATGGGCGGCGCCGGGCAAGGCCGCGGCGGCCAGGGCCGCCACGGCCAGCGTACGCGCTACCCGATGTCGCGAACGGATCACAGGTATCCGAGTTCCTTCAGCTTCGCGCGGATCTTGCCTTCCTCGTCGGCCGGGATCTCGGTCGCCTCCGGCGCCGGCGGGATGCGGTTCATCAGCTCCAGCGTGCGCAGGATGATCGCCAGGCTCTCTTCGGGCGACTGCTTCTCGGAGTCGATCAGGATCTCCGGATTCTCCGGCGCCTCGTACGGGTCGTCGACCCCGGTGAAGCCCTTGATCTCTCCCGCACGGGCCTTCTTGTACATACCCTTGACATCGCGGCGCTCGAGTTCGTCGAGCGAGCATTTGCAGTAGACCTCCACGAAGCGTCCGATCATCTTGCGATTCTCGTCGCGGATCGCCTTGTACGGCGAGATGGCGGCAGCCACGGCCACGACATCGTTCCGCGTCAAGAGATGGCAGACGAAGCCAATGCGGCGGATGTTGGTGTCGCGATCCTCCTTGGAAAACCCGAGGCCCTTGCTCAGGTTCGTGCGCACCACATCCCCGTCGAGAATTTCGACCTTCATACCGCGGCGGCGCAGCTCCTGCTCCACCCCGCGTGCCAGCGTCGACTTCCCGGATCCCGAAAGCCCGGTGAACCACAGCGTGAACCCCTTCATGCCCCTCTCCCCCTCGAGTGTCAGAGCGACCGGCTCCCCGGGGCCCACCCCGGGGATTGCGCCGAACCGCTCGTGATTCCATCGTTTAGATCGGGCACAGGCCGCTCATCCTGAAGGCCCAATATGCCACTTTGTTTCAACACCTGATGCTGCCCCGGAGGTCCATCCGGGGAGCTGGCCCGGCACCTAGTGCGCCTGGCGCATCTGCGCGCGGAGCACCTCGGCCACCTCGGGCCGCGTGAACTCCATCGGCAGATTCTCGCCCTTGGCGAGCATCTCGCGGACCTTCGTGCCGCTCAGGAAGAGCCGGTCCTCCTGCCCGTGCGGGCAGGTCTTGATCGACGCCAGGTTCCCACAGCGTTTGCAGAAGAACGCGTGGTCGTAGAACATGGGCGTGATCTCCAGCTCGCCCGGTTCGAAATCCTTGAAAATGTGGTGGGCGTCGTAAGTTCCGTAGTACTTGCCCACGCCGGCGTGGTCGCGGCCCACGATCAAGTGCGTGCAGCCGTAATTCTTGCGAACGATGGCGTGCCAGATGGCCTCGCTCGGGCCGGCGTACCGCATGGCGGCCGGGAAGATCGAGAGGGCCACCCGATCCTTCGGGTAGTAGTTCTCGAGCAGCACCCGGTAGCACTCCATCCGCACCGGGCCCGGGATGTCGTCGGCCTTGGTGGCGCCCATCAGGGGGTGGATCAACAGGCCGTCGACCGCCTCGAGCGCGCACTTCTGCAGGTACTCGTGGGCGCGGTGGATCGGGTTGCGCGTCTGGAAGGCCGTGATCGTCTCCCAGTTCCTGGCCTTGAACAGGACCCGCGTTTCCTTGGGGTCGAGCCGGTACTCGTTGAAATCGCTGTGATGAGGCTTGCGGATCACCTTGAGCGGGCCGCCCAGATAGACGTCGCCGATGCTCTTCAGGTACTGCACCCCCGGGTGCGCATCGTCGGTCGTGCGCAGGACCTTCTCCGCCTCGCGCATCTTGTCGGGCTGGTACTTGTCCTGCAGCTCCATCACCGCCAGTAGCGTGTTGTCGTCGTAGAGCGCGAGTTCGGTGCCCGGCTTGAGCGAAGCGGCCTGCTCGGTCTTCACCGCCAAGGTGATGGGGATCGTCCAGGCCAGGCCGGTCGAGAGGTGCATCTTCTCGACGACCGCCTCGTAGTCGGCCCGCGCCATGTAGCCCTCGAGCGGGCTCATGGCCCCGGTTGCGATCATCTCGAGATCGGCGGTCTCGCGGGGATTGAGCTGGATGCGGGGCAGCCCGTGAGCTTTTTGCTCCAGGGCCTGTGCTTCTTCCTTGGAGACCAGCCGATCGATCAGACGGCCTCCATGGGGATTGATGAGCCTCATCGCCTGCAAACCTCCTATCCTGTTTCGGCGGTTTTGATTACGCCTCACTGCCTGGCGGAGGATCGCCCTGGGGGCAATGGGTCCCTCCAGTCCCCGGAGATCGACCGCGAACGGCCTGCACAAGACAGGAAATCATACACCCGGAAGGGGGTGGGCTGGAAGAGTCAAACCTGGCGGGCTGCCTACCCTTGCCAGTCCCTCATCACCTCCGCGAAGCAGAGCAGGCCGCTCGGAATGACCGCCCCGTAGCCGTGGCCCGGGCTGGTCCAGGCGCCGGCCAGGTAGAGGTTCCTCACCGGCGTCCGGTGCGGCAACCGGGTCGACCCGGAGTTACCCACCGTCTGATCCCAGCCGTAGATCGCGCCGCGGGAGTTCTTCGTGTAGCGCAGGTTCGTCAGGGGCGTGCCGATCTCCCGGACCTCGATCGCGTCCCGCAACCCGGGCAGCAGCCTCCGCTCGACCTGTTCGATCAGGATGTCGGCCAGGCGTTCCTTCTCCGCGCGGTAGGCCTGCTTGTCGCCCTCGAGGTAGGCGGCCTCGTACGGTTGCCAGGCATCGTAGCCCTGCAGGGTGATGATGCTGAGCGTGTTCTTGCCCGCCGGCGAGTAGCCCTCGAACAGGTTGTCGTACAGGGTGACGCCGAAGCCGCACCGTTCCATGTCGGCGGTGAGCACCGCGGCGTAGTCGGCCTCCGGGTCATAGCCCGGGTAATAGAACACCTCGGTGTCAGGGACGCCGGCGGCCTTGACGATGTCCGAATTCAGGCCGAGGAACACCTGAAAAGCGGAGACGCTCATCTGCAGCGAGTCAATTCGGGCAAGGTAGTCAGGCGCGCACTCGCCCGGGGCCAGGAGCTTGTGGAACACATCGGGGGCATTGGCGTTGGCGACGATGGCCCGGCCCACGAATTCCCGGCCGTCGGCCAGGCGCACACCGCTGGCGGCGCCGTCGCTGACCAGGATCCGCTCCGCCAGCGCGCCGCGCAGCACCTGCCCGCCGTGCGACTCGATGAAGCGCACCAGCGCATCGCTGATCGTCTGCGAGCGACCGATGGGGTAGTAGCCGCCGCGCGTCAGGTAACCCCACAGGGGCAGGGCGTAGTACATGCAGGCCAGCTTCGACGGCGGCAGTCCGTAATAGGCCCACTGCGAGGACAGAATGGCCTTGGCCTGCGGATCCTTGAGGCAAGAGTCCTGAAGCTGCCCCCACGTGCGATTGTAGTTCTGGAAGAGGTAGGGGAACTCGGTCGGGAACTTCGACATGTCCACCTGGCCACTCGCGCCCTGGTAGCGGCCGATATCATCCGTGAGGCCCGCCATCGTCTTGAACAGCTCATCGATACCCGCGGCTTCCGCGGGGAAGAGCTCGATCAGCATCGCTTTGTACGAGTTCGGATCCCGTTGTGGCACGCGGATATCGTGCTCGGGGAAGATGGCCCGGTAGAGCGACTGATGCGGTACGAACTTCACATCTTCGATCTCCGGGAACCCTGGAATCAGATTGTACACACCGTTGCGCTCGCCCGCGGTCGTGGAATGGAGCGACACGTCGAATTCGAAGCCACCCGGCCGGCGGAAGGAGGTGGCATAGCCGCCCGCGACGCTGTGCTGCTCGAGCACGATCGGGCGGAAGCCCTGGCGGGCGAAGGCAGCCGCGCAGCTCAGCCCGCCGAGTCCGGCGCCGATGATGACCGCGTCCCAGGCGTCCGCGGCTTGCGCGCCACCACCCCCGCGGGGGAACGAGCTCCAATCGAGGGCGAGGACGGGCAGCCCTCCGAGCAGGGCCTTGAGAAACGTGCGGCGCTCCAGCGCGTGGTCGCTCATGTCGGCATCCTTTCCTGCGAACGCGGACATCACCCGCGGATGATCCTGGCGCGGCCCTGGCTTCCCGCGGCTGCGGTCGGCAATCCCTCAGCTCTGTTTCCGATCAGCGCGGCGGCGCCGGCCGGCGCGTTCATCCGCTTGTTCGGCGTCCTGGGCGGGAGCCCAGCCGCCATGGATCGACAGATTCACTTCATGTGGATCGAAGCTCTCGGGATCAAATGGACGGCCAAACCACTCCAGGGTCTCGCGGTATTCCGGGTGCTTCGGACTCGTTACGATTTCAAGGAATCGCTCGTACCCTGGGATTCCGCCGACATCTTCTGGGGGACAGGCTCGACGCCCCGCCTCAACGATCGGATACCGCCCATCGCGCCCCGGCGGGAGGATCCCCTCGAGGACGACCTCGTGCTCCCAGCTGTCTCCGAAATCGTATTCATAGACCAGGCGATCCTTCGGCCGGCGAAGGAGCTGATCGACGGTCGTTCTGGTCTCGCTCGCGCGGTCCAGCCCAATCTCGCGATCCGAGGTGCCATAGAGCACGCCGGCGCAATGGAACTGATGAAGATGCCCATCGTACCAGCCCATGACCGCCTGGAGCGAGTCATGAAGTCGCTTCAGCGTAATCCCCCCCGGTATCAAGAACCGCCGCCAGATCGGTGGCTTCGATCCGCGGAGTGTTACCTTCAGCCTATAGATGGGACCACCCGTTTCTCGGATTCTCATGTCCGACCTCCCATACGCCCAACTGCAGGCGTCACCTGCAGGCGCGAAGCGACTGGCGGGTGCACGCCCTGGTTAGCCGTGTCAGTCCGTGAAAAGGAACGACTGAAGAATTCTGCTGAACAACAGCTCATCGTTCATCTCATTGTCCGCAATCACGAGGGCCAGACGACCATCGCGGCTGTCAAGCAGTGCAACGAAGGCCTTCGCGGGTCCGGCGTAACCTCCCTCCTTCCAGTATCTGCCGGTCTCTGAGACTCCTCGCACGCCGTGCCAGGCGGTCGACGAGATCGACGCCGCCCCGTCGCGGGTCCCCATTCGGCCTTCTATCCACCACGCTCCGTGATCATCCCGACAGATGAATGTCTTCTCGCAGGCGTCGTCCAGCGACCCGGCGAAGACTTCAACATAGATAGCGAACTCGGGGATGTCGTACGGCGAATGCTCCGCGGCTGCCTCCCACGTCTCGGACCGGAGGCCGACTGCGCAAGAGCTGTCGGATAAGACAAGATCGGTCGTGGTGCTCATGGCGAACCAACCCGGGGGGAGATCGAGCTGGAAGCCGCACGCCGTTGACGCAAACCCGGTCCTGTGTGAGGGGTTGGACGCCGGCCGCGTGCACGCACAGGTAGACAGCGCCAGCGCAAGCGGTATCCAGCCTAGAATGCATGCCTTCATGTTGGCCCTTTGACGGCCACCGCCAGCTTCACCAGCGAACGTGGTCGGGCGGATGGGATAGTCGCGGAGTCCCGACTTGGCCCGCCGCTCAACTTGCCGGCGGAGAGCTCCGGCGCCATCTGGAGGATTCATTGCGGCTTCCTCTGGAAGCACGCCCGCGCCGGCGAGCGGCTCGTCTGACCGTACGCTGTGATGATCTGCTGTCAGACTGGGCAAGAAGCTCGTTCTCTGTGCCGTACTGCTTAGCGACCGCGTTTCTCAGTTCATCCCTCTGGGCGGGACGCAGGGCGTATGCCGAAGTCGAGTACACTCAATCCCTCATGCGGATGAGGTCCCTCTCGCATTTGGCCGCGCAGCGCTCACAAAGCCCGAGGTCATTCACACGGAGGAAGGAGTCACACCCGACGCATTCGGCTTCGTACGTGCCAAACGCTTCGTCCGCTGTGTCGGTGTTCACCGCGCCACTCCCTTTGGTTGACACACAACTCAGCAGATCGCGCTCGCCGGGATTGTAGCCGATCCCGCTGGGGCTGTCTCACCCGTTTGCGGGCGGGCGCTGCAGCACGACGGCCCGGCTGCCGCGCGTCCTGGCGGGCGAGACGACCTGGAGGCCGGCCGACTCGGCGTGGGCGAGGGTCGCCGCGAAGCTGGCCTCCGATACGTGTCCCTTGGGCTCCACCAGCAGGAATCGGCCGCCCGGACGCAGGACCTGGCCGAGCTGATTCAGCGTGCGAGGGATGTCAGGTGTCTCGTGGAGCACATGAAACGCCAGGACGACGTCCACGGACCGGGCCAGGTCCTCGAAGCCGAGATCGCCCGGTTGGCACAGACGCGGGTCGATCCGTTCCACCAGCCCGGCCCTGGCCGCGCGGCGTCGCAGGCCCGCGAGCATGCGCGGCTGGACGTCCACGGCGATCACGCGGCCGTGCGCCCCCGCGAGTCGCGCCGCGGGCAGGGTGTGAAAGCCCATCGCGCAGCCGAAGTCGAGCACCGTCATGCCCGGCTCGATGAGCGTTGCCAGCAACGGCCCGGTGTTGTCGAAGAGCCGGCGCACGGGGCTCGCCAACAAGGGCCCGAGCCACCACGGGCAGACGCGCTCGGCGGGCGCGGGAGCATGGCCCGCGAGCGGCTCATGGGTCACGGGAGCGGGGCGCTGCGTCATGGTCGAATCCTCCTTACCTCTTTCCGGCGCGAATCCACGTCGGGATTGAAATGTGAGTTATCACTCACTATCGTAGGATACGCCGCGCGCCCCGGTGTGTTGGCTCGCGTTCGGGCCGGTGCGTGGGGCGGATGGAGAGAATGGCACAATGGTAAACAAGAGTGCAAGTTCGGGGAGGAAGAGCCGCCCGCTGCGCCGGGGCAGATCGCCGCAGGCTCGGATTTCGGGGCCCAGGATTCCGCGCCAGGAGCGGGCTCGTCAGACCGTGGCGGCCATCCTGGAGGCCGCGGCACAGCTCATCGCGGAGGACGGGTACGACGCGACCAGCACCAACCGGATTGCCGCCCGGGCGGGCGTCTCGATCGGGTCGCTCTACCAGTACTTCCCCAACAAGGAAGCGATTCTGGTCGGGCTGCTCGAACAGCATCAGCGGGCTGTCCGACCGGTCATCGAGCGCTCCATCGAGACGCTGCGCGATCCGGCGATCCCCCTCGAGACCGCGCTGCGCGACCTCTTCCGTTGCCTGGTCGAAGCCCACTCGGACAGCCCGCGGCTCAATCGAGCCCTCATCGAGGAAGTCCCGCGCCCGCCGGATGTTCGCCGGCGGGAGCGCGCGGAGAATCGCTCCTACGTCGAGCAGGTCGCACACCTGCTGGCGCGCCGCTCGGCGACGCGCATCGGGGCCGATCCCGCTGCCGCGCACGTGTTCGTGCACACCATCACAGCCCTGTCGCGCTGGATCGTCCACGAGCCGCCGGGAGGGATCGACCGAGACGCGTTGATCCACCAGGCGGTCGCGATGCTGGCCGCGTACGTCCAGTGCCCGTGACCGAGGATCCCGCCGCAGACGAGCCCACCACAGGTGATCCCACCACAGACGACTTGCCAGCGCGCTGCGCGAGAGCGCAGAATCGCAGTTGGCCACTCACCTCAGCTCGGGAGGCTGTCATGAAACGGTCTTTCGCGCGCTTGACGCTTGCCGGTTCTCTCTTGCTCCTCTGCGGCACGAACCTCGCGCAACCCACGACCGATGCGCTGCCCCGACCCGCCGGCCCCCTCGGCATCTGGCGTTCGAGCGATGGCCCCGTCTACCAGGCGCCGGGCATTCCGGAGAGCACGAACGTCCAGGTCGCCTTTGGCTTCGGCGATTTCTGGAACATGAACGATCCCAGTGACGAGGGGCACACGTTCCAGCAGTGGATCGACCTGACGTGCAACCAGTGGAACGCCGAGCGCCTCACGGGCGTCGTCCGTCCCCCCAGCGAAAGTGGGGTGGTCAATGTGCCGGCCGACACCGCGCTCTACGCGCCGCTCTGGCCGCCGGGCATGGTCCAGGGGGCCGCACGCTTCTCGCGGCTCTCGAAGATCCACGGGCAGATCTACGGCATCAACATCGACGACTTCGGCGGCCTCGACACCGCCTCCGTCCACGATATTCGCGACGCGCTCAAGGGCAAGGTCGTGGATGCCAATGGCGTCGTGCACCACAACACGCCCGAGACCACGCCGCACCTGAAGCTCTTCGTCGTGATCTACTCGGGTCACACCCTCCCGGCTCAGTTCGTGCCCTTCGTCGACGGCATCAACCTCTGGATCTACAACCAGAACCCCTACTACACCTACATCGACACCTACGTGACGCAGTTCCGCGCCTCCTACCCCGGCAAAGAGATCAACTGCGGCATCTACATCATGAACGGCACCTACGGCTGGATGACACCGGCCTGCATCGACTACATGTACAGACACCTGCTGGATCGCTACGACAATGGGGAGATCAATGGAGTCATGCTCTTTGCGGGCCACTGGATCATCATCCCGAACATCGTCCGGTCGCGCTGGGATGCCGACGCGCTCCCAGCGCTGCTGGACGAGGTCTACTACCCGTACGTCGGCGCGGGTGGGGGACGCGTGATCAATGAGGTGGGCGCGCCGGTCGAGGGGGCGTTCATCACCTGCAGCACCATCGGCCGGACCACGGGCGAGCTGCTCGTGCGATCCAAGAAGCTGACGGACGCCGACGGACTGTATCACCTTGGCGCGTGGGCGGGCAATCGGACCACGGATTCGACCCTGTACTCGGTGGTCGCCGAGAAGGACGGCCTGGTGAGCGAGGCGGTCTCGGGGTGGATCACGCGGGGCGGGGAGACGATCTTCCCGGACATCTTGCTGCGGGGGCCCGCGGCCGTGGACGGGGGGCCGGAAGCGGCGCGGTCAGACCCGACCCAGCTCGTGATCGCGAGCACGCCCAATCCGTTTCGCGAGGGGACGACGATCCGGTACGGCGGGGAACGCGCGGCGGCCGCCTGGCTGCGGGTGCTCGACGTGAGCGGCCGGGAGGTCATCACGCTGGCCGCCCCCGGGTGCCCGCCGGGCGAAGGCCGTATCACCTGGGATGGGCGGGGACGGTCGGGTGAGCAAGTGCCCGCGGGCATCTACATCCTGCGCCTGGAGGATGAGCGCGGGAGGAGAAGCGGGTCCGGGCGCGTGCTCTGCCTGCGCTGATGCAGGACGGCGCCTGCTCCGACCCGCCGGGACGGCGGTCGGTCCCTGCGCCGCGCGGCTACCGGTAAAGCGCCTTGATCGCCCCCCATGTCGACCTTTCCGCCGGCGATACCCCGGTCGTGGTCAACTGCTGATAGTAGATCGCTTGATCGTTGGCCGAGCTCTGGATAGTGGTGGGGAGCGGATGATAGCCGCTGGCGTGTCCGTGGACGTGGGCACCAAAGGAGGTGGCTTGCGAGTCTCCACTGCTGAAGTAGTACCTCAGCGTGCCGCTCCAGGAGACGGCGATGATGTAGTAGTAGCCGGCATTCAAGGGCACGTAGATCGGGCCCGTCGAATACCACGCCGCGCCAGATCCGGTGACGCTCTCTGAATGGCGGTGAATCTCGGTGTACGTGCCGAACTCGACCGGCGAGACAAAGACGTAGTAGCTCAAGGTCTGCATGCTCGTGAAATCGAGCCAGAACTCGGCCTTGTTCAGAAAGACGCTGATGTCGGCGCGATAGGCGTTGCCCTTGGCCCGACCAGTGCCGACGGAGGAGCTGGACGTGCCCCCCACGACGTCCACGGGGCGCCCCCCCTCTCCCGCCATCGTGCGGGCGGGGAGATTCACGAGCTCCATCAGGGTGGGCAGGCCGTCCAGGTCGGCCTCGACCAGCACAGCGCCGGCGGGGCTCAGGACCGGACCGATGACCGGAATGGCCAGCAGCGGGGCGCACAGCGATCGGAGCAGGACCATCTTCATGGTGCCTTCCTCCTTGTGCGGATCGTGAACGGGACGCGAGGAGCTCTTGAGGCACGATCCCACACCAGGGAGCTAACCACACGGTGGCGCGGGCGTCAACTGCCGACCGGGCACGGCGGAGCCCCGGTCAGAGCTGGGGAACGGCTGCTCTGCGCGCGCGATCCCTGATGCAGGTGTCCCAGGGGCAGGACGGAAAGGGGCCACCTCCCCGGGATGCAGGATGTCCGCGGCGTCGACGCGGCCAGATCGCCAGCGTGTGCTATGCTTGTACGTGCTGCGTGACGACCTCGCGCGGGATGGCATGCGCCATCCCGTGCCGCATGCGACCAGGAGGTAAATCATGCGCGGCGGTGAATCCCTCAGGGAGTGGGGACGATCGATCCTCCGGTGGGGTTGGTGGATCGGCGCCGGCCTGGCGCTCCTCATCGCGCCCGCGGCGGCACACACGCTGCACGTGCCGGCTCAGTACGCGACGATCCAGCACGCGCTCATCGTGGCGAGCGATGGCGACACGGTCCTGGTCGCGCCCGGCATCTACTACGAGGACATCGTCTGGCCCGCGCGGCAGTCGCTCACCCTGATCAGCCAGGCGGGGCCCGAGGCGACGACGATCGACGCCATGGGCGTCGACACGGTGATCCGCATCGCGGTACCAGTCGACTCGACCACCTTGATCGAAGGTTTCACGATCACGCACGGAACAGGCGAGATGGGCGGCGGCATCGCTTGCCTCTCAGCGGCCCCGAGGATTCGCGGCAACCGGATCGTGGACAACGTCGCGACCTACTACGGGGGTGGGATCCACTGCTCGGGGAACGGGCACAGCCCGATCATTCAGGGCAACAGCTTCCTCGGCAACACCGTGATCGACGGGAGCGGCGGGGGGGTCTGCTGTTACGAAGGTGCCTATCCCGTCATCGTGGATAATGAGTTCCGGGACAACTCGGCCGATGCCTATTACGGAGGGGGCATCCACTGCGAAGAGCTTTCCGGCGGTGGCGGACCGATCGTCATCGCGCGCAACACCTTCGAAGGCAACTCCGCCCACGGCGGAGGCGCGTTGAGCATCTTCAATCCCTACACGGAGACGCCCAAGGTCTTCGACAACGAGATCGCTCACAACGACGCGGAGCTGGGAGGGGGAATCTACTGCAACTGGACCTTGGCCCACGTGCGCGCCAACCGCGTCCACGACAACCATGCGTCCGGCTACGGGGGCGGGATCTTCGCCGAGGAGAGCCACGACCTCGCCGTGATCGAATGCGAGGTCTCTGGCAACACGGCCGGCGCGCAAGGCGGCGGGCTGGCCCTGGTGGCCTGGTGCACGACGCCGCACGTCAGTGCCAACACCATCGTGCGCAACTCAGCAGCCGACGGGGGCGGCGTCTACTGTTACTACATGTCCTCCCCGACCATCTCCGGCAACCAGATCTCAGAGAACGTGGCTGCGGGCCGGGGTGGCGGGATCTTCTGCGAGACGGCCTGCACACCCGCGATCGACGCGAACCTGGTCCTGGGCAATCAAGCCCTGATCGGCGGGGGCTTGTACATGATGAATTCGCAGCCAACGATCACGGGCTGCACGATCACCGAGAACGATGAATCTGGGATTCACTTCACGCTCGGGTGGGCGGGACACGTCCCGGCGGTGCACGAGAACAGCATCGCGGGCAACGCCGGCTACGGCTTGCGCAACGATGACGCGGCCGTGCCGGTGGCGGCGGAGAACAACTGGTGGGGCGATCCCACGGGGCCGCACCACCCCACGCAGAATCCCGGCGGTCTGGGGGATCGCGTGGGCGATTTCGTCGTGTTCACCCCCTGGCTGCTCGATCCTGGGGTGGTCACGGCGGTGGAGGAGCCCGGGGGGGAGACCCGGCCGGGCGGTGGGGCGGATCCGGGGCATCCGGCCACGAGCGGGCTGGGACTCACCTGCGCGCCCAACCCCTTCGAGGGCGAAACCACGATCGACTTCAACGTGCCGGGAGAACTGGCGGGATCGCCCGCGCGCCTCGCGATCTACGACGTCGCCGGGCGGCTCGTGCGCGCCTTCCCGGTGCGCGCAGGCGCTGGCGGTGAGCTGGAGGGGCGGGTCGTGTGGCGGGGTGAGGACGAGCGCGGGGCGCCGGTGCCGCGCGGTGTCCACTACGTGCGGCTCGAGGCGGGGAGCGCCCGTGTGGGGACACGGGTCATTCGGCTGCGGTAACTGCATCCGCAGGGTCGATCCACCACGGGGCCCGCGCGCGCGAAGCAGCCGGCGCCAGATCCCGCCCGCGAGGCAGTCGGCGCTAGATCCCGCCCGCCTGGAGGCTGCGCCACATGTACCAGCTTCCCATCGAGCGATAGGGCGCCCACGGCGCGCCGATGCGCTCTATCTCGACGGGCGTGGGCGTCTTCTCGAAACCGTAAGCCTTGCCCACCGCGTTGCGCAGTCCCAGATCGCCAGTCGGGAGCACATCCAGCCGCGCGAGCTGGAACATCAAGAACATCTGCGCCGACCAGAGGCCGAGGCCCTTGACCTCGGTCAGCCGTCGGATCACCTCCTCATCGGACATCTTCCCCAAGCGCGCGAGCGGCAAGCGTCCATCCGCGACGTGCGCTGCGAGGTCGCGCATGTAGGAGGCCTTCTGGCGCGACACGCCCGCCGCACGGAGCTGCGCGTCGGTGATGCGCGCAAGCTCGCGCGGCCGGGGGAGCGCCGGCCCCGGCGTCAGGGCGCGCACGCGGCGCTCGATCGTCGCGGCCGCCTTGCCCGAGAGCTGCTGGTTCAGGATCGCCTCGACGAGCGCTTCGTAGGGATCACGGGAGCGAATCAGTCCGAGCAGGCACGGGCCCGCGCGATCGATGATCTTGCGCAGGACGGGATCGCGGCGCCGCAGGTGCGCGATCCCGGCTGCATGGCGCACATCGAGGTGCACGCCCTCCGCGTACAGGATGCGCGCTTTCACACGCGGGCCGCCCGGGGCCGTGTATCCGCCGAGCTCGCGGCGCGCCGTCACCACGCGGTGGCAGGGGACGAGGATGGGCACGGGGTTGGCGCCCAGGATGCGCCCGACCGATCGGGCCGCGCCCGGCCGGCCCGCCGCGCGCGCCAGCTCCGCATACGTGATCAGGCTCCCCGGGGGAACCTCGCGCAAGCGCGTGTAGACGTGACGCCCGAAGGCAGGGGTCCCGTCGAGATCCAGCGGAACGTCGGTGAACGGATCGGTGCGGCCCCGCAGATGACTCGCGATGCGGCGCGTGATGGCGCGAGTGGCTTCCGGGGGCCGGGCGATCACGGGGCGGCCCGGGACAGCGGCGCAGAGAGCATCCCGCGTTGCAGCCCGATCCGCATGGGGCAGCACCAGGCGATCGATGCCCCGTTCGGTCCACGCGAGCCCGCACGTGCCCAGCGGCGTGGTGAAGAGACAGAGACCCTGACCCTGGCCGGGGAACGGGTCGTGCGACGAGGATCGCGACCGGTTGCGCATGCGTGCAGCTCTCCTTGTGGGGGGTGCGGCGGATCCTAGCACATCCTTGCCCCGTGAAATGCTGGAGATCGTGCGCGCGCCGGTGGTATCCTCGGCCCTCGCGCCCGGCGAGCCGGTGACGGTCCCGGCGGCCGCGGGCCTGTACCAGAGGAGGTTTCGATGAGCCCCGCCGAGTCCCCGGCCATCCAGGACCACTACCCCGAAGACTTCTCGCACTGCTACGGCTGCGGCCACCTCAACCAGCACGGCTACCAGATCAAGAGCCGCATGGAGGGCGACGAGGCCGTGGCCCGCTTCACGCCCCGATCCGAGCACACCGCGCTACCGGGGTTCGTCTACGGCGGATTGCTCGCCTCCTTGATCGACTGCCACGCCATGGCCACCGCCGCGGGAACGAGCGAGCGTGCGGCCGGCCGTCAAGTGGGGGCAGGGCCGGTGCCCCGATTCGTCACGGCCGCGCTGCGCGTCGAGTACCTGAAACCCACGCCGCTGGGCCCTGAGCTCGAGATCCGCGGTCGCGTCACCGAGATGGGCGAGCGCAAGGCGATCGTCTCGGTCAGCGTCAGCGCGAACGGCGTGCAGACGGTGCGCGGTGAGGTGGTCGCGGTGCGCATGCCGGCCAGCATGGCGCGGCCGCCGGCGGTGGGTTGAGTCTCGCCCGCAAGGGGCACGGACCGCGCATGCCGCGGTGACCGGTCTCATCGCTTCAGGTGCACGAGCCAGCGGTCGAAGGCCTCGTAGAAGTCCCCGGGGTTGTCCGTGTAGACGGCGTGATCGGAGCCCTGAATCTCTGCATAGGTGCAATCCGGGAGCGCTTCGCGCATCTCCCGGGCCTCCCCCTCGGGCAGACACCAGCTCTCCGCGGCACGGACGAGGAGCACCGGGCGGCGAATCTTCGGCAGCAGCGGCCGCCAGTCCTCGTACGAACGCCCGATCGCCGCCATGGAGGCCCTTGAGAAGAGGAAGTCGTATCCCCCGGCCGTCCGGCGCAGGCTGTGAGAGAAGTACTCCACGTTGGTCTCGCGGGGGAAGCGCTGCCGCAGGAATTGTACAGCCTCGCCGCGTGTCGGCCAGGGCCCCGGCCAGGAGGCGGTGAGGCCGTCATCGTCGGACCCAGTGTGCGAATCCGCGAAGAGCGCCCCTGCGCCGCGCAGCGTCTCGTCGAGCAGCGCCACGGCGACAACGGACTGCGGGTGGAGCGCGGCCAAGTAGGCCGCGACCCGGGCGCCCATCGAGTGGCCGACCACAAGCGCCGGCGCGAGGCCCAAGCGTTCCAGCAGGGCCCGGGCATCGGCCGCCAGGTCCTCGGCTGTGTAGCCATCCGGCGGCTTATCGCTGAGACCGTGGCCGCGCTGGTCTGGAGCCGCGACGCGATACCGATCGCCGTAGCGACGCATGAATGCGCTCCAGGTCCGGGCACGTCCCCAGCGGCCATGCAGGCAGAGCATGGGGTGTCCGCGGTGTCCGGCGCGCAGGTAGTACAATCGGATGCCGTTGACCAGCGCCCTCGCGTGCCGGATCTCGGTGGAGCTGCTGGACATCGTCGAGCCCTCACTCATCCGCCAGGACCGCGGCCAGCCAGCGACGGTAGGCCCCATAGTCCTCATCGGACGGGGCCTGGTGCCCTAGTTTGGGGTCGGATATGAATTCAACCCTGGCCCCCGCGGCCTGCAACGCCTTCACCAACGCGAGCGTGGTCTCGTAGGGACAGTTGCGATCCTGCTGGCCGTGGTGGATGAAGATTGGGATGCCGCGGAACGGTCCCAGATTCTCAGGGCGCCGGAAGTCCAGCACGGGCACGCTGCTCTCGGCGCGTCCATCCGCGTCGGAGCCGAAGTAGGGGGCGCCCGATAGTACAGCCAGGGCGCAGTATTTCGACGGCGTCTCGAAAAACGTGCGGTAGACTCCGTAGCCCCCCATCGAGAAACCGGTTAGGACGACGCGCCGCGGATCGATCGGATAGTGAGCCATGACGTCGTCAATCGCCTCGACGATATCGGTCTGGGCATGGTCTAAGCAGTAGAGGTTTGACGGCCCTCGGGCTCGCGGTCCGAGGCCGATGCACCCGGCCGGGACGACTTGCATGAAGCCACCCAGGTCGGTCTCATCCGACTCGCTCCCGTGCAAGAAGACGATCAGTGGGTAGCGCCGCGAACGATCCAGGTCTTCTGGCACGATGACCGTGTAGGGCTGCAGCGAGTTGTCGACGCGCGACCGAAAGGCCCGACGGAAGAAGCCGGTCCGGGTCGCGTAGACATCCTGGCCCTGCTCGGCCTGCGGGATCCGCTCGAGGATGCGCTCGATGGTCTTCCGCTCGGTCTCACACGTCTCATAGTCGCGAACCTCGGCCAATGCTCGCTGCACATCCCCGACGTACCACGCGAGCGTCGCCTGCGAGCCGGCAGAGATCCGGCCCGCCAGCGCCTCGACGCGGGCGGCCAGGGCGGCGAAGTCGAGGGCGGGCAGCACGGACAGCGCAGCGTGCTGCACCGCGCCCCGACCATGGGCCGCAGCTTCGAGGGTATAGGACCCCTGATCGAGACCAGCCGTGTTCAACTCGAATGCATGACGCGTGATGCCCACGGAACAGTCGTATCGCGTTCTCAGGGCGGGCTCGTTCCCGGACAGGTCCACCCCGATGCGGATGGCCAGCTCTTCCGCGACATTCCCGGCAGCGGCGGTCACGGCGCGGCAGGGCAGGGTCTCCCCGCGCTCGATGTTGTTGCGTTCGGGCATGAAGAAGGTCTGCGGCGGTCCGACGACCCGGGGCGGTGCGAAAAACAGGCGGGTGTAGAGGTGCGGGCGGTTCGCCGCGCCGACCTCGTCGGGCACGACCTCGTAGTTGTACCGGGCGCCCTCGCCCTTCGCCTCGACGAAGCGCAGGTTGAAGCCGATTCCCTCCGAGAACCAGGGGTGATAGGGATGGAGATCGCTCCAGGGAAGGTACAGCTCGAAGCGGATGCGGCCGCCGGAGGCCTCGAACTCGAGCTGCGTTGCATCGCTGGTGGGGATGAAGGTGTCGTGGTTGTAGCACCAGAAGATGTGGCGGGTCCAGGCCGGGCTCGTGTCATCGACCGCTGAGCAGGCCAGGACGTAGTACTCGTCGGTCGCAGCATCCCCGGGGCGGGCGGTGCCCAACACCAGGGCGAAGCCGTCGCCGTTCTGGTAGGCACGGTCGCGAAAGTGGAGGCGGTCACCGGGGGCCTCGATGTAGAGGTAGAAGAAATCGGTGCCGTACGCGACGCGATACGTGGGCACGGCCGCCTGCACGGAGGCAAGATCTGCCACATCGACCTCGGGCCCACGTCCGTCGGCAATCCCCACCGCGAATCCCCCGACCGGAAGCAGCTCGAGACCCGCGTCGAGCAGTCCATCGATGATCGGCGCTTGGGAAAGAAAGGCTACCTCGGGCACCAGAGGATCTGGCTGATGGGTCAGTGGATAGCGACCCTCGCCCCGCGGCGTGGTTTCCTGTCCCCGGACTGCAGGCATGGTCAGCGAGGCCAGCACCAGGATGACCGCGACACACCGTCTGCCTCTCATGATCGCCCTCCCCCGGACTATCCTCCTGTCACTTCACTGGGGGGGTGGATGACATGGCCGTTCTGTAGGACGAGAAAGGTCGCCTCGACGTTTTCGATCGCGGCGAGGGGATCGCGATCGAGCACGAGGATGTTGGCGACACGGCCGGGGGCGATGGCGCCGTAGCGATCTGTGGCGTTGAGGAATGCCGCCGGGTAGATCGTCGCCCCCCTGAGGATCTCCGCTGGGCTCACGCCGCATTCCTGCAGATTCCCCATCTCGGCCAGCGTGCCCTCGGGGAAGACACCGTCCTGGCCGACGAGGATCTTGATTCCGCGCGCAGCAGCCTCGCGGGTGAAGAAGCGGCTGACTTCCTCCATGCCCTTCTGGATGGTCGCCATCGGCGACGCCTGGCCGCCCGGCGCCTCGCTCGCGGCGGATTGCTTCGCCATCTCCACAAAGACCTGGAGGGTGGGGCAGAAGTAGACGCCGCGCGCGACCATCTTGTCGAACACGCCCTGCAACTTCTCCTTCGAGATGCCGGCAGTCCCGAGAGTCGCGGCCTTGAGGACGAATGCCATCCGCTGGTCGCGGCCCGCATTGGCGCGAGCCAGCTCGTCCTGTTCCTGGGCCAGCGAGTCCACCAGCACGATCGGCCAGGGGGCCTTGCCGTGCTCGATGCTGCCGACGCCGCAGTCGATGGAGAAATCGATCGGCACCTGGTGGAAGAGCGGCGGCCCCGGGTCGTGGACCACGGGCAGGTTGGCGGCCCGTGCCAGCTCGACGACATGGGCGAAGACGTCGCGATCGAACTTGCTGAAGACCTTGATGCACCGCGCCCCGCCCTGGACGAGCTCGGGGACGATGCGATCGGCGGCCGCGATGGAGTCGATGGCGACCGTGAAACCCGGATTGCCGATGTTCATCTGTGCCCAGGTGAGCGGGCTCTTCTCGAGCATGGGGCCGCTGTAGAAGATGTCGGGGCCGCTCTGCTCACCGGATTCGATGCGGGCTCGCAGCGTCTTCAGCGCGTCCAGCGATCCGCCGACATCCCGCAGCTGCGTGATGCCCTTCTGCACGAAGCGCTCCAGCGCTGCCGTCATCGTGGAGTCGCCCAGCATACGCAGGTTCGTCATGTGGGTGTGGCAGTCGAAGAGGCCCGGAACCGCATACTTGCCCGTGCAATCGATCACCACGGCGCCGGTCGCGGGGCCCGTGGTGCCGGCGGCCGCGACGGTGGCAATGCGCCCGTTCGCGATGAGGACATCCCGCGGCTCGGTCATGGCGCCGGCGTCCACGTCTAAGATGCGCAGGTTGGTCAGCAGGATTCGATCCGATCCGGACGCGGCAGCGCCGGGATCGCCGGTGGCGAGGGGATGTCCGATGGCCAGCGCAAACAGGAACAGGCAAGCCAAGCCGCCTTGCAGGGTGGTCCGCATGAGTCGGTCCCTTCCTTTCAGCTTTCGGCGTGACACTTCAGTGCACAGGCGCATGGGATTGTAGCGCGGCGAAGCGAGTCCTGGAAGGCGAGAGTGCCGGGGTGAGAGTGCTGGGGACGGAATCACCCCTTCGCGCGGCAGGTTCCGGATCGGTCCCAGGTGCGCAGCGCCTCCAGGGCGGCCGCGCGGTCGAGGAATGTCCAGCCGCAGCTCTCCAGGAGCCTGGCGGCCTTCGCGCTGCTGAAGTCCTGGCTGTGCGTGACATGCCGCAGCCCGTAGAGCGAGGGATCGTAGATCGGGCGCGGCCGATCGAGGAGGTCGGACAGAACCGTGCTCAGCGCGGCGACGGGCCAGGCCAGACAGAACGGCACGGTCAGCGAGCGCTTGCGCTGCTGCCCAGGCAGGAAGAGGTCGAGGATCATGCGATAGTATTCATCCATCGTGATCGGCTCGGGATCGACGACGTTGTACGCCTCTCCCAGAGCCGTATCACTCGTCGCCGCCGCGCAGGCGACCCGAGCGACATTGCCCACGTAGGCGAGGGGCCAACGGTTGCGGCCGCGCCAGCGCCCGAAATGCAGGATCACGGGTGAAGCGCGCAGGAAGCCGATGGCCCGCGGCAGGACCGTCGCATCGCCCGGGCCCCAGACGAATGCGGGCCTCAGGGTCACGTAGCGATCGCGGGGCAGATGCGCGCGAATGTGCTGCTCGGCGAGGATCTTATACTTGGGGTAGGGATTCCGGCGGTTGTTCTCGTGTGGGGTGGCCTCGTCCGCGCCGAAGAAGTCTCTGACGCCGTAGACATCGGTGGTTGACACGTGGACCAGCCGGCCGATCTTCAGATGGTTCACCGCATGGCAGACGTTCTGCACGCCGATGAGGTTCGCCGCCCGGAACCGGCGATCCCACCCGACGTCGGTCGCGCGGCCCGCGCAGTGGACGAGCGCCCGGCATCCGCCCGCTCGGGCGACGCAGTCGGCCAGGACCTGCACCAGCGCGTCGCGGTCCGCGATCGAGCAGGATGCCAGATCGAGTCTTGGGTGGCCGCGGACGCTCTCCAGGCGGCCGGCCGCATGGAGAGCGCGGGCCTGGCTGTCCCCGCGACGGGCATGGCCGTTCGCACGATTGCTCCCGCCAGCAGGACCGTTCCCGCGCTCATGGCCCAGGGCGGTCACCCGCCAGCCCCGCGCGATGAACTCCCGGACACACGCCGCGCCGATGAACCCGGTCGCGCCGGTGATGATCGCGTGCTCGCCTGCCACCTCGGGCGGTCCCACGCGATCGCGTCCCATGTCACGCGATGATCCCATGCCGCTTGCCCAGCCGGGCGAAGACCTCCAGCGTGAAGTCCAGATCGGCCGGCGTGTGCTGCGCGGTGACGCCCAGGCGCAGGCGGCAGCGACGCTTGGGCACCGCGGGGTAGGCGACGTAGTTCGCGAAGATCCCCGCCTCCATCAGGTCGCGCAGCAGCGCCTTGCAGACCTCCTCGTCGCGCACGATGACCGGAATGATCGCCGAGGCGGTGTTGCCCAGATCGAATCCCAGAGCGGCGAGACCCTCCTTGAGGTGCCGGATGTTGACCCACAGGGCCTCGTGCAGGCTGAGATCGGTGGCGAGGATCCGGAAGACCTCGATCAGCCCGGCCACCACCGGGGCCGGCAGCGACGTCGAGAAGAAAAACGTCCGCGCGTAGTAGCGCAGGTAGTCGATCAGCTCGCGCGAGCCGGTCACGTAGCCGCCGATGCCGCCTGGGACCTTGCTCAGCGTACCCACCGTCACATCGATCTTCCCCTGGAGCCCGTAGAGCTCCGCGGTCCCACGGCCCGTAGGCCCGATGACGCCGGTGGCATGGGCCTCATCGATCATCACCCGCGCCCCATAGCGTTTGCCCAGGGCGTAGATGCGATCGAGCGAGGCGACTTCCCCCTCCATGGAGAACACGCCGTCGGTGATGACCAAGGTCCCGTGATCGGGACCCGTCACCCGTTCCAGCGTGCGCTCCAGACGCGTCATGCTGCCGTGCGCAAAGGTGTGGAGCTGCACACCCGAGAGGGCGCAGCCGTCGTAGATCGAGGCATGGTTGAACAGGTCATTGACCGCCACGTCACGCGGGCGCAGGAGCGCTGAGAGCGCGCCGATGTTCGCCGCGTAGCCGGTCGGGAAGAGAATGGCATCCTCGCACTCGTAGAAGCGCGCGATGCTCTCTTCGAGCGCGAGGTGGAGGTCCGTCGTGCCGGCGTATAACGACACCGATCCGGTGCCATACCCGTAGCGCTCCGTGGTGCGCGCAGCCGCGGCGATCACCCGCGGGTCCGCATTGAGCCCGAGGTACGAGTTCGAGCCCAACATGATCACCTCGCGCTCCTGGCCGGTGAGCGGATCTCGCATGCGAGCGCGGCCACGGCTCGCGCTCAGCAGGGCCCGGCGAAAGAAGTAGTTGCCGGCCGCCCGTTCACTGGCGAGCAGGGACTGGAAGCCGTGCACCTTGTCGAAGAGGTCCTTCCCGCCGGGATCGTAGCAGTCCTCCCAGCACCGGGGCTGGGCGTTCTTCGGCTCCTCGGTCAGGGCGAGGAAGGGGCGCGGCGCGGTCACGCTGGCGCATGGGGCGTCGCTGGCGTGGGTTTCAGTTGCGATAGACATGGCCGTTCTCCTTCTGGTCACAGCGCGGTTGGGTCGTGCTTTCACATGCGTGATAGCAGCACAGGGGCAGCGTGCTGTCGCACATCACCGCGCATAGGTTGCAGTTCACACAGGTGGAGCGCCCGCGGGAATCCGCGCGGAAGCGCGCTCCCAGCTCCGGTTCGCGGATCCAAGGCCGGCAGAGCGCCACCGCGTCGGCGTCGCCCGACGCCAAGATGTCGTCGATCACGATCCGCGAGCGCAGGCCACCGACGAGAATCAGGGGGACCCTGCTGCGGCGGCGGATCACCCGGGCCGCGTCTCGGTTGTACGCTTCCGCAAAGGGCACCAGCCGGCGGCGAAGGCGGGGCAGGGCGAGGCGCATCCACAGGGCCTTCTGCCATGCCGGCCGCGAGGCAAAGAGCGGGTTGTGCTCGAAGACGCGCTGAACGGGCAGGCCGCCGCGGAAGATGTTCATCGCCAGATCCATCGTGCCGCAGCTCACCTCGATGGCGGCGGCGCCCAGATCGTGTAAGCGTCCCGCATAGTCACCCGCCAGCTCGGCGTCCACGCCGCCAGGATGGAAGTCCCCGGCGCTCAACTTGACGAGGATCGGGAAGTCTCCGCCACAAGCGGACCGGATGCCGGCCAGGATCTCGCGCAGGAGGGCCAGCCGGTCCTGTCCCCACGCATCCCGCCGATGGTTCAAGTAAGGCGAGAGGAACTGGTGGATGAGGTACCCGTGCGCCGCGTGCAGCTCGACGCCGTCGAAGCCGGCCTGCTGGGCACGGCGGGCCGCGGCGACGAACTCACCGATCGCGGCGCGGACCTGGCCATCGTCCATCGCGACCGGCCGCGAGCGGAAGTAGGGCGAGGGCTTGCGGGTCGGCGCGAGCACGCGCCCCTCCGCCGCCGCCGCGAGCGTTTGCCGGCCGGCATGGGCTAGCTGCATGAAGAGCAGCGTGCCGCGACCCTCATCTCGCACGGCAGCCACCACCGCCTGCCAGGGGGCGATCTTGTCGTCGGCATCGATGCCGCACTGGCGGGGTTGCATGGCACGGCCGGCGCGGCTGACGTAGCAGAAACCGGTCAGAATCGCGCCCGCGCCGCCTGAGGCGAGTCGCGCGTAGAGGGCGCCGAGGGCAGGCGTCGGACAGCCGTGTTCATCGGCCAGCCCCTCATAGGTGGCCGCCCGCCAGAGGCGGTTGGGCGCACGAGCGGCGCCGATCTGCCACGGGTTGAAGAGCATCAGAGCCTCCTCCTGCCCGGACCGAACAGGCCCTGTGCAAGCTCGACCAAGCTCGCGCAGTAGGCTTCGAACGAGGCGGCCTCGCGTGGGTCGGGCAGCTTGGACAGCGCGATAGGCGTCCCGCCCCCGCGGAAGAAGACCCCGGGATGCGCATGGGTTGTGAAAGCGCCGATCCGGCGCAGTCCGGCGCCCTCGGCGGTGGGAATCGCGCCTTCTGGCACCAGCGCCAGTAGCTCGTACTCACCGGCGGATCCCATCAGGAAGACCTCACGGGGGAGCCCCATCGCCGCTGCGGCGTCCCCCGCGCCGGGCGCGTAGGGGATGAGGTCCCGGTCGATCTCGACATGCAGCCCGGCGTTGAGGACGCACAGCGTCTCGAGGGCGCTGGCGAGGCCGTCGCTGGTGTCGATGCAGGTGGCGGGGGCGATGCCCGGCTGGCGCGGCGCGAGGGCCGCCAGCGCGGCCGATTCCGCGAGGCGCAGCTCGAAGCGCACTGGCGAAGCGCCGGTGCCCGCGGCGAGGTTGGCGTCACCGAAGGCTCCGGTGGCCATGACCGCACCCGCCTCCAGCCCGCTGGGCAGCAGGCGGCTGAGCGGGACCTGTCCGGGGCGGAACTCCCCCAGCGCCACGCCGGTGAAGCGCCACGCGGGACCAGCGCCGATGTCGCCACCCGCCATGGCCGCGCCGGCTGCCGCGAGGGCTTCCTGCATGCCCGCCGCGAGGGCCTGCAGGTAGGCGCGCTCCATGGACGGAGTGACCACCAACGAGTTGAGCATGACGCGCGGCACGGCCCCCACGGCCAAGAGATCGCTCAGGGTCGCCGTGACGAGATTCCAGCCCAGGAGGGCCGGCTCATCACCGGACAGGCGATCCTCGGCCGAGTAGTCGTCGACGGTGAGCGCCAGGTGGTGGCCGCCCAACTCCACGATCTCGGCGTCGGATGTGAAGATGGCATTCCTCTGCGCCGGCAACTTCGCGAAGCTCGCCGCGAGCGTCTCGATGATCTCTCGCTCGGTCACTGCCCTGCTCCGATGAGTTTCACAGCCTTGGGGAGGATCGTGATCTCGGCCGGACACCAGCCGGCCGGATCGCCGTCGAACTCGGTGGCCAGATCGCCGTCGCGCGGCTCGATGCACACTCGCTTCGCGCGACGCAGGAGAGCGCGCGAATCGCGGGTGATCGCACCCGAGTAGATGCGCGGCAGGGCCCACAGAAGCTGCGCCCGGCCGATGCCGCACAGCGCGAACACGTAGAGAAGCCCATCATCACTCGTGACCGTGGTGTCGAGCTTGAGACCTCCGGCGAGGTGCGGGTTCTTCCCGACGGTGATGTTCAACGCGGGTGCAATCGGAAGCTCCTCCCCATCGACCACGAGGCGCACCTGCTGCGGTCCGCGGGTGGCAATCGTGGCGATCGTGGCCAGCAAGGTGCCGGGGAAGTCGCCCAGACGTGGCCGCCACCGATTCGCGCGGCCGGCGATCCCGGCCCCCAAGCCGATATTGGCGCTCGAGGCGAAGGCATCGACCCGCCACTGCCCGCGCGCGTCGCGGTGCCGAATGCGGCAGACGTCGATCGCCCGCGCGACGCCGGCGCGGAGCGCCTCCACGGCGGCGGCTGGATTCGTGGGCAGACCGTGGAAGCGACAGAAGTCGGGGCTCGTACCGGAGTAAAGGACGCCGAAACGGGCACGTGCACCGACCTCTCCAGCGTCCACGAAGGCGTTGAGCACGCGGTTGATCGTTCCGTCGCCGCCGACCGCGACCACCGTGTCATAGCCAGTGGCAAGCGCCTCCCGGGCCAGCCGGTACGCGTCCTCCAGGTCGCGCGTGTAGCCGCAATCTGCTGACTTGGGTCGCGGTCCCGCGCCAGCCGCCAGCAGCTCCAGATAGCGTTCCGCGGTCGCGCGGCTGCGCCCGTGGTGGGAACCGGGGTTGACGACCAGGTACCAGCGTCCCACCGTGGACGCTGGCGCCGGGGTGGACGCTTCCGCGGGCGCCGACGGGACGCGGTGCGCATCCCTCAGGATGGCGGGTGCGGTCATCATGCGTAGATCCCCAGCTTCTTGTACAAGGGCGTTTCCTCGCCCTTCTGCCAGCGTCCGATGATCTCCTGCGTGATCTCCCAGGGGATGGGTGTGCGCTTCAGCCCGCGTTCGCGAATCACGGCGTCAATGGCTGCAGCCTGCGTACAGCAAAGCCAGTCCGTTCCCGGACGGCGAAAGTACGTTCGCATGCGCCTGAAGATCGTGCCGAACGGCTCCTGGCGGACATTGCCGAAGGAGACGTTCAGGAATTCGCACGGCTGAAGCTCCCCGTCGGCGCCCAGGTAGAAGCGATCTACGCCCCCGGCGGTGCATCCGAAGAGCGATTTCTGCTCGTCGAAGACCTGGGCGGCGATGCAAGGGTGGTGGCGGAACCGTCGTTGCGTGTTGTGGGCGAGGTGTAGCTCGCGCAGCCGTGCGTTCAGCGCCGGCGCATCGCCGGTCTCCGCGGGCTGTCCCAGCCACCCGCCGGCCGACTTGCCGTGAATCACCTGAACGAAGGCACAGCCCAGCTCCCGCCCGAGATTGAAGACATGCTCGATGCCGTCAGTCGCAATCAGCTCCGGGCTGGGGCAGCAGTTGATCGCCGTGAAAGCACCACTCTCCGCGAAGAGCCGCAATGCGCGGCAGGCAGTGGCGAAGGAGCCGGGCACGCCCGTGAAGGCGTCGTGCTGGGCGGGGTCCGGGGAATGGATGGAGACCATCACCCCGGCCAGACCGGCGTGGCACAGATCCGCAGCAAGGGTGTCGGTCAGGCGGGCGCCCGTGGTGTTGACCCAGATCTCCGCGCGGTCATCGATGGCGCGGACCAGTTCCATCAACCGGTCAGGACGCAGCAAGGGCTCGCCGCCTTCGATGTCGAAGAAGCTCACGCCGAGGGCCTGCATCTGCCGCGCGACGTCGATCAGGAGCGGGAGCTCGAGGTCCGTTCCCAGGTCGCGGCGCTGGTAGCAGTGCGGGCAGTGGTAGGTGCAGGCGCGCGTCATCGAGAGGACGATGGACACCGGACCCGGCTCGGGGCGGTAGAGCTTCTCCAACGTGTAGAAGAACGCCCGCGAGGGATAGGCGGGGATGTAGAGCTGGAGCTTGTAGAGGCGGCCGCGCTTGACGATCTTGTTGTGCCGCACGGTGCGCAGGAAGAGGAACGCCCGCCACAGGAAGACCGGGTAGACGCCCGGGGACATCCGCCCGTGCAGCACCTCCCCCGCGAAGTGGAATACCACGTGCAGGACCACCCGCGCGAAGAGCAGGTACTTACGCCATCCGATAAGGAGGGTCTGACGGTTTGTGTCGCGCATCACGCGCCTCCTATCCCTGGTGGTCGGCGTGGAGGCCGAACAGAAAGCCGATGAAGACGTAGGCAGCGACGTAGAGGTAGAGCGCCAGCTCCGGGTTGAACAGAGCGATCAGCATCACCTGGCCGCACGTGCAGGCCCGGAAGTTGGTCACGAGCGAGAAGTAGGCCTTCGGTCCGGTCGGGTACTTGTGGTAGAGGACGCCGGTCCAGATCTGCAAGAAGAGCGTTACGATGAACAGGAAGATGAAGGTGGGCTTGATCGTGGATTCGAACGCACCGAGCGCGATCAGCACCCAGAGAACGACGGACGGCAGGAAGCTGGTCAGGATCGCCGTCGTGCGCGCGCGCTGAATGCCCTGGAGAACGACGGCGGTGATCTTCCCCGCCGCCTTGTCCCCGGCATAGTCCTTGAAGTATGTGTAGTAGGTCATCAGACCGTTCATGAGCGCCACGAGTCCGAGCACGCTCAGGCGGCCGCTCGTGACGGTGACTGGATAGCCGTTGTTGGTCGCGAGGAAGCCGTACGCGGTGCAGGCCGAGATCATCAGGCCGAAGACGACGTTGCCCAGCACGGGGACGCCCTTGGCGTATTCGTAGAGGACATTGAGCACGATGCCGGCGAAGAGAGGGATGAGCGCCCAGGGCGCCATGCGCCAGGTGATGAGGGCGGCCACGGCCAGCAGGCTGAAGGATAGGGTGAGGGCTGCGCGCGGCTGCAGCGCGCCGGTTACCATCGGCCGGTGGGGGGCATTGATGCGGTCCTCGGCCAGTCCGAGGTAGTCATTGATGATCTGGTTGATGCCCCAGCTCAGGAAGAGGATCCCAAGCGTGACCGCCGCCAAGGGCACGGACGCGGTCTCTGGGTGGAGAAAGCGGGCGTAGGCCACGCCGATCCAACCGGCGATGCCGGTGACGAAGGCGTAGTAGAGCCGCATCGACTTGACGTAGGCGCTCAGGAACGTACCGAGCGATTGCCACGAAGAGGGTGCGTTTTCGATTCGCGCTTCCATCGCCGGCCTCCGGCCTTGGGTGGGTCCGCTGTCGGGATTGTCCACTGCTGCGGCAGATCCAACAACCATGCCATCACGGCGCGTCGCGAAGCCTCTTGTAGTCGTTTCTTCCCGTGGGAGTTACGGCCACGGCTCCCGAGCGCACATGCGGGCTTGCGCGCCGGGGCCCTAAAGCTGTCTGCCTGGGTGTGCTGGGTGTATGAGGTCGGACACAGGCCGGAATGGTACAATCTCCAGAAGGCCGCCTCGTCCATGAACCGCGTGACGTGCGCGCGGGTGTGACGCGCGTGTGGGCGTGGTGCCCGTTTCGAGGGTCCATCATGCGCAGTGAGACCATTCCGACCACGGCGATCGCGCGCGGCCGATCATTGCCCTGGCCGTTGGTCATGCTCGCGGGCCTGCTCGCCCTCGCCGGGCCACCGGTGGCGTCTGGGCAGGAGCTTCAGCTGCGCGGGGGGACCTTCCTCGGTGGGGAGCGAGCGGACATGGGCTGGTCCATGTGCCCGGCCCCCGGCGGCGACCTGATCTTGGTCGGTGAGACCTACTCGAACGACTTCCCCGTCACCCCCGGGGCCTTCGACACGACCTACGCCGACAGCTCCGAGGGCCACTTCCTTCGCATCCGTGACGACGCGACGGGCATCGAGCTTGCGTCCTATATCGGCGCGGACCTCAGCGAGGCCTGCCGCGCCGTGACTCTGGATGCGGCCGGCAACATCTACATCGTGGGCACGACGGCATCGCCCGGATTTCCCGTGACCCCGGATGCGGCCTTTCCCGAACTCGCCTCCACGTGGAGCGATGCGTTCCTCGCCGTGCTCGATCCCACGGGATCCGAGCTGCTCTATGGAACGTTTCTGGGCGGACGCAGATCCGAGAAGGGTCGCGGCGTCGCATTGCTGGGCCCAGGCCTCGTGGCTGTTGCCGGCTACACGAGGAGCGATGATTTCCCGACGAGCCTGTCCGGATTCGATCGAACCTCCAACGGGGGCGTCGATCTCTTCTACTCCGTGTTCAACTTGTACACGGGACACATGATCTACTCCACGTACCTTGGTGGATCTGCCGACGAAGAGCTCTGGGATCTCGAGGCACGTCCTGACGGAACCGCCCTTGTATGCGGATGGACTGCGTCACAGGACTTCCCGATTACCGCTCAAGCGTACGACTGTCTGTACAATGGTGGCAGCGACGCCTATGTTGCTTGCATCGCGCCGGTGGCTGACGGCCTACGATGGAGCACCTTCTTGGGCGGCCATGGGCTTGACGCAGCCTGGGAAGTCTGTCCGGTCGACGACGGAGGCGTCCTCGTCGTCGGCGGAAGCGACGGCGAGGGCTTCCCTGTGACGGCGGGTGCCTACGACGTCAGCCACAACGGGTACAGCGATGCATTTGTCCTCAAACTCAACGGAGATGGCTCGGAGCTCGTCTTCTCCACGTACCTCGGCGGGGAGGGCGATGATCGGGGGGAGGCCATCCGGCAGGGTGAGGGCGGCGTGATCTACTGCTGCGGGAGCACCTACTCGGCGCAGTTCCCGATCGCCGGGGGTGCGCCCTTCCCAACGTATTCGGGGGAGGGGGACATCTTTGCCGCCGTGCTTTGCGAGGGTGGGAACAGACTTCTCGCTTCCACGTTTCTGGGGGGAGGCGGCCGCGACAATGCCTCGCGCCTGGAAATCCCGGGGGAGAACCTCTTCACCATCACGGGGCTGACCTCCTCAGCCGATTTCCCGGTGACGTCCGGGGCCGTCGACACCACGTTCAACGGGGATCGCGACGCCTACCTCGCGACCTTCGTTTTCTGTGGCGGTCAGGCGGTCGAGACCTCTTCTCCCGCGCGGATTGGAGGAGAGGTGCGCCTGGACCGCTTGCCCAGCCCCGTCCGCGGTTCCGCGAATCTTCGCTTCCGGCTCGAGCAGCCGGGGCGCGTGCGCCTCGATCTCCTCGACCCGGAAGGCCGCCTGATCGAGACGCTCCTGCACGGCAGCCTGACTGCGGGAGAGCACGTGGTGAGCTGCCCGGCGGGAACCGGAAGCGCGCGCGCGAGCCCCGGCGTCTACTGGGTGCGACTCGAGACGGACGATGGGGCTGCGCGGGCCAGCCGCGTGCTGCTCGTGCGGTAGCCGCGCGCCAGGCGGACGGCCTCATCGAGCCCTCGGGATCCGCGGTGGCCACCTCCCTGCCCGACCACCCTGAGGTCCGAAAACGGCCAGCGCCGAAGCCCTGGGTAGGTGTATAACTCCGGGTGTCGGGCGAGAGAACCAGCCAGAGAAACCGAGGGATGAGGATGGAGCTCACTGCGGACCAGTGCTATCGCGCGGTCGCCAGCCGCGACGCGCGCTTCGACGGCCGCTTCTTCACAGCCGTCACCAGCACCGGTGTCTACTGCCGGCCCGTCTGTCCGGCCCGCACCCCGCACCGCGACCGCTGCCGCTTCTTCGCCTGCGCCGCCGCGGCGGAAGAGGCCGGCTTCCGCCCCTGCCGGCGCTGCCGGCCGGAGAGCGCTCCGGGCACCCCCGCCTGGCAGGGCACGTCGGCCACCGTTACGCGCGCGCTGCGCCTGATCGAGGCGGGGGCCTTGGACACTTCCTCGCTCGATCAGGTCGCGGAGCGGCTCGGCGTGAGCGCCCGACACCTGCGCCGGCTCTTCCACGCGCACCTGGGAACGTCACCGCTGGCGGTCGCGCAGACCCGACGGCTGCACTTCGCGCGGCGCCTCATCGCGGAGACTGAATTGCCCATGGTCGAGGTGGCGGGAGCGGCCGGATTCGCGAGTGTCCGGCGCTTCAACGCCTCCTTCGCGCGGGCCTACGGCGCCTCGCCGACGGCGGTGCGCGGTGCGGCCACGGTCGTGGGCCGCCCGCAGCGCCGGGATGGGCGGGGCGGCGATGCCCTCGTGCTGCGCCTGGCCTATCGCCCCCCGTTTGCATGGAACGAGCTGTGCCGATTCCTGGCGCCGCGCGCGATTCCCGGCGTGGAACGCGTGATCGGAGGGGTCTACCAACGCGCCGTCTTGCTGGACTCGGGCAGTGGCGTGATCGAGGTCAGGCACCTGTACAACCGGAATGCGCTCCTGCTCGTGGCGCCGGGCGCGCTCACCGGTGGATTACACCAGATCGTGATGCGCGTGCGCGCGCTCTTTGATCTCGACGCGGACATGGCCGCGATCACCACGCATCTCGCGCGCGATGCGCAGCTCGCGCACGAGGTACACCGCCGGCCCGGTCTGCGCGTGCCCGGCGCCTGGGATCCATTCGAGCTGGCGGTGCGAGCGATCCTCGGGCAGCTCGTGACGGTACGCGCCGCCACCACGCTGGCAGGCCGCGTGGCCGCTGCCCATGGGCGCGCGATCGTTGTGGCCGATGGGCACAACTGGCGTGTGTTTCCCGGACCAGAGGCCCTGCGCGCCGCGCGGCTGGAGGACCTGGGCATCCCGCACGCGCGCGCCGAGGCCATCCGCACATTGGCCATCGCGACGGCGGAGAAGAAACTGGATCTCGGGGGATTCGGCGATCATGCGGCCGCGGTCGGGGCGCTTTCGGCACTGCCCGGCGTCGGGCCGTGGACGGCCGAGTACATCGCGATGCGCGCATTGCGCGAACCCGATGCGTTTCCCGCCGGGGATCTGGGCCTGCGGGCCGCGGCAGCCGGCGGTTCCGGCCGGTTGACCGAGGCCGCGCTGCGCCTGCGGGCCGAGGGCTGGCGCCCGTGGCGGGCCTACGCGGCGATGCATCTGTGGACGCTGGGCGCGAACGCGAGAGGGTGAGATCGTGGAGAGTGGTCGAACGGCAACGACACGTGGAGGGCGCTGCCGCCTCCAGCTCGACACACCCGTGGGCGCGCTCACGCTCTGGGCGGTGCCCGAGGGACTGTGCGCCATCGCATTCGGTGCGCACCGCGAGGATCTGGGTCAAGCCCAGGAAGAGCCTTGCCGCTCCGTGCTCACGGAGGCGGCCCGCCAGCTCGGCGAGTACTTCGCGGGCCGGCGCACTACCTTTGACCTGCCGCTCGTCGTGGACGGCACGCCGTTTGAGCGGGCCGTGTGGAACGCGCTGTGCGCGATTCCGTATGGGCGGACGATGTCGTACGGGCAGCTGGCTGCTGTCCTGGGACGCCCGCGGGCCGCGCGGGCCGTCGGACACGCCACCGGGCGCAATCCGCTGCCGATCGTCATCCCCTGCCACCGCCTCGTGGGCAGTCGCGGCGAGCTGACGGGCTTTGGGGGAGGGCTGCCGATGAAGCGGCGGCTGCTCGAGCTCGAAGGCGCGGTGTTGTGTTGAAGCCCGGCGACCGGATCGCCATACTGCCCGGGGTCCAGGACAGGGGGTAGGATGCGGCGGGTGGGATTGGCGTTGGGCGGTGGCGGCGTGCGCGGGATGGCGCACATCCTCGTTCTCGAACTCCTCGACGAATTGAAGCTCAAGCCATCGGTCATCGCCGGGACGAGCATTGGAGCGATCGTCGGATCCCTCTACGCATCCGGCATGTCAGGAAAGACCATCCACGAGCTGGTCTCGAGATATTTCCGGCGACCCAGGGAGCCGCTGCGGGATGTGATCAAGAAGGGGACCGAGCTGCTGCGGTG
>CAZDKK010000011.1:0-102097 GCA_964506245.1 uncultured bacterium | reverse complement strand
TGGTGGCACGGGAGGAGGCTGTCCCTTTCGCGTATCCATGTCTGTCGGTGCGGGGGCTCAGGAGTTCCTGGGGGGAGGAGTCTCCGATCGCGATCCTGACCCTTGAATCTGCCGGGTAAGCTGTCTCCCTCCGGCCGTCGGGATCTCCAGACCCCGCGCTGGGAAGCGGGGGCCGGAATCATGGGAACTGAGCAGCGCAGGGCCGAATCCACCGAAGCCGAACTCACAGCCGCACCATTCCTTGCGGTTGCGACTCGGCGTCGTGCGAGTGGCCTACGGGTCCCGGCGCAAACTCGGATGCCGATGCTGCAGCGCCTCGGAGGCTGTCACTGGATGTCATCCCTGGCACCTGGATCGCAGGCGACCGGCTGAGTTTCGCAGTGTCCGGCTTCTCCGGGAGTGCCACTGCCGAGCTCGCATTGCACAATCCGGAGGGGAGAATCGTCCGCTCAGTGATCGCTGGCCGGTTGTCTGCCGGGAACCACGCGGTGCGCTGGGATGGCAAGGATCAATTCAACCGTCCGGTTCCCGCAGGGTTATACTTTTGTCGGCTACGAGCCGCCGGACAGGCGGCGTCAGGTCTGTTCTCCTCATCCGGCAGGGGGGATGGGATCGTGGTGTTGCCGAGACGGGGAGGGCAGGCGGGCACTCGACGCGAAGGGGAGAAAAACTTCACGTGGACACCCCTGCTCCCAATCGAACAGGGCAAGAAGGACGAGGGAGGTGAGCATGCGACTCATCATCGTGAGTGTCGTCTTGTGGGAGGCTCTGGCCTTGTCCGCCTTGGGCGAGACCTATGTGGTCCGCCCCGATGGAACGGGAGATTTCCCCACGATCCAGGCGGCCATCGATGCAGTTGTCGGCGGTGACACCATCGAGCTGGCCAATGGGGTGTTTCAGGGCGATGGCAATTGGGACGTGCGGTGGATCGGCAAGCAAATCACGCTTCGGTCGCGGAGTGGTGACCCCCACGTCTGCTTTCTCTTCGGCGGAGGGGTTTTCGGAATGTCGCATCGGGGCATCTACATCGAGAATGTGGGTGCGGAAGCCGTGATCGAGGGCGTGACCGTGGTGGATGCGCATCGCGGCGGTATCAGTATGCTGAATTCATCGCCGAGGATTGAGCGCTGCGTGTTCCTGAACAACGAACGCGCAGAAGGGGGTGGGCTCCTGATCAATGGCGCGTCTTTCCCGACCCTCGTGGGTTGCACATTCTTGGGAAACTCGGCCATCGACGGGGGCGGTCTCTGCATATGAGGAGGCTCCGCTGCACTGGTCGAGTGCACGTTCTATGGCAATCAGGCCCACTTTGGTGCTGGGATCTGCGTTTGGATGTGCTCGAGTGCTCCGGCGATCGAGAACACGATTGTGGCTTGCTCGACTTACGGCGCGGGCGTGGTCTGGATCAGCGGTGCGGTGCCAGTCCTGACCTGCTGCGACCTGTACGCCAACGAAGGGGGGGACTGGGTCGGCCCGATCGCCGGTCAATACGGCATCAACGGCAACATCTCCGAGGACCCGCTCTTCTGTGCCCCAGTGGCCGATGACTTCACGCTGCACGAGGATTCGCCTTGTGCGCCTGGGGGGGCGTGCGGCCTGATCGGCGCCTGGCCGGTGGGTTGCGGGCCCACGCCGACGGTCGAGACCACCTGGGGGGCGATCAAGGGGCTCTATCGCTGACACAGTGCATGGCCCTGCCGGCCTGTGTGGGCGGGCGCGTCTCCTGCCAATCGGGTCACCCTGCTGTTTGTTGGCCCCCATCCACCCCTGCTCCCGCCGCGCACCCCTGTGGTACGATCCCCTCACGACAGCCGCCCCGGCGCAGGCCGAACCCGGCGCGCCGGCCGCTGATCACCCGCCCGGCCGACCCCGGCGGCAGGGCACATGGAAGGAGGACCCCATGCCTCGCGCTCTGAATTCCCTGTCGGCGACCCTCGTGGCATTCCTCGCGACCTGCTTCGCTTTCAGCCTGGTCGTGCCGGTCGCACCCGCGGCCGGCGCCGCGATGATGGATCCCGCGAGCCTCTCGCGCGACGGATCGGCCGGCTTCGAGATCCACCTCGCCCAGCCGGGCACGACCTACCGCGATCTCTTCCCCGTGCCGCTGCGGGCCGGGACGAGCCAGGACGTCGATCCCGGGGTTCCGCCCGAGGGCGACTACATGGGCTTCACCGCCTTCACGCCCGACGGCAATCGCCTGCTGCTCACCAACCGCGGGACCAACAACGTCACGATCTACGACTGGGCCACGATGGCCGTCCTGGCCAACGTCGATGTCGGAACGTACCCGGGGGGCATTGCCGCGACCAACGACTACGCGGTGGTGGCCTGCGCTTTCAGCGACGAGGTCCATATCATCGACCTGGCCGACTACACGGTCGCCGCGGTCATCCCCACCGGTGAGCAGCCGTGGGTCGTGCGGATCAGCCCCGACGGCACGCGCGCCTACGTGAGCTGCGACATCGTCGACGTCTGCGAGGTGATCGACCTGACGACGCTGAGCCATGTGCGCACGATCACGGGCTTCCCAATCCAACTCCTCCAATGGGCCTACTACTCGGAGAGCGGCAGGAACTACGTCGATTTCACCGATTTCGAGGTCACGCCCGACGGGCAGCACCTCATCGTCGGCGACCGCCTGGGGAACGTCTTCTTCTTCAACACCCAGACGGGCGCGATCGACTACACGGTCACCGACGTCATCGACTGCGTGAAGCTGAGCCTGTCGGGCGACGGGACGAAGGCCATCGCCACCAACGTGCAGAACCCGACCACGATCTACCAGATCGATCTGGCGAGCCACGCCGTGACCGGCACGGTTCTGCTGTCCGGGCTCTCGCTGAGCATGAGCTACGACGCCGCGGTCAACCAGGACGGCTCGAAGGCTTTCGTGGCCGTGAGCGGCAACCAGAGCGCCATCGTCCGCTTCCCGACCTCGAACTACGTGCTGATCGGGAGCACCTACACCCCCTTCTGGATCGGCGTCTCGCCGGACCACGAGTACGCCGTCGGCGGGCAGTTCCGCTTCTCGATCGTGAGCTTTGCGAGCGAGACCGTCGTGGGGCAGCTCCAGGGCAACGCGCAGTGCTTCGGGAGCGTCGCCCCCGTGGGCCGGCGCGCGGGGGGGTACGATCCGTGCCGTCACGAGGGGATCTATTTCTATGACTTCACCACGCCGAGCTCGCCGGTCTATCGCGGCACGACGAACGCTGGCGAGGAGCCCGAGGGCGACTGCCCGCGCCGGGTGGCGATCACACCAGATTGCACGAAGGCCGTGGCCACCAACGTGCTCTCCGACAACGCCGCGATCATCAACCTGCAGACCTATGAGGTCGAGGCACTCCTGCCGATGGGCATTCGAGTCCAGGATGTTGCCATCACGCCCGACGGGCGGTGGGCGGTCGCCTGTTGTTTCGGCTCCAACACCGTTAAGGTGATCGACCTGGCGAACAACACCGTCGCGGTCGAGGTTCCGGCCGGCACCAGCCCGGGTGTCCTCAGCTTGAGCCCCGACGGGACGCGCGCCTACGTCGGCAACATCTCCTCCAATACGGTTTCGGTGATCGCGCTGGCCGGGCCGGCGAGCTACAAGATCACCGACGTGCCCTGCGGCGAGATCGGCGTGGTGTGGGCGTCCTACGGCGTCAGCAGCGACGTCGAGGCGAGCCCCACGGGGGCCTACGTCCTCGTGGCGGTTTCCTTCGACGACGTGGTCAAGGTGATCGACACGGCCACGAACACGGTCGTGGCCAACCTGCCCACCGGGGATTTCCCCCTCCAGATCGCCTTCGAGGCCACCGGCGAGTACGCGACGGTCACCAACTACCTGGCCCACACCTACACCGTCATGCGGATCGCCGGCGCGGCCTCGAGCGTGGTCGGCACCTTCTCGAGCAGCGGCAACCAGTACCCGCTCAGGCTCGCCTACCGCCCCGACAACGACCAGATCGGCATCGGCTTCATGAGCACCAAGCGCCTGGTGATGATCAACCCGCGGACGGGGGCCATCCAGAGCACCCAGAGCTACGGAGCTTACGGCAGCCTGATCGGCGTGGCCTTCGATCCAATCGACGGCGAGCCGATCGCCCTGACGCAGTCGACGACGAGCGTGCCGGGCCACCTGCACGGGCGCGGCGACATCGTGCCGCTGCCGGCCGTTCCGGCCGACATGGGGTATGCGGCGTCCGGCGATCGCGTGGCCGCCGCGGCCATGCCCGGGCCCGACTATGTGACCTTCGTGCGCTGGGGCACGACCGGGGTGCCGGAAGTGGTGACCGTGCCGCTGAGCGCGCCGGCGCTGATCCTGGCGCCGCGGCCTCAGCCGCTGCGCGGCGAGGGGCGGGTCGAGTTCTCACTCGCCCGCGCGCGCGAGGTGCGGCTCGATCTGATCGACGTCGCCGGCCGCCTCGTCGCCCCGGTGACGAGCGGCAACTTCGCGGCGGGTCGGCACGAGGTGGAGATCGCGAGTGCCGGCCTGCCGGCCGGGGTCTACCAGCTCGTGCTGCGCTCGGCGGGGGAGGTGCTGGCCTCGCGCCGGTTGCAGATCGCCGGAGGGGATTGAAGCACGCTAGGCAGGAGCCGCCCGGACCGGGCCAATCCTGGGTCGGGCGCCTGCCCTGCGGCGCATGCGTCTCAGCGCGTACGCCGCATGAGCAGACACTCGCGCTCCCCGACCGGCCCGAAGGTGAACCGCTCGGTGCTCTCGCGCATCAGCCAGGTGCGTCGCACGGCCAGGTTGGGTGAGCGCCCGTCGCGGGGGCGCAGGCGCTTGGCCTGATTGTGCATGCCGCGCAGCGAAAAGCGGCGGTAGGGGTCGAAGAAGTAGATCCACTCCTCGTCGTGTCTCAGCCCGAGCACGAAGTGGCGCTCGGAGCGACCCAGGTAGACGTTGCACAAGATCACGCCGCCCTCGCGCAGGCAGGACAGGATGCGGCCGTCCTCGGCCAAATCGATCTCCGCGGGTTCGAGATACTCGGCGGACACCGAGAACTTGCGCGTCTTGTAGGCGCTGAGCCAGTGACAAAGAAGCTGGGTGGCGTAGGTGCTCGTGCCGCCGCGCCCCAAGCGGGCGCCTCGGCTGACCGTGTCCAGGCTGTAGCTGTAGATGTGGCGGATCACGAGGGGCGGCACCTGGCGGCGCTCGAAGAGGTAGGCGATGGCGTTGATGAAGGTCGTCGGCACGCAATCGTATTCCGAGATCTGATAGTGTAGGGGAGTGTTCGTCATCAGACCTCCGCGTCTCTCTATCGGGTCGACTCCTCCATCACCACCGTTGACGGCAGCGGCTTGATGAACTCCTGCCGCAAGCTGTAGGTGTAGGCGCCCTGACAGGGGAGCAGCAGCACGTCCCCCGGGGCGATGTCACTGCCGCAGTAAGCCAGACCCCACACGTCGTGCGGCGTGCAGAGCGAACCCAGCACCATGCAAGGACGCTCAGCCGGATCGGGCCGCGAGAGGTTGAGCACCGGGAAGTAGTCCACCTCGTAGCGTTCCCAGCCGACAGCGTTCGTGCCCGCATCGGTGACGACCAGGTCGGGTGCTTTGCGGTCCACCACCGTGAGCAGGATGTGCAGCCCCTCGTGGCACAGCCAGCGCCCCGGCTCCACGCACAGGGACGCATCGACGTGCGGCCGGATGGCGCGCGCGAACGCATCGGCGATCGCGCGGGCAAACTCCGCAATCGGTGCGGCCGGGCGCGCGTAGTGGGGCAGGAGCTCGCGGCCCGCCGTGGCGGCCAGGACCGCCTCGCCCAGCGGCGCACCGTCGGGACGGTGGAGCCACTCGCCGTCCGGGGGCCAGAATCCGCCTCCGATGTCGATGAACTCGATCCGCCCGCGCGTATGCGCCGGGAACTGCGCCAGAGTCGCGCCCAACCTCTCCAGAAAGACTACCTGCTGCGCGGGCACGAGGTTCCAGCTCGTGTGGAACTGCAGTCCCTCGAGGCGCACGTGCGCGCATCCCTGTGCGGCCTCCCAGAAACCCGCAAGGGTGCTCAAAGGGATGCCGAACTTGCGCCACAGGCCGCGTTCGTCGGTCGTGAGCCGTACGCCCGCCCGCACGATTGTGCCCGCGCGAGCGGCGAGGGTCTCGAGCAGCGCGAGCTCCGCGAAGCTGTCGAGGAGAACCCGCACGCGCCGCGCCTCTGCGACCGCCCGCTCCAGCTCGGGCGCGGTCTTGCCCGGCCCGCTGAAGATGATGTCGCCCGCGCCTGCTTTCAGCGCGGCCTCGAGCTCGAGACCGCTCGAGACGTCGGCGCCCAGGCCCTCCGCGAGCAGCGCACGGAGCACCTCGGGGTGGGAGTTGCTCTTCAGGGCGAAGTAGGCGCGCACGTCGGGGAACGGCTCGCGGAATGCGGCCACGAACTCGCGCGCCCGGCGCCGCAGCGCACCCCGATCGAGCAGGTAGAGCGGTGAACGGTGGCGCGCGGCGGCGGCGAGAAACTCCGCCCGCCGGTCGAGGTAGCGCTGCACGAATCGCAACCGGGACTCCTCGGGGAGGAGCGGCGCGGGGGGGGTGTCTGGCGGCAGGTCGTTCATGGGCGGTTCAGGCGGGGCAGCGCGCGGGGCCCGACCCGCGCAGGCCCGGGGTCAACGGGAGCGGCTGCGGGGCGGACCACTCGATCGCCAGCTTGCCGCTCAGCTCCACGCACTGCGCATCGAGCGGCCGCGCGGCATCGGGCTGGATGACCGCGTAGCCGAGCACGCGCGAGTCGTAGTCGCGCGGCGGGAGTGCCACGCGGTGGCCGGGCCGGCGGGTCAGGTGGCACTCGATCACGCGCGGGTCGGCGCGCAGCGCGCTATCGTCGAAGCGCACGACCTCCCCCTCCTGGCGCGCCAGCAGCCGCAGCCCCAGGAGGCTTCGCCAGCGCGGGCGAGGGGGCAGCTCGATCGGCCGGCGCGCGGCAAAGTCGATCGCCAGGCCGAGCATGTCGAGCCCGCAGCTCGTGCGGATCAGCGGGGGCAGGCAGTCGCCCCCCGGGCGCGGCGCGATCTCGATCAACACGGGCACGCCGTCGCGCACGATGAAGTCGACCATGCACGGCGTGCGCTCGAGGCCCAGGCTGCGTGCGGCGCGTGCGAACACCCGCTCGAGCTCGGACAGCGTGAGCGGTGGCGGGGGATCGGCCGGGATCTGGTAGGCCAAGGCGGTTCCCAGCGGGGCCGGGGCCATCACCTTGCTCGCGACGCGCACGATCCGGCAGCCCTCCTCATCGAGCAGGAAGTCGGCGCTGTACTCCGGCCCGGCGACGTACTCCTCGACGACGAATGTGCGCGGCAGCGGGGTCGCGCGGTCTGGCGCGCCGGGCGCCGCGGGTGCGGGCGGGGCGAGCCGGGCCAGCCGGGGGATGGGTGATGCGCCGGGGATCGCCGCCGCGTGACGCGCCTGGATGCAGGCGTAGGCCTGGTCCAGATCGCGCGCATCGCGGCAGAGGAAGGCGAGCTCGCTGCCGCTGCTGTCGAGCGGCTTGAGCACCGCCGGCGCCCCCGTGCGCGCGAGAAAGGCCGCGGCCTCCTCGAGGCTCGTCACCTCCTGCGCCGCGGGGCAGGGAACGCCGGCCTCGCGCCAGAGTCGCTTGCAGGCGTACTTGGAGCGGCAGGCGGCGACGGCCGCCGCGGTCGGGTAGGGGAGCCCCAGCGCACTTCCCAGCGCGGCGGCCAGCGAGAGGGAATCGCAGTCGTAGCAGGTGATTCCCCCCAGGCGTGTGTCGCGTTCCCGCAGGTGTCGCTCAAGGTCGGCCAGCACGGTCGCGGGCGCCGAGAGATCGGACAGCACCTCATCGCGTGGGCCCGGCGCCGGTTCGGTCGCCTCGGCCCGGTGGGTCCGGTCGGTCAGAAACAGCGCCCGTCCTGGATGGCGGCGCTGGATCAGGTCGATGTAGTCCGACGTGGTTCCAACCACCAGGACCCGCTCATCCGACATAGGCCGGCCTCCCCTGCATCGACAACCGCACGGGAACGGGCTGCCGAGTCAGGTCGGCCATCAGGTAGAGCGGGCGAGGGGTCAGATGGAACATCTCCTTCCAGGAGAAGTTGCCGCACAGGAAGTCCACCAGGTGGAAGCGTTCCTGGCAGGCGCAGGCCATGTGGTGGAGGTTGATCAGCTTGGCCACGCCCGGGTAGGCGGCATGCGTTCCCCCGGCGACCAGCGTGTAGGCACCGCCGATGACGCAGCCCATGTCGATGGCCGCGGGCTCGCCGCCCAGCAGCACGGAGGTCATCCGCAGCCAGCCGCGCGATTCGGCCAGCAGCATCAGATTGCGCATGCCCTCGGTGAAACGCCGGTCAGCGAAGTAGGAGCGCTCGCCGAAGCGCTCGATGTTGAGCCGGACGAGATGGGCGAAGTCCGCCGGATCATCGAAGCGCCACGCCAGACCGCGCTCCTCGAAGGCGGCGATCTCGCGCTTCAAACGCTTGGCGGTCTTGTGCGAGAACTCCTTGAAGTAGGTCTCGAGATCGAAGCCGTACTGCCCCGGCTGGAAGAGGTAGCCGATCTCGTCGACGATCTGCTCCTGTGCCGGCGGCAGCCCGTCGGGCAGCAGGTAGCGTAGCTGATAGGGTCCGGGGACCGCCTTCAGCATCGATTCCAGCACAAGGCTGTTGCTGGCGTGGATGCGGTTCTGCTCCAGCCAGGTGCGCCCCTCCCAGGTCTCGCCCGGGAAGTAGCCGTACGCGCCCACCTCCTCGATCCAGCTCAGCGGCAGCAAACCGCAGATGCCGCGGAAGTCGCGGGCGACGATGAAGCAGGCCGGACGGTTGAAGCTGCGCTGGAAGCAGGCGCGCACCTCCCAGAGGTCGGTCAGGGACTGCTGGGGGAAGGTCCGCTCCCACAGGCGCCGGCACTCGTCCAGGTTGGTGACGACCGAAACCTTGAACATCGCTAGCGCCTCGGGGTGATGTGCGTGACGACCCGCGAGCCGCCGAAGTACTGGCGGGCGAACTGCGCCACCACCTCAGGGTCGTACATCTTGCAGCTGAAGACGTCGAGGTAGACCGCGTTGCTCGCGTTGGCGAAGTGCGCCGAGATGAGCGACGTTTCGATGAGCTGGACCATCGAGTAGCCGGCCACCCGCTCTTCCTCGCCGAAATGGACTACCAGGGTTTCGCCGAAGCGGCGCATCTCGATCAATTCGCACAGCTCCGCGACGAAGCGCCGGATGCGGTCGGCATCGCGGATCGCCGCGGGATCGCAATGGTAGATGTCGATGCTGGTCAGGAGGCCCCACAGCTTCGGGGACTCCCGCCGTTGAGGCCCGTCGGGGTCCTCACGATCGGAGACAACTGCCCCACGAATGGCTGCCGAGACCACTGCCTGCGCCCGCCGTCGCGTGGCGGCCGGACCGTTGTGTCTGGTCTTCAGGGTCTTGGTCTTCATTTCCCTTCTCCTCGCTCCTTGCGGATGTCAAATGGGGAGCGCGCCAATCGCGCTCCCAGGTCCACGGAAGGACGCCGCCCCGGGTTCCCTCCTAGCCGGCGGTCCTTTCTTCCACAGGCACGGCTTCGGTGACGAAGCGGGCCAGGCTCGCGACCATGGCGCCACGCAACGATGCGAACGCCTGGTCGATATCCTCCTCCTGCGATGCGATGGCGGCGAAGGAGTAGTACCCCGACAGAAAGCCGACCACCGCGCAGGCGATTCGCCGCAACACCGTCTTGCTCAAGTGGCGTTTCACCACCGCGTCAATGTGCGCCTCGATGCGCTCCAGGTAGGCCACGAACGGCGTCTCGATGCCGGCGTAGCTCAGCTCGAGCGTCAGGTCCGCACGGCTCTGGAAGTAGAGGACGAAGTCCTCCCAGCGGGTGCTGAAGAACTCGATGTGGACCTGGATGAGGGTGTCGAGCAACTCGGTGAGTGTCGTCTTGCCGGTGCAGCGCAAGTCGATCTCGGCGATCAACTCGCGCAGGAGGCCCTGGACCAGCTCCCGGATGAGGCCTTCCTTGTTCTTGAAGTGATAGTAGAACGTTCCCTTTCCGACGTCGGCACGGTCGGTGATCTCGTCGATCCGCGCGAGATCGAGCCCCTTTTCGGCGAAGACGGCCTGAGCCGCCTCCAGCAACTGCTGGCGCGTGGCCTCAGCCCGACGCTGTCCGCGCGACCGTACGCGCTTGACCAAAGGGCCCAATCTCCTTTCCTGTCCGCATGACTACCTAGTCAGGTGTGACAGTATCGTCAGGTTCGACTACTTGGTCAAGAAAAAAGTTCCGACCGGTGGTGCATTTCAGAACCAAGGACATAAACGACTGCAGTATAATCATTTGCACAATTCGATTTCCGTGGGAATGAGGGGGCGGCGTGCTGGGCGAGTCGGATTCTCCGCGCGGTGACCCGGGAGTTCTCAGGGCGTAAGCTGACTCATGGGTCGAATTCGACTCCGCGGTCGATTTCGCCCGGTTCGTCGGTTTAGCGCTTGGCGGCGGTGGGGTCGATCATCCAGCGCAGGGACCAGCGGTCCGCGTCCGGGGGGCGCTCGAGAGCCGCCGCAGCGCCCTCGCTGAAGCCCACGACCTCGGGCTGCCCCTGGCCCGCGAGCAGCAGGGACGACAGACGCCCCAGAAACGGCACGTGGCCCGCGACCAGAACGCTGGCGAATTCGCCGCCCTCGAGGTCGGCCAGGAAGCGCTCGGGTGGGTCGTCGGGGCGCAGGCCCGGGCTCCAGCGCACTCCGTTCGGGGGGGTGAGCGCGGCCGAGAGGATCTCCGCGGTCTCCTCGGAGCGCCGCAGTCCGCTGTGGTAGATGACGTCCACCTGCCGCACCGTGTCCACGAGCACCGCGGCGACCTTCTCAATCTGGGCACGTCCCGTCGCCGAGAGCGGGCGGTCGGGGTCGACGAGTTCGGAGACGGGATGGCCATGCCGCACGAGGTAGAGGTTCCGGATGCTCACGGGGCACCTCCTTTGCGCGCGCGATTGTAGGGGGGACCTGTTCGCACTACAACCGGGCACGCGGGGTTGGGGCTTGAGCCCGCGCCCGCGGAATCGCAGACTCGGGCACCCACCGCACCACGGAGGAAGGGGAGGGCTCGCATGATCCGCAGCGCACGAGTCACGCGCCGCCTTGGCCGCCAAGGAGTGGGCGACAGCACGGCCGCGTCCCGCGCGCTGTGCACGGCCTGCTGGTTGCTGGCCTCGAGCGGTCTGGGTCCGCCAGCCTGGGCGCAGGAGCCCGCGGGGCAGACGACCCCCGACGCCGGGCAGGCGGCCGCGGCGATCTGCCCGTCCATCCCCACCGGCTTCGACCACGGCCTCCCGGACCGCTGGAGATCCGGCGAGGAGGCGGGGCCGGAGTTCTTTCCGGACGCGGACCACGACCCGGCCATCCCCGCGCCCGAGGACGTCCTGCGTTTCCCGCTCGGCGCTCACCCGCTCCGGCACGCGGAGGTGATGGCATACCTGGAGGCGCTCTCGGGCGCCAGCGCGCGCGTGCGTCTCATTCGCGGCGGGGCGACCCACGAGGGCCGCGCTCTCGTCACGGCGCTGGTGACGGCCGAGGAGAACATGGAGCGCCTGGGGGAGATCTTGCAGGGCTACGCGGGCCTCGCCGATCCGCGCCTGAATCATCCGGTCGATCCCGCCGACCTGCCGGTCTGCGTGTGGATGGGGGCCTGCGTGCACGGCGACGAAGTCTCGGGCACGGAGGCCGCGCTCGAGCTCACCTACCATCTGGCCGCCGGCCGCGACGAGGCGACCCGCCGGATGCGCGAGCAGATGCTCGTGCTCATCGAGCCGGTCATGAACCCCGACGGCCGGGACCGGGCGGTGGGGGCCTGGCAGGTGCTGGCAGGCACGATGCCCGATGCCGATGATCAGAGCCTGCGCCACCAGGGCTTCTGGTCGGGCGGCCGCACGAATCACTACTTCTTCGATCTGAACCGCGATTGGCTCCTAGCGACCCAACCGGAAACCGCAGCACGGCTGCAGCTCATCACCTCGTGGAACCCCCAGGTCATCATCGATGCCCACGAGATGAGCGGGCAGGGGACGTTCCTCTTCTCGCCCCCGCGTGAGCCGGACAACCCGCTCGTCACCGATCTGGCGCGGCGCTGGTGGGACCTGTTCGCCGCCGACCACGCGGCCGCCTTCCAGCGCGAGGGCTGGCCCTGCTACACGGGCGACTGGCACGAGGAGTGGTATCCAGGCTTTGCCACGTCGTGGGCCGTGGGTGCGGGGGCGGTGGGCCTGCTGCACGAGCAGGCGAGCACCGAGGGGGCGCGCACCGCGCGGCTCGACGGCGGGGTGCTCACGTTTCGCGACAGCATCCGCCGCCAGCTCGTCGGGCTCATGGCGAACCTCGAGACGGCAGCCGCGCACCGCGAGGAGCTGCTGCGCTCCTATCGGGACGCGCGCCGCCGCGAGCTGGATGCCAGCCAGGCGGCCTTCGTGATCCTGCCGCAGGGCCAACCGGCGCGGGCGCACGCGCTCGTGCGCGGGCTGCTGGCGCAGAAGATCGAGGTCTACCGCACCGTCGCGGAGCTGGAGGTCGAGGGGTTGGAGTGCTACTGGAGCGATGCGCGGGCGCGAGCGGTTCTCCCGGCCGGCACGCTCATCGTGCCGGCGCAGCAGCCACACGGGCGACTGGTCGAGACTCTGCTCGCGTTCGATCCGCAGATGGACGGCGAGTTTCTGCGCACCGAGCGCCACCGGCTCGAGCGCGAGGGGCGCTCGCGGCTCTACGACATCACCGGCTGGTCGCTGTCCGCGTCGAGCGGGGTGCCGATCTACCGCGCGCCGCGCGCGCCCGCCAGGCAGATCGAGCGCCTCGAGGCGCCCGAGGACGTGCCCGCTGGGAGGGGCGGGGTCCTCAACCCCGAAACGACCTTCGGCTTCCTGATCGACGGCAACGATGACCGCAGCCTCGAAGCGCTCGCACGGCTCTGGGACGCGGGCTGCGTGGTGCAGGCGGCGCTCGAGCCGTTCACGCTCGAAGGGCGCGACTACCCGCGCGGCACGCTCCTCGTCCGGCGCGACCTCAACCCCGACCCGCGGCCGCGCGTGGTGGACGGCTGCGCGGTGGGGTTCGGGCTGCCCCGGGACGGCCGTCCGATGGACATCGTGGCGCATGTGCCGCAGGGCGCGGATGAGCTGATCGCCGTGCTGCAGGATGTGACCGCTCGCACCGGCGTCGTCGCGATGGGCACCGGCACCCCGCTCAGTGAGGAGGGGCCCGACCTCGGGAGCCAGCGCTTCCGCCAGCTCTGGCCGCCGCGGATCGCGGTGGCCGCGGGCGAGATCGTCGACTGGGGCAACTACGGGGCCGTGGCCTGGGTCCTCGACCACGAGCTCGGTGTCGCGTTCACGCCGCTGGCGGCCGAGCGCCTGGCCGGCCTGGACTTGACCCGCTACGACGTCTTGATCCTGCCCGGCGCCTGGGAGGGCGCGCAGGCCTACGCGCGCGAGCTCGGAGCGGATGGGCTCCGGCGCCTGCGATCGTGGGTGGTCGACGGGGGCACGCTCATCGCCGCCGGCGCGGGGGCGGCCTTCGTGGCCGACACGACCAGCAGTCTGGGGAGCGTGCACCTGCGCCGCCAGAAGCTGGTCGAGATCGCGACGCTCACGACGCGGCTGGCGGCCGCGAGCGCACCGAGCACACCCGGTGCCGTGCCGACGGCGACGGACGCGCGCCGGCCGGGCGACATCCTGCCTTCCGACTACGGGGCTGGGAAGCTGCGCTGGGCAAAACGGCCCGGGCCGATGGACGGCCTGCTCGCGGGCGGCGTGACCGCCCTGCGCCGGGCCGAGCCGCTGTGGAGCTGGGCGGCCGGGAAGCCGCGCGCCGAGCTCGAGCTCGAGGATGCGCGGCTGCGGCTGTATCAACCCCGGGGCGCGATCCTGCGGGTGAATCTCGATCGCGAGCACTGGCTGAGCGCGGGCTGCGCCGTCATGACCGGTGCGCTCGACGCGCCGCTGGCGGACGCCGCGCCGGGCGAATGGATCGCGACCCGCATCGACACCGAGTACGCCCTCATCGCTGACAACCCCGCCGCCGTGGTGGGCGCCTTCGCGCCCGAGGACAGCCTGCGGCTGAGCGGTTTGCTGTGGCCCGAGGCCCGCGAGCGCTGGGCGCAGACCGCCTGGCTCACCCGCGAGCCGGTTGGGCGGGGCCAGGTCATCCTCTTCGTGGCCGATCCCTGCGAGCGGGGCACGCTCGAGGCGGGCGAGCGCGCGCTGCTCAACGCCGTGCTGCTCGGCCCCGGCCTCGGAACAACGCGGCGCTGGCCGTGGTAACGGAGCTGGGGAGGCAGCGCGTGGGCAGCAAGCAGATCTGTGCAGTGCTCCTGCTGGTGAGCGCGAGCGCCGCGGCGCCCGCGGCACAGCGGCCGGCGGCCGTCGAGCGCGCCCTGGCGGAGGCCGATCAGCAGTTCGCCCAGGCGCCCCCGCTGCCCGTGCAAGCGCAGGCAGTGCTGGCCGCGGATGTGACCGACCCGGTCTTCGCCTACATGATCGGGCTGCTCGATCGGGATGAGTGCGGAGCGGTTTCGCAGGAGCACTTCGCTCAGGCCGTGGCACAGAGCGGGCGCCGATCGCGCATCCCGCACCAGCTCATTCGCGGGCTGGTCCGAGCCCGCGGGCTGCACCCGCGCTCGGGTTGGGTGCGGGCGGAGTTCACCGGGCCGCTGGACGTGCCCGTGCCGTATAACATCCTGGGGTACCACCCGGGCACCCTGCTCAGCTCCGCAGTCGTCACCTTCGAGGAGTGGCGCATCGGGCGCACACTCGTGCCCAACATCCTGGCGGAGGATGCCCCCCCGATCGAGATCGACGATCTCATGCTGTGGGGTCTCGTCGACGGCGAGATCCGGATGGACATTGACGGATGGGTCGACGCGCTCCTGGGGGGCAAGCTGGACGACACCTTTGTCGTGGGGCTCGCGCTCTTCCGATACCGGGGCGAGCGCTTGGCCCTGGCACTGGGCTTCAACCAGGAGGGCGAAGGCCGTTCGGGTGTCCTCGACGTGCGCGGGGACAAGATCCGCTTCCCGGCCCCGCAGGAGCTGAAGGTGGTCGCGCGTGACCTGCGCGGACGCGTGCTCCAGCGCCTCGCGCAACGCGGCATCCCGGCGTGGCTGCCGCCCGGCGACAGTCCGGGGGCGGCGCGCAAGTAGCGCCGGCCGCGGCCGCGCGCGAAGACGCCCGGCGCGCTGCGACCACGCGGGCTAGCGCCCGACGTGCAGCGGCAGCTCGACCGTCCGCTCCTCGGGCCCTTCGACCTCCCAGGCGAGGATCAAGCCCTCGACCATCATGGCCAGGTCGACCAGCAGCGGGTGCTGCCTGACGCTGGCCTGCACGAGGTCCCGCAGATCGGACGGCGGCGGGGAATCCCAGGTGCCGAGCAGGACCTGCAGCAGGTCCAGCGGGGCCGTCACCGCGCCGCCCGGCCACTCCTCGGCGGTCAGGCCGTCGAGCGTCTCGATGCGATAGCGCAGCTCGAGCAGCCCCGATTCATCGAAGGTCCACAGCTCCAGCGGCACATTCTGCAGATGGACCTCGGGGATGCGACGCGTCTGGCCGTCCGCCACCGGCATCATCGCGAGCAGCATGGCCCGCAGGGCCGATTCGCTCTCGCGCGCCAGGCGGAACTCCGCGCGCTCGGTCGCCTGCGTGTCGTCCAGCTCGAAGTCGCCCGCGGCCTGCGTCCAGTGGGCCACGACCACCCACCCGTAGTCGTCCACGCGCAGTTGCCAGACGTCGCTCACTGCCGGTCCGCCCATCGTCATGCGCAGCGTGATCTGCGAGTGCTGGGACGGCAGGCGCATGCTGCGATCGGCGCGCACATTCTCGAACCGCAGCGGGTCGTTCTCACCGACGAGCGCATCGAGGAAGCTGCGACCCTCCCAGGCGGTCTCCTCCTCGAGCGGCACGAGGTCGTCGATGGGGGGATGGCCGGGGGGTAGCTGACGCCCGGTGCCGGCCGCGCCCTGGGACGGGGGCACGGGCCCGCTCTCCGGGTGCTCGAGGATGGTGTAGCCACACCCCGCCAGGTGGGCGATCAGGAAGAGGAGGACCCAAAACACCAGCAGGATCCATTTGAGCGGCAGCCCGCCCGCGGTTCGCTTCGACTTCGACGCCTGCGCCTGTACCGCTCGCCGCTGCCTGATTGCTCGTTCATCGGTTGCGCGCATCCAGCCTCCACAAGCCGGCGGCGCGTGCCGCCGCCAGTGCCTCTTCGTGTTCCCGTCGTGTGACCGGCCGATTCAGGGGGCCGAGGCGCTCGAGCCGCCCAGCGGGATGATACTGGTTCATGACGTTGATGTATGTATCGCACCCGATCTCCTCGGCCAGGAATCGGCAGACCCCGGGCGTGCCCGCCAGCCCCTCCGGCAGCACCAGATGGCGGACCAGCAGGCCCCGCCGGGCGACGCCGTCGGGCCCGATCTCGAGGTCGCCCACTTGCCGGTGCATCTCGAGCACCGCCGCGCGGGCCCGTTCGGGGTAGTCGGGCGCCCCCGCGAAGCGGGCCGCGGGCTCCGGGTCCCAGAACTTGAAATCCGGCATGTAGATGTCGATGACCCCCTCGAGCAGGCGCAGCGTCTCGACGCTGTCGTAGCCGCCCGTGTTGTATACCAGCGGCAGGCCAAGTCCGCTCCGCGCGGCCACCGCCAGCGCCTCGAGCAGCGCGGGCACGACGTGCGAAGGCGTGACGATGTTGATGTTGTGGCACCCCTGCTGCTGCAGGACGAGCATCAGGCGGGCCCACTCATCGGCCGTGACCTCGCGCCCCAGCTTCTCGTGGCTGATCTCGGAGTTCTGGCAGAAGTCGCAGCCGAGGTTGCAGGAGGCGACGAAGATCGTGCCCGACCCGCCGGTGCCCACCAGCGGGGCTTCCTCGCCGAAGTGGGGCCCGGCGCTCGCCAGGATGGCATGACGGCCGGTCGCGCAGAAGCCGAACTGGCCGCCGGCGCGATCGACGCCGCACCGCCGCGGGCACAGGTCGCACGCCTTCAGGCGCGCCTGGGCCAGCGCGATCCGCCGTTCGAGCTCACCGCTCGCGGCCAGATCGAGGTAGGCCGGGGTCATCCATCGCCCCTCCGCGTGATCGGGACGGCCGGCCGTGCAGACGGCCGTCCGCGACAGGGGCAGCATACCGGGGCGCGGGGTGGAGCAACAGGGGGCGGCCACTCCCCGTGGGGGTGGCCACTCGCCGTGCTGGGAAGCGGCCGCCAGTCCTATCTCTGGACCTTGTGGCATCCAGAGGCTCAGCCGGCACGTGACTCCGCTTGGCCCCAGACCCAACCGAGATTGAACGACTCTGTCATGATCGGAACCCCGACCGGGCGTTTCATGCTCGGACGGGGTGGGGGCGAAACAGAACGCACCAACAAGGTCAGACCCCGCGCTTGCTCACGTTCCCCGCGCTTCTACCTGACCGCGATCGACCGCCTGCGCGGTTGGGCTCGATCGCGGAGCAGGTTCTGCATCCGCAGTGTCAGTCCTCGAACAGCGTCTTGATCTGCCCCCATGTCGTGGCAACCGTCGGCGTGGGGCCGCACCCCACGGGCCATGCACCGATCAGGTCGCACTCGGGATTCGGCGGCGTGAACGGTGCGCAGGGCGAATCGGCGTGGAGCGTGAGGTCCAAGTTCTCCGGGTCGCAGAAGAGTGGATCCTCAGAGATGTTGCCGTTGGTGCCGTATTGGCTGGCGATCCGGCCAATCCAATCACCCCCCAAGTTCCCATAGAGATCGCAGCACGACAAGGCCACCTCGGAATTCGCAAGCACGGCCACGCCCATGGAGGAGAAGGCCACAATCGTATTCTCGACGGTGGGTGTTCCGGCGTTTGTCAGCACGTAGATGCTCGAGAAGCCCCGATTCCCGTAGAATGTGCACTCGACCAGTGCCGCGGAGCCTCCTCATATGCACAGACCGCCGCCTCTGGATCCGTCGTTGTCTGAGAACGTGCATCGGATGATCGTCGAGAGACCATCCTGGCACATAATGCCGGCCCCCTGTGCGGCGCAATTGCGGTGGAATGTGCAGCCCTGAATCGTCGGGGTTGCCCCAGCAGCACATAGGACGGCACCTCCATCCCCGGCTTCGTTTTCCAGGAAGATGCACCCGGTGATCGTCGGCGACGCATTGACGATGCGAATCCCACCCCCGAAGACCGCTTCGCAGTTCCTAATCGTGACTCGATCAAGCACAGCACCAACACCGACATCGTGGATGTAGAATCCGCGATGCTGCTCGTGCCAGATCCCGGCGCCATCGATGAAGCAGGCCTCGGGGTTTCCGCTCCGCGAGCGAATCGTCACCTCCTTGTCGTGCCAGTCGATGTCCCAATTGCCCGTTCCCCAGAACACGCCATCGGCCAGCTCTATGATGTCACCGTCTAGGACGGAATCGATGGCGGTCTGGATGTCGGGGAAGTCCCCTAGGTGGGAACCAGGGATGACGAGATAGGTCTCGCCCAGGGCGTGTGCGGTCAGGAATGCCCATAAGCCCCACAACACTATGTAAGCTCGCATATCTACCTCCTGTTCGACCTCTCAACGAACCAGGACGAGTGGCATGGTCTCGCTTCTCCCCCCGATGCTCAGTCGACAGAAATAGACCCCCGCTGGCACTGGCTGGAACATGCCGCTTGTCCCGTCCCAGGTCACGGAATGCTCACCCGAGGTCAGAACTGCATCGATCAACGGGCACACAAGCCTGCCCGCTACATCGTACAGGGTCAGCACAACGCGTTTGGGTGCTTCAGCAGCACGAATCGTATACGTGATACGGCCGCCAACAGGGAAGGGACCCGGAACAGATCGAAGACGTCCGCCGAGAACCTGAGTGCCGCACCAATCGAGGATCCCGCTCACCTGCGGCTGCTCACACTGACCGAGGCCGCAGCCGATCTGCATCGCCCCGATCACACCGCAGGCTCCCCATGTCCCGGCGCATGGGGAGTCCTCGTGAAGCGTGTAGTCGTCCGCCTCCTCACCACAGAAGCAGGGATCAACGCCGAAGTTCCAGCGCAGATCCCGTTGATCCGCAATGCACGTCTGCGACCAGTCCCCTCCGACGTTGCCGTAGACATCGCTGCATGAAAGGGACGGGCCGGCTCCGGCATCACAGCCGATCGCTCCCCCGCCCGGACTGAAGGACAGGATCGAAGCCTGCACCATCGCACCCGCAGAGTCAGCGAAGTACAGCGCCCCTCCATACGTAGCTTGGTTGCCTGAGATCGTGCAGCGAAGGAGGGCAGGGAATGCTGAGCTATCGCAGTAGGCGCCTCCACCTCGGCTGGCCCCGTTGTTGTGGAACAGCAGACAACCAGCAAGCCGCGGCGATGCATTGGGGCAGTAGATTGCGCCACCACCCGCGCCGAGCGCGGCTCTACCACCTGTGATCCCCACTCCCCGCAGGATCGCCTCCTGGCCCACGCCGCCAGCGAAGGTGAAAGCCCGGTGCGGGTCAAAGGGATCGCCCTCGCAGTCGATGAGGCAGGCACTTGGATCGCCGCTCTCGGAGCGGATCGTGATCGGAATCGACGGAACCTCGAGATCGCGATTGCCTGTCCCTGAGTAGACGTCATCGCTGAGCTGAACGATGTCCCAGGCGTAACAACTGCTCAGGGCCTCTTGGATCGTCGTGAAGTCCGCACCTCCCTGGGGATCTACCACCCACACCTCGCCCGAGCAGCCGTCCCCGTGCGCCCCGATCAGTCCGCAGCCAAGGAGATCGTCGGCCATGCAGGGAGAACTTGCCTGGATCGCGAAGTTGCCGTTCAGGGTGTCACAGAATCCGGGGTCACCCCAGATGTTGCCGTTGATGCCCCGCTGTTCGGCAATCTGCCCGACCCAGTCTCCGCCAACGTTGCCGTAGACATCACAGCAACTCAGCTCCACCACAGGTCGAGGGTCGGTGCGGCAGGCGATCCCTGCTCCGCGCGAACTGAAAGCCACGATCGTGTTCTCAATCGTGACGTCAACCGAGCGCCCGCACCACAAGGCACCACCCCAGGACGCGAGCGGACGAGACCAGTTTCCAGAGAACGTGCAGTTCCTTATCACGGCCCGCACATTGTCTTCAAGGCGCAGCGCACCACCCGAGTAGGCGCAATTGCCGATGAAGGTACATTGCTCGAACGCTACCTCGGTGAAATCGTACTCAGCGAAGACGGCGCCTCCACCGTCCGAACCAGCGCGGTTGTGAGAGAACACACACGACCGCAGGAGGGCTCTTGACTTGTGATCTGCATTGACGCCCCGCCCGACAAACCCCGCACCGCCGGCGTAGTCGTGGCCGTGCCGCACCACGTCACAGTGGTCGAAGATGCAGTTCTCGAACGTGACCGAGCCCCCATCAAGGCAGCGGAACCCGCCGCCATCGCAAGCGGGTCAGCCAAGCGAGTCGTAGGACACGCCATCGAACACGGTGACCCCTCTCACCGTGACGCCCAGAGAATCTGAGGGGCCGACGACGAGGCCCCGTCTTGCCTCTGCGCTGCCAGCCAGACGGCCCTCGCAGTCGATGACGCACCTCGCGGGATCGTCGCACTCGGAGCGAATCACAAGCCGCTTCCCTAGGAACGAGATGTTGCGATTCAAGTCGCCCGTGAACGGGACGTCGCAGCACAGCTCGATCGTGTCGCCATCGACAGTTGTGCTCGCATCTATGGCGGCCTGAATGGTGCTGTCCGCTGTGCCGGGACAGACGAAGATCACGTTGTGCTCCCCCGGCCCAAGGATCCCGCCGCCTGCCTCCGGCTCGATTCCTCCGCCGCCCGTCGACCCAGATCCCTGGCCCCCCGCCATCAGCCCCTCCGGGCAGGCGTACACCCCCGCCCGGAAGAGGCCCATGCCCCCCAGCGAATCCGCGGCCCACGCCTGCGGCGGACTCTCGCAGTTCGATGTCCCCACGAAGCCCGTTGCCGGATCCACGGCCAGCGGGAGTAAGCCCTCCTCGTAGGCGTACCCGGCGAAGTAGTAGACCGGCACGAGGTTGCCCTCCCAGTGCGCGCCGGTTGTCACGATCGCAGTTCCCTCGCCCGGACCCGGCCAGGAGGCTGTCGGGATCTCCAGCCCGTCCTCGGGCCAGCATGGGCCATGGTCGGTGAAGCTGAAGGTAGACGGATCGTACTCGCCCAGGCCGAACTCGGTGCCGCACCATTCCTTCTCCTCGGCCCAGGCAGCCAAGATGAACCAGATGACCGGCTCGGTCGTCTCGATGCGGTTGACCTGGTCCTCGCAGTCTTCGATGCGGTAGTGGTCCCAGTACTCCTGGCACCAACCGCCGGCAGGCGGGCCACTCGAGTATTCCATCCCCGTCGGAAGGTGCGCTAGGAACGCCCCCCCCTCAAGGTTGGCGGGATCGGCGGCCGCCGAGCCCGTGACGATGCCCGACACGCAGAACAGCACGAGAGTCTTGCGCATCTCACGGTCTCCTTCCTTGGCATGGATCGAGACATACGCGCAGTGGACTCGCGGGCGAGATCAGGCGAGGCACCCTTGCCGGAGGTGAGACGTCGAAACCTCACCCGGCCGGGCAAGACCTGTCGGCTTCCCTACGACGGGACTTGCGGGCGGAGTCACTGGGTCACTTTCACAAGTGAGTATGGACCCACCCCCGCGGGCGCGTCAATCCCCTGACTCTTCCTCTCGCTGCAGGTCGTCCCGGGCTCAGGGAGCACAACGGAATGGAACGTGTAACCGCTTGAAAACGGGGCGACTACAAGCCGCTGGATGGGTGGCCGCCTTGCAGATCAGACCCCGGCTGACCATGAGCAAGATCCAGCAACGGACACCGACGTCGGCATCACGGGTGTTGCGTGCGAATCTGAGGATGTGCCGTCGGCCGGGGGCTCAGAGGCAACGAGTCAATGGTCACAAGGAGCTCTCCTGACTCTCTGTCCAAGAGACGGATGGGTTTCTTGTACAGGGGAGGTTTCTCTCTATCTGAAGACCAATCCAGTCCAGACTTCGGGTCGCGGATTGTTCCGAGTCAGGCGATGCCGTTCGGAGAGCCCCATCTCCCGACGGATCTCAGTCAGTAGAAAGGCGGAGGCCACTCCCCTCAAAAGAGAAGAGTGGCCTCGGCGCCTACTTGACAGGGTCGCTCCGGATCAGCGAGAGAGAATCAGGCTGCGCGTGAACATACCCTCCTCGGTCCGCAGGCGGCAGAAATAGACACCCGACAGGGCGAGCTGACCGGCCGCATCGGGGCCATCCCATCCGATCCGGTGCAGACCGGCGCGGTGCGTGCCGTCGGCCGGCGTGCGCATCAGTCGGCCGGACGCATCGAAGACCTGCCGGATGCGCAAGGGGCTGCCCGAGGGCATCGTCGACTTTCGCAACCGGCTCGACGCGACGCCCATCACGCCAACGCCCGCCTACCTCAACTGCGTGGCGGCGATGGTCGAGGATCCGAACGTCGACTGCATGCTCATCTCGTGCGTGCCGCTGACCCTGGCGGTCAACGTCCTGCCACCCAGCCCCGAGCACAAGGAGAACCTGTACGCCGAGGGCTCGCTGGGCATGGGCTTCGCGCGCATCTTCCGCGCCACGCGCAAGCCGATCGTCTTCTGCGTCGACGCGGGCGAGATCTACGACCCACTGGTGAACCTGCTGCAAGACCACGGCGCCCCGACCTTCCGCAGGATCGACCGGCGCAGTGCTTGCGCTGCTGTCGTTGTCGCCCGCTGATCCTGCCGCTGAGGCGCCCGAATGCGCGCAACTCTGCCACGGACCCGACGAGGGCTGGCCGGATCGTGCGCCGGCGCGCTCGGAGATCCGGCCGCCGCCGTGATCACGGGCGGTGCACCCGGGCTCCCAGCGCGAGGCGTGCAGCCCGGGTGCGGATGCGGATCACCCATGAGTACGTGTGGCCGCCAAGGCCGCCTGATCCCCCGCGAGGGTGTGGCGCATGCGGGGGCAGGACGGAGTCTGTCCGCCAAGCGAGATCCGCGTGCCGCGGCGGGGTCGCCGAGAGGCGCAGCACCCCCGCAGGCCCCGCGGGCGGGGCCTCCTCACACCGATTCCGCGCCGACCGGGGCCATTTCGCAGTTGGATTCTCCCACGCGCCGCTCATCGGGCGAAAGCTCAATCGTGGCGATCCTCGCCTCGGCCTCGGCTCCTGGGGCGGCCGCCTTCGCTCTCGGCGCGGTCAGGCGCACGTCGGAGTGGGCCGCGAGTTCTCTGGCCCGTTGGCGGGCGCGCTCGGAGAGGTCGCCTTCCTCGTTGGCCTGCAGGCGCCAGACGATGCGGCGGATCAGGAATCGCTTGTGACGGGAGCTGGTGCCTTTGCTGAAGACCTCGGCGTACCTGCCCCGCAGCTCCGCCAGCGTCATCCGCTCCAGGGCTGCAAGCTCCCTGCTGATGTTCAGTGCCATGCGCCACCCTCCTCTCTCTGGTCTCGGCCGCGCTAACCGGCGGACCCATGAGGGCTCGCGCTTGTACTCATATCGGAACGATCTGCCCATGTGCAAGCTACCTCAACAACAGCACGGGGTGCCCAACCGACACCCCGTCAGCTCTGAGCCGATGAAGTAGATCCCGGAGTGCTGCAGGTGGCTCCGATCGTCCCGGCCGTGCCACGAGACCGTTCCTACACTGCCTCCGTCGACGTCATCAACCAGGATGCGCACCCGACGTCCTGCAGGATCGAACACCTCGACAGACAACTCGATGCCTGGTGGAGCGCCGAGTGCCAATCCAGTTTCCTGTGTGAATGGATTTGGTCGCGGAGATGACAAGGTCCACGTGACCGGTACCGAGGACTTGACCGGAGCGTCGCTCATGTCGCCACACCCGACCGGCCAGGCGCCGATGGGTCCACACGTGCTGAAGGATGAGAACAACGGCGAGGAAGAGTGAAGGGAGTAAGGCGCTTCCGGGTTCAGGGCACCGCAGAACAGCGGATCCCCGTGGAAGTTGTTGCTTCCCGGGAACTGGCTTGCGATGCGGTCTACCGAACCACCAGCACGGATCCCCGATCGCAGCTCCCATTGGCGGAGAGCCGAATGACGTACAGGCCGGACGGCACCGCTTGCCCCGCGCCGTCGGCGCCGTTCCATGGGAAGACGTGCTCCCCCGCCACAGCTGACTCCTGCACCAGCGTCCGCACGCAGCGCCCTTGCGGATCAAAGATGCTCAGACTCACGCCGCCCGGCCCGGGCATCAGCAGCCGATAGGCGATCGTCGTTGCGCCTGTTGTCGGATTCGGATGCACGGGGCTGAGGCGCGCCGCCCGCCATCCTGCGTCAAGGTGCGTCGATCGCCGTTCAGCGTAAGGGTCCCGCACCACCATCACTCCGCAACCGACCGACCAAGCTCCGATCTGTCCACACCCGGGATTGTTCTCTGCGGCGCACGGGCTGTCGTCCCTCAGGGAGTAGGGCCCGGGCAGACCGACCTCTCCGCAGAAGCGCGGATCCGCACAGATGTTCCCGTCGGTGCCGTATTGGCTGGCGATGCAGCCAATCCAGTCGCCGCCGACGTTCCCATAGAGATCGCAGCATGCCAACGTCGCGCTGCTGCCGTATCCGGAGCAGACGACCGCACCCGTCCGATCGTTGAACGCGATGATGCAGTTTTCGAGCTGTGCAGAAGCCCCACCTTCGCAGTAGACGGCTCCTCCGCCGACCGAGGCGAAATTGTCCGCAATGGTGCATGCGGTGAAGATGGGGGCGGCGCCGTAGCAGTCGAGGCCGCCACCCCACTCCCCCGTGTTCCCTGCAATGGTGCACCCTGTGAGCGTGGGGGCACCCTCGGCGATGCACAAACCCCCACCCAGGCGGGCGGTGCAATCCTCGAACACGCAGTCAACTAGGGTGGGGAAGCTTGCATAGGAGTACAGTCCACCTCCGAAGAAGTCACTGGTATTGGCAGTGAACACGCAGTGGCGGATCGTGGGCGAGGAATAGTCCAGGAAGACAATCCCCCCACCGAGATCACCGTTTCCCTGCATGACTGTTACACCGTCGAGGACCGCCAGCGAGATCTCTCCACCGTCGAAGATGAATCCGGAAGTCTGGAGTTCGCAGTCGATGAGGCAGCAATCGGGGTCCCCGCTGCGGGCGCGCACGGTCAGCGTCCTGCCGCGGTAGCGGATGCCACGATTTCCGGGGCCCTGGAAGAGTCCACTGCCGAGCTCGATCGTGTCCCCGTTGGCCACGCCATCGACGGCGGCCTGGATGGTTGGGAAATCACCGCTGCCATCGGGCGCCACGAAGTAGGTCGCGGCCCCTGCAGGATCCAGAGAAACCGCCGCTGTCAGGACTGCGAGCAGCACCGCATGTTTCATAGTGCCTGTCTCCGTAAGTGCACTGCCGGTTCCTCACCTCGCGATCATGACATGGCTGTGCGATTCAGACTCCCCAACGTCAAGGCGGATGAAGTAGATGCCGCAAGCCACAAGTGCGCCGGAATCGTCATCAGCATCCCACTCGACGACACCTGATCGTCGTCTGCACGCAGGGATGTCCCATTTGCGCACGCATCCTCCGCAGAGGTCATGGATGCTGAGGCGTGCGACCGGGACCTGCACGTCCGGCGGCAGCACGTAGTGTATCTCTGCGCCACGAGGCGCAATGGCGGTCGACCACAACGCCACGCAGAGCTTCTCGGTCGTGCGTTTGGTGGGCGGTAACACGGCTGACGCCACGCTGCACGCGACCGCGAAGGCCCCGATCTGCCCGCACTCAATGTTGTTCTCCTGTGCGCACGGCGAGTCGCTTCTCAACCCGTAGCGCCGGTTGGCCGAGCCTTCGCCGCAGAACAGGGGATCCTCACTGATGTTACCGGTGCTGCCCAATTGGCCCGCAATCGGGTCGCTCCAGTCGCCGCCTGCATTGCCATAGATGTCCGTACAGGCGAGTGCGGGAGCGAAAGACTGGGCGTCGCAGAAAACAGCCCTACCCGCGTCGGAAAAGGCGATGATGATGTTCTCCGCTGTGGCGTGCGAGCCGAAGCGGCATGCTAGCCCCCCGCCGATGTAGGCGGAGTTGCTCGCGAATGTGCAACTACGGATCCGGGGTGACGCATCCTGGCACAGCAGGCCACCACCGAAGTTCTCCGCTGCGTTGCGCGCGAGGCAGCACGAATCGAGCTCGGCATCGGACCCGTCGAGGCACAGAACGCCTGCGGCGCGGCGGGCCGTGTTCTCCGCGATCTCACATCGCACGAGGTGCGCCGGAGCATCGTAGTCACAGCCCAAGCCTCCGCCGCCGTCCTCGGCGTCGTTCCCGATCAGGACGCAATCGACCAGGATGGGATTCGACTGGTTGCAGAAGATCCCTCCACCGGAGCCGTCGACGGCCACGTTGTTTAGGAAGGCGCAACGGATCAGCCTGGGGTTGGAGGATGTCAGGGTCGCCAGGCCGCCGCCCTCCAGTGCGTGACTGCCTACGAAGCGGCAGTCGGTGATCGTGGGCGAGGAGCCGCTGCGACACACGACCGCGCCGCCGTAGCATCCCGGTCAGGTGTCGGTGGCGATGCCGTTGCGCACTGTCACGCCTTCCAACCGCGAGTCAGGACCCTCTCCGGACGCGAATACGAATCCCCGCGCGACACTTCCCGAGGTCCGGCCCTCGCATTCGATCACACAGGCCTCGGGGTTGCCCGATTGCGAGCGCACGCAGATCGCCCTGCCGCCGTAGTCCAGGTCGCGGTTGTCCATTCCGGTGAATACGCCGTCCGTCAAGAGGAGAGTGTCACCGTTGACCGCTGCTGCTATGGCTTGGCGAATGGTGGGGAAGTCACCCGTGCCGTCCGGTCGAACGGTGTACGTTGCTGCCGGCACCGCGGCTGCCTTTACAGCCAGGATGAGTATCACGAGGGCGACGCGCATTGGTTCCTGTCCTCTCATCTCGCCATCGGGCTTGTGCGAAGATCGATGAGTGAGCGCCCGTGCCCCACCACCAGATCATGTGTCCCTGCAAAGGGATTGGGCTCACCCGAAGCGACCAATGCGACGCTCAGTTGAGATAGCCGATAACCTAGTCAGTGCAGAGGGACCACTTCTCGACGATACCGGTCTCCTCGCACTCGGAACAGTACAATCGGACCTTGTATTGGTAGCCTTCTTCGCATCCGGAAGGGCTCGTATCATCCCATGTGATGCAGGTCCATCCGCCATAGGGATCCTCACAGGCAACACCGTTTGCGGGGTATGCCTGGCCGATATAGGTCCAATCGCCAACGCCTTGGCCATCCTCGCAACAACGTCTTTAGATGTAGAATTCCGCGCCATTTGCGCTGCAGTACGTGGAAACATCGAAGCACCACCAAAGCTCAAAGCCGCCGTCGACCAGACGAGTCCATCGCAGAGGGCATCCACCCATCTTGCATTCTATTGAAGTGGCGGGACTGAGGGCGCCACACAGCAGCAAGACAAACACGACGCTTCCAATCAGTGGACACCATTGGGCATGCATTCTGTTCATGGTGGCGTACCTCCTCTCATCAGCGATGGGGTCACGAGCACTTTCGTCTTCGACTAGAGGATGCGGCTAGGCGGCTCTGATTGTCAACTCCCCGGAGTCCCCGGGGCCGAGCGGCCAGTGGATCGACGAACCTGTTTACAACAGTATAGTGCACTCCACACCGATTGCGGGCGGAGTCACTGGGTCACTTTCACATAGGAGTATGGACCCATCCCTTCGGACGAGTCAATATCCTTGGCTCTCCCTCTCGCTGCAGGGTGTCCTGGGTCCAGTGGGAACGTCGGAATGGAACGTGTAACCGCTTGAAAGTGAAACGATCGCTGACGCTGGATGGACGGTGCCACTACAGCCCTGACCCGGGCTGACTTTGAGCAGGATCCAGCAACGGAAACGGACGTCGGCATTGCGAGTCTTGCGTGCGAACCTTGGGATGCGCTGCCGACCGGGGCGTCTCAGAGGCAACGACCCAGTGGCATAAAGATCCTCCGACCAGAGGATGGACGGGCTTGCATGTACAGGGGACGTCTCTTTCTACCCGGAGGAGACCGAGTCCAGTCAGAACAAATCGGCCTCGAAAGGCTGAGGCCACCCCCTCAGAAGAGAAGAGTGACCTCAGCGCCTACTTGACAGGATCGTCCCAGGCTAGCGTGAGAGGATCAGGCTGCGCGTGAACGTCCCCTCCTCGGTCCGCAGGGGGCAGAAATAGACACCCGACGCGGCAAGCTGACCGGCCGCATCGGCGCCATCCCAGCCGATCCGGTGCAGACCGGCGCGGTGCGTGCCGTCGGCCAGCGTGCGCATCAGTCGGCCGGACGCATCGAAGACCTGCCGGATGCGCAAGGGGCTGCCCGAGGGCATCGTCGACTTTCGCAACCGGCTCGACGCGACGCCCATCACGCCAACGCCCGCCTACCTCAACTGCGTGGCGGCGATGGTCGAGGATCCGAACGTCGACTGCATGCTCATCTCGTGCGTGCCGCTGACCCTGGCGGTCAACGTCCTGCCACCCAGCCCCGAGCACAAGGAGAACCTGTACGCCGAGGGCTCGCTGGGCATGGGCTTCGCGCGCATCTTCCGCGCCACGCGCAAGCCGATCGTCTTCTGCGTCGACGCGGGCGAGATCTACGACCCACTGGTGAACCTGCTGCAAGACCACGGCGCCCCGACCTTCCGCAGGATCGACCGCGCAGTGCTTGCGCTGTCGGAGTTCGTGCGCGACCGGCTGAGCATGCGGCAGCGGTAGCGGGAAGGCGCGGGGCGGTGAAGCCGGCGGGGGCCGAGCGAGCTGCTGATCGCGTCGGTTGAGGCGGGGCCGCCGATGAGGCGCTTGGCGCGCCTCCATCCGGCTGGCCGCGCCCTGGCTACGGCCCTGGGGCATGGCGCAGCGCGCGCGATCATCCCCAGAGGCGGCCACGCCCGGATCCCTCGCGGGGGCGCTCGAGCCTCCGCTTCCCGCGCACACCTACGAGCGCCACCCGGGCGCGGCCTCGGCTCCGCTGCCCGAAGGCTATCGCCGCCGCGAGCCCGAGCAGACCGTCCTATGCGCTCCGACCACCGCGACCGTTCAGCTTGACGCGTGGGCACTTGAGCCCGATTTACCTGTCCATAGGCGTCCTCCGTTGGGGTTGAGGGTTGAGCGCCGATCTCAGTCATTGGAACCCTGCTCTCACGCAGCGGAGAAGGCCAGCTCCTGAAGGGGTGTCACCGCGGGCACCAAGCCTCGCCTGACCTTGCGGACGCCATATCCCCATAATGCCTATCCGCCGACGTGCATCTCTAGCGGAGCATGAGTTGACAGGGGCCTCGGGGGCGTGAGCGACGGCTTGAGCATGCTCCAGGGCGTGCAGGCGCAGGATGCCCCGGGCGAGGATGCGCGCGATCTCGCGCCGGCGTTGGTCGGGGGTGAGGGGAAGATCGTCAGCCACGTAGGGCACTGTGGACCTCCTCAGTCGGATGCGCCCACAGCGGCCTTCGCTCTGCGACCAGCTCGCTGTCTGGCTGTCGTCCCGCCCGGGTCGGGACTCCGGCGGGCGGGCGGGTGGCTTCTCTGTTAAAACATACCCCGTTCGAGTTCGAAGTGTCGGACCGGGATGCCGGTGGGAACAAGGTTGCTAGAGCGGGCAATGGCCCGACCTCCTTCACCCGTCCGGCGGCTTGTAGCTGTATCCTTTTCCAGAGGTTACACGTTCTACTCCCATGCCCCCGCGGGACCCGGGACAACCTGCAGCCGAGACGGAGAGCCAGGGGTATTGACTCGCCCGAGGGGGTGGGTCCATACTCATTTGTGAAAGTGACCAAGTGACTCCGCCCGCAAGTCCCGTCGATGGGAAGCGCGATAGGTCTTGCCCGGCCGGGTGAGGTCTTGACCTCCCACCCCCGGCAAGGGTGCTTCGGCCGATCTCACCCGCGAGTTCACTACGCGTATGCCTCAACTCACGCCAGGGAAGGGAGACCGTGAGATGCGCAAGATGCTCGTGCTGTTCTGCGTGTCCGGCATCGTCGCGGGCTCGGCGGCCGCTGATCCCGCGAACCTCGAGGGAGGTGCGTTCATCGCGCACTACCCGACGGGGATGGAGTACTCGACTAGCCCGCCCGCCGGCGGATGGTGCCAGGAGTACTGGGACCACTACCGCATCGAAGAGTGCGAAGACCAGGTCAACCGCATCGACACGGCCAACGCGGTCATCTGGTTTGTCCTGGCCGCCTGGGCCGAGGAGAAGGAATGGTGCGGCACCGAGTTCGGCCTGGGCGAGTACGATGCGGCTGATTTCTTCATCGAGGACTATGGTCCCTGCTGGCCCGAGGATGGGCTGGAGATCCCGACGGCCTCCTGGCCGGGTCCGGGCGAGGGGACGGCGATCGTGGCGACCGGCACGCCGTGGGAGGGCAACCTCGTGCCGGTGTACTGGTTCGCCGGCTACGCCTACGAGGAGGGGCTGATCCCGCTGGCCGTGGATCCCGCGACGGGCTTCGCGGGAGCATCCAACTGCGAGAGTCCGCCGGAGACGTGGGCTGCGGACTCGCTGGGGGGCATGGGGCTCTTCCAGGATGGGGTGTATGCGTGCCCGGAGGGGCTTGTGGCGGGTGGCCAGAGTTCGGGGCCCATTGGTGGCGGGGGGATCGAGCCGGAGGCGGGCGGCGGGATCCTGGGCCCTGGTGAGCACCAAGTGATCTTCGTCTGTCCCGGCACTGCGGACAGCACCATTCAGGCCGCCATAGATGCGGGCACGACTGCCGATGGGGACACGATCGAGTTGTGCTGCGACTATCCATTCAAGGGGGAAATGAATCGCAACATCCGGTTTCTGGGGAAACGACTGGTGGTTCGCTCGGAGTGCGACGATCCCACGCGGTGTATCATCGACTGCGAAGGCAGATCGGCGGCGGATACACTTGACCCGCGTCGAGGATTCGTCTTCGACACCGGCGATACTGCGCAAATCCGGGGTCTGACGGTCTACAATGGGCGCGCCGACATCCATGCCGGCCAAGGCTGACCCGAGTGCAATGGCGGCGGGTTCCGCTGCCTGGACGGCGCAGTGGCCGTGTTCGAGAACTGCATCTTCGACAGCTGCGAGGCAGAGACGCACAATCACAAGGGCGGCGCGGGGTTCATCGGCGGAGAGAACCCCCTTCAAGATCCTCAAGTGACCTGCAGATCGTGCCGGTTCACGCACAACAGATCGGGTATGGGATACGATGGAGGGGCGCTGGCGGCCATGGATGGCGAGCTGCTCCTTGATCGGTGCACGTTTGCAGAAAACGTCAGCAGGCAGGGCGGTGCCTTGAGCCTCGCCGCAGCAATTCACGCGACGATCACCAACTGCACCTTCAGTGGTAACCGATGTCGATGGGGTGGTCGGGGTGGGGCGCTGTACATTGCGGGCGGCCGGGAGCTCGATGTCTCGCTTGAGAACACCGTCGTGGCATTCAGCACCTATGGGGAGGGGATCACGTGCGAAGACCTCGGCGGTCTGGCTGTGAAGTTGGAATGCTGCGACGTGTACGGCAATGCCAATGGTGATTGGGTGGGATACATTGCTGATCAGCGTGGCCTCGATGGCAACTTCTCGGGTGATCCCGGGTTCTGTGACACGCTCAACGGGAACTTCACGATCCGAGCGTCTTCTCCGTGCATGCCCGACGACCTGCTCGGTTGCGGCCTTATCGGAGCTCACGATTGGGGGTGCCCCGTCGATACTCTGGTGGTCGATCCGCAGGGCGGCGGAGACTACCCCACCATTCAGGTAGCTCTGGACAGCTGTTCCGCGTGGGGTGTCGTGACCCTGGAGGACGGGATCTACACGGGCGAAGGTAACCGCGACATCACCGTCCCGGCCAGGGCGATGACGATCTGTTCTCGGGGAGGCGATCCCAGCGCGTGCCTCCTCAACTGCCAGGGAAGTGCCCTCGACCCCCACCGCGCCTTCAGGTTTTCGGGAGGAGTGGGTCAGGAATCGATGTTGCGAGGAGTCGGGGTGACCGGCGGTGACGCCGGCGAGGAGGAACCCGGGGGCGGAGCGATCTACTGCTCCGGTGGCTCGCCCCGCGTGGCCGGCTGCCTGCTGTATCGCAACGATGGCGAAGCTGCAGGTGGTGCCCTCTTCTCCGTGAACTCCTCTCCGGCGCTCATCCGCTGCACCCTCTCAGGGAACGAGGCCTCGCAAGGCGCTGGTGTATACGCTAGCGGGTCGGGGCGCGTCACGCTTCAGAATTCCATCGTCTCGTTCAGCAGCAGAGGGGAGGCGGTGGCCTGCTCGGGTTCGGCTGACGCCGTTCTCTCGTGCTGCTGCGTCTATGGCAACGCCGGAGGCGACTGGGTCGGGTGCATCGCGGGTCAAGTCATCGAGCGATGGAACTTCTGCGATGACCCGTGCTTCTGCGACGAGGGCTTGGACGACTACTTCTTCATGAGCGACTCTCGCTGCGCGGGCGAGTGGTTCGATTGCGGAGTGATTGGGGCGATGCCTGTGGGATGCGGTGCCGGCTGCGTGCTCCAGTCAGCTAGGGATCGGATCGAAGACCAGATCGAGCGTAGTCTATCCTGTTTGGTTGCGAATCCCTTCCTCCCGGGCAGCCAGATAGTCTATTCGATTCCAAGGTCGGCTGGAGAGCTCCACGTCGTCCTGGCTGTGCACGATGCGACCGGCCGACTGGTGCGCTGGCTGGTCGACGACCTGCAAACCAGTGGTGAGTACCGCATCCTGCGGGACGGGACGGATCGCCGCGATCAGCCGGTTCCGGCCGGGATGTACTTCTGCCGACTGAGGATGGAACGGGAAGCTGTGATCAGCCCGGTTCTGCTGGTTCGTTGACGGCGGGAACATGGGTCGACATTTCGCACGGTGTGGGGGACAGATGTGAACGATAGCGGCCGTGGGGTCGAGACGGGCGACGCTCCTGCGGCTGACCCGCCCAGAAGGGCGGCGGAGGTGGATATGCGGTTTCCTGCATTGCTTTGGGTTGCGTGGGCAATCATGGTCGCGCCCGCCACGGGAGCGACCTATGTGGTCCGCCCTGATGGCACAGGCGACTTCCCCACGATCCAGGCAGCAATTGATGCGGTCTTGGATGGGGACATCATCGAGCTGACGGACGGAGTCTTCCAGGGCGAGGGCAACCGGGACATCCTCTGGGTGGACAAAGAGGTCACGGTCCGCTCGCAGAGTGGAGACCCCTATAGCTGCACCCTCGACTGCGAAGGAACGTCCAGGAGAAGCCACTGGGGCATCTACATTGAGGGTGTCGACCCGGAGGCTCGGCTTGAGGGCGTGACCGTGAGGGACGCGTATTCGGGACTAGGGGGCGGTGTGTGGCTGGAAGACTCCTCCCCCGCGATTGCCCGCTGCCTGTTTCTCAACAACATAGGTGTGGACGGTGGGGGCCTCCTGATCAATGGTGCATCACTCCCTACCGTCTCCAGGTGCACGTTTGCCGGGAATATCGCCGGGTACGGGGGTGGCGTATGCATATGAGGGGGCTCCGCTGCACTGGTCGAGTGCACGTTCTACAACAACGAGGCGTGGGGCTGGGGTGCTGGAATCTTGGCTCAGATGTGCTCGAGTCCCGCCGTGATCGAGAACACAATCGTATGCCAGTCGACGGGCAGCATGGGGGTTGGATGGACTAGCGGCGCTGTCCCAGTCCTGGCTTGCTGCGACCTCTACGGTAACGAGGGCGGTGACTGGGTCGGCCCGATCGCAGGCCAGTACGGAATCAGCGGCAACATTTCCGAGGACCCGCTTTTCTGCGACCCGCAGGCCAGTGACTTCACCCTGCACGCGGATTCGCCCTGCGCGCCGTTCACTCCACCCAATCCCGAGTGCGATCTAATTGGGGCATGGCCGGTAGGATGCGGCTCCACCCCGACGGTTGCCACGACCTGGGGGCAGATCAAGACACTGTTCACACACTGACATAGCGAATACAAGACCTGAACCACGGTGGATACCGGCGTACTCCGCGAAAAGTCCGTCGAGGCGTCTTCCGGGCGGATCCATACTTCGCCAAGCCCGAGATCGGGCGACGGAGGCTGCGGACGAAACGGAACAAGGGTCACTCTCCTGAGTCGGCAGCAAGCTTCTGGCTGGTGGATTCAGCCCGCCGGGCGCAGGGGTGCCGGTGCAGGCGATGATCTCTCTCAGCCTCGTAGGTGGACGTGGCCTCAGGCCACGAGGCGATAGTCGTGATGGACGCCGCCCAGGACGGGTAGCCCCACGAGCTTGCCATCCTGCAGCGGAGGCTGGCGGAGTTCCGGGTAGGGCGCAGGGATCCTGTGGATTGCCTGCGAAGGACGAGCGCCATTGTAGTAGCGAATGTACTCGTTGACGACCCGGCGGATGTGGTCGGCGGGCAGGAAGATGAAGTGGTTCAGCGCCTCCTCGCGCAGCGTCCGCATGAGGCGCTCTACGTAGGGCGATGCGTTCGGAGCACCGTAGGGGATGGGTAGGCCCTGGATCTTCATGACCCCGTCGAGCCAGCGGTCCAGGTGGCAGCGGTAGCTTCGCCTGCGGCCTGTCTCCTCGACTGACGTACGCCTGCCAAGCTGTCCGAAGATCGCGTCGTTGTCGTGGACGAGGAACCGCGGAGCCACGTCCTCGCACATCGCCTCACGCAGCTGCTGTTTCACCCATGACAGCGTCGGGTTGGTCGTCACGTTGACATGGACAATCCGGCGTGAGTCGATCTCCATGATGACGAACACGTAGACGACAGCGAAGAGGGCGGTGTACTGAGTGAGGAAGTCGCAGGCCCAGATCTCCCTGGCGTGGTTGCGGACGAAGGTCCGCCAGGTCTGGTCGCCGCGGGGCGACCCATTACGTGGGGCCATGTAGCGGCGGATCGTGCTGCGGGAGTGCTGGACACCGAACTTGGCGGCGAGCTCCTCGGTGATCCGGCCCTCGCCCCATTCGGGATGGTCACTGGAGATGCGGCGAATGAAGGCGATGCGCTGTGGGGAGATCCGGGGTCGACCGATTGGCCCATGCCCGGACTTCCTGCGCCAGAAGAGCCTGAAGCCCTTTCGGTGCCAACGGATCACCGTCCCGGGCTTGACGATGACGAGGGGGCGAGTCCAGTCGGGCCAGAGCCTGCTGAGAGCGACCCAGAACAGCCGGTCGCCGATTCGGAGTCCGGGCCGCTTCGAGGTCCGCACGTACGCGGCCAACTGCTGTCGGAGAGCGGCGTTCTCGAGGGCCAGGGCGGCCCGGGGCATCAGGGCTGCCCGAAGGCGGGCGCTCAGGGCTACAATGAGTGTGCACATGGGGAAGGATCGTATCACGGGCGGGGGAAGTGACCGCGCCAGCAGGTGTTCCGCCTCGTTGCCCGCTCCGGCACGGACATTTCGCGGACCACGGGTCATGAAGTCACGGCAGGCACTCGTCCTGGAGAACCTCGCCCTGCGGCACCAGATCGGGGTCCTGCGACGCTCCGTCAAGCAGCCGCGGCTGAAGCCGAGAGATCGAGGACTCTGGGTGCTGCTGTCGAGGATCTGGCGCGGGTGGGAGCAGTCGCTGGTCTTGGTCAAGCCCGAGACCGTGATCCGCTGGCATCGCAAGGGCTTCCGGCTGTATTGGAAACGGAAGAGCCGAGGACTGGGGCGGCCCAAGGTCTGTGCCGAGCTCCGGGATCTGATCCGGCAGATGTTCCGGGCGAACCCCCTCTGGGGTGCGCCACGGATACACGGCGAGTTGCTCAAACTTGGCATCGAGATCAGTCAGGCGGCCGTCCCGAAGTACATGTTCCGTCGCCGAAAGCCACCCTCCCAGAACTGGCGCACGTTCTTGGAGAACCACGCGAAAGGCATTGTCTCGGTGGACTTCTTCGCCGTTCCAACGGCGACCTTCAGGGTCTTCTTCGTCTTCGTGATGCTGAGCCATGATCGGCGGCGGATCGTCCACTTCAATGTGACGACGGCGCCGAGCGCAGCCTGGGCGGGGCAGCAGGTCGTCGAGGCGTTTCCATGGGAAGCGGCACCGAGGTTCCTGCTGCGCGATCGCGACGGGACCTATGGGACTGACTTCGTCCGCCGAGTCACAGGACTTGGCATCGAGCAGGTCGTGATCTCGGCCCGATCCTCGTGGCAGAGCCCGTACGTGGAGCGGGTCATCGGGTCGATCCGGCGGGAGTGCCTCGATCACGTGATCGTACTGAGCGAGAAGCAGCTGAGACGGCTGCTCAGGTCATACTTCGCCTACTACCACGGGTTGAGAACGCATCTGGGGCTGGCTAAGGACTGCCCGGAGACGAGGCCGGTGGAGCCGCCGCACCTCGGCGTGATCCGCGCAGAACGCGTGGTCGGCGGGCTCCATCATCGCTACTTCCGAAACGCGGCTTGACCGGCGGACGTGCGGTGTAGCTCGGGGCACCTGGGTTCCAATGGATTCCTCCGTGGCTCTCCGTAGCCGGGCGACGGGACCCGTGCGGTCTTCACGGCAATCGGCCCATGAGCTACTGTTGAATCGGTGTCCAAGTCATGGGCGACGTTGGTGGATGCGAAGGAATTCCAGTCAGATGGCATTTGTGGAAGGGACAGGCTTGCATGTACAGGGGACGCCTCTTTCCATCCGGAGGAGATCGAGTCCAGTCCAGACCAATCGGCCTCGAAAGGCTGAGGCCACCCCCTCAGAAGAGGAGAGTGGCCTCAGCGCCTACTTGACAGAGTCGTTCCGGATCAGCGTGAAAGGATCAGGCTACGCGTGAACGTGCCCTCCTCGGTCCGCAGGCGGCAGAAGTAGACACCCGACGCGGCGAGCTGGCCGGCCGCATCGGCGCCGTCCCATCCGATCCGGTGCAGGCCGGCCCGGCGCGCACCGTCGGCCAGCGTGCGCATCAGGCGACCGGTGGCATCGAAGACCTGCAGCGAGATCTCCTGATCGGCCGCGAGCTGGAACGCGATCATCGTCCGCGGGCCGAACGGATTGGGCGCATTCTGCATCAGGAGCGTCGCGGGCTGCGCCGTCACGGGCTCCCACTCGATGCCCGAGATCCCGGGCGTCGTGCCACTCACCGCGAGGTCGTCGATGTGCCAGCCCTCGCGAGCCGTGGCGCCGTCCGATCCGAAGCGGAAGCGGAAGGTTGCCGTCGAACCCGCGTAGCCCTCCAGCACGACGTGGCCGACGGTCCAGTCGAAGGTGCCCGAGTAGACCTGGGTCTCCGCTGGGAAGGGACCGGGCGTCCCGCCCGCGCGGATACGATGCGTGTAACCTTCCTGGGGCGTCACCTGCTGCCAAGCCCCACCGTTGATCGAGACCTGGATCATGCCGCCGTCATAGCAGTAGCCGGTGTAGTAGCTGCTTACCTCCGCGTCCATCCAGTGCCAGAACCGCAGCGTCGTCGTCTGGCCCAGCGCGATCGACGGCGTGACCAGGCAACCGTCGCACAGGTTGGCGTAGGTCCCCGTGCCCGAGTCGCCCTGCTTCCAGGACCACGTGCCGCCGGTCGTGTGATTGCGCTCGCTCGAGAGGTGCCACTGGTCGACGAAGCCCGTGGTGCCGGCCGAATGCGTCCAGCCGCCCACGCCGGCCTCCATCGCGTCCTGGAAGCCACCCACCGGAAGGGTCTGCGACGTGGTCGACCGGTAGCCCCAGTCGGCCTGGAGCGTGAACCAGAGCGTGTATTCGTTGGGATTCGGCGAGCCGGTTTCAATCGCCAGCCCGTAGGCGGGCGTGAGCGCGACTTCCTGGCCGGGATCGATCAGCGCCGCGCCGGCCGAAGCCTGCGTGACGACGACCCGCGGGTCGCCGGAGGCCAGGGTGGCGACGGGACTCACCGCGCTTTCGCTGCCGGTGTTGACCAGGTAGACGTGGTACTCGACCTCCTCGCCCGGCTCGGCGATGCCGTTGCCGTTGCCGCCCAGCTCGTCGTCGATCCAGACGCGCGAGACGCCGAGCACGGGCGCCTCGACCGGGAGGTCGAAATCGCTGTCCCAGTTCGGGCGGCCGTCCGCCGTCATCGCGACCTGGAAGTTGATCTGGTGGCCGTCGGGGCAGGTCCCCGCCAGCCGGACCAGGTAGGTGTCGAAGCAAGTGCCGGTCGCGCCGGCCTGGATGGTGCCGAACGTGCCGTTCGCATCGAGGATCTGCACGTACGGGTCGTCACTGCTCAGGGTCGCCCGGACATTGACCGCGGGCTCGACCCCGACGTTCTCCAGCGTCAGCTTCAGCTCGAGCGTCTCGCCGGCATCGGCCGCGCCGTCGGCGTTGCCGCTGCTGGCGCCGATGAGGTCGTCGTCGCACAGGTAGCCGTCCAGGAGGAGGTACGGGCCGCTGGGAGGCAGGACCTCGATCGTGCCCGTGTAGGGCACGCGATTCTGCGCCATGACGACGACGTTGATCGTGCCCGGCGTGAGGGGAGCGCCCCACAGCTCGATCTCGAGCATGCCGCTCTCGGGAATCGTGCCGGCGCCGATCAGCTCGCCATCCTTGGTCAGACCGACGTAGCTGTTGGGCACCGCCTCGATCTCCACCGAGGTCCAGCCGGTGAAGACCGCCGGCGGGTGAGAGACCGGGTTCGCGGTGGGCACGCCCAGGTAGGCCGAGATGGAGGGGTCGCCCATCAGGTTGTAGATGTTCCAGTAGTAGGTGATCATGCTCGACCCGCCCTCCATCACCGCGAGGTTGCCGCAGAAGATGAGCGCGTCGTTGACCACGTACCACTGCGTCATCGCCTCACCGTGGTCGTGGAAGAGGCCGTCGTAGGCGCCCAGGCCGTGCGTCTCGTAGGTCGGGTTGGACACGACCGGGCCCGCGCCCACGCCCCACCAGTAGTCCTCATCCCAGTAGGTCGAGTTGCTGCCGCCGATGTAACCGATCGCGCCCTTGTCGGGCGCCCGCAACCAGGTCTCGGCGAAGCACTCGCTGACCTCGTAGGAGCTGGTCAGACAGCAGTTGCCGACCGCGAGGCAGTACTCGCCGTAATTCTGGAGGCTGTTGACATTGGCCTGGGTGAAGGACGGGTCCGCCCACGCGTACTCGCTGCCGTGGGCCGTGTAATTGATGTAGCCGACGCCGTCGCTCACGTTCTGAACGATCTGCGCCGCCGAGCTGCCCGAGTTCGGGTAGAGGTACGTGTAGCTGTAGATGCCGTGCGCGGCGTTGAAGTAGTAGGTCGTGCCGTAGTTGATCTGTCCGTTGCCCCACGTGGAACCATGGCCCGAGTCCATCCCGGCGATCATCACCACCTCGCCCAGGTAGGCCGGGTCGGGCATCGTGAACTGGTCGTACATCAGCGTCTTCTCGAGGATCGCGTCGAGCTGCGCCGCGTTTTGCGCCGAGAAGCGGCCATAGTAGATGTCCGGCACCACGTCCGCATCCACGCAGCAGTAGGGCCGGTCGGTCGCATCCCCGCCCTCGAACCACGTCGGCATCTGCTCGACATCCCCCACGAAGAGCACGAAGCTCGGCGCCGGCCGCTCAGGCGTCCCGCTCGCGTAGAGGTTGTTGATGTAGGCTTCGACGGAGGTGGTCGTCGTGCCCACCTCCGGGGTGCCCAGCACCCCCACCACCGTCACGAACCCGCGCGTCTTCTTCCACTCGATGAACGGGCCGAGCTGCGCCTCGAACATCTGCGGCGTCACGATCACCATCGTCACGACGTCCCGCACGAGGTCGGGGTGCTCGTCATGCGGCGACCGGTAGCCGTCCATGACATTCAGCACCGGCTCGAAGAACGGGCTGTAGGTCGCCAGCTTCTGGTAGTCGCCGGTCACGAAGTCGGCGTTGTCGAAGACCACCCGGAACTCGATCTGCTCGCGCACCACGATCCGATTCTCGGCCGGGAAGTACTCGACCGGGGAGACCTCCAGCCGGCCGATCCGCACCCCGCGCATGGAGCCCTGGTCGACCACCATGACCGGCGCGCGCCCCACGCGCGCCGCCTCGTAGGCCGCGCGGTTGTAGACGAAGGGCCAGCTCGCCGGATCCGCGTTCTTGGGCATCGACGGCTGGGCCGGGAAGAGCGGGTGGGTGATACCTGCCGCGGCGAGGTCGATCGAGCGCTCGACCGAGGAGAGGATCTCGACGCGCGCGGTCGCGCCATACGGCACCTCGATGAGCCGGTTCATCATCGGCAGCTCGGGTGCCCCTTCGATGTGCGAGCTGTGGAAGCCGGGGATCATCAGGCGCGTGAAGGCGCCCGCTTCGGTCGCCACGTCCATCGCGGCGAGCTCGCCGACCGAGACACGGTAGCGCAGTTCCGTCCGCTCCTGGGCGGTGAGCACCAGCTCGTTGGCCGCACCGCTGAGCGGCAGCGTGCGGACCTGGGCCTGGACGGCCACTGTCAGGCTTGCCAGCAGCGCCAGACAGCACAGAAACGCCCTTGCATGCTTCATTGCCGATTCCTTTCCCGGGTGTGCGGCTGAGATTGCAGAAACCCCCATGTAGGTCCTAAGGCCATAGACAATATCATTGTAGCAGATCGCCCGCGCCGGGCCGAGGCGATCCTGTCGCAGCGGGGGAATCAGGTGCAAGAGACTGGCGCGCTCCAGGTTACAGCAGGAGGTTGCCGGTGATCTCGGGGACGAGCCCGTTCCCTGAAGCGAGCGCGTCTACTCGACCGCGTAGAGCACCGCCTCGATCAGCGGCCCCTCGGCCGAAGCTCCGCCCCCGCCGCCCTCGCCTGACCCGACGCCCATCGAGTTGAGATAGCCCTCCCCGGCGCCGACCACGACCAGGAGCCGGTCATCGCGCAGGATGCGCACGAGATCGCGGTCCGGGTCGAAGCCGCCGTGCACGGCCACCTGCCGCACGAATTGCCCCTCGCGGTCGAAGACGTCGTACTGGATCGCGACCCCTTCGGGCAGGCCGCGCGTGCCGCGGCTGGGCAGGGTCCACAGCTCGCCCTCATCCGAGACGAAGAGCGCGATCAGGTCCGCCTCCAGGTCCTCGACCTTGAAGGTCGTTGGCGGGGGCTGATAGTTGCGGTAGACCGCCTCCACGTAGCGCTGTGCCAGGGTCTTGTCGGATGCGCTCCGCCTGTAGGGCTCGTACTCCCGTTCGATCACGCGCACGAGCTTGCCCGTGGGGTCGAGCTCCTGGATCCGGTAGCCGTTGCGCTCGGGCGCAGCGTAGAGGTGCCCGTCCGGTCCCAATGCCCAGCGGGACCAGGCGAAATCGAGCGCCAGCTCGTCCCCGATGAGGTTGGAGTAGTCGAGCACGCTCTCTTTGCTGAAGCAGCGCTGCTGCTCGGCCCCTTGAAGGTCGCAGAAGGAGAGAAAACAGGTCTGCTTGAGGACGTTGTTCTCGAAGCTCATGGTCATCCCCGTGAGGGCGAGCGCGCCCTTGCGCGCATCGCCGGCCACGAGCACGCCCATGCTGGCCATGTCCGCGCCCTTGGGCAGGAATTGGAACCCGCCCCCCGGCGTGCCGTCACGCTTCACGGTCACCACCTTGCCGGGGAAGGCCTGCACCATCGCCAGGTCGCCGTTGGGCATGAAGAACCCATAAGCGACTGACTGCGTCTCGCCGGGGCCTTCGCCCTGCGCCCCCAGCTTGCGCAGCAGCTTGCCCTCGGGCGAGATCACCAGGGCCTGGCAGAGCTGGCTGTCCAGGAGGTAGACGTTGCCGGTCTCATCGATGAGCGCGTGGCCCACGGCACCCAGGAGCACATCCTCGCTCGCGCCGCCGACGCGCCACAGCTCCTTCAGGTGAAGATCCTGGGGGCCCTGCGCGGGCGCGGCGCCGTTGCGCACGTGGGGCACGCCGTCGACGACCTCGACCGCGGCGGATGCGGGTCCCAGGGGGAGAGACAGAAGCGCGAACACCGCCAGCAGGTGCCGGCAAGTGCGGGATGGGGGGCGATGCATGGTTACCTCCGGGAATCGGGGCCGTGCGACGACACTGGATGCCGCTCTGGGTCCGGGTCGAAAACGCCGGCCGACAGTACCAAGCGCCGAGACCGGCGGGCAAGCGAGGCATGCGCGACGGCGGCCCCGCACGGCCGGATTCTGTAGTCAGTTGAAAGACAAGGGGTTATGGAGTTGCCCCGGGGCAACTCCATAATCTCAATCCAGGCAATCAATTACGGAACATGGCTCGGTGCCGCCAGGATTGACCATGGTATACTTACATTCATGGTCTCCCACCGATGTCGAGCGCCGATCCCTGACCGCATTCCCGGACTCCGAACGGCCGGACGGATCTACCTTGTTCCGCTGATGGCAGTTCTGGCAGCCGGCGCGCTGGCCGTCGGGCTCTCCCCGGCCCGCGCCGAAGGGGCCGAGGTTCCCGCGGACTGCGCACCGGGCGGCATCGCCACCGGCGCCTCGGCGACCGTCCCGGCCGGCATCGCCAGCCGCGCCTCGGCTACCGCCTGGCGGACGATCGACGCTCTCGTGCAGCGATCGTTCGCCGCGCCCCGCGACTCCGTCCCCATCTACTGCCGGCGGGCGGAAGAGATGCTCCTGGCGGCGGGGGGCGCGGGCTCCCAGGACGCGCATGTGCTGGTGCGCCTCGCGCTGGTGAACGGTCGCTTGGCGGAGTTTGAGGGCAACAGCCAGAAGGTCGCGCGCGTCCGCCGCGTGGACGAGTGCTGCCGGCTCGCGATCGCCCGCGATTCCACCGACGCGCTGGCCTACATCCTGCTCGGAGCCCTGAACTATCGCCTGAGCTCCTTGAGCTGGGTCGAGCGCACGATTGCCAAGACCTTCATCGGCGACCTGCCGCGGACGTCGTTGACCGATGCGGAGCGGCTCCTGCGCCGGGCGATTCGCCTGCGGGGCGACCGCCCATGCTGTTACTACGCCCTGGGCCGCACCCTCGAGGCGATGGATCGCGATGAGGAAGCCGCGGAAGTCCTGCGACTCGCGCTCGCCGGCGGCCCGCACGCACCGCTCGACGCGCACTATCAGCGCATGGCCCGCGAACGACTGCGCGAGATCGAGGATGCGCGCGAGCATGCCCGCCAGTCCTGGCAGGAGCCGGGCGAGAGCGGGATCTAGCGGGCCGAGCCCGGCCCCTGACGGGGCCGGGGCCCATCACCGAATCAGCAGCAGCTTGCCCGACACGACCCGCCCGCCGGCCACCACGCGCGTGTAGTAACGGCCCGGGGCCACCGGTCGTCCGCGCGCATCTCTGCCGTTCCAGACGATCGCCGTCGGACCTGCCGGCCGGCGGCCCTCGAGGAGGCTCGCGACCTGGCGGCCGGTCGCATCGTGGACCGTGACGGCCACGCGGGCCGGCCGCGGCAGATCGAACGCGATGCGCGTCTCGCCCGTGAAGGGATTGGGGCTCGGCTGCAGCCGCAGCGCGGTCACCGGGTCCTGCGCCTCGACGTCGCTCATGAGCTGGATCGTCCGGATGATGTTGATCTCGGGGTCGAGCGCGAGCGCGGTGGGCGCGGCATCGACGTGGAACGTGAAGGTCTGGCTCCGGAGCGAGTCCCAGGCCACGAACGTCTGCGCACCGCCGGCCGTGGTGATGCGCACATCGATCGGCATCTTGAAGATCGGGCCGGTCGTCTGCGTCTGGTGCACCGTGAGCATGACGTCGAACCCGGAGCCGGCCGGCTGCGACCACCAGACGGTCTGGTAGATCGGGTAGCCCGGGTGGTAGATCCACTGGTCGAAGAACCATCTCAGGTCCATGCCCGAGGAGGCCTCGAAGGCTGCCCGCAGATCCTCCGTGTCGGCGTCCCTGTACATGAGCGCCGGGTCGTTGGTATAGCCGTAGACACCGTTGAAGAACGCCTCGTCCCCGATCACGTGGCGCAGCATGTGCAGCACCCAGGCGCCCTTGTAGTAGACGGCGCCGTGCAGCACGGGCTGGATGCCGTAGAGCTGGTAGGACGCATAGCTCATCACACCCATGCTGTTCATGTAGCTGTGGTAGTAGGGGTGGCCGTACAAGCTCTCGAAGTACAGCGCCTCGCAGATCGTGGCGAAGCCCTCCTTGCACCACGCGTGATTCCAGTCGGTGATCGCGATCATGTCACCCACCCACGAGTGCGAGAGCTCGTGCGCCACGACCCAATCGTATTGGTGCGTGCCTGTCACATATGGGTAGCCCATGCTCGTCGCCGTCTGGTGCTCCATGGCCCCAGTGTGCTGGAACTCCGCGATCGCATACTTCTCGTCGAGGAACGGGTACTCCCCGAAGAGGTCGGCGTAGTAGTCGATCATCGCGACGTTGTTGCTCCAGCTCACCCGCGCACGCGTGGAATCCTCCGGGTACGCGTAGTAGTCGACGTCCATGGTGGTGACACCGTCCAGGGCGGTGTAGACCTCGGTCCAGCTCGCGAAGTTCGTGACGGCGATCGAGAAGAGGTAGGGCGACAGCGGGTAGTCGGTCGCCCAGTGGTACGTCTTCGTGCCATTGCCGTTGTCGACGACCTGGGTCAACAGGCCGTTGGAGACGGCCGTCAGGTTGTCCGGGCAGGTGATCGCGATGTCGAAGGTGGCTTTGTCCTTCGGATCGTCGTCGCACAGCCACCAAGCCGGGGCGCCGAAGGGCTCGGAGTAGCTGAGCACCATGGGCATGCCTGCGTGGGTGTTCCAGCGGAAGGGTAGGGGATTGCCCGGGTAGTTGGGCGTGCCGTGGAAGCTGGCCGTCACGGCGAACGCCGCACCGGGCTGATAGACGCCGCCCAGGGCCACCGTCAGCAGGCCGTTGGCGTGGGTGTACGCGGCTGGGCTGCCCCCCACCGACACGGCATCGACGGTCATGCACGCGTAGAGGTCCAGATCGATCTCACTCAAGTCCGCAACCTGCGAGGTGGCCTGAACGGTCACCGTCCCGGTGAGCACGTGCGTTGGAATGTCGAGCCGCAGGTCGATGTCGTAGTGCGTGACGTCGTATTCGTCGTGAACCGCCCGTGGCGGACCCTCCGGCGCGAGCAGCGCGGCCAGCGCCTCCTGCTCCCAGGCCACGAAGGCCGCGCGGTCCTCGAGCGAGGGAGGCGGCGGCGGATCCGCGGCAGCCCCCGCCAGCACGGGCGCGCCGGCCAGGATGAGGAGCGCGAGAGTCCACATCGGCAAGCGACGCGCTGCCCCGCGCAGACGCGATCGGGGCGAACCGGCAGCCTCGTGGAAGGGGAGGGCGGATGCGATCGAACACGGATGCGATGCCATGGCGAACTTCTCCTTGTCGGCACTTGGGGGAGAGTCGGAAGACCAGGCCAACCTGTGTTGCACTGCCTAGAGTGTAAGCCCTGTAGGCTTGGGGATCCACCGCGATCCGCCGGCCGCGCACGCTAGACCGGGATGCTGTCGAGGAACTCCTCGTTCGTGCGGTAGGGCCCGAGAGCCTTGAGGAAGGCGCGCATGGCGCTGTCCGCCTTGCGCCCGGCCAGCGCCTTGCGGACGATCGCCATGCGTCTCTGCTCCGTGGCATCGCGCAGCAAGGCCTCCTTGCGGGTGCCGCTGGCGGGCAGGTCGATCGCCGGGAAGATACGCGCCTCCGCCAGCTGGCGGCTGAGGACGACCTCGCTGTTGCCGGTGCCCTTGAACTCCTGGAAGATCAGCTCATCCATGCGCGAACCGGTGTCGACGAGCACGGTGGCGATGAGCGTCACCGAGCCGCCGCCCTCGATGTTGCGCGCCAGCCCGAAGAACCGCCGGGGGACCTCGAGCACCCCCGCCTCCAGTCCCCCCGACATCGTGCGTCCGGTGCCCGATCCCCGCACGTTGAAGGCCCGCGCCATGCGCGTCAGACTGTCGACCAGGATCACGACGTCGTGGCCGCATTCCAGGAGCGTGCGGGCGTAGGCGAGCGTCAGCTCGGCCAGCTCGATGTGCTGCCGCGGGCTCTCGTCCTTGGAGCTGGCTAGCACTTGTGCTTCCACGCCGCGCCGGAAGTGGGTGACCTCCTCGGGCCGCTCGTCGATCAAGAGGACGAGGATGTGCGCCCCGGGATCGGCCACACGGATCGCCTTCGCCATCGACATCAACAGCGTGGTCTTGCCAGCCTTGGGCGGGGAGACGATGAGGCCACGAGTGCCGCGGCCGATCGGCGCGATCAGGTCGACCAGACGCATGCTGAGCTCGTTGCTCGCGGACAGGTTCCAGCGTTGGGTGGGGTCGACCGGGGTGAGGTCCTTGAGCGGCTTGCGCGCGCGGAACGCCTCGGGTGTCAGGCCGCACACCGTGGTGACGGCGCGCAGCTCCGATCCGCCGCGACCCGGCGCGGCCGTCCCCACCAGCTCCGCGCCCTCGGCCAGAGCGTGTTCCCGAACCAGCCGGGCGGGCACGCGCACGACGTTCCCGCCCAGCCGGAAGGAACGCGCCAGGTCTCGCAGCTCGCCCCCGCCGCCGGGGTTGAGCTTGAGGACACCGCTGGTGGTCTCGACCATCGAATCGCTCCCGCGTTCAGCACCTGGCGTGCAGCAGCACGCCGCAGCGGCGCAGTCTACAGCCTCCGGGTCCCGGGCCAAAGGAAAGGTTGTGGATCGGAGGACAGCGACTCCCGGGGCTACCTGCGGCCCGCGACGCTCACGTCAGGGCGCGATCTGCGAGGCGAGCTCACCGAACACCTTGCGGGCCACGACCTCGAACGGCGCCGGGGGAAGGAATTCCGGCTTCTGATCGCCCGGGAAGAGCACGCTCAAGACAGCGCCGGCCAGATTGTCCTCCGCTGAATCGTCCATCTGCTGGCCCACCGACTTGGTCTTCACGATTCGTCCCGACCAGACACGTCGGCCCGCGGGCAGATCGTAGACTGAGAACGATGCGCCGATGCGGCGCGTGGTGATATTGACGACCAGCGCCTCGGAGCCCTCCGACGCCGGGAGGGTCGCGGTCTCGCAGACCGTCTCATCCTGATCGATGCGCCCGAAGATCAGGTAGGGCACACGCCCGGGATCCGGCAGATCGCGCGGGACCTCGACTCCCCACGCGACCTCGCCGTCGTCTTCCAGCGCATCGAGGGCAGCCCGCCGCCCGGCCGGGCCCAGTAGCGCGTCCGCGCGGTCGAGCGGCGCGAGGATCCCTCTCCCGATCTCGCGATCGAGTGTCGCCCAGAGCAGCGAGTCGAGCGGCGCTCGCGCCTGTCCGCGAGTCTCCGGTTCGCCGGCGGCCGAAACCATGCCGCCGATCGCCAGACCCCGGGCGCGGAGCGCCTCGGGGCTGAAGGAAGGGTCCCTGAGACCGTGGCTGCCGCAGCCCGCGGCTGGCAACAGGGCGAGCAGAAGAATCCATCGAGAGACTCGCATGGTCGTCCTCTTCGCCGGAGCCCGACGGGAGGGTACCACGCGGAGCTGTCCACGCGCGCGGGCGTTTCACGCCCGATCGGGGCGGTCTATACTGCCCCGCATGACTGAAATCCCCGCGCCCGCGCCCAACGCTTTCAAAGGCGCGACCGGCGGATCCGCCGGCCGTTACGCCGGCCTCGTCGCCGCGGGCATCCTGCTCAGCCGGCTCGCGGGCCTCGTCCGCGAGCGCGTGTTCTCGCACTACTTCGGGCTGTCCGACGCGGGCGACGCCTTCAAGGCGGCCTTCAAGATCCCCAACTACTTGCAGAACCTCTTCGGGGAGGGCGTGCTCTCGGCCTCGTTCATCCCGGTCTACGCGCGGCTGCTGGCCGAGGGCGACGAGCGCGAGGCCAACCGGGTGGCAGGCGCGATCTTCTCGCTGCTCGCCTTGGTCGTCGCGCTGCTCGTCCTCGCCGGCGTGCTGATCACGCCCTGGCTGGTCGACGCCATCGCGCCCGGGTTCGCGGGGGAGAAGCGCGAGCTGCTCGTGCGCCTGGTGAAGATCATCTTCCCGGGCACCGGCCTGCTGGTCCTCTCCGCGTGGTGCTTGGGCGTGCTCAACAGCCACCGGCGGTTCTTCCTCTCTTACGCCGCGCCCCTGGCCTGGAACGCCGTGATGATCAGCACGCTGCTCGGCTTCGGTCCGCGCGTGGAGCAGTACCGCCTCGCGGAGGTGACCGCCTGGGGCTCGGTCGCGGGCAGCGCGCTGCAGTTCCTGGTCCAGCTCCCGACCGTCCTGCGCCTGGCGCGCGGGCTGCGCCTGAGGCTGCAGCGGCGGTCGGCGCACGTCCGGCAGGTGGTGAGCAGCTTCGGTCCGGTCTTCCTGAGCCGGGGCGTCGTGCAGGTGAGCGCCTACGTCGACAATCTCCTGGCGAGCTTCCTCTCCACCGGCGCCGTCACCGCGCTGTACAACGCGCAGACGATCTACCTGCTGCCCGTGAGCCTCTTCGGGATGTCGGTCTCGGCCGCGGAGCTGCCGCTGATGTCGGGAGCGATCGGCGCCGATGAGGAAGTCCGCGCCACGGTGCGCGCCCGGCTCGATGCGGGGCTGCGGCGCATCGCCTTCTTCGTCGTGCCCTCGGCGATGGCCTTCTTCGCGCTGGGCGACGTGGTCACGGCCGTGATCTACCAGACGGGGCGATTCGGGCGCGCCGACTCGATGTTCGTCTGGGCCATCCTCGCGGGCGCGGCGATCGGCCTGCTCGCGTCGACTTCGGGGCGGCTCTACTCGTCGACCTTCTACGCGCTGCGCGATACGCGCACGCCGCTGCGCTTCGCCATCGTGCGGGTTCTGCTGACCGCGGGGCTCGGCTACATCGCCGCGTTCCACGCGCCGGGGTGGCTGGGGCTGGAGCGCCGCTGGGGTGTGGCGGGTCTGGCCACGTCGACCGGCATCGCCGGGTGGGTGGAATTCACGCTGCTGCGGCGCGCGCTCAACCGCCGGATAGGCCGCACCGGCTTCCCGGCATCGCTCATGGCCTCGCTCTGGGGGGCGGCGGCCCTGGCCGCCGCGGTGGGCTGGGGCGCGAAGCTGGGGATCCGGCTGGAGCGACCGCTGCTGACCGGCCTCGTGATCCTGGGCTGCTTTGGCGTCGCTTACCTCGGGCTGACCCTCGCGTTCCGCGTGCCGGAGGCGCGGGGGGCGGTCGATCGGGTGAGGCGCAGATTGCGCCGGCGGTGAGGGCCAGGCCGCTCCAGCCATACCCATCCATGATCCGTTCCTCAGCCGCTCATCAGGCGTCCGGCAGGTCACGTGGCAATACTGAGGAAGAGCGCGGACCCCCACGCCTCTGCTCCTCGACCTGCTGGCCGCTGCCGTCGCCCCCCCCAAGCAGGAGGCCCGTCGTGCAGAACGTTCGCCGCGACCCCCGGCTTGCCCCGCCGGCCGCCTGGGCCGCCCTCGCCGCCCTCGCCGTCCTCGCCGCTGCAGTGCCGGCGCTCGCCCGCCCGCGTGACTACGCCGTGGAGATCCATGCCTCGATCGAGGAGGCGCCGCCGGCCGTGCACCTGGCTTGGATCGCCGACCCGGCCGCGCAGTCCTACTGGGTCTTCAAGAAGCAACTCCCCGACACAACCTGGCGTGAGCCGGTGGCAGTCCTCCCGGGCACGGCCACCGGCTACAGCGACCACGAGGTATCCCTGGGAAAGTCATTCGAATACAGCGTGCGCAAGACCCTGGGGTTCGTGGCCGACACGGTCCGGGTACCCACTGAAACCCCGCTCACCTTCACGATCCGCGACGCGTGGGGAGACGGCATCTGCTGCGAACACGGACTGGGGGAGTACGCGGTCACCAGCGGGGGCATCACGTACGCCGCGGGCGGCGCCTTCGGGAGCGTCGAGGCCACGAGTTTCATCGTCGAGACCGCCGAACAGCCGGAGGTTGATCTGGTCGTGTCGATCACCCTCGACCTGTTCGGGCAGGAGACGACCTGGGAACTCGAGAACGACGCGACCGGGACGATCCTCGCGGCCGGCGGCCCCTACGCCCCGCCGAAGTTCGGCCACATCCTGGTGGGTCTGCGCGCGCCCGCCAGCGAGGAATTCGGCACGGTGCTCCTACTGGTGGAAGCGGATATCGCGACGCACCTCGGGCCGGAGATCGAGCGACTCGAGCTCGACATGATTCGCGACGGCTGGCGCGTACGGCGCCATGAGGTCGGCGACTGGATAGACGTGCCGGAGGTCAAGAACCTGATCGTGGGCGAGTGCGCGAACGACCCCTCGATCAACACCCTGTTCCTGCTCGGACACATCGCCGTGCCTTACTCCGGCGACATCCGCGGCGTCCACCCGGACCACTGGGGCGCCTGGCCGGCGGACCTGTACTACGGGGAACTGGATGGGGCCTGGAGCGACTCGATCGTCTACAACGTGAGCGCGGCACGACCCGAGAACCGCAACGTGCCGGGCGACGGCAAGTTCGACCAGTCCTTCCTGCCCTCGGACGTCGACCTGCAGGTCGGGCGCGTCGATCTCAGCCGTTTGCCCGCGTTCCCCCAGGACGAGGTCGTGCTGCTGCGGCGCTACCTGGACAAGGATCACGCCTGGCGGAGCGGCGAGGTCGACGTCGAGGCGCGCGGCCTGATCGATGACAACGTCGGGGACGCGTACGGGGCGGCCTTCGCGGCCTTTGGCTGGCGCAATTTCACGGCGATGTTCGGGCCCGAGAACGTCCACGCCGGCAACTTCGTCCCCGATCTGCAATCGCAGAGTCACCTCTGGGCCTACGGCTGCGGCGGCAGCAGCTACACGAGCTGTGGCGGCGTGGCGAACACCAACGACTTCGCCACGCGCACGTTCCTGTCGGTCTTCACGATCCTCTACGGCAGCTACTTCGGCGACTGGGACAACAGCAACAACCTGCTGCGCGCGCCGCTGGGGGCGCAAGGGTATCCATTGGCGAACGTCTGGTGCGGGCGCCCGACCTGGCAGATGCACCCCATGGCGCTGGGCTGGCCGATCGGATGTTGCGCGCGCATCACGCAGAACAACCGCACCCTTTACACCATCGGCGACGGCGGGCGGCAAGTGCACACCGCGCTGATGGGCGATCCCACGCTGCGCCAGCATGCAGTGCAACCTCCCACCGCGTTGTACATCTCTCCGCCGGCATCCCGGGGCTGCTTGCTCACCTGGTCGCCCTCGCCCGACCCGGTCGAGGGCTACCACGTCTTCCGCTCGGGCTGCCTGCGCGACCGCTTCGTGCGGATTACCGCGGCGCCGGTCGCGGACACGTTCTACGTCGACCCGGCGCCGAACCAGGGCAGGAATGTCTACGCCGTGCGGGGCCTGCTCCTCCAGGAGAGCGCGAGTGGAAGCTACTACAACTTGAGTCCCGGCGCGATCGACTCCGTCGAAGTCACCTCGCAGTCAGGCCCGGAAGGCCCGAGCGAGCGGGGGCGCCAACTCGCGATCGCGTGCCGGCCCAGCCCGTGCGGCGCATCGACCCGGATCTTCTGCGAGCTGCCGCGGGAGGATGAAGTGGAGCTGCGGATCCTCGATGTCACCGGCGCGTGCGTGCGCGTGATCGCCAACGGCCGGCTGGGTCCCGGCGCGCAGGCATGGCGGTGGGACGGCCGGGACGATCGCGGCCGCCTCGTGCCCACCGGCATCTACCAGCTCTCGCTCCGCGCGGGCCAGGAGCAGCGCAGCGGCCGCGTCTGCGTGCTGCGATAGCCGCCGGCCGAGCCGCACGCGGCGGACCGCTCGGCCAGCGGCCGCGTCTGCTGGCGGCGTGAGAGCCGCGGCGACGGTGGGCGTTCGGCCACGGATCTGCGACAGCGCGGATGCCCCGACCTGCCGACGCCGAGCGCCTGTCGGTGTCAACCAATGACGTGTGCTCTTGCCCATTGCCCACGCATGAACGCGGTGGGGCTCGCCCCGGGGCAGTCCGCAAGGTAAACACTTGCCGGCTGTTGCCCCACCGGGTTCCCGCTTCATGGGGCGTACGGGTGTGTTATCCTGTCTCCATGAATCGTCGAAACCTATCCATTCGGGTGCGGCGGCTGGCCGATGCCCACCCCGATACCGAGCTGCGGTCACTGAGCCCTGCCCACCGCCTCGCGCTCATGTGGCAGCTCACGCTGGACGCATGGGCATTCAAAGGAGAGCCCCTTGCTGAATCCAGACTATCGAGACATGTTGTCCGCGTTTTCAGACGAGCAGGTTGAGTATCTCCTGGTTGGCGCCTATGCCCTGGCTGTCCACGGACTGCCCAGGGCGACTGGCGATCTGGATCTCTGGATCCGCCCTTCGCCCGAGAACGCCGATCGAGCTTGGCGCGCCCTCGCTCGCTTTGGCGCGCCCCTGCACGACCTGAGACTGGCAGACCTTCATACCACCGGTATGGTGTTCCAGATTGGTGTTGCTCCCTGCCGCATTGACATTCTCACTGCGATCGATGGAGTTGCGTTCGACGAGGCCTGGCCGAGGCGAGTCGAAGTCGAGATCGAGGGCCTCAAGATCCCAACGATTGGACGGCAAGAACTCATCAAGAACAAGAGGATCACTGCGCGCCCCCAAGATCTTGCTGACGTTGCCCGACTGGAAGAGGCGTCCGAATAGAGTCCGTGGGCACTGAAGAATCCGGTCCCGCGACGACGCTGTACGACATGGGCTGGAGCGGACGGGGACAAGCATCTCCGGGTGGCACGCGCCCGACTTGCGCCAGATGCGCGGCCTCTGGCCGATCGAGACCGAGCCGCTCTCTCGCCACGATCAGTCGCCTGGGCTTCCTCGACATGCTCATCTTTTCCCGGTACTCGCGGCACCTGCTGCGCCGCCAGGCGATGACTGTCCCCGGCTGGACGATCACGAGTGAGTCGCGCTAGCCGGACCATGTCCGGGAGAGCCAAGACCAGAAGATGCGGTCGCGAGTGCGAATGCTGGGCCGGCGACAGATTCAGTGGTGGACGCCCAGCAGAAGGCGGAGCGCGAGGTTCTCGAAGTGGAGGCCGGCGCGGGATTTCAAGCGGGCCGATCCGGTTGTCGCGCTTGCCGGGCGAGTCTGGCAAGAACATGCCGATGCTGTTTTCGGAATGCGGCGGTGGGAAATGTGCTGCAATCCCCGTCCTACATTCAGCGCACAGGCGTCTGCCCCTGACGTCCGGACGTCATCCGTTACCCCCCTCGGTCATGCTGCTTTTTCACGCTCGGGGCTCTCGCGCTCGCGGGCCGGGATGCAGGACGCACTACTAGCTAGGAGGGTGTCCATGAAGCGTTACGTTCTTGCGGCCGGGTTGCTGGGGCTCGCCCTGGTCCTCGGCCTCGCCTGCAGGCGGACTGCGGAAACACGGGAGGTGGATGTGAACGCCGAGAAGGCCAGCATCGAGCGTGTGATCCATAACGGCATAGGGTGGGCCAAGACCAAGGACACCGAACTCATGTATCGCTGCTACGCGCACGACGAGAACCTCTTCTGGTTCAACCCTGAGGCGGGCAGCTGCAACCGGGGCTTCGAGAACGTCAAGCGCACGACCGAGGACTTCTTCCTCAATCCCGCCTTCAAGGCCATCCCCTACGAGATCCGCGAGCTCGAGATCAACCTCTCACGCTCCGGCGATGTGGCCTGGTACCACTGCTATCTCGACGACGAGAACGAATGGCAGGGCCGCCCGGCTTCGTGGATCAACGTACGCTGGACCGGGGTACTGGAGAAGCGCGAGGGCAACTGGGTGATCGTACAGATGCACTTCTCCTACGGGGCCGGTGACACTTCGAACGGTGGTGCCTGAATGAACCGCGGGGGACTCGAGGGATCCCCGCGCGTGCCGTCGCCGCCACGGACGTCGCCGACAACCTCAGCCCGGGCGTGTCGCACCGGCGGTTTCCGTACGAGCGCTTGTGACTGTGCCACCCCTCCAGTTATCCTCCTTGTGTGGGCGGCGGTCCGGCTCCCCCAGGATCGCCGCGGGAAGGAGTGGTGGCACGATTCCTGTTCGTGAGTGAGTTCTCGCGCGAAGGCACGATTCCGGCTCGCGGTTCTGCTGTCCCAAGAGGTCGACGCGTGCGGGGAGCGAGCCGGGAGCTCTTGTTCCGGGAGGATGAAGCCATGAAGAAGCTCCTCAACATGTTGATGCTCGTGGTGTTCGCGAGCGGCGCCTATGCCGCGGTCGACACGGAAATGTCGACCGACTGCACGCCCTGGCCGGGCGGGCATGTGGACTCGCCTATCCAGGTTGCCTATTTCCCGCTGCCCGACAACTACTCGGTCGGTCTCGGATCCGACTGGGAGATGATCTGGGTCGCCGCCGGCGACCAGGCCGGGCCGCCCTGCAAGTTCTACATCTTCGACGAGTACGGCAACCTGATCGACGTGGGCGCCCAGGGCGGTGGGGCCACCGGCTGGGGGCACCGCGACCTCTCCTGGCACGATCACATGATGTTCGGCAGCTTCAGCGACCTCGTGGGCGCCCACAGCTACGCAGGCCCCGGGGTCTTCATCTATGAAGGCAACTTCAGGGGGGGGCCGATCAACCCGAATCGCGCCATGGCCGACGACGGCACCTACTTCTACACGGGCGGATTCGGCACACATTTGTACAGGCTGGACTGGAATGGTGTCTGGGGTTCATCGGCGATAGTGACGGACCTGGGCGGACCCTACTCGGGCACCTACGGTCTGGCCTACGATGGCAGCGTGAGCTGTTTGTGGATGACGACCGCGTCGTCCACGGGCGAGATCTACCAGTTCGACATGACCGGTTTCGTGCTGAATGTCTACGTCGACCCCGCGCACCCGACCTTCGGCGGCTGCGAGATGACGATGAGCGATCGGTTCGGGCATGTGCTCGCGGCGCTTGTTCAGGAAAGCCCGGATGGGGTCGTGTTCTACGACGTCCAGGCAGGTCCCCCTTCGCCGGCTCAACCGGTGACGTGGGGCCAGATCAAGGCCATGTTCTAGCCGGTCGATCGTCGTTCCATACTATCGCACGACGACGACGCGACTGCTCTGCACCTGCCCGGCGAGAGCCAGTCTCACCATGTAGACGCCGGGCCGGACGCGACGGTCCTCGGCGTCCGTCGCGCGCCAGATGATCGTGTGCGGGCCGGCGGTCTGCTCGCTCTCCAGCAGCGAAGCGACCTCGCGTCCCGACGCGTCGAAGACGGCGCAGCGAACAGGCCCCGCCCTGGGGCACTCGTACGCGAACACGAACGGGCCCGACGACAGGCTGGCTCCTGTCAGGTGCAGGCCCGGCGGCGCGGCAGCGGGATGCGGGCCTTCGACGGATGACGCGGGTTCGACCGTCAGGGTCACCGGCAGGCAGCGGGCGAGCGTTCCCCAGCCTCCCACCTGATCGTAGACGAGCTGCATCTGGGACTCGTGGACTCCCGGATCGAGGCCGCTCGCATCGGCATCCACGTAGAGGGTCCCGCGGGGATACTCCTCCGACATCACGTACCCGGTGGCCCAGGGCGCCTCGGAGTTCACGGTGAATTCGCAGATCGGGTACGGGTATCCGGTGATCGGGAACTCGAGCTCCGCGTGCGCGGTCCCGCCCTCCGGGGCAGTCAGCTGAACCTGCAGGCCGGTGAGGATCGGCACGCAGTGGTAGCCGTTGGTCGCGCAGGGGTGATCGGTGAACTCGCACCCCGTGCCGGCCTCGCCGAAGTGGGCCGTGGGAACTAGGATCTCGTAGGGGTAGGCGCAGGTGACATAGAGCTCGCAATCGCCGCCCGTGTCCAACCGGCCGAATCCCTGCACGTCGAAGACGAGCGTCGCGGCCAGGAACATCGCGCTCGGATACGGGCAGTTCCATTCGAGCCAGAGGTCGGCTTCCTGCGGGCCCAGTTCATCGCACTGGCCACCGTCCGCAATGATGCAATAGTCATCCAAGGTCCAGGCGCTCGGCCACGTCAGATGCGTGCGGAAGTACAGAATCGGGATGGAATCCTGGATGGCAGACATGAGATGGATGAAGATCTGGAACTCGACCGGGCCTTGCGCCGGCGTGGAGGCGTGCATCTCCTGGCAGCTGGTGATGTCCGTCACGCAGCTCAGCTCTGGCGGACCCGCGGGTCGCACGTTGAAGTAGACCGCGGCATCCGGGATGGGATTCGCACCGACGGGCGATGGCCACACGAGAAGCCCAATCGTGACACCGGAGACCAGGGCGACAGTCATCGCGGCCCGCAACATCTCGACCTCCTTCCCAGGACCCGTCGGGTCGTGCTCGGCGAGTCACGGGCGCGGAAGGACGCGGCGGAACTTGATCTCTGACCAAGAGCGTACGCCCGCCCCGGGGGGAAGTCAAAGCCGCCGGACCCGCCGGCGCACGCCGACCTCGCAGAAGCCGCGGCGATGACGCGTCAACGCTCGGGCGACCCCCAGTGGACAAGACCCTCATCAGTCATCAGTTGGGCCAGCAGGTCCTGCAGCAGCCGGGCGATCACGGCGCTGCGGTGCTTCCCCGTGCTCGCACGTCGGTGATGGGGGAGAGTCGCCCGTCCCAGGGGCTGATGTCGCGACGATGATCGCTCGACGCCCGTGTAGCAGTTCGCAACGAGGAGTCCCTCCGCGGCGTCGCGCCGCGGAGGGATGTCCTGCCGTGGGCGATCGAGTCACTCGTTGTAGTCGCAGGGGTCAAGACTGACGCAGTAGTAGGTCTGGCCGCCCCATTGGATCGCCTCGACGTAAACCACCTCGAACGTGCACTCCCCATCGCACGGGAACACGTTCGAAGGCCCGCCGAACATGAATGCGGGGAGCGCGTGCGAGTGGTTGCAGCCGGTGGCCATGTCGGCCATCATGGTGACGTAGGGCAAAACCGAGTCGCAGCTTGGCCACATCTGGGGTTGCTGAGCGCGCCCGCTGGCGTTGATGAAGTCGCCGACCTCGAGGCCATCGTACGCCGTCACGATCTGGACCGCGGACGCGACACTGACTCCGGCGGCCAGGGCGAACACCACGAGTGCGGACATGAGCAGTTTCATGGAACCTCCTCCTGATTACATGCGCACGAGAATGAATGGTCGATATCGATCCGGGCCTCCTGCCACGAACTCACGGGCATGGCTCGAGACCCGAGTGTATCTGCACTTGCGCAATCATGACTCATGCACACTGGCGAACTGTCTTCCCAATCCCAGTTCTCCGAACCTCGGCGCGAGTACGAAGCTGCTTCCACCTTCGTTGGACATAACGCTTGCAGGCATGACCTCTCCGTAGCTCTCCCCGGCCTATGCCAGACATGATCGGAGGGGGTCGAGTGCACCTCATCGCGGACCTCCTTGTGTTGAACGCCCGTCATGATCACGAACGCAGGCCCCGAATCACCCGTGTCTGGCAGGGAGCGTCACTGAGGCCTGCGCGCGTGCACCTCCCGGCGCGCGCCTCACTTGTCGCCTGCAGGAGGTGTGCCGCTGCGGCCGGGGGAGGTGCACTGCGTGCAACTCAATGCCTGAGTGCAGGTCGCGTCTGGTACCGGGACGTAGTCATCCCAGCCGCTTCGCCTGCACACTATACGGAAGCGGGCACCGAATAATCGCGTGTGCGGAATCGCACGGGGGTGCTGAACGAAACGTGGGAAAGTACATGGGAGCGCCTGCCACACTTCAACTGACTCTGGGATTGTCCCCCAGGCGCTGATCGGGCAGGATGGCATGCGTGACAGACAGCCGATTCGCGACAGACTGATACGTTGGTGACAAGCACAGGGAGCGAGGGGGCGTCCCATGCGCGCAGTGCTCTTGAGTGTGGTCACGGCCTTCGTCCTGGTTCAACCCGTCATGGCAGATCCATCAGATCTTGGGGGCGGGGTCTTCATCGCCCACCACCCCGCGGCGCTGCAGTTCTCCAGTAGCCCGCCGCCAGAGGGGTGGTGCCGGCGGTACCTCGACAGCCATGCGATCACCTCGTGCGAGGCGCAGGTGAACCGGATCGACACGGAAGATGCGGTGCTGTGGTTCGTCATTGCGGCTTGGGAGGAAGACAAGCAATGGCGCGGCGTCGAGTTCGGGCTTGGTGAATACAACGCGGCCAGCTTCGCGATAGTCGAGCACGGGCCATGCTTTCCGATGAACGGCCTGGAGATCCCTTCCGGCCCGTGGCCAGGACCGAATGCAGGTGTGAGTCTGGCGGTGACCGACTCGGTCTGGCATGGCAACTTCCAGCCTGTCTATTTCTTCGCCGGGTATTCCTACGCCGCGACTCAGATTCCCCTTGGCCCGAATCCCGGCACTGCGTTTGGGGGCACCGCGAATTGCCTGTCTCCCCCGCAGCAATGGGCCGCGGACGCGTTCGGCGCAATGGGGTTGTTCCAGGAGGGAGAGCCGGCGTGCCCGGGCGATTCGATCGGGCCTCTGGGTGGACTGCCCCTAGAGGACGGGGTCTGCTGCCTGGATCAAGTCTGCTACATTGCGCCAGCCGAACTGTGCACTGCACAGGGTGGCGTCCCCTTCCCGGAGTACACCCTATGTCAGCCTAATCCATGTCTGACGTGTCCCAGTGGCCAGCAGGTCCCCCTGGCTCAGGAGCTCCGTGGGGAAGTGTCTTGTACGGTGCGCATCGAAGCAGGGGGGCGGTACTCGCTTTCAGGATCCCCCGAGCAGCTCCGGAGTCTCCAGGCTATGCTCCCCAACCGTCCGACCTACCTTGCCCTTCCCACCATCAAGGAGGTGAGCCTGATCGGGGCCTCAGGATTGCCAACGGGATTTGTTCCCAGTTCTCTTCCCGAATACAGAATCTTCCGGCCGCAGGTCTGGCCGACCGCCACGGATCCGCCACTCTACCTGATGTGCGAGGATGGCCCTTCACCTGGCAAGATGGTTGTCGCATCAGATGGAAGTGTCGTATCCCTTGCATCCGACAGAATCTATACACCTCGCAGAGGGGTGGCCACCAATGGTTCGGGCTTCGCGCTCTTCCTGGAGGATTACGAAAAGGCCTTGGGGCGGGGAGTGCCCCAGAGTTACATCGCGCGCTTGACGGCTCTCGACGACCGCACCTCGATACCTTGGATCGGGGGAGTAGCCGTCGGAGACCAAGACATCTTCTGGGTTCTCAGCCACCGCGCCCAGGATGCTGAGCACCTGAAGGTTCTGGAGTACGGATATCTCACCCTGGCGCAATTGGACAGCCGCGGAGAGCCAGTCGCCAGCACCTTCGTGCACGAGCAGGGCAAAGCTCACGCCATTGCCTGTGCTGCCCACGCGCCCTTCTTTATCTACTCAACGACCGAAGGGGAAGATCTGATCCCTGCCGGTGACCCGCGGCTGCACCATCCGAGCTATCACTACGAACCGGAGTTGAGGTACGGTGCACCCCCGGCCTACAGGCTGGGTCACTATGCTCAGGGAGAGCTGCGCTCCTGGCCCCTGCCCCCGGGGGAGTTGCGGTTCGCATCCTTCCTGGAAGCAGTCAACGGCAATCTCCTCCTCCATGCAGGCCACACCCTTCTCCCTGTGGGGCCAAACGGTCCGGACGTAGGGGGCACAATCCGACTCACGTCTCTCCCGGGGGGCCCCAGTGAGTTGCCCGACGGGCCCGGCGAAGGGGACTGCGACTTTTGCATGCTGACTCGGGCAAACGGCTGGCTGGCGTGCAATCCCGCGCTCTTCACGCGTGAATCCTACCCCAATTACGTGTTCTCCCTTCGGTTGTGGTTCATCCGAAATGGTCGGGCGGTTCCTGTGAACCTTAGTGAGCCGCTGTCACTCGTTCTCCCCACGGCGGCGCGTACATCCTGGCAGATCCGCATCCTCGCGGCCAGCCTTGACACCGTTGTGCTGGCAATTGTCGACTACGGGATCGTGAAGATCGATATCGACCAATAGGAGATGGCGATGCGGCACAGCGACAGGCTCTATTCGCTCTCAATCGTGCTCTTGTCTACCCTCGCGCCCGCAGTGCAGGCCTCCCACAAGCCGTGGGAAAACACCACGCTGCACCTCGAGGATGATCGTCCGCCGACAGCCGCAGCGTCCCCGCAGGCCCCGTCCGTCGACGATGATGAACCAGAGCTTGACGGGTTCGATCGAGGCCGGGCCACGGCTCAAGGCTTCAGCGATAGCCCCGCAATCTGGCCACGAGCGACTGCGCGTACTGTTTTACAAGGGCCGACTGTGTCCGAGCTGCCTCGAGGGCCGCATGGCTGACACGGCCGCCCGCCTCGTCGCCCGCAATATACCGCGCGGCGGTCTGCTCATCTTGGACGTCTGCACGTGCTCGAGGAGACGCTCTGGCTGCCCCGCAAGGAGGAGGCCTTCCAGCTCCTGCCGGTTCTCGACCGCCTGCCGCGCTCGACGCCGCGGGACCTGCGGAGCAAGCGGCGGCGACAGGTTCCTGCAACTCACCGAATCTGCTGGCGAATCTACCTCAACACGGACACCCGCCGGGTCGTCGTGCGCCCGCCCACACTCAGCCTGACGAAGTACACACCTGATGCGAGGGGTGCTTCATCGTGACCTGATACTTTCCAGTCGATCTGCTGCAAGCCGACGGCCGCGGGACGATCCAGCAGGGATTGGATCAGCCGGCCGGACACGTCGTAGACGCCCACGCGCGCATGTGAGGGTTGGCCCAGGCTGAAGCCGATCGTCGCTCGGGCAGCGACGGGGCAGGGCACGACGCACAGAGGCTCGGCCAGCATCCGACTCGAGCCGCTGCCCACGGCGGCGGTGCTGTGCGCGCCCAAGAGCACGACGACGGCGTTCGAGTGCGATTCTGCCCCCGCGGCGACAAGGTCGGGAATGCCGTCGACGTTGAGGTCGCCCGCCGCCACACAGCCGCTCGTGGCCCACGTTTCGTTCATTCCCTTGCCGTAGCCACCTCCCGGGGCGAAACTCCCGTCGCCCAGCCCCAAGAAGACACTGACATTCCCCGAGTGATCGCTGGCGACGGCCAGGTCGGCTATCTGGTCTCCATTGAAGTCGCCGACGGTCAGACCGGCGGACCTGATCCCGGCAGGATAGTACACAGGCGGTTCGAAGGCACCACTGCCGAGTCCCAGCAGGACGGCAGCCCTGCTCAACCTCCGCAGCGTGGGGGTGGTGAACTGCCCGATCACAACGATATCGGAGATCTCATCGCCATTGAGGTCACCGATGGCGACAGCGGTGGGAAGGTCGGCGAGCTCGAGGAAGCTGGGGAGGCAAAAGGAGCCGTCACCCTCTCCAAAGAGGACGGCAATTCTGTAGGTCCACGTGCGAGTGACCACCGCGAGATCAGGAACCAGGTCGCCGTTCAGATCGCCCGCGGCCACATAGCTGGGTTCGTCACCGGCGGGGAAGAAGCTGGCGGGGAGGAGCGCACCGTCGCCCCGGCCGAGGAGCACCGCGACGTTGTCCGAACCGGCGTTCGCCACGACGACGTCCGGAATCCGGTCCCCACTGAAGTCCGCGCTCACCAGTGTTCGAGGAGCATCCCCGACGCCATAGAAACTCGCTGCGGCCAGGGTACCATCACCCAGCCCAAGAAGAACCGCAACATCGTCCGAACCGCTGTTGGACACGGCCAGATCGGGAATCCCGTCGCCGTTGAAGTCCTCCCTGGAGACCGACAGAGGCTCATCGCCGACGTCGAAACGCTGCGCCGGGCCCAGCAAGCCGCCTCCCTGGCCGAGCAGCACAGCGACCTTGTCCAGGCCATTCAGGGCCGCGGCAACATCTGGGAGGTGGTCAGCATTGAAGTCTCCCACTGTCACAGCCGCGACGGTGCCGCCCACACCGTACTCGGGCGCCTCGATGAAGGTTCCGTCGCCGCGGCCCAGGAGCGCCGACACGTTCACGTCGTGCTGATTCGCCGTCAGGAGATCGGGGACGTCATCCCTATTGACGTCGCCGATCGCCAGCGTGGTTGCATCGCATCCAACGTCCCACCAGGTGACCGGACCGAAGGACCCGTCGCCGTGGCCCGCCCGCACGCCGACGCGAGATCCCACCGTTGCCACGTCGGGGATTCCATCCCCATCCAGATCGCCGATCTTCACGCACTGGGTGCCGCCATCGTAGAAGCCGGGGGCGCCGAACGTGCCGTCGCCCACGCCCAGGAGGATCACGAGGTCCTCGCCCCCCACCGCCAGGTCGGGGACTTCGTCTCCGTTGAGGTCCCCAATCGTCACCCACGCCAGCTCGATGCCAAGCTCAAGGACACGCGCCGGGGCGAAGGACCCGTCACCATTCCCGAGCAGCACGGCCACGGTCCCCCAAGACCGCCCCGCGACGGTCAAGTCGGGGATCTGATCCCCGTTGAGATCGCCGGCGGCCACGGACGTAGGCGTGTCACCCGCGGGGAAGAAGCTGGGCGGCGCGAAGGTGCCGTCGCCATGTCCCAGGAGCACGGCCACATCGTCCGCGTCATAGTCGGCCGCGATCAGGTCGGGGATGTGATCCCCATCGAGATCCGCAATGGCCACGGACATGGGGCGCGCCCCCGTTCCGAAGTAGTTCGCGGGCGCGAACGTGCCCATGCCCAGTCCCAGAAACACGGCAACTTGGTCGGAGCCTCTGTTTGTCGTGACGATGTCGAGGAGCTGATCGCCGTTGAGGTCCCCCAGCGCCAGAGCGTTGGGGTTGTACTCGCAGTCGTAGAAGCACGGAGGGCCGAAAGTCCCATTCCCACGGCCGATCAGCACGGAGACGATGTCACAGCCGACATGGGCCATCGCCAGGTCCAGGATCCCATCGCTATTGAGATCGCCGATCTCGACATGAGTTCCTCAGTAGCCGGAGTAGGAGTCGAGGCGTGTGGGCCAGAAGAGGATCTCGGCGGCGGCTCCTTGCCCGAAGACGGGGAGAGCCAGCAGGATGAGCATGGAAGCCGACAGAACACCTTTGCTGGCAACGCTCAAGAGACGAGTCACGCACGTGAGCATCCGGCCTCCCCTTTCGATCGCAGAACGCACAGGCCCGCCGGGGGCAGTCTTGGCGATGCGGAACCCCGACTGATTGCAGCGATCGTTCCTTGGCCAGGCGCTGCGATGGGTCGCCCTGATCTCCACGGCGTCGTGTCCCCAGCCGCCACCGCGAAGGATTCGCTTGTCGCCCGCCATCACGTACGGGTCACTGAGGGGATCGACCCCGTACTCGGCGTAGTTGTCGCTCACCCACTCCCAGGCATTGCCGGACATGTCGAACAGGCCCAGTCCGTTGGGCGCGAAGCTGCCCACCGGCACCGTGCGTTTCCGGTATTCGCCGCGCGCGAGGAACGCATAGCCACCGTTGTCGCCGCGGAAGTTGATCTCGGATGATTGCGCCACGTTCCGACCGTTGCCGAACCGCACGTCGCAACCGCGTTCCCGGGCGGCGTATTCCCACTCGGCCTCGGTGGGGAGGCGATATCCCCTGACGGCTCCGACTGTGTCGGCCGGGTGCCCGTGTCCATCGAGGATGGCCCCCGTCGGCAGGTCATAGGCGGGCGGGAGCCCGGCCGCGCGGCTCAGCCAATTGCAGTAAGTGATCGCGTCGTCCCAGGACACAGCCACGACGGGATGATCGTCGGCCTGCTCGAAGCCGGGGTTCCTCCAGTTCGTGTGCGGATTGTAGCCCTCCCACCGGCGTGCTTCCGCGTTCCAGTGGCCCGCGCCCCCATACTCGAGGATCCGGCGGTGGAGGTCTGCCAGCTTGGTCCGGTCGCCCTGGACCGTCATGACCGACTTCATGATTTCCGCCGTGGCGGCTTCGTCGACCGCGTTCTCTGCCGATGTCACATGGTCGGCGGCTTCGACGAATTGCCTGAACTCGCCCACGGTGACCTCGTGCGGGGCCAGATAGAAGTCCGACAACCGCACCTCGTGGACGGGCCGTTCGTTGTCCGAGCCCTCACCGAATGGGTCGCCCATCGCGAAGGTCCCGCCGGGGATCAGAATCATAGAGCCCTCCTACGTCGCATCGGCAATCGCCGCGGTCGCTCCTCGGGGTCACGGGTCACCGGCTGCCGGGACGTTGGATACATCAGGATAGGCCTTGCAGGATGGATCGGCAACCGTCACGCGGGATCGGTGCCGGAGGAGGGCCCGCCACCGGCATACAGCCCTTGAGAGATCTTCTTCCTTGTCCCCCTTGTCCCCCTGGAGACCAAACGGGGATGGGCATCGGGCGAGATGAGGGACAACTCGGGATTCCACAAAGAGTCTTGCCGTCCAAGCCGGGAGTGCCGAGACTGGTTGGCGATGGCATTGTCACGGTGACGCTCCGACAGCTTGAGATGGCAGGCCAATTGGTCGACGGACGCGCAGAGCAAGCGACCGATGCGGGCGCTGCGGGCCATCCAGGAGGCCCATGAAGAACCGAAGAGAGGTAATCGCGGCCCTTCGGCAGTCGTTGCCGCAACCTGCACGTGAATTCGGGGTCCACCGACTCGCCGTCTTTGGCTCCTACGCCGGAGGCGACCAGCCCGAAGATAGCGATGTAGACATACTCGTGGGGGTCGAACAGACCTACACGGTGGATCGAGCTTGTCGCGGGTAGACCGCACTCACCCCTGGTGTGCTCGCAACTCGCATCGACGCGCCAACGATCATGTGACGCCATTCTAACGGAGCGCCTATGAGCCTTCCCCATCGCATCGCGGCAGGAGCGATCGTCCTCCGGGATGGGGCCCTGCTCCTCGTGCGGTACGCAGACCCCAGTGGCGGGAGCTACCTCGTTTGCCCAGGGGGCGCCTCACGGGAAGAGGAGGGCATCAGCGAGACGGTGGTCCGGGAAGTGCAAGAGGAAACGGGTGTGACCGTGCGCCCCGTGAAGCCGCTGATCATCGAGGACCTCCTGGGCTACGAGTTCAAGATGTGCAAGATCTGGCTTCTGTGCGAACGCGTCTCCGGCGAGGTCGAGCGAGCGGAAGGCGCGCGCAAGACCCGGCAGCAGACTCCGTCCGGCTTCCGTCTACCCAGTCAGAGGAGGTCACGCCGATGAGAACCCTCGTCCCTCCCTTGGTTTGTCTGGCGATCATCCTGATCTCCGCCTGGTGCACCGAGCCGGCAGCCCCGCAGACCCCGGCCGCCCCGCAAACGCCGGCGGCCTGGGATTGGCCGATCTCGACCCCCGAGGAGCAGGGTCTGGACGCCCAGAAGTTGGCCGGACACATCGAAGCCATCCGCAAGGGCGAGCTCTGTCCCCAGCTCCACGCGCTGTTGGTGGTCCGCCACGGCTACCTGGTGGTCGAGGAGTACTTCAACGGCTGGGAGGCCGACCGCGTTCACACCCTGCAGTCCGTCACCAAGAGCGTCACATCGGCGCTGGTCGGCATCGCCCTCGTCCGGGGCGAGTTCAAGGGCCTGGAGGAGAAGGTCCTCGACTTCTTCCCGGACATGAAGGACATCGCCAACCGGGATGAGCGCAAGGAGGCCATCCGGCTCGTGGACCTCCTGACCATGCGCACCGGCGTCGACTTCCATGAAGTCGGGCAGGATTCGCCGCTCGACATGCTCAACAGACTGCGAACCGGCTGGGACAGGTTCTATCTCGACCGCCCCATGGCCCGCGCGCCGGGCACGGAGTTCGTCTACGACAGCGGCGGGGCCGTCCTGCTGTCCGCCATGCTCAAGAACCGCACGGGGATGCACGCCCTGGAGTACGCCGAGCGCTACCTCTTCCAGCCGCTCGGCATCGAGACGAAGTTCTGGGCTGCCAACATGGAGGGTCACACGCACACCGGGGGAGGGTTGTTCCTGACCGCCAGGGACGCTGCGCGGTTCGGGTTGCTGTACCTAAACAGCGGCCGCTGGGGAGACACGCAGGTCGTGCCGGAGGACTGGGTCCGGCAATCCCTGAGCATGCAGGTTGACCTGACCACCCCCGGCCAGCCGCCCTCCGGCTACGGCTACCTCTGGTGGATCGGCGCCCCCGACTGGCAGGGGGACGGTCGCCAGTACGTCCCCTTCGCCCGGGGACGCCTCGGGCAGTACATCTTCGTCGTGCCGGAGTATGACATGGTCGTGGTCTTCCTCGGCAACGCCAAGACGGGCGAGGAGTCCGGCAGACCCATCCAGGTCTTCTACGACCGGATCCTGGACGCGGTCCGCCGCCCGCCGAAGGAGTGATCCCGAAGAGCGGCGAAGTGCTGATCGGCCTGACCGCTGATGGTCCTCATTTGGCGACGTTGCCTTGCGCCAGCCCGCCGGGGTGGACTTGAACGCGCTTCGCTGCTCCCGGGCGAGGCCAGTGCAGCAACAGGCTGCCGAAGCCGGAGGACCGGTCAGGAGGCCACGCTCATGCCAATGAGCACGGCCGGCGCCGGATCAGATCACCCCTGGAGACTCACCCCCGCCAGTACATGCCAGTACCCCCTGATGATGTCGCCCACAGGGGGGCAGGGCGGAGCCTATCCGCTGCGCGAGGCCCGGGTCGGCGTGTAGGCCGTAGCCCCTGGGGCGTGCCGGGATCATCCTATCCAATTGTCTTTCAATCTATTAGGCGACTCGAACTGGCCAAGAAACCGTCCGACAGAGTAGTGTGTATTGATTTCTACACTGCCCTGCAGTATAGTCTGCGAAGACGGTAGTCAGAGGAGGGAGCCCGACATGGCCGCCAGCATCAACCTGCAGAACCCGCGTCGCCAGGCATGCCGTCACGCTCTGGAGGACGGCGTCGCCGACATCGTGGTGGGCGTCTACACCATCATGGTGGGGGGCGCGACGCAGAACCGCACGCTTCTCGCGCTAGCAGTGGTCTACTTGGCGGTCTACGCGCTGGCCTGGCGCTGGCTGCACGATCGACTCGCGAGTCGCCGAATCGGGTACGCCGAAACCAGGGACCAGCCCTCGAGCGTGTTGCTGACGGGTGCCCTCGCGGCTGTGGTGCTCACGCTGCTCGTCGTGGCGGCGATCACGCTGTCGGCGGGCCGGCTCTGGGATCTCGAGCACTGGCCGATGTGGATGCCGATCCTGGCCGGGCTCATCCTCGCGGCCGGGTTCCTTCAGACCGCGATGCGCTCGGCCCTGCGGCGCTACTACGGCTTCGCGGTCCTCGCGCTCGCTGGCAGCCTCTGCGTCTGGCTCTTTCCCTTCCCCCCCTCCATCAATCCCAGCGACCGCCTGACGCTCTTGCTCTTCGGGATCGGGGCCGCCATGGCGATCGCGGGGGTCGTGGTGGGGGTGCGGTTCCGGCGGCTGCATCCGGTGCTGAACACCGAGGCTCACGATGGCCGGCAATGATGAACCGACCGACTTCAGTGTGATCGCCGGCATCGACCGTCTCGTGCACGAGCCGGGCCGCTTGCTCGTGCTCGCGTGCTTGGCGGCTGTGACCCGCGCGGACTACCTCTACGTGCTGCGGCAGACCGGGCTCACGCAGGGCAACCTCTCGTCGCACCTGGCGAAGCTCGAGGCCGCCGGGTACGTAGCGGTGGAGAAGACGTTCGTGGGGAAGGTGCCGCGCACCCTGCTGCAGCTGACCGACAAGGGGCGGGAGGCTTTGCGCGAATATCGCCGGAGGCTGACCCACGTGCTCACGTGGCTGCCGAAGTAGGAGGACCCCGTGGAGCAGGATGGACCGAACACCGGCATGGACCGCCGCGAGTTTCTGAGCCGCCTGGCGCTGGCTGGTGGCGCGCTGCTCCCGATCGCCGTCACCGCCCCCTCCGGCGCGACAGACGGGCACGCGAGCGCCGCGCCGAAGCCGCCAGCCTCCTCCCGCGGCCCGCACGCCGATCTGGAGGAGGCGACCATCGCCGATCTGCAGGCGGCGATGGCAGCCGGGCGGCTCACCTCGCTCGAGCTGGTGCGCCGCTATCGGGCACGCATCGCGGCGATCGATCGCGACGGGCTGCGGTTGAACGCGGTGATCGAGGAGAACCCCGAGGCGGAGGCGATCGCGGCGGCGCTCGACGCCGAGCGGCGCGCCAAGGGCCCGCGCGGGCCGCTGCACGGCATCCCCGTCCTCCTCAAGGACAACATCGACACGGCGGATCGCATGCAGACGACCGCCGGATCGCTTGCGCTCCTCGGCTCGCGCCCCGCGCGCGACGCCACGGTCGCCGCGCGCCTGCGGGCGGCCGGCGCGGCCATTCTCGGCAAGACGAACCTGAGCGAGTGGGCGAACATGCGATCGGGCCGCTCGACCAGCGGCTGGAGCGGGCGGGGCGGGCAGACGCGGAACCCCTACGTGTTGACGCGCAATCCGTGCGGCTCCAGCTCCGGCTCCGCGGTGGCGGTCTCGGCCAACCTGTGCGTCGCGGCGCTTGGCACGGAGACCGATGGCTCGATCGTCTGCCCGTCGCACGTCAACGGCGTGGTCGGCATCAAGCCGACGGTGGGGCTGACCAGCCGCGCCGGGGTGGTCCCGATCTCGCACAACCAGGACACGGTCGGGCCTCACGCGCGCACGGTACGCGACGCGGCGATCGTGCTCGGGACGCTGGCTGGCGCCGATCCGCTGGATCCGGCGACGGCGGCGAACCTCGGGAACGGGGCGGCCGACTACACGCAGGGCCTGGATCCGAACGCCCTGCGCGGCGCGCGGATCGGGGTGCCACGGAAGTCGTTCTTCGGCTACAGCGCGCACACCGACCGCGTGATCGAGGCGGCGCTCGGCGTGCTGCGCGCGCAGGGTGCGATCCTCGTCGATCCCGCCGATCTGCCCTCGATCGACGAGGTGAACACGAGCCCGGCCGAGATGACCGTGCTGCTCTACGATCTCAAAGCGGACATGGCGGCCTACCTTGCCACGCGCGTGCCGGATCCGTCGCATCCGGACCGGCCGATGATGCGCACACTGGCGCAGCTCATCGCCTTCAACGAGGCGCATCGGACCGAGGAGATGGCGTTCTTCGGGCAGGACCTCTTCGAGGAGGCTCAGGCGAAGGGGCCACTCACCGAGCCGGCCTATCTCGACGCGCTGACCGCGTGCCGGCGCATGGGCGCAAGCGAGGGGATCGACGCGGTCATGGACCAGTTCCGGCTCGACGCGCTGGTCGCGCCGACCGGCGGGCCCGCCTGGCCGACGGATCACGTGAACGGCGATCACTTCCTGGGCGCAAGCTCGGCGCCCGCGGCGATCGCGGGCTACCCGATCGTCACCGTACCGGCGGGGTTCGCGTTCGGGCTGCCGATCGGCATCAGCTTCTTCGGCCGCGCCTGGAGCGAGGCGACGCTGATCAGGCTGGCGTACGCGTACGAGCAGGCGTCCAGGGCGCGACGGGCGCCGGAGTATCGGGAAGAGCCGGAGGGAGCGTAGGGCGCTCTCACGGAGCCAGCGCCAGCATCTCCGGTGTGATCGTGAACTCGATGTCGCGCGACTGCCCGCGGTCGAGGTGCGCGGGCGCAGCCCTTCAGCTCCGTGCCCCGCCGCGCAGCTTGCAGGTCCAACGCGCGTAGTGCATGCGCAGGACTTCCGGTCGGACGCCATGTGTGGAAGGGACACTTGCCGACCCGAATCGGCGTCTGCTGCCGTTTCCGGATCATGCCTCGAGGTGACAAGGGCTCGGCCACGCCGTTTGCGAGGCAGACGAAGCGCAAGCCACGCGATCCCGCCGACGTGGTCAAGGGGCGCGTGCGGCCTCACGATCCCTTCGAGCTGCTCTGCTGGGCGGGGCTGTGGCCAGGTTCCTCGGGGTCCGATGCGCGGCAGTCGCAGTGGACCACACACTCAATGGACGAGGTGCTACGTTCAGGTGACACAGGGGCATCCAGTGGTAGCGGAGCCACTTCAAGGAGGAGCTCGGTAACCCGCCGCCGACATCCGTCATCTGGTCTTCCCCGTCCCACGTCGCTCCCCCTTGCGGTACTGCCGCTTGAACCCCCAACGCACGTACAGCACCGCGGCCATGCGCCCCGACCCCTTGCCGGGCACTGGTTGGGTGAGCGTCACGTGTGCAGCTATTGGGTCTTCGCTCCTTCGGTCACCCGCCCATGCCAACCCTCCGTAGCGTCCAGTCGGGTTCGGCGCTGCCGCACGGGACGAGTGAATTCCGTCGTTGGGAGCGACGGTTGCCTATGGCGCCCAGACGCAGTAACCTGTGCCAGTTGTCGCGTCAGCAGGGTGCCTCGACGTGGCGCCGGACGCACTTCTTCCAGGAGGGTCTCGTGGACCCGTCGAATCCCCAGATGGATCGGGACGCGCTCTTCAGCTCCTTCCCTCGACTGGAAACGGAACGCTGCGAGCTCCACGAGGTTCCCCTTGCGTGTTCCCGCGATCTCTTCCGCATCCGCAGCAATCCCGAGGGCGCTCGACTCGGTCCCGACCCCTGGACGGACCCGAAGCAAGCGGAGAGCAGGATCCGGGAGTGGCATGCATGGTTCCAGGCAAAAGAGGACATTCCGTGGGGCATCTTCCTGCGGGGCAAGGAGCGGCTCATCGGACACATCAAGTACGCTTACATGCGCCAGTATCTGGGCATGCTGGGCTATCACCTCGACGTTGAGTTCTGGCATCAGGGCATCATGACCGAGGTCCTGAGAGCAGTCGTCGGCTTTCTCTACGAGAAGACCGACGCCTACCGTCTGCAGGCTACGGTTCACCGCGATCATGCGGCCTCCATGCGGGTTCTCGAGAAGGTCGGATTCCGGCGAGAGGGGCTGCTTCGCGGGAAGGCCTATTGGCATGGGCAGTTCGTTGATCTGTACATGTACTCGTTGCTTCGGGGCGAGCAGGTCGTGTGAACTGGCGGCCGGGGACTCGCTCCCCGCCTTGCACGCGCCGCCTGCCATGTGAGGCAGCACGGCCTCCACCTCATTCGTCACGTGGACTGAAGTAGAACGGGATAGGGGTGTGCACAATGGCTTTCGATGAGGTGCCCATAGAACGTCTGACAGAATACACATCACTCTTCCCGGGGCCGCAATTGGCTCTGCTCACGCAGTCAGTCTTCGCAGGAAACACCGTTGCGAGGCTCTGGATCACTGGGGGCGTCCGCCGGCCTGATGTCGCGGTCCTGTGGGACTTTGGTAACAAGGGTATCTACGTCGGCGGGGCACCTGCCCCGGCGCACTCATCAGCTGATCTCCGCTCGTTCCTGCTGACGGATCTCATGACCGTTGCACGCGCAGCCGGACTGAAGCACCTCAAAGTGCGCGCCCTGTTGCCCCAGCTCGTCGACAGAGGCAACACAACTCTCGGAGAGGCAATGCTGAAGAGCCGCACGAAGCTCTTCCATGAATGCTCGGCCGAACCCGCCACTGCGACCATCACGACTCCTTTGAACGTACAGCTTGTCAGTATCGACCGGAGCCTGATTGGCTCGGGCATGGTGGGCTGTGAACGCGTCGTATCAGAAGTGAAATCCATGTGGCCATCGGTGGACCGCTTCTTGGCGCACGGATGGGGGGTCGCCGCTGTAGTCGCTGGCCAGGTGGTCTCTTGGTGTACTGCCGAGTTCGTTGGGCCGTCCCAGTGCGGGATCGGGATCGAGACCATGCCCGACTACCGGAACAACGGCATCGCGACTGCTACTGCCAATCGCTTCATCGAGGAATCCGTGAGACGTCGCAGGAATCCGTGCTGGGAATGCGATTCCGAGAACACGGCATCCCTTCGTGTTGCAGAGAAGCTTGGCTTCAGACTCACAGAGTCGACGGATTGGCTTGTCGGCTCGTGGGGATGGTAGCAGACTGCGCTTCGCTCGGGGATTCATGGGAGCCGTCCCCCAGGCGGGCGGCTTGTGGTGGGGCTTCGATCTCGGGTAGACCGCCGCTGCTGGGCTGATTGGGCGAGGCGACTTGGGCCACCGAAATCCCCGCGAGGCTCTGGTGCCCATTCTGCTCGTGGAGGGAGTAAGCCCGTTCAGAGAGCTTCTTCGTGGTGGCCCGGAGAGCGTTCCGTGAAGCGCGTCGATCTGACCTGGCAGGCGCGGGAACCCTTGCCGACCCGAATCGGCGTCTGCTACCGTTTCGGCATCATGCCTCGAGGTGTCAAAGGCTCGGCCACGCCGTCCGCGGGGCGGACGAAGCGCAAGCCACGCGATCCCGCTGACGTGGTCAAGGGGCGCGTGCGGCCGCACGACCCCTTCGAGCTGATCCGTTGGGTCGCCTTCAGCCAGACCGATCCGCGCAAGGCTCTCGCCGAGCTGGTCCAGAACAGCCTCGATGCCCTGGCAGCGCGCATCGCCGTCACCCGCCTGCGGCACAAGGGCGTCCTCTGCCTGCGCATCTACGACGACGGCCAAGGTGTGATCCCCGAGCTGGACCGCCCCGAAGCCCTCAAGTACATCGCCACGCACATCGGCCACAGCCGCAAGCGTTCGCTCTCACCCCAGGAGCGCCTGGCCTTGATGACCCAGGGGCAGTACGGCATCGGTCTGCTGGGCTTCTGGTGCGTGGGCGATGCGCTCGAGATGCGCAGCTCGGTGCCCGGGCAGAAGCCGCACCGGCTCATCCTCCACCGCGATCGCCCGGACTATCGCATCGAGCCGCTGCGCGGCCGCTTGGGGCTCGACGAGCGCTGGACGGAGATCCTCGTCTCCCATCTGCACCCGGAGGCGGCGCGCCTGCTGGCCGCATCGCGCGCGGCTGACTATCTGGCCGCCGAGCTGCGCGGGCAGCTTCTGTCGCGCAAGGTCGACTTGATCATCGAGGATCGCATTGCGCGCGGCCGGGCCCGCAAGCACATACCCGTGCGCCCGCGCCGATTCCTGGGCGAGCGCCTCGCGGAGTTGGATACGATCGCCGTGCCGGGACGCCCCCCGATTCGGCTCGAGATCTACTACCGGGGAGACGCCAGCCAGAATGACGGCGAGAGCATCGCCGTCTACGCGGCCGGAACGCTGGTCGCCGAAACCGTCGGCGAGCTGACCGCGCTCGACATGAACCGCGCGCCTTGGAATGACACACGCCTGTCGGGGCTCATCGACTACCCTGGCTTCAACGTCGCGCCCGGCACGCGGCGCGGCGTCATCCCGGACGACGCGGCCGAGGCTTTCGTGCGCGCCCTCAAGCCGGCCGAGTCGAGGCTGAACGAGATCCTGGCGGGCTACGAGCGCCGCCGAGCCGAGGAGCTCGATCGGACGTTGATCAAGGATCTGCAGCGCGCGTTCCGGGACTTCTACCGCCAGCGGCCCGCCTACGCGATGCTGCCCGTGCGCGGAGACAACGACCTGGGCACGGGCCCCAGCGGCCCGGGCGCGGAAGGCCCGGCGCACGGACTCGGCAACGGGGTGGGCAACGGGCTACCGGGCGATGAACCCAGTCCGACGGGCACGACGCCCGACAACGCGCAGGCGATCGACGGATCGATCGAGGCCGAGGCCGCGCGGGCGGCCGGCGCCGAATCGGAGGCACTCCCGATGGGAGAAGCGCTGCCGGCCGCAGAGCACCTGTTCCCACCTGGCCCACTCGATCGCGTGCAGCTCACACCCTCGCGCCTGCTGGTTGAGCGCGGTGCGCGCAGGCGGGTGCGGGCGATCGCCCTCGACGGCACGGGGCGCCCGGCCGGCGAGGAGATCGCGTTCGACTGGTCGCTCGTCGGCCCCGTCGGCACGCTCGTCGAGATCGCCCGCGGGCACGGGCCGGTCGAGATCGCGACTCTCCTCGCGGCCGGATCGCCGGCCGAGGGATACGTCAAGGTGACCGCGCGATCGGATGGGCGTGCGTGCGATGCCGCCATCCCCGTCGAGGTCGTCGAACACCTGCCCGGGCGCGGCTCGGCCGAGGGGATCCCCAAGCCCGAGCTGCTCGACCAGCCCGCCGAGACGTGGCGCTCGCGCATGACGGCCGGGCGCTGGCAGGTGAATGCCGGCCACCGCGATTACCGCGCCGTCGCCGAGCAACCGCGCCTGAAGCTGCGCTACCTGGCCATGCTGTTCGCGAAGGAGGTCGTTCTGCGCAATCACCAGGACCCGCGTCTGGAGCAGCCGCTCGAACAGCTCGTCGAGGTGATGTCGTACGCGGATCAGCGAATCTCCGGAACGACGGGGCCTGGCGCGCGCAAGGGGCCGGGCAAGCCGGAAGCCTGAGCGATCGGGGTACGGGCAGCGGGGGAGACGGGGTTCGGCATTCGACGCACGTTCGCCCAGCCGCTTGTACAGACTCCCGAAGAGACCGCCAAGTCGCAGCCGAATTCCTCCGGCGCACGAAAAGGCCCCGGTGCCGCCAGGGGCGCCGGGGCCGGGTAGCCGCACCGTGGGCCCGGCACCGTGCCGAAGCCTCGGATCGAGACCAGGCGCGTTGCGACGGGCGCCTACCGCTCCACGACGATCTTGCGGGCGATGCTCTCGCCGTTCGACTCGAGCCGCGCGAAGTACACTCCGGCCGGCAGCCCGCTCAGGTCGAGGTCGTGGTTCGAGACGATCGCCGGCTGGGACTGCTCCAGCACCGGACGCACAAGCCGCCCCTGGCCGTCGTACAACCCGATCTTGACGTCGCCGGGCCGGTGCGTGCCGAAGCGCAGCACCGCGCTGCTGGCGGACGGGTTGCCGAACACCTGCAGCGTCAGGTTCTCGACTTGCGGTCGCTCATCGACCCCCGCGAAGCTGGAGATGTCGACCTCCCACAGGCCGCGCCCGTGGGTGCCCGCGCGCAGCAGGCGCGCGGGGTCGTGCACGCGCAGGTCGGCCACCACGACGTGCGGCAGGCCCGTGTTGAACGGCTGCCAGCTCGTTCCCGCGTCGAAGGAAACATAGACGCCCAGGTCGGTCCCCAGGTAGTAGGTGTCGGGGTAGCTCGGATCGATCTCGATCGTATTGGCAGGTTCATCGGGCAGACCGTCGTCGATGGCGAACCAGGATTGGCCGCCGTTGATCGTCTTGTGCACCTGATGGATCGTGGAGGAATAGCGCTGGACGGTCACGACCATGATGTCCGGGTTGGTGGGGTGCACGTGGATGTCGCTGATGGACCCACCCGAGTAGAGGCCGCTGGTGATCTCGGTCCAGGTGGTTCCCGCGTCGGTGCTCTTCCAGATCCGCGCGGAGCCGCAGATCACGACGAAGTTCGGGTTGGCGCGGCACTGGTGGATCGACCTGCCCACGTTGAGCCCCAGCGGGTTGTTGACCCACGACCAGTTCAGCATGGCGTTCGTGGTCTTGTAGACCTTCGTGTTGTGCGCCGTCCAGAGGGTCTCCGGGTCGCCGTAATCCATGTGGGTTGGCGTGCACCAGGGTCCCTGCTCGCTGATCCCGACGTTGGCCTCCACCATGTTCGTGCCGCTGTTGGTGCTTCGGTAGTGGTTGCCGTAGTAGAGCTCACCGTAGAGCTTGACCGGGTTCGTGTAGTCGATTTCGCAGTGGAAGCCGTCTCCCCCCAGGATAGACGTCCAGTTGGGGTTGTTGTCGTAGCGATAGGTGCCGTTGTCCTGCGTCCCGCCCATGGCGCGGGTCGGCTGCGAGATCGAGTGGTTGATCGCGTAGAACTGCATCGTCGTCAGGGCCGTGTTGCGCGCCGAGAAGACGTTGCCCGCGTTGGTGCTGCGCCAACAACCGCCGTCGGTTCCCACCCAGAAGATCGTCGGGGCCGAGGGGGACCAGGCCGTGGCGTGGTGGTCGACGTGGATGTTGTTGGCCCACTGCGAGAACGAGATCCCGCCGTTGCTCGAGTAGTAGAACTGAACACCGCCCGAGAAGACACGGTCGCGGTTGCCCGGATCGACATCGATCGTCAGGTCGTACCAGCCCTGCGAGCCGTAGTGGTCGCCGCTGTAGATCTGCGTGAAGCTGGCGGCCCCATCGGTCGACTTCCAGATGCCGAGCATGGTGCCGTCGGAACGGGAGATCCCCCAGTAGATGTAGTCCGGATCGGCGGCGGTCAGGGCGAAGCGGCAGTTGCCCACCGAGTTGGTGGGCGTCCCGGCCGTGACCTTGGTCCAGGTCGCGCCATCGTCGTTGGATATCCAGAAGCCGGCATCGGTGCTGCCCGATCCGCAGGCGTACATCGTCGTCGTGGACCCGCGACGGTACTCGATATCTGTCCACATGCCGGCGGTGAAGATCTGCGTGAAGGAAGCCCCATGGTTGGTCGAACGCCACAGGCCGTTGTCCGCCGCAAGCATCAACGTGCCGGTGCCCGGGTTGTACTCGATCTCGAAGACGTCGCGCCCGGAGCTCATGGCGTAGGTGTAGCCGGTCGTCTGGAAGGTGGCGCCGCCGTCGAACGATTCGAGCAGACCGACGCCATGGACCGCGTCGATGTTGCCCCAGCCCTCGCCGGTGCCGATGTAGAGGTGCTCGGGGTTGCTGGTGTCGATCTCGATGGCGCCGATCGCCAGCGTGGGGAGGTAGTCGCCCAGCGGGACCCAGGTCAGGCCGGCGTCGGTTGTCTTCCACAGGCCGCTGCTGGCGAAGCCAGCGTAGACCGTGTAAGGGTCGGTCGGGTGGACCTCGATCGCCAGGCAGCGGCCGGCGACGTTGTTGGGCCCCAAGTTGTACCAGGTGTTGCTGCGCGTGCCGTACTGCTGCTCGAGCTCGCGCATTTCCTGCCAGGCCTCCCAGCGCACACCGGGGATCATGCTGCCGGTCGTCTCGTCGATCCGGTTCTGCGCGAACCAGCGATAGCGCTCGTAGGGCTTGAAGCCCGTGCCCCGCGTCACTTCACCCGGCTGCCCGACCAGGTCGGCGTAGCGCGCGTCCATGATCTCGAAGTACTCGCGCGTCGTCTGCCACGGCTTGGGCGACTGCCCGTGCGCCGCCTGACCCAGGACGACCAGCCCGAACGCGGCCACGAGCAGACCTCCAGCAACACGGTCCCACCTTGTCATCTTCCTCTTCCTCCAGAGCCGGACGGCCGGTACCGCGTCGACCCTTTTCTGCCTTTGGATCCTCTGCCCCGCGGGGCGACGCTCGCGCTACCAGCCGGATCCGCCCCGGTTCCAACGGCCCGGAGCTGTCCGTCACAGGTTGTGGAACGAGGATTGGTGAGGATTATAGCGTAACTATTTCTAGAGTGGCCACTTATGCAGATCCAACGCCATGCCAACGCGTCTGGCATGCAAGTCCCGCAGAGGGCGCAAGGCGGCCGAAGGCTTCACCAATCTTCGCACCACAACCATGATACCACAGTCGGGGGGGCGGCTGGCGCAGTGGGAAGTCTGTCAGTGGGCCCGACCCCGGACCCGCGGGGTGGGCTGGGGGCCGCCGGCGGGGGGAGTCACGGGTTCAGGATCCGGGGAAGATGGGCTGGTGGGCTGCTCTTCCAAACCCCGCCGTGCCTCGCGATCGCGCTGCGCCTCCTCCTCGCGCAGCTTGCGCTTCAGCGCCCGCCGGGCGGCCGCCTCCTCATCGCTGGCCTCTTTGGCGGCGTTCGCCCGCGCGGCCACAGCGGGATCCTCGGGCATGCTCTCGACGAGCTCCACGGTCTGTCCGCTGAACTCTGTGATCTCGTTCGCGGGCGACACGACCAGGTCGGTTACGGCCACGGCGACGCCGCGCTGTCCCGAGCGGTTGACGATCGCGTTGCCGAGCCGGACGGGTTGCTCATCCCGCGCCTGGCGGATGCCCCCGAGGATGACATCGATCTCGGGGAGCGAGTCAGCGTAGACTTGCGTTCCGTCCTTGTCGAGGTACCCGAGGAGGACGATGAGGTCGGCCCGTTCGCGGGCCAGATGCTCGGCCTCGTTCCGGTCGAGAACGGCGGACTTTCCAAAGGAGCCCGGCCGCGCCTTGCCCTTGAGCAAGCGGGCCGCTTCCCGGGTCGTCGCGAGGCCGGGCAGAATGCGCAGCTCACCCTTGGCCTGCTCCGCCGCATAGGTCGAGGTCCGACCCTCGGGCAGCACGCTGAGAAAGGCGATCCGCACACCGCTGACGTCCACCACGCGGTAGCGCGCACCAAGCGGTTGCCAGCGGTCCTCCCCAACACGCCGTTCGATGTTGGTGGTGACCAGCGGCAGCGTCGACCCCGCGCGCAGCAGGCTGTCGGTCAGGGCCCACCGGCGCAGCTCCAGCTCCCCTAAGGCCACGGCGTCGCAGTTCAGGCGTTCCAGCTCCCGCCAGGCCAGGATGCTCTCGTGCTTGCGATCATTGGGAATGCGATGGAAGAAGTCACCGCCCTCGACAAGCAGGATGCGTTCCTGCTCCGCGCGCTGGTTCGCGATGAAGGCGGCCCGCCGGGCCAGCCCACCCTTCTTGCCATGTCAGCCGCAGGGAACGACTTCGCCCTGGAGACCGCTCTGGGAGATGACGTGCAGGGTCACGTTTCCGGTGCGTGGCGGGCGCACCTCCTGGCCCGCATGCCGCCCGCACCCCGCCGGGAGCAGGATGGACACCGCAGCGAGTGTCCACGGCAGGAAGCTGAGATGGCGCCCGATTCGCATGTCCAATCCCCGCTGCTCGGTCGAGGCTACCGCTCCTGCATCGCCCGCACTCCCTCGGGGAGGCTCTCCCTGCCATCCCCGGGGACTTGAGCGTCGCTCGCCGGCTTATTCGCCACAGCCTCCGCGTGACGGCGCTCGATGCGCTCCCTGGCCACGCGTTCGCCTTCCGCCTTGGCGAACTCGGCCGCCTTGACCACCTCGGGATCCTCAGGATACTCGGGGTCCAGCGTTATGTTGACGCCACCGTAGTCGACCACCGTGCCCTCGGGCGAGATGATCAGGCGGGTCACGGCCAGGTTCTGGCCGCGCGTGCTCGAGCGATTGACGAGCACATTGGACGTGAGCACCGGAGCCGTGTCCAGGCGCGTCATGTGCCCGCCCAGGATGGCATCGATGCCGCTCAGGGTCGAGGCGTACTGCTCCATCGCCAGCGGATCGACGTGGGCCAGCAGGACGATCACATCCGTGCGATCCCGGATCTCCTCCACGGCCGCCTGGATCGTCTCCGCCGGGGGCAGCGCGCGCAGGGCGCCGGCCGCGGCGTTCAGGGCCGAGGGGGTGAGCTGTGTGGGCGCGATCACGCCCAGGATGCCAACCCTGATGCCGTTGATCTCGACCAGGCGATATCGCTCACCCAGCTGCTTCCACTCACCGTTGCGCAGGACCTCCACATTCGTGCAGACCACCGGCAGCGCGGTGTTCTGCATGAGGCTGTCGACCAGATCCCACTGGCCAAACTCCAGCTCCCCGAGGGTCACCGCGTCGTAGCCCGTACGCACCATCTCATTCCAGGTCAGCACGCTCTCGCGGGAGTTGTCCTTCCCGTTGCGGTGCATGAAGTCGCCGCCATCCACCAGCATCAGCGGCTTCCCATGGGCGCGTGTCGAGTCGATGAAGGCGGCCCGCCGGGCCAGCCCACCCTTCTTGCCGTGTCAGCCACAGGGGACGACTTCGCCCTGGAAACAGCTCTGCGAAAGGATGTAGAGCTCCGCGTTGGTGGGCCGGAGCCCGGACCCCTGGGGCGCTACCTTCGCGGAACCGCCGGCGCAGAACAGCGTGCCAGCGCCCAACACGGCCAGCGCCAGCATCCCGTACGTCTTCATGACCATCCTCCCCGACGCCACCCCGCACGACCGGCACGAACGCACGGGCCGGGGCACGCATCACGGTTCAATCTGGCCTGGAATACTAATCGATCGAGGGGAGCCATTTCACCATCACCATCCCCGGTACGCTGCCAGCTCCCTGAAGCTCGCTGCGAGCCTCGGCGGGGGCCGCCGCGCCCTCCTGGCACCGGCCGCCCCCGGAACCACTGCCGCGCGCGCCCTCCTGGCGCGCCTGACGCTCGGTGCCGAGGCCATCCTGTGCCCCGGGACCGAGCCACCGCCCGCACCCTCCTGGCGCTGTGGGCTCCAGATCGAACGCCGTGTGGCCCCGAGGTCCGGTGGCCTGACGCCCGACACCGTAGTTAAAACACCGAGAGCCCTCCCGGTTCCCATCTATCTTGTCTAACTATACGCACTTGGGAGCTGGCCTGCGCCCCGCTGGCTCCCGCAGCTCATAGGAGCGCGTTCCCAGCCCCATCTTCTCGGCGTGGCGGAGCTGGACCAGCGGGTCGACCGCCGGCCAGGCTTCGCGGAAGACCTCGCGGCCGGCGGCCTGGGTCGTCAGGTCGTAGCTGGCCTGATCGACCGCCACCGGGTCGCGGCTGGCCACAAGGCCGATGTCGGGCGCCAGGACGTCCGGCGTCGCACCCATGCAGTCGCAATGCCTCGAGATGTGATTGAGAAGATTCACGTAAGCCGCGCGGCCTCGCACCGTCCGATGCGCCGCCAGCGCGTACTCGGCGGTGGCTTCCTGGACGTGGGCACTCTGACGGGACCAGTCGATCGTGATCGCACCCGTCGGACAGAGCGCGAGGCATTCGGCGCACCCGATGCAGGACTCGGGCAAGATGGCGGCGTGCTGGCCCGTGTCCCGAATCGCATCGGCCGGGCAGACGGCGAGGCAGCCCAGGCAGTGGATGCACTTCTCGACCTTGACCCAGGGTTTCACCCCCGAGTGCTGGTCGAGCTTCCCCGCCCGCCCGGCCAGTCCCATGCCGAGGTTCTTCACGGCCGCGCCGAACCCGTGCACCAGGTGACCGGTCAGGTGAGAGACCACGACGAGGAAATCCAGGTCCCGCAGGATGGGTGCGAGGTGCGCCCTCTGCACGCGCTCGCCCCCCAACGTCACCGTGATGCTCTCGCGCCCGCGCAGACCGTCGCTCAGGAGGATGGGCGCACCCACGGTCTCGTGGGTGAAGCCGTGCTCGCGGGCGACCTCCAGGTGATCGAGGGCGTTCTTGCGGCGCCCGTTGTAGAGCGTGTTGGTCTCGGTCAGGAACGGCCTGGCCTCACGCTGGCGGACGCGCTCGACGATTCGCCGAATGACGGCCACCGGGGGATGGGCGGTGTTCCCCGCCTCGCCGAAGGTGAGCTTGATCCCGACGAACTGACCGGGCTCGATCGGGTCGAGGAGGGCCGACTCCGTGAGGAGCGCGTCCAGACCGGCCAGGACGAGGGGCTCGTCCCACGCCGGCGAGATCGGGCGGAAGTAGACCTCGGCTGCCATTTCATGCTCCCTGCCAGGGTTGATGCCGTGCGCGGCGGGGGCCGCACGGCCGCCGACTCTAGGGGGCAGCGCGGCCAGCCGCAAGCCGCCTTGACGATCGAACCGCAGCTTGCGACGCTTGTGTCAGGGAGGTGTAGCCCGATGACAACCCCGTCCCTCGCCGGAACCACCCCTGGCCGCGCGGGCAGCCGCGCCCGCGCGCTCGCGGCCCTGCTCATCGCCGTGGTAGCAGGGGCGCTCGCGCTGGGGCACGGCGAGGGTGCGGGGCGCGTGCGCTCCCCGGCCGGCGAGCGCGCGCAGGTGCAGCACGCCTGCCGGTTCTGGGGCATCATCGGTTCCGGCTACGACAGCGCGCTCATCACCACCCAGCTCCGGGACGATCCGATCCGTTCGTTCAAACGCCTCGGCAGCGCGAATCCCGACGGTTGGGCCTTCGCGGTATTCCCGGGGGACACGCTGCGGTCGGCCTGGCCGATCCTGCGCCGGGGCCGGCCGCCCGCGACCGACCTGCGCGCGATCGAGTACGGGCTGGCCGCCGAGGAGCTCGACGCGCTCGGGCCCCGCGCGGTGCTCGCGCACATCCGCATGGTGGACGTGCGCCACATCGGTGTGCCCGATCCGCACCCGTTCCTGCATGCCGGCACCGCCTTCGTCCACAGCGGCAACATCCGCGAGGTGAACGAGCTGGCCGACGTGTTGCTCACCGCGGGCTGTCTGCAGCAGCATCCACCGGACTACACGGTCCCCATGATGGACTCGGAGCTGCTCTTCCTCTACTTGCTCAAGCTGATCGATGAGTCGCCCGACCTGATTCCCGAGGCGATCCACACCGCTGTTGTGCAGCTGGCTCCCATCACAGGGGACGACCGCCTGGACTGCGCCTTCACGCGCGGGGACACCTTGTACGCGCTGCGCTACGCTGGGGCGGACACCCTGGAGCCTCTCGTGTACTACCCCGCGGGGAGCGGCGCGGCTGACGTGTCGCCCTTCTGGGCCGTGGCCACGCAAGTCTTCGGCGCCGAACCAGGGCGCTGGGCACAGATCCCACCCCGCACGCTGGCTGTCTTCGTGCCCGGGCAGGCGCCGCAGCTCTTCCCGGTCGGCCCGACGCCCCGCGACCTGCAGGGGAGACCCGCGGGCGGCGTGGCGCGGCTGCCGTCGAACGGCGAACCTCACCGGCCGGCGGACGCGGCGGCGGGCGTGCCGCGCAAGGGCCAGTTCTGGGGTATGGTTGGCACCGGCTACCCGGCGGGTCTTCTCGATGAGCAGCTACACGGACCCAGCGGCCTGCGGGCCCTGGGTGGTGCGGAGACGCTGGGTTGGGGCTGGGCGGCCTTCGCGGCGCAGGCTGCTCCCGAGCAGCTCCGACTGCCGCTCTTCTATCGCGGCGGGCCGCCCGCGAGCGATCCCTACGATCCGGACTTCGACCGGGCGGTAGGCGAGATCGCGAGCGTGAGCCCGCGGGCCGCGCTGGGCCATGTGCGGGCAGCCAGCAGCAGCCACCCCGACGTACCCGATCCACACCCGTTCCAGCACGACGGTTTGGTCTTCGTGCACAACGGCACCCTGTCGGCCACGCCGATTCTCGAGTACCTGCTCAACACCGAGCCCCGCGATTTTCTCGAGACGCATCCGCCCGAGTACACCAGCGGCCACATCGACTCCGAGCTGTACATGCTCTATCTGCTCAAGTTCATGCAGGTGCACCCGGGGCTGCCACGGGCGGAGGCCCTGCGACAGGCCATCTTCGCTCTGGGGCCCGAGGTGAGCGGCAGTCGGCTGAATTTCCTGCTGACGGAGGGCGACACCCTCTATGCCCTGCGTTACAACGACGGCCAAGGCGTCGTCTTTGGGCCGGGCGATCTGACGACGGCCTCGCCCTACTGGGTCGCTGCCTCGGAGAGCGTTGGCCACGGCATGGCCTGGCACACGATTCCGGAGTTCTGCCTGGCGGTCTTTGTGCCCGGCCAGGCGCCGCAACTCTATCCGGTCGATCCACAGCAGCAGCCGACCTACGAGTTCGCCACGGTCAACGTGCGCAAGCTGCAGGACGAAGACGGCGACGGCTGGACGCCCCACGTCGAGGTTTGCTGCGACCCGAACGTCGCGTGGGGCAGCGTCCGGGTGAGCGTGCGGGTGCTGAGCCGCGAAGCCGGCGGGGAGTGGCGCCTGCTCCTCGCCACAAAGGCAGCGATGATCACGGGCGATGCGGTCGACACAACCTTCTGCCCCACCTTCTGGGTCGATCCCGACACGCTCCCCCCCACCCGCTGGGACCTGAGACTGGAGCTGGTGTCCGCTGATGTGCCCGGTGAGGTCCTGGCTCAGGCGACGGCACAAACGCACCCGGCAGCGGGCTTGGCTGACCTGCCGGTCGAGGGCGCGCTGCGCGACGCGACCGACGATCGACCGCCCCGCCTGTGGCTCGACGCGGTCGATGTGAGTGGGGCCGAGGACGTCGATGGGGATGGGTACGCCCGGGCCTTCACGCTCGGCTGGGCTGCCGGCGTCGAGCGCGCCGATTCGGCCGAAGTCTACGTCAAGTTCTTCTGGTCGGACGGCTCGCATCTGCCCAAGTCCGTGCGCAGCGAGACCCACCGCATCCGGGCCGGCGCCCCACAGCCGGCCAGCCTCGAGATCCTCGTGCGACCGCCGACACTGCTGCCCTGCATATGGGATTGCTACGTGGAATTGTTCGACGCGGTCGCCGAGACCCTCGCCGAGCGCCTCACGGGCAGCGAGGTCCCGGAGCTGGAGGGGATCTACGTCGAGGGCGAGGGTAACGATGAGCAGGAGCCTCCGGAGGCGGCGTGGATCGGTGCCGCGCGGCCCAGTCCGGGCAGCGGTGGGGTCACCGTCCCGGTCGGTGTCCCCGCGGGCGGAGCGGAGCTGCGCCTGCGCGTGTTCGACGCACAAGGGCGGCTGGTGCGCGCGCTGGGCCCGCTGCGGAGCGAGGCGGGGGAGACCACGCTCACCTGGGATGGCCGGGACGGGACGGGGTGCGTCGCCGCGGCCGGGATCTATCACCTCGAAGTGCGCGTCGGCGACCACCGCGAGCTGATGCGCTGCGCAATCGTCCGGCGGCTTGGGGGCCAGAACTAGGCGGCCATATCCTCGCCATCGTCTGACTGAAGGTCGGGGGGCAGCAACTCCTCCTCCTCGTGCGCCGATGGGTCGGCCGCGCCCACCTCCGCACGCATCACCTGCAGCAGCGCCTGAACGACGCCGGGGTCGAAGCGCGTGCCGGCACCCTCCTCGATTGCGCGCAGGGCCTCGGTGGCGTCCGCCCCGGTGGCGGGGTCAGGGGCATGGACCATCGCGTCGAATGCCTCGGCCACGGCGATGATCCGCGCGGGCAGCGGGATCCCATTGCCGGCGAGTCCGTCGGGGAAGCCTCCACCGTCGTAGCGTTCGTGATGGTGGCGGATGGCAGGCAGGATGCTGTGCAGCTGGGGGATCGGCTCCAGCAGCTCACAGCCCTGCACCGGGTGGGCGCGCAGCAGCCGCTCCTCCTCCTCCGCGAGATGGGATCGTTTGGCTAGCACCTCGCCAGGCGTGGCGATCTTGCCGACGTCGTACAGCAGGGCGGCCCAGCTCAACCGCCGCAGGTCGGCCGCTGGCAGCCCCAGCGCGCGGCCCACACGCAAAGCGAGACGGTGCACGCGCTCGGAGTGGCCACGCGTGTACTCATCCTTGGCGTCGATCGCCGCCACCAAGCTCCGGATGGTGTTGAAGAGCATGTCGCGCAGCTCGCGATGGCGTCCGTGGCGCACGGCGGCATGCGACAGCTCTCCGGCCAGACAGCGCAGCACGGTCAGGTCAGACGGTTCGAGGGGCTGATCCGGCCCGGCGCCCAGGATCCCCACGAAGCCAATCATCGCCGCACCGTCGGTCAAGCTGGCGAAAGCGCCCTCGACCCACCCGGCGGGCTCCTTGATCCGGTGACGGAGCAGAACGGGATCGCCGCCCGAGATCGCCACGGGAGCCAGCTCGGAGAGGATCGCGTGGACAGTCTCCTCCTGCAAAGCGGTGGGAGGACCGGCTCCCCAGCGCGACGTGTCGCCGTCGATGGGGCCCGGCGTGATCCAGACCGCCTTCGCGCGCCAGGTCAAGCAGGCCACCAGACGGGCCCGAATCAAGAGGTCGCTGTGCTCCGCCAGAAGCCCACGGGCCGCCGCCGCCAGGTCGCGGACGGGTCCCCGCGCGCGAGCCATGCGATCGAGCAGATCGATCTCGGCCCGCAGCGTGCCGATCGCGTCAATCTCGGCATCGCACTCGAGGTCGGCCTGGAACAGGCGCACCAGCTCGGTCGCCAGATCGGCCAGCAGCGGCGGAGTCTCGGGCGTCGCGACCTCCGCGGTCAGGTAGCCCAGACAACGCTCGTTCGCCTTGATCGCGAGACGCGACCACCCACCCACTCTGGAAGCGGGCAACAGGATCGGGACGCGCGCGGTGTGCGGTCGGGCGTCGCTGCTGGGGGGGTCGCCAGTGAGTGACGCCGGCACGATGGGCCGGCCCTCCGCATCGAGCAGGCGCACGGATGTCCCCAGGGTCCGCGACAGCGCGCGCAGAACGCCCGCGCAGGTCGGTCCCGCGAACTCACGGAACTCCTGATCCAACACATCGCCCATCGCCTTCTGGAACGGCTTGCGGGGGGGACATCTATAGACCGCCATGGGCTCCGGCCCGGGTGTTGGGACTCGCCACGGGCTGCCCGTCCGCGTACTGTACCCGCCAGGAGGTTCGATGGCGTTCTTGCGGCGGCGATTGCAGGTTGGGCGGTCCGGGGCCACGGTCACAGAGGAGCTGATCGCACTGCCGCCCGTCGCCTCGACGCCGGACGCACGGGCACCCGGCGCATGGACGCCCGTCGCCTCGACGCTGGGCGCATGGACACCGGTCGCCGGCGCGGCGGCCGTGGCGGCACTGGCGCTGGCGGGCGGGTGCTTCGACGGCGACGAGCCCGGGAATCACGCTCCAGCCATCGACAGCCTCTGCGCCGAACCGGCCTGGGTCCTCACCGACAGCGTCGCCCGCGCAATCGCCCTCGCCTCGGACCGCGATGGCGACCGACTGCTCTTCCGCTGGACCGCCACCGCCGGGGAGTTCCTGTCGGGAATCGATCGGGACTCCGCCTGCTGGCGGGCCCCGAGTCAGGCGGGGATCTGCACGCTCAGCGTTCTCGTCAGCGACGGCAACGATCTGGACCGGGGCAGGCTGATGGTGCCCGTGCTCGATCCCGATCCCCGGCTGGCCCTCGAGCCGCACGCGCTCGAGTTCCCGGCCGGCGTCACCGCTGCCCGGCTGCTGATCCGCAACGCCGGGACGGGAACGCTGTCATGGTCGCTGGCCGCGAACGTCGCGTGGCTGCACCTGGAGCCCGTGGACGGGACGACCGCCGGGGAGACCGACACCATCGCGGTGACCGTGGACCGCTACGGCCTGGCCTCCGCTTCCCATGCGGGTCGGATCACGGTCGGTGGCAGCGGGGGAAGCGACAGCGTCTCGGTGAGCCTGAGCGTCGTGCCGCCCCCCGTCTACGGGTACACGGTGCTCCACGCCTATCCTCACGATCCCGGCGCCTTCACGCAGGGGCTGGTGTACAAGGACGGGTTCCTCTACGAAGGCACCGGCCGCCACGGCGAATCCTCGTTGCGCGAGGTCGAGCTCGAGACCGGGGCAGTCCTGCGCCAGTGCGACCTGAACGAGCGCTACTTCGGAGAAGGCATCGCCATCCTCGGGGAGCGCATCCATCAGCTCACGCTGTCCCACCACCTCGGGTTCATCTATGACCGGGCGACCTTCGAACCCGTGGGGGAGTTCGCCTATCCGACCGACGGGTGGGGGCTGACGGACGATGGCGCGCGGCTGATCCTGAGCGAAGGTTCGGAACGCCTGTTCTACATCGATGCCGGGAGCTTCGCCTGCACGGAGACCCTCTGGGTGCGCGACCTCGACCAGCCCGTGCGTGTGATCAACGAGCTCGAATGGGTGCGCGGCGAGATCTACGCGAACATCTGGATGTCGAACAGGATCGCGAGGATCTCGCCCCGCTCGGGCGAGGTCCTGGGCTGGATCGACTTGACCGGTCTTCTGGGCCCAGGGCTGCCCGTGCCGCCCAACGTGCTCAACGGCATCGCCTACGACGAGGCCGGCGACCGGCTCTTCGTGACCGGAAAGTGCTGGCCCACGCTCTTCGAGATCGAGCTCGTGCCGCTCCCGAATCCCAGGTGTAGCGCCGCGCCTTGCCGCTACGCCCGCTTCGGCGCTCTCACGAACTGGACGCCCACCGCGGCGGCCAGGCACATGATCCCGGCGACGACGAACGCCAGCCGGTAATTGCCGACGGTGAACATCTTCTCGACCGTCTGCCCGGCCTCGACGACCTGGTAGGGCACCTTGCCCGCCACGCGCATCAGCCACGCTGCCAGGAAGGGGCCGAAGAGACCGCCGGCACCGTAGGCGGAGAACATCCAGCCGTAGTTCACGCCGTAGTGCTTGGTGCCGTAGAAGTCGGCCGTGAGGGCTGGGTAAAGGGCCAGGTAGCCGCCGAAGCAGAGGCCCACGACGCCGGTGCCGATGATGTAGAGGCCGTAGCTGCGGAAGGAGTCGAGCAGGAGCATCGCCACGCCGCACAGGACGAACATGATCAACAGGGTCGTCTTGCGGCCGATCACATCGGAGATCTTGCCCCACAAGATGCGGCCCAGCGAGTTGAAGATCGCCAGAATCGAGACCGCCATCGCGGCGGCCCCGCCAATCGCGCCGAAGGTGGTCGTGTCGATCGGGGGTGTGAGCTTGCCGATCGCGAACGACTGCCAGACGGGGGAGGCCTTCATGATCACCTGCAATCCGGCCGTGCAGCCGGCGAAGTAGGTGATCCACAGCAGCCAGAACCGTCCGGTCTTCAGCATCTCTCCCGGTGTGAAGTCGGCCTTGGATGGAACGCCCGCCTTGGGAGCCGGCGGCGTCCAGCCCGCCGGCGCGTAGCCCGGCTTCGGGTTGCGCAGGAGCTGCGCGCCCAGGACGATCGCGATGAGGAAGATGATGCCCAGCGTCATGAAGGTGTCGAAGACCCCGACCTTGGGCAACCCGAACAGGTTGGCGCCCAGGAGCTGGTACTGCCCCCCGGAGATGAGCGCTTTGGCCAGCGGCGCGAAGAAGAAGGCCCCCGCACCGAAGCCGGCGACGGCCAGCCCGGTGATGAGCCCGCGCTTGTCCGGGAACCACTTCACGCAGGTCGCGATCGGGCAGACGTAGGCCGCGCCGATTCCGATCCCACCCAGCACGGAGAAGGTGAGGACGAGCCAGAAGAGGGCCCCGCCGGGGCCGAAGTTGCCGGTGAAGCGGGCGAGGATGAGCCCCAGGCCGAGGATGATTCCCCCGGCGGTGGCGACGACGCGCGGTCCCAGCTTGTCCTGCACGCGCCCGCCGAAGATGACCGCGATGGCGAAGGCCGCGAGCACGATCTGGGCCGGCAGCGTGACGCTGGTCTCGGACCAGGTCGGGAAGACGGCTTTCAGCGGCGTCTGGAAGACGCTCCAGATGTAGACCGCGCCCAGGCTCACCTGGATGATGAGCGCGCCCGCGACCACCAACCACCGGTTCATGACCTTTTCATCCGCCATGATTGCACTCTCCCTCACCCGCAATTCCCGCCCGCCCTCACCGACGGCCATGCCCCGCGGACGCGGACACGCACAAAGGGGGAAGGACCCGCTGCAGAGCCCTCCCCCCGGTTTCGAGTCGACATCGCGCTCACCGCGCCCGCTCGACTACTTGCCCTTCAGATCGACCAGCTTGTCGACCACCGACGGGTCGGCAAGCGTGGTGGTGTCGCCAATCTCCTTGATCTCGCCCGAGGCGATCTTGCGCAGGATGCGGCGCATGATCTTGCCCGAGCGGGTTTTTGGCAGCCCCGGTGCCCAGTGGATCACGTCCGGCGTCGCGATGGGGCCGATCTCCTTGCGGACGTGAGCGGCCAGCTCCTTGCGCAGCTCCTCGGTATAGGCCTCGCCGACGTTCAGGGTGACGTAGGCGTAGATGCCCTCGCCCTTGATCGGGTGCGGGAAGCCGACCACCGCGGCCTCGGCCACCTTGGGGTGTGAGACGAGCGCGCTCTCGACCTCGGCGGTGCCCATGCGGTGGCCCGAGACGTTGATGACGTCGTCGACGCGCCCCGTGATCCAGTAATAGCCGTCCTCATCGCGGCGGCAACCGTCGCCAGTGAAGTAGAGGCCGGGGAAGGCGGAGAAGTAGGTTTCCTTGAACCGCTTGTGATCGCCGTAGACCGTGCGCATCATGCCGGGCCAGGGCGCCTTGATCGTGAGGATGCCGGTGGCGGGGCCCTCGAGCACGTTGCCGCGCTCGTCGACCACCACCGGCAGCATGCCAAAGTAGGGCAGGGTGGCCGAGCCGGGCTTGAGCGGGTGCGAGCCGGGCAGCGGCGTGATCAGGATGCCGCCGGTCTCGGTCTGCCACCAGGTGTCCACGATCGGGCAGCGCTTCTCGCCGACCACGTTGTAGTACCAGCGCCAGGCCTCGGGGTTGATCGGCTCGCCCACTGTGCCGAGGAGGCGCAGGCTCTTGCGGCTGCGCTTGGTGACGTACTCGTCGCCGTGAGCCATGATGGCGCGGATGGCCGTGGGCGCCGTGTAGAAAGTGTTGACCTTGTACTTGTCCACGACGTCCCAGAAGCGTCCGGGGTCGGGGTAGGTGGGCACACCCTCGAACATGACCGACGTGGCGCCCATGCAGAGCGGGCCGTAGACGATGTAGGAGTGGCCGGTGACCCAGCCGATGTCGGCCGTGCACCAGAAGACGTCGCCGTCGTGATAGTCGAAGATGTACTTGAAGGTGTGCGACACGTAGATCATGTAGCCAGCGATCGTGTGCAGCACGCCCTTGGGCTTGCCGGTCGAACCAGAGGTGTAGAGGATGAAGAGCGGGTCCTCGGCGTCCATCCACTCGCACGGGCAATCGGCCGAAGCGGCGGCCATCGCCTCGTGCCACCACAGGTCGCGGCCCTTCTCCATCGACACCTGGAGGTCCTTGCCCACCCGCTGGCAGACGATGCAGGTCGAGACCGTGCAGCCCTTATCCTTGGCCTTCTGCATCGCCTCGTCGGCGTTGGACTTGAGCGTCACTGCCTTGGCGCCACGGTACACGCCGTCGGTCGTGACCAGGACTCGGCAGGTCGAGTCCAGGATGCGGTCGGCCAGCGAGTCGGCGCTGAATCCGCCGAAGACGACCGAGTGGATCGCGCCGATGCGGGCGCAGGCGAGCACAGCGATCACCAGCTCGAGCACCATCGGCATGTAGATCGAAACGCGATCGCCCTTCTTGACGCCGCGGCTCTTGAGCACGTTGGCGAACTTGCAGACCTGCTCGTGCAACTCGCGGTAGGTGATGCGGCGATCCTCGCCGATCGCATTGCCTTCCCAGAAGTAGGCGATCTGGTCGCCACGGGTCTGGAGGTGCCGGTCGAGCGCGTTGTAGCAGATGTTGGTCTTGCCGCCCGCGAACCACTTGATGTCGACGTTCTTGTCGAAGTCCCAGCTCAGGACCTTGTCCCACTTCTTCTGCCAGTGGAACGTCTCGGCGAACTCGCCCCAGAAACCGTCGGGGTCCTTGATGGAGCGCTCGTACATCTTGCGGTACTCATCAAGGCTCCGGACCCAGGCCCGTTCCGTGAACTGCGGACTGGGCTTGTACACATCGCTCATGACCTCTGCCTCCCCAGATCTAGGTTCCCGGCGGCCTCCGGAGTCTATCCGGATGCCCGTCCCGCGGGCGCCGATGCCTCGGGCCCGCCGCGCGTGGGGCCAGGACCGCCGAGGGACCCGGCCGTGCCCCGAGACACGCGCGGCTGGAAGCGGGCTTGAGACTCCTTGGACGCGACGCCAGGCTGCTGCCCACTTTCCCCGCCCATGGGCGAGGAACACACCGTTTCGGAGAAATCAGTAGAAGAGCTTATCGTAGGCCGCGAACGGCGGTCAACCTCAGTTTGGCGAGGCGCCTGGCGGGCGGTGGCCTCGTTCGGCCGCGGCGGGCGGTGGCCTTGTTGGCGCGCGGTGGGCGGGGTAGGATGCGCCTCCTCTCGGTGAGGTGAAGGGGAGGTGGCCATGGCCGAGCAGGCGGGGGTCTGGCGCCGGCAAATCCGCGTCGGCGGTCGGACGCTGGAATTCGAGGTGGGGCGCATCGCCCGGCAAGCGGGCGGTGCCGTGCTGGTGACCTGCGGCCGGTCGGTCGTGCTTGCCACGGCCGTGGCCGCCCCTGAGCCGAGCGCCCAGCCAGGGTTCTTTCCCCTGACGGTGATCTACCGCGAGAAGCTTGCCGGGGCCGGCCGCATCCCCGGTGGATTCCTGCGCCGCGAGGCCCGGCCCACCGACGAGGAGACGCTCGCCTCCCGGCTGATCGATCGCAGCATCCGACCCTTCTTTCCCGAGGGCTTCTCGAGCGAGACCCAGGTGCTCGTGACAGTCCTCAGCCACGACCCGGATGGTGATCCCGCTGTTCTGGCGATTTCGGCAGCCTCGGCCGCGTTGACCATCGCGGACATCCCCTGGGGACTGCCGCTGGCGGGTGTGCGCGTGGCCCGGATCGATGGCGAGCCGAAGCTCTTCCCGTCCCCCGGGGATCGGGTGCGGGCCGATCTCGACCTCGTCGTGGCAGTGAGCCGCGCGGGCCTGGTCATGGTCGAGGGTGGCGCGCGCGAGGTTCCCGAGGAGGCGATCCTGGCGGCGCTCGACGCCGTGGTCGCGGACGCCGAGCCCCTCTGGATGGTCCAGGAGGAGCTCCGGGCAGCGATGGGACGCGAGAAACGCGCCCTGGCCGTGCCAGTCGAGGACGCGGCGCTGCGGGGGCGTGCCGAGGAGCTCCTCGCGCCCGAGATCGGCGCGCTGTTCGCGGCAGGGGAGAAGCAGGCCCGCCACGCGCAGATGGAACGGCTGATCGCACAGGTCGAAGCCGCCTGGGCGACCCATCCCGCGGCGGGGGCCTGCCTCGGGCCGCGTGAGGTGGCCGAGCGGGTCCTGCGCGAGGCCATTCGCGCGCGCGCGCTCGACGGCCAGCGGCTCGACGGGCGCGGGCCCGACGACGTGCGGCCGATCTCGGGCGAGGTGGGCTGGTTGCCCGGCGCGCACGGGTCGGCTGTCTTCACGCGCGGGGAGACGCAGGCGATGGTGACCTGCACGCTCGGCACGAGTCAGGACGAGCAGCTCGTCGAGGGTCTCACCGGTGTGCGCCGGGAGTCCTTTCTGCTCCACTACACCTTCCCGCCCTACTCGGTCGGCGAGGTGCGCCCCCTGCGGGGCCCTGGCCGGCGGGAGATCGGCCACGGCGCCCTGGCGCGCCGCGCGCTGCACCCCCTGCTCCCGGATCCGGAGGCGTTTCCCTTCACGATCCGTCTCGACTCCGAGATCACCTCCTCGAACGGCTCCTCGTCGATGGCCACCGTGTGCGGCGCCGCGCTGGCCCTGCAGGACGCGGGCGTGCCGTTGCGCCGGCCGGTGGCGGGTGTGGCCATGGGGCTGATCGTTGCCGGTGAGCGCAGCGTCGTCCTGACCGACATCCTCGGCGACGAGGACCACCTCGGCGACATGGACTTCAAGGTGGCGGGCACGGCCGAGGGGGTGACCGCCGTTCAGATGGACAACAAGGTCGGCAGCCTCCCGCGGGCGGTGCTCGAGCACGCGCTCGAGCTTGCACGCCGGGGGCGCTTGCACATCCTGGCCGAGATGGCGCGCATCTGCTCGGGACCACGACAGGAGCTGCGCCCGAACGTGCCGCAGGTGCGCTTCCTGCGCATCCGTCCGGCGCGCATCCGCGACCTGATCGGTCCCGGTGGCCGGCACATCCAGTCCATCGAGGCTGACACGGGTGCCAAGGTGGACGTGGCCGACGATGGGCGCGTGCGCATCTTCGGATCGGCGGGCACCCGGCTGGACGAGGCGGAGCGACGCGCCCGGTACCTCACCGGGGAGCCCCGGGTGGGGGCGATCTACCGCGGGCGCGTGACGGGGATCATGGACTTCGGTTGCTTCGTGGAGCTGTTCTACGGCATCGAGGGCTTGGTACACGTCTCCGAGCTGGCCGAGGGACGGGTGGAACACCCGGGGAGCATCACGGCCGTGGGCGAGGAGCTGCTGGTCAAGGTCCTGGGGACGAGCGAAGAGGGGAAGATCCAGCTCTCGCACCGCGCCGCTGCCGGAGCCGATCCGAGCGAGATCGGGTGACGTCGAGCACAGACCGCGCTCCCCGCGCTGGGACGGGACCGGGGTCGGCTAGGAACGAATGTTCCAGCACAGGATCCGCTCGCGGTCGATCAGGCGCAGCTCGTGCGCGGCCTTGCCAGAGATGGCGATGAAGTCCGTGGGCAGGACCCCCGACGCGTCGACGATGGCCGCGTCGCCCATCTGAAGCCGCCGCACCAACCCCGGGGAAACGTCCAGGAAGTGGATCTGCCCGGAAGAGCGCGCGAAGTAGAACCTCCGCGGTCCCCCCTCGCGGGCCATCAGGTTCCCCTCGCGCAACAGGGCTTCCACGCGCGTGTGGCGCGCCTCTGCTTCGCGCTGGGCCTGCAGCTCGCGCTGCCGGGTCCGGTCGGCGGCCCGTTTCTGCTCCTGCTCCGCCCGCAGCTCGGCCTCGCGCGCCGAGTGCTCGGCTGCCAGGCCCTCGGCCCCGACGTTCGTGCGGTGGACCCGGCCGGCGTGCTCTACCTGGCGGATCTGCTTCTGCGACGCCAGGCCCGCTTTTCGCAGGGCATCCTTCATGTCGCCCATCGGCTAGGGCCCTCCCTGGGGCGCTGCCCCGCCCCCGGCCAGTCCCCCCCAGGGGTGGCCGGGGCCGGCGCGGGGCAGCGAAACGGGGCCGCGGCACATCGCCGCGGCCCCGCAGTCTAGCACAAAGTCCTGGCGCGGATCCTAGCGGTAGAGCGTCTTGATCCGGCCCCAGCTCGCGTCCTGGGTCGGCGTGGCTGTGCAGGGGTTGGGCACGCAGGAGGTGATCTGGCCCTTCCACACACCACCCAGCGCGATGCAGCCAACTTCGGTGACGCCCGTCTGGCAGACCTCACCGGGCAGGCAGCAAACGCGCTCGGCGCACGGATCAGGTGTGCAGCTCGTGAGCTCGGCATGGAAGATGCCGCCCCGAGCCGTGCACTCCGCCGGACGCAGCACGGTGCACTCGCCGCCGGCGCAGCAGGCGCGCTGCAGGCACGGCTGCGTGCTGCAGCTCGTCAGGCTGCTGTACCAGACACCGCCTTGCTGGCCGCACTCGTACTCGCTCAGCAGCACGCACGCGTCGCCGAGACAGCAGGCACGAGCGTCGCCCGTGATGCAGGGGTTCGGATCGCAGACGGTCTGGCCGCTACGCCACGTCCCGCCCGTCGCGTTGCAGGTCGACTGCGTCATCAGCGCACAGGTCTCGCCGAAGCAGCAGACCCGAACCGGGTTCGACGGCAGGCAGGGATTGGGCGAGCAGTCCGTGCCGGCACCCTTCCAGTTGCCGCCCGCGTCGGCACAAGCCTCCGCGGTGCGGACCGAGCAGGACGTCCCGACGCAGCAGGCACCATCCGGCAGATCGCAGGGATTCGGTTCGCCGCACTCGTCGAGGGCCGGGTACCAGCGGCCGTCACCGGCCAAGCACTCGGTGACCGTCACGATCACGCAGGTCTCGCCGAAGCAGCAGACGTGGCGCTCGTACTCGCAGGGGTTGGGTTCGCAGCTCGTGATCCCCGCGAGCCACTCGCCGCCCAGCCCATCGCACTGCTCTTCATAGACGATGCTGCAGGCCTCGCCGACGCAGCATGCACCGGTCTCCGGCTCGCATGGGTTGGGATCGCAGTCCTCGTTCCCGAGCCATGTGCCGCCGGCCAAGCCGCAGTTCTCCTCCGTCAACATCTCGCAGATGTACACGAAGGGTTCGGGCTCGAAGCAGCAGGCCCGCACGGAAGGACAGGGATTCGGATCGCACGTCTGCCACTCCATGTGCAGGACGCCACCGGCATTCGCGCAGTCATTCTCGGTGAGGAGCTGGCAGGAACCGTCCGCGAAGCAGCACGCCGCCTGCTCGCAGGGGTTCGGCTCGCAGCTCGTCAACTCGGGATAGAAGATGCCGCCGAGCGCGATGCAATCGGGCTCGGTCTGGATCGAGCAGGTCTCGTCTACACAGCAGACCGCCGGAATGAGGCAGGGGTTCGGGTCGCAGTTGTTCAGCTCGGGGTGATACACGCCGCCCAGGTTGTTGCAGTCGTCTTCGGTCAGGATCATGCAGACGTTGTCCAGGCAGCAGACCATCGGATTGAAGACCATGGGCACGTCCGGGACGCAGCCCGCGGCCGGGAGGCGGTTCCACGAGCCAACGGCGTACTCGCAAGGCGCCGAGCCCTGCACAGCCTCGACCATGTTCGCCGAGAGATCCCAAAACGTGGCCGCACCCAGCGAGGTCAAGGTTCCGCCTACACCGGGCTTGGCGGCGATGAAGCACAGCGGGACCTCATGGCTGGTGAGGGGGGGATCGAAGGTCATCGTCAGCGAAGTGTTCTCTCCAGGCCAGCCGGGGCCGCCGACCGCAGTGGTCGCCAGGCTCCCCCAGCCATACACCGTCAGCGTCCCGTCGAAATCACCCAGCGTGAGGACGACGGACTGGATTTCCACGCAGGTCGTGTCCGGGAAGACCGCCACGATCCACATGATCGGGGCGCTGATCGAGGGCGTCTCGTCCACCAGGTTGGGATCGAGGTCGGTCCCGTACGTACAGGGGTGGAGGAGGCGATAGTCCTCGCAGTCCTCGCCGGCGCCCAGGGCCTCGCAGCCGTAGCTGGCGGTGAAGAGGCCGAAGTACGGCGCGGGGTCGGGCCCCAGGCTGTACCGAATCTCCTCGTCGAAGTGCACCATGAGCACCCCACCGCCGTTATTGCCCATGGATCTTGCAGTTGGGGCTGCTGCCAGGGCCATCACAGCGGCCAGGGCCAGCAGGGCAACAGTCTTGAAACAGCCTCTTGTGCTCATCGGACACTCCTCCTATCCGTACGCTCACCCGCCTGCCGGGGCGCCGGCCGGCGCGAAGGTCTCGGATGTCTACCCTCGGAGCCTTACCCTCTCACTTGTTGATTATACTCTCCCAAACCTGGGCATTTCAACCGATCGCCGACCCAATCTATTCAATTGCAGGAAAACAAGATACGCTATTGGGTGCACGCCGCAACCCGCGCTGCCTCCCGGACCCAGGGAAGGCCCGCGAGCCTCCTGGCTACCGGTATAGCTGCTTGATCAGGCCCCAAGTTGACAGCTCCTGGCCGGGTACCTCCTCCTCGACGCCGGAAGTGGAGTGCAGAACAATGTCTGCACCGATTCCCAGGGAGTTGATGGGCGCCTGCCAGACCACTTCGGCGTTCTGCCAGTCCGTGGGGTACCCCAGACCCGGGGCCACGCAGACCCAGGGGTCGCCGATGACCCCGGTCCGATCGGCCGCGATGTACCAGCCGCACAGGGTGGTCGAGAAGTCGGCCCAGTACCCAATCGAGAAGTTGTTGACCGGCACCTCATAACTCACCGCCAGCACGTTCTCGCCGACGGCCGGCCAGAGCGGCACGTTGGTCAGGGAACGGCCGGCCGACTGGTAGAGGACCACGCCAGGTGCGGCACCAATGCCCCCGTCCCAGATGTACAGGTCCAGGAGCTGATTGGTGTAGGTCCCATCCTGGGTGACCCACAGGACAACGTTGTCGATCATGTAGATGTCGTCCTCGTCGCCGAGGCCGTAAAACCCTTCTGCCAGCGCACCATACGTGGTGCCGGGCACCACGGCGCCGAATTGGAAGCAGAAGGCGTCTTCGAAGGTGCCATCATGGTGCGCAACCACGCTGCGCGTCGGGTCCGTGCCTGCGGCGGGAACGATGTAGGTTGACGAGTTCCAGCCGAGCGAGCGGGCGCCATCCGTACTAGCCCCAGCAGCACTGAGAGCGGCCGCGAGGCAACAGATTGTGACGATCCAAGGCTTCATAGGACATACCCTCCGACATGGGTCCTGCAAGCGCATGCCCATCCGCCCCGGATGGGGCAGGCACTGCACGGGGCCGGTTGCATCCACGGTTTGGCTTGACCTGATTATACCTCTCGGCAAGGGGATTTTCCAGGGTATACAGGCATGTGAATCCGCGCGCAGAGCGCATGGCTCATATGAGCCAATGCTTTGGGGAGAGAGCAGATAGGGAGATGCACGGCCGGGCGAGGAGTTCTTGGCGGCGGAGGGAATCGAACCCCCGACACGCGGATTATGATTCCGCTGCTCTGGCCAACTGAGCTACGCCGCCGGCGGAGAAGGAACCTAGCGAATCGAGGGCCGTGGGGGCAACAGCCTTTTTCGCCGGCGACCGCCCGACAGACCGGGGCGCGCCGGTCGCGGGGGGGACCACCCAGCTTGACACACCGGCATGCCGTGACTATAGTGCAGCAATCTAAACCCGCACGGGGCACTCGGTTGTCACGGCAATCGCCGACGCTGGACGATGCGCGGAACGCCTGCAGCGGTCAAAGGCGCGATACGAGAGAGGGGCGAGGGATGAAAGGGCTGAGACCACTGATCGGTGCTCTCCTGGTGGCATTGCTCCCCGGCCTGTGCCAGGCCGGCATCGGTCCCGAGTACGAGAACCTCGCCAGTTTCGGGATTGGTCTGGGCGCCATGAAGTGGCTGGCCGATGGGGACGCCGCCGACTACCCGGGTGATGCCGCCGGACCAGGCGGCGCATCTCAGCCGCGCCCGGTCGGCCGGGCTGCGTTCCGCTATCGCTTCGACAGCACCTGGACCATGGCCGTAGAGGCCGGCTTCGGCTGGAACAGCTACCCCGACTCGGACAACCTCGTGCTGTGGGCGATTCCCGTGACCGTGGGCGCTGAGCGCCGGATCGGCGAGGTGCTGGGAGCCACCACCTCGGCCTGTTTCGGGGGAGGGGTCTACGTCTGGGGGCTGCGACGCAACAGCATCTTCATCAAGGACGCCGTGACGCAGCAGGACTATCACGCCGCGGATCCGGGAGCCTACATCGGCTTGGTGGGAGAGATTCCCATGTCCCGCGTCCTGACCCTGTTCGTGCAGACGACCGGCAATTTCATCTACTCCACTCATTCAGATGACTTCAAGGATCGGTTCGGAGGGAGCGACTTCTACACGGACCTGCGAATCGGCCTGCACTATTACTTCTCGACTCGCGAGGGTCTCATCCGCGGCGAACCGGGGGAAGAAGAGGAGCCGCAACGACCCCGCGAGGTCCCGGAGCCGATCGAGGACGGCGGGCAGCCCTAAAGAGCTTCCCGCAGGTGCACCTGGGCCGGCTCGCGCGTCGGCCCTTTTCGTATTCGCGCGACGCCCGCCGGTGCGTCGCGACCGGCTGCGGCCACAGGGACCGCCCTCGGGGGATGGGTCCGGCATCCGCAGGGAGGCTGCGATGAGCGAGCGAATCGTGGGCGAGGGCCTCACCTTCGACGACGTCCTCCTGCTGCCGCGGCGCTCGGATGTGCTGCCGAGCGAGGTCGACACGTCGGTGGAGCTGTGCCCCGGGCTCCGGCTCAATGTGCCCATCCTGAGTGCGGCGATGGACACGGTCACCGAGTCGCGCATGGCCATCGCTCTGGCGCGGGAGGGCGGATTGGGCGTGATCCACCGGAACCTCCCGATCGACCGGCAGGCCCAGGAAATCGACAAGGTGAAGCGCTCGGAGAGCGGCATGATCACCGATCCGATCACGCTGCCACCCGACCTGCCGGTGGGCCGGGCGCTCGAGGTGATGGAGCATTACCGCGTCTCGGGCGTGCCGATCACCGAGGGCGACCGCCTGGTCGGCATCCTGACCAATCGCGACCTGCGCTTCATCGAGGACCGCTCGGTGCTGATCCGCGATGTGATGACGAAGGACAAGCTCGTCACCGTGCCAATCGGCACCGATCTCGACAAGGCCAAGCGCATCCTGCACGAGCATCGCATCGAGAAGCTGCCCGTCGTCGACAAGGATTTCCGCCTGCGGGGGCTGATCACCGTCAAGGACATCATGAAGCGCATCGCCCACCCGTACGCCGCCAAGGACTCGCTGGGGCGACTGCTCGTCGCGGGTGCGGTGGGCGTCGGCGGGGGAGCGCTCGAGCGGGCTGAGGAGCTGGCGCACAAGGGGGCCGATGCCCTGGCGATCGACAGCGCCCATGGCCATTCGGCCAACGTCCTCAGCACGCTCAAGGCGCTGCGGCGGCGCTTCACCGAACTGCCGATCCTGGCGGGCAACGTCGCCACGCGCGAGGGCGTGCGTGAACTGGCGGAGCTCGGGGCGAGCGCGGTCAAGATCGGTCTGGGACCGGGGGCCATCTGCACGACGCGGGTGGTTGCGGGGGTCGGCGTGCCGCAGATCACCGCCGTGCTCGAGTGCGCGGAGGAGGCGGCGCGCCTCGGCCTGCGTACGATCGCGGACGGTGGGATCAAGCACTCGGGCGACATCACCAAGGCGCTGGCGGCCGGGGCGAGCGCGGTCATGATCGGCAGCCAGCTCGCGGGGACCGAGGAGAGCCCGGGCGAGACGGAGCTCTACCAGGGGCGCACCTACAAGACCTACCGCGGCATGGGCTCGATTGGCGCCATGCAGCAGGGCAGCAGCGATCGCTACGCGCAGGATGGTGTGACCGACGCCCAGAAGCTCGTGGCCGAGGGTATCGAAGGCCGCGTGCCACACCGCGGCAGCGTGCAGATGGTCATCTACCAGATGGTCGGGGGCGTGCGCGCGGGCATGGGGTACTGCGGCGTGCGCACGATCGACGAGCTGCGGACGCAGACACGGTTCATACGGATCACCACGGCGGGACTGGTGGAGAGCCACCCCCACGATGTGGCCATCACCAAGGAGGCGCCGAACTACAAGCTGGGTTGACCCGCGCGGGGCTTGAACGCCCGCCCCCGACGCCGTGTCCGGGGGACACGGGCCGGGGGCGGGGGCTCGCGGGAGGTGTGGCCGAAACGATCTGCTGCTGATCCTTTCCTGTTTCTTGCCTTGCCCTCACGACCGCCGCACGGGCTCCCGCGTCACAGGCGCCAGGCGCACGCTCACCGCATCGCTCGCACGTTCGACTGCGGATACGCTTCTCTCGCTCGACGGCTGGTCGTTCTCCTCACCGCTTGCTACATCCCCGCGCGGACCCACCTCGCGGTCCGCGCTCACGAGAAGTTCCCGGCCGGCACGCCCCGCGGGGGGAACGGAACGTGTCGCGAAGGGGGGCCGGGAACCTGCTGGCTAGGTTCGTCGGCTCGCGCGCTCAGACGGCATCCTTGCGCTCCCGGGGGAACTCGAACGAGAAGGTCGGGTCGATCGCCCGGATCTCACCGACCAGCTGCTCGATCTGCCCGCGGGTCTCTTCATTGCCGCTACGCTTCCACTCCATGTAGAGATCGAGGAAGCGGTCCTGCTTGTCCTTGAGGTCTTCGCTCTGCTGCAGGGCATCCACCCGACGTTCCAGGTGGTAGACCTCGCCGCGCGACAAGCGGTCCATCAGGTTGAGGTACTCTCCCCGCATGTGCGACAGGATGCGGACGTACTTCTCGAAGCCGGTCGACAGCTTCTCCATGACCTCGGTGATCGCCGCCTGCGGGTTGTGGATCTGCTGGCTGTACGTGAATGCGAACCGGTAGTAGGTCTTGCCGCGGCCGATGTAAGCCTCTTCCGTCGGCTGCAGTGCTCGTCTCTCCGAAGCATGGGTGTTCGAAGGGTTGACCGGATCAAACGCGGTCGGGTTGTCGAAGATGCCCAGCGAGATGAGCAGGAAGTCGGCGTTGGTCTTGTACAACGTGTACTTCAGTCGGGCATCTTTCGAGTTCTCCAGCCGCTTGAACACATCCGTATCGTACTTGGACAAGTACTTGGTCGCCCGCTGGACGTACTCGGGATTGATGAAGGAATTGAGCAGATGGGCGATGTAGACGTTGACGTCCTCGTCGTAGTAGTCCTTGTTCGACACCAGACCCGTTTCCATGCGCGAGTAGAGCAGACACTTCATCACGAAGTAGTACGTGGGTCTGATGTCGCGCGAGGCGCCCTTCAGGTCCAGGTAGTTGTCCCGCGAGACCATCACTCAACCCCCTTTGACACTCCCTCAGCGAATCGAATCCCTCGCGAAACCCGGAAATCTGTTGACAGTCATGGTCTTCGCTTCCATCTTGGATTCACCGGGTTCCGTGGGGGGGTTTTAGCAACGGGTGTGCCAGGGTCCTGGGCCCTTGGGTCCGGCCCGGGTCGCGGGTTCGCAGGAGCCTGCGGGGGAGCATTCCCGCGGGGGCCCGCTGGGTGGCGCCCGGGCGCGTGCCATCCAGCCAAGGCGAGGCTGCCCAGCCTGATACCGGGTTGCCTCTGGGGCCAGGCCCGCGCGGCCGCCCAGGCCCCGATGGCTGATTAGACCCGCTTCCCCGGCTCCGTCCCCCTCCGCCCTCGGGCCCCAGGTGGGCCAGACCGGCCATTCGGCCCGAGCGGGGAGCGCCGGCGCCATGCGTTTCGCAGCGAATCCTGCATGGCCGGCTGCATTCTGCGGTCCCGGGGAGGTAGCGATGGCCACGGCCACGTCCCGGCAGATCACCCGGTGCGCCCCGCGGCGGGGTGCCCTGCGTGGCCGCTTGCTCCTGTGCTTCGCCATCCCCGTGCTCCTGCTGGGCGTCGGCGCGGTGGTGCTCTTCGAGGTGGCCGCGGGCGGCGCGGACCTCGCCGGCCTGCCCCTGGCCCTGACCCGTGCCATCCTGGCGGGTTTGATCCTCATCGCGCTCCTCGCTTCGGCTGCCCTGGCGCTGCAGACCGGTGACCGCTTCGCGCGCCCGGTGGCCTGGATGCTCCGCGCCATCGACGCCGGCCAGGAGCGCGCCCTCAGCCAGCAACCACCGTCGACCGCGGATTGGGAGCTGGGCATGCTGTGTGAACGCGTACGGGTGCTCCTGCGGCAGAACCTGTCGGGCGCCAAGGCCATGGAGGAGCTGGAAGCGCTGCGGGAGGAGATCGGGGCCGTCCTGCGCGCGGCCTCTGACGGGCATTTCGAGGCCGGCCGTTGGCCGCGCGAGGGCGCGACCCACGCGCTGACACGCCAGCTCCTGGCCTATTTCGAGAGCCGGTGCGAGCGCGGCCGCGAGTCGTCGGAGGGCATCGACCGCTTGCAGGCGATCCTCGAGCAGGACTGGCGCGTCGAGACGCAGGCGGTCGAGGAGCTGGTCAAGCGCGCGGAGCGCGCCTTCCTGCAGCAGACCCAGCTGGCCGTGGAGATGGAACGTCTCGAGCGGCTCTTCCAGATGATCAAGCGGGAGCTCGACCACGGCCCCGAGCTGGATGCCCTGTTGGCGGATTTGCGCCTGGGCATCGAGCGCTGGCGGGCGGAGGTCGCGGGGCACCTCGCTGCCGCGGGGTACGCGCTGCCGCGCGGGTCACCAGCGCAGGCGGGGGCGGGGCAGCGCGAGGTGGGCGACAGGCTGCGCGACTGGGACGCCTGGGTGGGGGCCAGTCTGCAGGAGGTCGGCCAGGCGCAGGGCCGGGCACGCGCCCAGCGCGAGATCATGGTGCGGCGCATCGCTGCCGGCCTGGAGCGGGTGACCGAGGTCGTGACCGGGTCGGGGCAAGAGGTGGGCGGCCTGTCCCAGGAGGTGATGCAGCTCCAGCGCGCGTGGGGTCGGTTGGGCGAGCGGCTGCGGAGCTTGATGGTCAGGGTCGAGGAGGCTCACAATAGCGACCGGCCAGCGGCTGTCGCGTTCGACGAGGAGGAGCCTGAGGGCGATGCAGGGCGGTGAATCCGAGGTTCAGCAGAGCGTCCGGCGCTTGACCGGT
>CAZDKK010000010.1:0-105951 GCA_964506245.1 uncultured bacterium | reverse complement strand
TCGGTGCTGGACGTGTCGGGTCGTCTGGTCAAGACGCTGATGGACGGTCCGGCCCGGGCCGGGGAGAACTCGGCGGTCTGGGACGGGACGGACACGAACGGCAACCGGTCGGGCGGCGGCGTCTTCTGGGTTCAGATGACCACCCAGGACGGCTACAGCTCGGGCAAGAAGATGCTCGTCCTGCGGTAGGGCATCGTCTTCTTCCAGTAGCCGCACCCCCGCCCCGGGCGTTAGTCTATAGGGTTGGCCGCACGGGAGGAGGCTGACCCATGACCCAGATCGAAGCCGCGCGGGCGGGCACCGTCACGCTCGCGATGAAGCACGTGGCCGCGCAGGAGCGGCGCGCGCCGGACGAGGTGCGCGCGGCCGTGGCCGCCGGCCGGCTCGTCATCCCCGCCAACATCCACCACCTCGCCCCGTGCTTCGGTGGCCTGGGCGCGGGCCGCCTCGCGCCGCTGGGCATCGGCCGGCTGCTGCGCACCAAGGTGAACGCCAACCTGGGCACGTCGCCCGACAGCTCCTGCCAGGACGAGGAGCTGGTCAAGATGCAGCTTGCGCTGCGCTACGGTGCCGACGCGGTGATGGATCTCTCGACCGGTGGGCCACTCGATGCGATCCGCAGCCACCTGATCGCGCACTGCCCGGTGCCGCTCGGCACCGTCCCCATCTACGAGATGATCACCCACCGGCCGATCGAGCAGCTCACCGCCGACGACATGCTCGCCATCATCGCCAAGCAGGCGGAGCAGGGCGTTGACTTCTTCACGATCCACGCCGGGATCTTGCGCGAGCACCTGCCGCTGGCAGCGCAGCGCACGGCTGGGATCGTCTCACGCGGCGGAAGCCTACTCGCGCAGTGGATGCAGGAGCACGACCGCCAGAACCCGCTCTACGACCGCTTCGACGATATCTGCGCGATCATGCGCGAGCACGACGTCACCTTCAGCCTCGGCGATGGCCTGCGTCCTGGTTGTCTGGCCGACGCGACCGACGAGGCCCAGCTCGCCGAGCTGCGCACGCTCGGGGAACTCGTGCAGCGCGCCCGCGCGCGGGGGTGTCAGGCGATGGTCGAGGGCCCCGGCCACGTGCCCTTCGACCAGGTCGAACGCAACATGCGCCTAGAGGAAGAGCTCTGCGACGGCGCGCCTTTCTATGTCCTCGGCCCCGTGGTCACCGACGTCGCGCCCGGCTACGACCACATCACCAGCGCGATCGGCGCCACCGCCGCGGCTTATCACGGCGCCTCGTTTCTCTGCTACGTGACGCCGGCCGAGCACCTCGCACTGCCAGGCCCGCTCGAGGTGCGCGAGGGCGTGCTGGCGCACCGCATCGCGGCGCATGCGGCGGACGTCGCCCGCGGCCTGCCAGGCGCGCGCGAGTGGGACGACCGCATGAGCCGGGCGCGCCTGGCCTTCGATTGGAACGCGCAGATGGAGCTGGCCATGGACTCCGAGCGGGCGCGGGAACTACGCCGCGACGCCGACCCGGAGAGCGATTACTGCAGCATGTGCGGCCGCGACTGGTGCGCGATGCGCCGCTCGAAGGAAGTCTTGAAAACCACGCTGTGAGTCCCTGGAGGTCCGCATGTCTCGTCGATCGAAGACTCGGTCTCGTGCCACCGGCCGAGTACCGGCCCGGCCACGTACCGCCGCCCGAGTACAGGCCCGGCCCCGTGCCACCACCCGAGTGCAAACGCCCGTCCGCCTGCGCGTGCCCCCGCCCATCGCCGCCGCACGACCGGGCCAGGCCGGCTCCGAGACCGGCGCAGTACCCGGCTACTACCGCTTCCCCGCGATCCACGGCGACCGGATCGTCTTCTGCAGCGACGACGACCTCTGGATCGCCAGCGATGCGGGCGGTGTTGCCCGCCGTCTGACCGTCAGCAAGTCCGCCGTGGCCCGGCCGGTCTTCTCGCCCGACGGCCGATGGATCGCCTTCACCGGCATGGATGAGGGCGGCGTCGAGGTCTATGTCGTGCCGTCCGAGGGCGGCGAGCCGCGGCGTCTCACGCACTTGGGCGCGAATACGCTCACGCTCGGCTGGAGCCGTGACGGCCGCGAGATCCTCTGCGCCAGCGACGCCGGTCAGCCCTTCCTCGCCCACCACCACCTGGTGGCCGTGCCCTTCGATGGCAGCGAGCCGCGCCTGCTGGGCCTCGGCCCGGCGCGGGACATTGCGTTCGATCCACAGAGACCCGGCCAGGTCATCGCGCGCAACGCCGGCGACCCCGCGCGCTGGAAGCGCTATCGGGGCGGCACGACCGGCACGCTCTGGGTCGATGCCAGGGGCAACGGCGAGTTCAGGCAGATCCTGAAGACTCTCGGTGGCAATCTCGCCGCGCCGATGTGGATCGGCCGGCGGATCTACTTCCTCTCCGACCACGAGGGTGTGGGGAACATCTATTCGTGCCGCCCGAACGGCGGCGACGTTCGCCGGCATACCCACCACGCCGACTTCTACGCCCGTTTCGGGCGGACCGATGGGCGGCGGATCGTGTACCACGCGGGTGCAGACTTGTACATCTACGACCCCGCCGTGAACGAGGACCGTCGCGTCCCCATCGAGATCCGCAGCCCGCGGCCGCAGCGCCAGCGCAAGTTCGTGACCGCCGCCGAGGCCTTCGAGGATTACGACCCGCATCCGCAGGGTCACTCGCTCCTGCTGACCGTGCGCGGCCGTCCGATCACCATGGGCTTCTGGGAAGGTCCGGCCACTGAGTTCGGCGCGCCCTGGCGCGGGCGCCATCGACTGGCGCGCTGGCTCAACGACGGCCAGCGCATCGTGGCCGTGACCGACGAGGGCGGTGAGGAGCAGCTCGAGGTCTTCACGCCGGGCAAGGCCGGTCGCACGATGGATCTGGGGGTCGACCTCGGGCGGATCCTCACCCTGCAGGTCGCCCCGCCGCCCCCAGAGCCCGCCACGCGGGCGCAGCGACGCCGGGCGCGCCGCAAGGCCAAGACGCGGCCGACCCGCGCGCGTCATGACCGGATCCTGATCACGAACCACCGCCAGGAGGTCTACATCGTCGACCTGACGCGGAGGCGGGCGCGGCTCGTCGACAAGAGCGACTACGAGCGCATCCAGGGGGCCTGCTGGTCACCGGATGGGCGCTGGGTGGCCTACGGGTTGCCCACCGGGTTCCGCCACTGCGCCATCCGCGTCGCCGGGGTCGAGCAGGGTGCGCCGCAACAGATCACCTCGGGCGACTTCATCGACTTCGAACCCTGCTTCGATCCCGAGGGCAAGTATCTCTACTTCCTCTCGCTGCGCACGTACGATCCGGTCTACGACCTCATTCAGTTCGGACTGGGATTCCCGCGCGGTGTGCGACCCTATCTGGTGACGCTGCGCGCTGACCAACCGTCGCCCTTCCTGCCCGCGCCGCGCCCGCTGGGGGCCAAGAAGCCGGAGCAGTCGTTCGGCAACAACCCTTGGGATGTACACGCGGACGACGAGTCGAGCGCAGCCAAACCCGCGCGGGGCAAGGAGGAGAAGCCGGACGAGCTCAACGTCGAGATCGACTTCGACGGCATCACCGATCGCATCCTCGCCGTGCCGATGGTGGAAGGCCGCTATGACGCCTTGGACGCGATTCCCGGCAAGCTCTTCGCCCGCGCGCAGCCGATCGAGGGAAGCCTGGGTTCGAACTTCTTCGACACGACGCCGCTGGCGAAGGCGGCGATCGAGGTCTACGACTTCGCCGAGCTCAAGCAGAGCACCTTTGTCTCGGGGATCACCGGGTTCCGAATCGCCGTCGATCGCAAGACCCTGGTCTATCAGGCCGGCCGTCGCTTGCGGGCCGTGGCCGCCACGGCCGAGCCGGGCAAGCTGCCCTCGGGCGACGAGACCAACCGGCGCACGGGCTGGCTCGACCTCACCCGCGCGCGCTGCGAGGTGCAACCGGCCGACGAGTGGCGCCAGATGCTGGCCGAGGCTTGGCGGCTGCAGCGCGACCAGTTCTGGGTGCCCGATCTGTCCAAGGTCGACTGGGTGAGGGTCTACGAGCGCTATCTTCCACTGATCGGACGCATCTCCACGCGCGGGGAGCTGTCGGACCTGCTGTGGGAGATGCAGGGCGAGCTGGGCACCTCGCACTGCTACGAATTCGGCGGCGACTATCGCACCTCGCCGCAGTACCCGGTGGGATTGCTGGGCGCGGATCTTGCATACGACCGCCGCCACGGCGGTTGGCGCGTCGTTCACGTGCCGCGCGGCGACAGCTGGGACGCTCGGCAGGCCTCGCCGCTGGCGGCGCCGGGCCTGCGTGTCGCGCCGGCAACTCTGATCCACGAGGTCAACGGGCGCGCGCTCGACGAGCACCTCTCGCCCGCCCAGGCGCTCACACACCTGGCGGGTCAGGAGGTCTGGTTGACGGTCTCCGATCCGTCCAGGGGCGAGGGACGCGCGAAGGCCGGCGAGCGGCGCACGATCTCGGTCAAGCCGCTGCGCAGCGAGTACGGACTGCGCTACCGCGCGTGGGTGGAGGCGAACCGACGCCGCGTGCACCAGGTGAGCGGCGGCCGGACAGGGTACGTGCACATCCCCAACATGGGGCCGCAGGGCTACTCCGAGTTCCACCGCTACTTCCTGGCCGAGGTCGGTCGGCCCGGTCTCATCGTGGACGTGCGCCACAATGGCGGTGGCCACGTCTCCTCGCTGCTGCTCGACAAGCTGCGGCGCAAGCGCGTCGGCTCGAACGTCTCGCGGCACACGATCACGCAGCCCTTCCCCCTGGAGGCGCCCGCCGGGCCGATGGTCGCCCTGACCGACGAGCTGGCCGGATCAGACGGTGACATCTTCAGCCACTGCTGGAAGCTCTATGGACTGGGCCCCCTGATCGGCAAGCGCACCTGGGGCGGGGTGATCGGCATCTGGCCGCGACATCCTTTGGTTGACGGATCGCTCACCTCGCAGCCGGAGTTCTCATTCTGGTTCGACGATGTAGGTTGGGGCGTCGAGAACTACGGCACCGACCCCGACATCGAGGTCGAGAACCGGCCACAGGACTACGCCGCCGGGCGCGATCCGCAGCTCGAGCGAGGCCTATCCGAGATCCAGAAGCTGCTGCGGGCGTTCACGCCGGTGCGGCCCGACATGGCGCACCGGCCCTCGCGGGCGCTGCCGCGGCTACCGGGTGCGCGGAGGTAGGCGGCGGCGTCACCGGCAGACGACCACCGTGCGTGTCGCGGCCGTTCCGCCCGCGCGGGCGACGATGCTGTAGACTCCGGCCGCCACAGGCAGGCCTTGCGCGTCGCGGCCGTCCCATGTCACGCGCTCGGATGTCGGGGCCGGCCCCGCGTCGAGCGCGCGCACGAGTCGGCCCGCGGGATCGAGCACGCGGATACCGACTCGATTCCCCCTCGCGTCCAGGTCCAACGTCACGCCGCCGGCAGTGGGGTTAGGGCAGGGGCGCCCCAGGACCAGCCGTGGCTCGGCTGCCGATCGCCGCCCTCCTCCGACACCCGCCGCGCAGGGTTCGTACAGAAGGCGCAGCCTGTTCTCCCCCACACTCACGGCCACGGCACCCGTTTCGTCCGACGCGACGCGCCCATCCTCGTAGTACGAGCAGCTCGGGATGGAGAAACCCTCGCCGTCCAGGATCTCGCCAGCGCTGGTCACCCGGTTCGCGCAGACTCCGTAGCAGCCGGGGGAACCCGCGTTCCAGGTCACCAGGTAGTTGTATCCGTCCCACACTGCCCAGGGGCGCGATTGGGATGCGAGCTGGCCGCAAACCACAAGCGGTTCGGCGTCGATCAGCGTGCCGGTCCCGTCCAGGCGTACCGCCGCGATATCCGCGCCCGTAGCGGATCCGCCCAGATCGTCGGTCTGGAACACGCACAGGAATTGGCCCGGCCCGGGCGCCAGCCACGGGGCGTGCTGCGCGTCGGCCGCGGGGAGGAGCGGTTCGCCCTCGATCTCCACCTGGATACCCACGGGATCCAGAAGCGCACGGTAGAGCTGGGGCACAGCGCCGCGGTGATCGGACCAGATCAACAGGTAGCCGCCGGCCAGCCTGGCGACCGTCGGCGTGAACGCCTCGCCCGAGGAAGCCACGTGCCATTCGCGGAGCGGCTGACCCGCGAGGTCCAGCAGGGTCGCGCTGATCTGGGCCCCCGCGAGATCGATCTCGTGCTCGAAGGCGACCAGCACCGAGTCCTCGTGCGCCGCGGCATCATACGCATGGACGTCGGCGTCCAGGCTGAATCCGCTCACGCACACGGCCTCCGGCAGTGCAGCCTGGTCGTGAAAGAGGTCGACCTGGACGCTGTACTCCTCGAACTCGTAGTAGGTCCACGAAGCCCCCGACAGCAGGGCCACCCCGGCCCCCGCGTCCCGATCCCAGGGGCGCGTCACCGGGAGTTTCCAGGTCCAGAGGCCGCCCTCGCCGCCGAAGCACGCCTCATCCCACCGCTCCGGCGGGCCCAGCACGGTGCCCAAGGCGTCGATGGTGACACGGTGCATGGTTCGCTCCGCGCACCAGTCCTGGATGAGACAGTGAAACCCAGCAGCGGTGCTCCCGACGACGGTCTCGCGCGGCTCCGACCCCTGGGTGATCGCCAGCGGTTCGGCGAACAGGGTCTCCCCGCCAGGGGTGAGCCACTGGGCGCGGGCGATCCAGTCCGACATCGGCCGGGCCCCACCCGGGCCAGCGAACGCCCCTGGCAGGGACGAGAAGTTGCTCCAGAGCACCACGAAGTGGCTGCCGGTCCACTCGCTGTCGATGTACCGCAGGCGGGGAAAGTCGTACCACTCCCAGTAGGCGCGCGCGGCCAACTCGATTCCGGCTGGATCCAGAAGCTCCCCGGTCGCCGAGATCCGGGCGGCCTGCACGATCGTCTCACGCCAGGCGATGATCGCCAGAGCATCGCCCTCACACACGGAAAGCCCTCCCGTGCAGTTCCCGTCCGGGAGCAGCACGATCCCCGGGCTCAGCACTTGGCCGAGCCGGCCTACCCGCGCATAGCGAGGGGTGGCCCCGTCGGTGGACCAGGCCACGAGCCAGTCCTCTCCCAGGGGGCAGATGGACACTTGCCCAATGGTTGGCGGCGCGTGTTGTCTCAGCAGCACACGATCCCCGGCCGGCTGACCTGTCTCGTCCAGCGGTTGCACGTAGACCCCCCCGTTCACCGTCACGTATCCCAGGAGGCCATGGTCGGCCGCCATGGACAGGCCGATGGTGCTGCGCACCGCGTCCGCCGCAACAATCATGACGCCGGGCGCCAGGAGCTCGAGCTGAGGCGTCAGGCGCGCCAGCACGACCTGATTGGGGCCGGGGCAGTCCTTCAGGCAGGCGACGACGTGCATCTGCCCGTTGAAGCACACGATGGGATACTGCGTGAAGCAGTCGCCCGGAACCACCAGCTGGAGTCCCGGCAGAGCGGGCTGCAGCGTGCCGGGATCGACGTTCAGGATGTGAAGCCCGCGTGGCCCGCCGCCGCTGTAGTTGTTGTGGAGGACCTTCCATCCGTTCCCATCCGCCCTCGATATGTCGTACTCGTACAGGGTCGGGCTGCCACACGTCACCCATTGCGCGCGGATGTCGATCTCCTCGCCCAGGACCCCGCGGCGGTAGCCGTCGATCCCATAGGGGCCGTGCGTCAGGAACAGGAAGCCCTCCCCGAGTGCGATGACGGCATCGTGCTGTTCCGTGGGAATCGGGTAGCGGAAGCCGTGATCCAACCTGATCTCAGGGGACATCGGCGGCTGGGCCTGGGGCCCGCGCAGGCAGGCAAGGGACGACGCCAGCCAGAGTACGGCCAGAAGAGCAAGCGGGCGCATCGCAACCTCCCCCGGCAGCCCTGCCCCAAGACCAACATGGAGTGGCGCGGCCGGCCGATCGAATGGTCTCTCTCGCTGCCGCGCCACCAGGATACCACAGGGCGTGACGTGCGCGCTGGCTGGCACCGCGAGCGGGCACCGGGTGCGAGCACGCCCCGGCGCCCCCGGGGCGCGGCTCCCCGGCGAGGCCACCTTCCCCCGCGGTCAGCCGCCACCTCCCGGGCGAGCCAACGCCCCCCCATCTTCCACCTGCACACTCCCTTTCGCTGTGGTACCATTGGGTGCATCTATCTCCGCGGGCAGGCTCGAGGGAGCCCGGGCCGTGTGCGTCCGCGGACAGGTGGGAAGACATCCTGGAGGACCCCATGTCGGTTCGACTCATCCCCTCGAGCGGCACTCTTCTACTGGCGGTCTGCTGGCTGGCAATGGCCGGCGTTGCAGCCGCCGAGAGCACGGCGACGCTGGCCCTGCAACCCGGCGCCGCGATCGCGCAACCAGAGATCGAGGTCCTAGCCGACGACGAGCAGGGTGTGAATCTGGCGATCAACCTACAGGCCCTGGCCCTCGAGCGTTTCGAGATCGACGGCGAGGTCTACCAGACCCTGGCCATCGAGGGCGGTCAGCTCTACGGTGAGCCCGGAGCTCCTGCCCTGCCGGCCTTCACGCGGTACGTGAGCATCCCGGCCACCGCGGGCACGGCGCTGCGCATCGGGACCATGGAGGAGGAGAGTTACTCGGACTTCCAACTCCTGCCGATGCAAGAGGACGACGCACCCACGTTCCAGCGCGATGAGGCGATCTACAGCCGCGATGCGTTCGTGGGTGGCGATGCTGTGACGATGGGCGCTCCGTCGCTGCTGCGCGACCAGCGAGTCGTGCCGGTCACCTTCCACCCGGTGCGCTACAACCCGGCCACCGGCGAGGTTCGCGTCGCCCGCCGGGTTGAGCTGGCGGTCGAGTACGCGGGGGCCGATCTGCGCTGCGCCAAGGAGCGCGCGACGATCCGCCTCACCCCCGGATTCGACGAGATCTATCGTTCGCTGATCGTCAACTACGATCCCGAGTCCTACCGGCAGTCCGGGCAGATTGCGCCCCATCTCGGGACGTGGGTCCTGATCAGCCGGAACGATGCCACGGTGATCCAGAAGCTCCAGCCCTTGATCGCATGGCGCCAGCGCATGGGCTACAACGTCGTGACCGTGACGACCTCGACGACCGGCGCGGATCCCAACTCTATCCGCACCTGGCTCCGGAACGCATACACCACCTGGGAGGATCCCCCCGAGTACATCTGCATCGTAGGCGACGCGACGGGCTCGTTCGCCATCGGCACCTTCCACGAGAACTGGTCGTGCTACGGCGAGGGTGACCATCCCTACTCGATGCTCACCGGCGAGGATCTGCCGCCCGACGCGTTTATCGGGCGTCTGTCTGCCGAGGACACGACAACGCTCGAGCGCATCGTCAACAAGATCACCGGATACGAGCAGACACCCTACATGACCGACACGAGCTGGTTCGGGCGCGCCTGCCTGACCGGCGATCCCAGCCATTCCGGGGTCACGTGCATCCAGATCATGCAGTGGGTCAAGGAGCGGCTGCGGCAGATCGGCTACACGCAAGTCGACACGGTCTTCGCGGAGCCTTACAGGTCTCGCACGCTTGCCTGCCTGAACCAGGGCAATACCTTCTTCGGCTACCGCGGCTACTGGGGCATGAGCAGCATCACGGCCGGCGACATCGCCTCCCTGACGAACGGCTGGAAACTGACCTACGGCATCAACCTGACCTGCGGCACGGGATCGTGGGAGTCCGGCACGTCCATCAACGAGGCCTGGTTGCGCGGCGGAGCAGGCACGACGAACGTTACGGGAGGCATCGGCAGCGTCGCCACAGCCACCCTTTGCACTGCGACGCGCTACAACAACTGCTTCTTCGCGGGCGGGGCCTACGGCATGTTCTGGGGCAACAACCAGCAGCTGGGGCACAGTCAAGCCCGCGGCAAGTTGGAGATGATCCTTAACTATGAAGGAATGGAGTACGGCACGGCGGGCGCGTACTGCTACTGGAACACGTTGATGGGCGACCCGGCCACGACCATGTGGACCGGGGTGCCGCTGGCGTTGAACGTCACCTATCCCGCCACCGTTGCTCTGGGAGCCAATGAGGTCGAGGTGGCTGTGCAGGCCCTCGCCACCGGCCTGCCGGTCGAAGGCGCGTGGGTCTACTTGAGCCTGGGTGAGCAGATCCGCATCGGCGGCTACACCGACGCGAACGGCGTGATCGTGCTGCCCATCGACACGGGCAACCCAGGAACGGTGAACGTCACCGTCACCGGCCACAACCTCTACGCCCATCGCGGCAGTCTGCAGATCACCGAGGCACCGACGTTCATCGCCCCTTCCGGCTACTCCATCGACGACGGGGCCGATAGGGGCAACGGCGATGGGCAGCTCAGCCCTGGGGAGACGGTGAACCTGCACATCACCCTGGAGAATTTCGGCGCGTACCCCGCCAACAGCGTCGTGCTTCAGCTGGGCTGCACCGATCCGTATGCCGGGCTGCCGACCACCCCGCAGGTCAACTACGGCTACATCGGTGGGTACGGCAGGGTGCAATCCCCTGTGCCGATTCCCCTGAGCCTGTACCCGGGGACCCCACCTGGTCACGCGATCCATTGCGACCTGCTGGTCACCTCCGACGCGGGAACCTGGGCCTCGGCCCTGGAGATCCCGACCGCCGGACCGAACCTGCTGTACAACAGCATCACGCTGTCCGGGTTCGGCACAACCATCGACCCGGGCGAGAGCGGGCAGATCGAAGTGCAGCTCCGGAACACCGGGACGCTGGCGGCTACTGGACCGATTCGGGCCATGCTGGCCTCAGAGAGCTACTCGATCCGGGTGATCGATGCAGAGGGCGCTTTCAATACGATCGGCCCGAACGGTACGGGCTCGAACGGCGCGGACCGGTTCGGCATCTACTCCCCGGTCGATTGCATCCCGGGGCAGCTCGCGAGCCTGCGGCTCGAGCTCGTCTGCAGCGATGGGATTCGGCTCAGTGTCCCGTTCACGGTGCCGGTCGGCACGGCTGACTCGAACGATCCCACCGGGCCCGACGCGTATGGCTACTATTGCTATGACCAAACGGACACGGCCTACCCCGAAGCCCCGACCTACCAATGGATCGACATCAATCCAGCCGCGGGCGGGCCGGGCACGAGCCTGGCGCTCACCAACGACGACTCGCGCACGCTTGACCTGCCGTTCACATTCGTCTTCTACGGCGAGCCCTTCAATCGCGTGACGGTCTGCTCCAACGGTTGGCTGGCGATGGGCCACACCTACTTGGTCAACTATCGCAACTGGCACCTGCCGTCGAGCGAAGGCCCCGGCTACATGATCGCCGGCTTCTGGGACAACCTCTACCAGAGCGGCACCGACCGCGAGTACTCCTGGTACGACCAGGCCAATCATCGCTTCGTCGTCGCCTGGGACAGGGTGCGCAACGACTACGGCGGTGGCATCGAGAGTTTCGAGATCATCCTCTACGACCCGCTCTACCGCCCCACCATCACCGGGGATGGCGTCATCGAGGTCATGTACGAGTTGATCCAGGACACCGACGCAGAGCAGATGTACTCGACCGCGGGCATCCAGAACGGCGACCACTCGACCGGGATCAATTTCTGCTATTACCGCCAGCGGCCGGCCACGGCCGCGAACTTTGCGAGCGGTCTCGCTCTGCGCTACACGACCGGCGCTCCCGGCTATACGGGAGTGAACGAAGCGCCGACGGACGCCGAGACCCAACTGCTGCTGCGCAATGAGCCGAACCCGTGGAGCGGCGCCACGACGATCCGCTTCCAGCTCGCCCAGCCGCAGCCGGTACAGCTGCGGGTCTTCGACGTAGACGGCCGCCTGGTGCGCCAGCTCTACCAGGGCGCCTTGGCGGCAGGGCAGCACGCGCTCGAATGGAGCGGTGCCGGGGAAGGCGGCGAGCCGTTGCCCGCGGGTGTGTACTACTACCGGCTGGAGACCCCTGAGCGGTCCGACACGCGGCCGATGCTGCTGGTGCGATAAGGTCCGTCCAGCCCAGGCGGGGGGCCGCCCTGCGGACACGCGGGGCGGCCTCGGGGCTCCAAGCTCGCGCGATCCAACAGGGCCGGGTGCCCAGGGAGGTGTCGCGATGCAGTCACGCGTGGTTGGCTTCGTGTTTCTGACCCTGATCGTGCTCACTTCAATGGCAGCGGCCCAGACCCACCTCATCTTCACCGAGTACCAGTACAACAACCCGAAGATCAAGTCGATGCACCTCGACGGCACGGGGGTCGCGGAGCTCTTTGCCATACCGCCCGCGGAGTGGCTGCCCTTGGGCTGCGACTACGACTCGGACGGCCAGAAGGTCTACTGGACCCACGGGAGCATGCCGGGGACGATTCGGCGGGCGAACCTCGACGGCAGCGCGATGCAGCTCCTGGTGACCGGGCTCAAGTACCCACGCGGAATCGCGGTCGATGCGATCAATGGCAAGATGTACTGGGTGCAGGCCCCACCCACCGGCAACGCACTGGGCCTGCTCATGCGGGCCGACCTGGACGGGTCGGGCGTCGAGACCGTCTACGCCATCACCCCCTACGATCCGATCTACTCCTTCATCGGCCGGCCGGCCGTCGACCCGGTCAACGGCTACGTCTACTTCTGCGCCGACGGCGCGATCCGGCGCATCAAGCTCGACGGCACCGGATACCTGCAGACCGTCGTGCGCGGCGTGACGACCACCACGGCCGTCGCACTCGATGTGGCCGCGAATCGTGTCTACTTCCTCGACGCCAACACCAACTCCGACTACGTCGGCCGGGCCAATCTGGACGACACGGGGTTCGAGGTGATCTACGACAACACGCCGGGGTCGGGCGGCAGCTCGGGTCTCATCGACCTCGAGGTGGACGTGCTCGGCGGCAAGGTCTACTGGTCGGACGAGCTGCAGGCGGTGATCCGGCGCGCGGACCTGGATGGCGCCAACGCCGAGCTGCTCTACACGAGCCCCGGCGAGCTGTCGCCAACCGACATGTCCCTGGACTATCGCCCCATGCAGCCGATGCAGGACTGCAACCACAACCAGATCCGCGACCTGGACGACATCGAGAGCGGCTTCAGCGAGGACTGCAACTTCAACGGAATCCCCGACGAGTGCGAGATCGACCCGTGCGGGACGGTGCCTTTCGTGCTCGACAACGGCAGCGACCCGTCGCAGCCCCACCGCGCGTTGAGTGGCGACCCCGCCAGCGGCTTCGAGGTCTTTCAGCCCTTCGACCTCACGGATCCGCAGGTGATGATCACCGCCGTCGGCCTCGACGGTTACACGTCGATCTACCGGCCCGAGGGGTTCCGCGCGACGATCTTCCCCGACGACGGCACGGGGACCTTCCCGAACGAGAGCACGCCGCTGGCCTGGACGGATTGCCAATACCGCTTCAGCACGAACACCGTGGCGTGGGCTTCCTACCCCATCGAGGTCACGCTGGGCCCCGGGCGCTATTGGGTCCGCCTCACGGCTGGACACGCGGACTACGAGGGGGCCGCTTGTGTCGGCACGAGCGGACTGCCCTCGCTGTCCCGCCGGAGCAACGGCACGATCTATCCTTCGACCCGGTCGATCGCGCTGCGCCTGCGGGGGGGCGACCCGGCTTCCGCCGATCCGGTACCCCTCACCCCGATCGCGCGGCTGGCCGTGGAGCCCAATCCGGCCCGGGCGGGGGCCACCGTCCACTTCGTCCTGGCGCGGGCAGGCGATGTCCAAGTGGCGGTGCACGATGCGGGCGGCCGGGCGGTACGCGTGCTCCACGACGGCCGGTTGCCGGCAGGCCCTCATGCCTTGGCGTGGGACGGACGGGACGCGCAAGGACGTCCTCTGGACACGGGGGTCTACCTGGTGCGACTCACCTGCCCGGATGGCCGCGCGGCGGCCGGGGGCCGCGTGCTGGTGCTCCGATAGGGCCGCCCGCGCATGCAGGTGGCTGCCCGAAGCGATCCCGCACCCGCAGTCCCCTTGGTCGTAGTATCATTACTTAGTTGAGCTATCGCGAGCATCGGGGGTCCGGCGCGGACCTGCCGCTGCCACGCAGCGAACCATTCTGTCCAGGGAGGAGTCCATGCTCGATCGCCATATTCCCCACGGCGGGCCGGTGGGCCTGCTGGTTGCGCTGCTTCTCGGGTTCGGATGCCCCGCGGCCGGAGCCGTCACGACGGTAGCCCTGCAAGCGGGCGCGGAACTTGCCCCTCCCAGCTTCCAGACCCTCGCCTCCAACGATCAGGCGACGCGCCTGACCATCGAACTCCCCGCCCTGGCCGTGGAGACCCTCGACCTCAACGGCGAGGTCTTCCAGACGGTCTTGGTCGAAGACGGCCAGCTCCACGGCGAGAGCGGTCAGCCCGCGTTGCCGGCGTACGTGCGCTACGTCGCCATCCCGGCCACGTCCGGCGTGACGCTGCAGATCGCCTCGGTCGAAGAGGAGATCTTGGAGGGTTTCCATCTGCTGCCGATGCAGACCGAAGAGAGCGAGACGTTCGAATACGACCAGGCGGCCTACCAGCGCAACGCCTTCATCGGCCAGGATCCGGTGACGATCGGGGCGCCATCGCTGATGCGCGACCTGCGGGTGGTGCCGGTCGTCTTCCACCCCGTGCGCTTCAATCCGGTGACCGGCCAGCTCAAGGTCGTGCGCCGCGTGGAGCTCGCCCTGGAGTACAGCGGCGTCGATCTGCGCAGTGCCCCCCAGCGGGCGCCCGCGCGCCTCACGGCCGGCTTTGACGATCTCTACCGGTCGATGGTCGTGAACTACGACCCCGAGAGCGGCGGTCGCAGCGGCATCGCACCGCACCTCGGCACCTATGTGATCATCTCGAGGGACAATGCGCAGGTGACGGCGCTCCTCCAGCCGTTGATCCAGTGGCGCAGCCGGATGGGCTTCAACGTGGTCCACGCCACGACGGCCGAGACCGGCACGGCGAGCACCAGCATCCGCACCTGGCTGCAGACCGCGTATACGACCTGGGACGATCCGCCCGAGTACATCTCCCTGGTCGGAGATGCGACGGGCTCCTTCCCTCTGCCGACGTTCACCGAGAACTACAGCTCGACCCACGGGCAGGGCGACCATCCCTACTCTCAGCTCACCGGCGACGACCTCATGCCGGACGCCTATGTCGGCCGGATTTCAGCCGAGGATTTGACCACGCTCGAACGGATCGTGTACAAGATCAACAGCTACGAGCAGACGCCCTACATGACGGACACGAACTGGTTCACCAGCGCGTGTCTGACCGGTGACCGGTCGTCCTCGGGTATTTCGTGCGTCCACATCATGCAATGGATCAAGGAGCGACTGCGCGAGGATGGCTTCACCTGCGTCGACACCGTGTTCTCGGGTTCCTACGAGTACCTCACACTCGCGAGCCTGAACCAGGGTCGTTCGTTCTTCGCCTACCGCGGCTGGCTGGGCATGAGCGGGATCGGCTCAGGGGACATCGCTTCCCTGACCAACGGCCCGAAGCTCACCTACGCCGTGATCCCCACTTGCGGCTCCGGCACCTGGTACAGCGGAACCTCGCAGAGCGAGGCCTGGATCCGCGGCGGGGTGGGCACCACCAATATCACCTCGGGCATCGGCGGGGTGGGCACCGCGACCTCGAGCACCCACACGCGGTACAACAACTGCTTCTTGGCAGGTGTCGCGCACGGCATTGTCGATGTGGGCGCCTACCGCCTCGGTGCGAACTACACGTACGGCAAGATTGAACTGGTCCGCAACTACGAGGTGCAGGAGCTGAGCTACGCCGGGCGCTACTGCTACTGGAATACGCTGATCGCAGATCCGGCGACCGAGCTCTGGACGGGCGTGCCCCGGGAACTGGTGGTGAGCCACCCGGCCAGTGTCGCCCGGGGTGCGAACGTCGTCTCCATCGCCGTTGCGGATGAGGGCGCGCAGCCGATCGAAGGCGCCTGGGTCTACCTCAGCAAGGGGAGCCAGATCCGCATCGGCGGCTGGACCGATGCCAGCGGATCGGTGCAGCTCCCGATCGACACGGGGCAGACGGGCGCTATCTCGCTGGTCGTGTCCGGTCACAACCTCTACCCCTACCAGAGCACGATCCAGATCGTGGACCCCGAGGTCTTCGTGGGATTGAGCGGTTACACGATCGAGGACGGCCCAGGTGGGGATCGGGACGGCAACGGGGATGGGGTGGTCAACCCGGGCGAGACATTCGACCTCAGCATCGCGCTGCAGAACTTCGGCACGAGCACGGCCCAAGCCATCGAGCTGCACGTGCGCTGCGCGGACCCGAACCTCGGCTGGCTGGGCAATGCCGACGTGCAGATCGGGGACATCGCGGGTGGGCAGGTGGTCGTCTCCCCGCAGCCGGTGCAGCTGCGCCTCTACCCGGGGACGCCCCCTGGGCACATCCTGCACTTCACCCTGGAGGTGACCTCCGGGCTGGGGAGTTGGACCTCGCTCCTGGACGTCCCGGTGTCGGGCGCGGAGCTGGTCTTCCAGAGCGCGAACCTGATCGGCTTCGGCACGACCGTCGATCCGGGCGAGTCCGGCGAGATCACGGTGGTGGTGAGGAACAACGGTCTCTACGCCGCCCAGGGTCCGGTCACGGCCATGCTGGCCTCCGAGAGCTATGCGATTCGGGTCGTCGATGCGGTGGGCAGTTACGGCACGATCGTCCCCGACGCGACGGCATCGAACGCGATGGACACGTTCCGGATCATGTCGCCGACGGACTGCATCCCGGGACAGCTCGCCAATCTGCGGCTCGAGCTCGTCTGCAGCGATGGGATCCGGCTCCGCGTGCCGTTCACGCTGCCGGTTGGAACGGCCGACGCGAACGATCCCACCGGACCCGACGCCTACGGCTACTGGTGCTACGACCAGACCGACACCGGCTACCCGGATGCCCCCCACTACCAGTGGATCGACATCAATCCGGCCAGCGGGGGCCCTGGCACGAGTGTCGATCTCACCGACTACGGCAGCAGCCAGGACGACTCGCGCACGCTGAATCTGCCCTTCACCTTCACCTTCTACGGTCAGCCCTTCGACCGGGTGACGGTCTGCTCCAACGGCTGGATGGCGATGGGCCACACCTACGTGGTCTGCTACCGCAATTGGTACCTGCCCTCCGCGGAGGGTCCGGCCAACATGATCGCCGGCTTCTGGGACGACCTGTGGCAGAGCGGCACCAACAAGGTCTACTACTGGAGCGACGCCGCCAATCACCGCTTCGTGGTCGCCTGGGACAGGGTGGTCAACGATTACGGCGGCGGCATCGAGAGCTTCGAGATCATCCTCTATGATCCCGCCTACTACCCGACGGTGACCGGGGACGGAATCATCGACGTCATGTACGAGCAGATCCAGGACACCGACGGCGAGCAAATGTACTCGACCGCCGGCATCCAGAACGCCGACCACTCGACCGGCATCACCTTCTGCTACTACGCGCGCCGCCCGGCGACCGCCGCGTCATACGCGAACGGACTGGCGCTGCGCTACACGACCGGGGCACCGGGCTATTCGGGTGTGTCGCAACCCGGCGCGGGCGACGGGACGCGCTTGCTGCTGAGCAACGCGCCGAACCCGTGGAGCGGGGCGACGACGATCCGGTTCGAGCTCGGGGCGCCTCAGCCGATCCGGCTGCTGGTGTTCGACCTGGATGGCCGGTGCGTGCGGACACTGCACGAGGGTCTGCTGCCGGCGGGACCGCAGGCACTCATCTGGAGCGGCGCGGATGAGGCGGGTGCGCCGCTGCCCGCCGGGGTCTACTTCTATCGGCTGGAGACGCCGGAACGATCCGACACGCGGCGCATGCTGCTCCTGCGATAGGGCCCGTCGCGCGGGCTCAGAGGCTCGGAGCCGGAATGGGTTCCGGCTCCGGGCCGGGCAGGCACCGACGTGCACGCGCGGCGCTTCTGCCCGGATGGCCCCCGCTAGCCCTCCAGGTCCAGCTTCACGCCCGCCAACAGCATGCGGCCGGGCTCGGGCAGCCCGGCCTGGTATTCCACGATCTGATCGAAGAGGTTGTTGAGGCGCAGGAAGACCTCGCCGTACGTTGCGGGGCCACCCGTGGGGCGGAAGCTGCGGGCGATGCGCAGATTCCAGGTGCCCTGGGCGGGCAGGCGGCGCAGGCCATCCGTCTCGTCCGTGGCATCGAGGCTGTGCCGCGGGCCCACGGCCGTCGCCTCCAGCCGCAGGTCGAGCGCCTCGGCCGGAGACCAGGCGGCTGTGAAAGCCCCTGTGTAGTCGGGGCGATCTTCGGCCGGTAGCCGGTAGTCCCCATCCTCTTCCCGCCGTGCCTGGAGGATGGTGTGGTTCACCTGCAGGCGCAGGCCGGACGCGGGCCGCCAGCCGCCCGAGAACTCCAGACCCAGCGTGCGGACTTCGTGGACATTGACGCGCTGTTGCTTGCCGTCGCGCGAGACCTTCTCGATCCCCCCGTGCAAGTAGCCGGCGAAACCGGCGATGCCAACCTCACCGCTGGAGCCCTTGATGAGCGCGCCCAGCTCGTACAGGTCCTGGCGCTCGGGGTCGAGGTCGGGATTGGGGATGAACTTGCCCAGCGCACCCGAGTAGAGCTCGCGCAGCGATGGGAAGCGGCTCCGCCGCGACGCGCTGGCGTAGGTCTCGAGCAGCGTGCTCCAGCGCCGCTCGACTCGCCCGTGCAGCACCGGGTCGCTGACCGCGTCGCGCGACGGCTTGTCGCCCGTCTCGGGCGTGGCGGCCCCCTCGATCCCCGCGCCGGCGGTGAGCCGCCAGCCGCCGGGCCACTCCCGCGCACCTTCCATCGCCAGCGACGTGAGCCACTCGGAGTAGAACAGCTCGGGGCCGCGGTACACGAGCGATTCACCGTGCCGCGTGTAGCGCGCAACGCCCTTGGCGGCCACGCGGCCACTCTCCCCTAAGCGGCGACCGATCTGGACCTGCGCGTAGGCGGTCTGGTCATTGTCGGTCTCGTAGTCGACGCTGTCCGGGACGAGCACCGGGGTTGTGTAGCTCGCGTCATCGTAGGGGTGGATCTCCTGCCGGAAGAGGTCGAACGAGGCGCTGGCCTGCAGGTCCCACCGGCGCCCAGCATCGAGCGGCGCTTCCCCACTCACTCCGAGGACGGCGCGCTGGTGCTCGGGATAGCGCCAGAACCGGGCGTCGTCGACCCCGAGGTGCGTTTCCGGTGGCACGCCTTTGGAACCATCCGCCGCCAGAACCAGCAGGCTGATGCGCGAGTCCGCACTCCACTCGCGGCCCACACGCACGGTCAGCGCTGTCTGCGCGAGATCGCTGTTGGTGCGGCTGCGCCGCGCAGACTGGTGGTGCGGGGCACGGAGGTCGGCCGGCACCAACCAGGATTCCCATTGACGATGGGCCAGTGCGGCCAGCGTGTGCCAGCCCCCCTGCCTGCGTGTGTAGGTGGTGTGCGCCTCGAAGTGCTCGCCTTCGCCGATCTCCCCGGTGACCCGCGCGGCCTGACCGTCCGCGAGCTGCTCCGCAGGCACGAGGTGAACCACGCCGGCCAGCGCGTTCGGGCCGTCCAAGACGCTGTGCACCCCGCGCCGCGCGTCGACGCCGGCGATCGCATCGGTCGGGATCATGGAGAGGTCGGCACGCTCGTCCCAGGGGACCGTGAGGGGGATGCCCTCCAGAAAGACCGGCACGTGACGCTCCGATGCGCCGCGCACCATGAAGAGCGCCTCCCCGCGGGAGTTCACGTTGGCCTTCGTCGAGGGCAGCAGCGGCGCCAGGTCCGCGATCGCGCGGCCATCGGTCACCTCGATCGCCTGCTCGCCCAGCTGCACTTGCCCGGCGCCCAGCATGCGGTCCAGGCGGCTCGCCGTGATCACCACCCGGGGCATGACGAAGACCTGACGCAGGGTGTCGGCAGCGGCCTCGGGCGCCGGGGCTGGTTGGTCTGCCAGGCCCGCGGTAGCAGACCCCGCGGTGGCAGATCCCGCGGCACCGATCGACCCCGTCAGTCCGAGCCCCAGGGCCACGGCCCAGGTGAACAGGATGGCTGGCATGAGTGCCTCCGCAGCGATGTTCTGACCTCGAAACGAGAGCCGCCTCAGACTAGCCGTGGGCACCTACTCCAGCAAGATTGTGGTGCGAAGATTGGTGAAACCGCCGGCCGCCCTGCGAATCCTCCGGGACTTACGTCCCAGGACCGCTATAGTGGTACTTTGATTTCCTAAGCTATTACTTTACAAGTATTTACAGCGTAGTCCTCACCAATCTTCGTTCCACAACCTGGGGTCAAGAATCCCCTTGACATGGTCGATCTATTGAACTAGTGTATTAGTGCAATGTTGAACCACAACTAAGGAAGGGTGCCCCATGGGAAACCAGCGTTCCAGCCTGACCCTCGATACCGCCAGTGGGGTCCCCATCTATCGCCAGATCATCGACTGGGTGCGCGTGCGCGTCGCCGGAGCGGAGTTGAGACCCGGGGAGCAGCTGCCCACCGTCCGCCAACTCTCCGTGGACCTCAACGTGAACTACAACACCGTCGCGCGCGCCTACCTCGATCTGGAGCGGATGGGGATCGTCCACACGCTGCGCGGCAAGGGCACGTTCGTCGCGGACCGCGAGGTCACGCAGGGTGAAGTCGTGAGGGCGGCCAAACTGCGCGAACTCATCACCGAGTTCCTGTCGAAGGCTGCCGAGTTCGGATTCGGCCCGCAGGAGATCCTCGAGGCCCTGGCCGAGGGTCCGGCGGCCGACCGGTCGAAGGAGGAGGAGTCGTGAAAGAACTGATTGCCCTGTTCACCCCCAAGCAGCCCCCCGACGAGGCGAAGACCGCGCCTCCGAAGCTGGCCCGCAATGACTTCCGCTTCGGCAGCATCAATCTGGTCGTGCTCATGGTCTTCGCCGCTGCAGGGGCGTTCCTGCAGTCCCAGGTCTCGGATCGCGGCTGGGGTCTGGCCCCCATCCGGCCCGACATGATGCTCCTGCTGTGCGGCATCGTCTTCGGGGCGATCCTGGCTGCAGCCCCGAAGTGGCAGACGCTCATCGGCCTGGGTGTGGCCCACTGGATCGTGATGCAGGCGCTGTATCGGCGCGTCGACTTGACCCCCACGTACGTCGCCGCCTACGCCGGGCTTCTGGTCTCGGCCTCAGCGCAGGTCGCGCATCAGTGGGAGAAGGGCGTGGTGCTGCGGCTCGGCAAGTATCGCTGCTTGAAGGGACCGGGTCTGTTCTTCGTGCTGCCGCTCCTCGATCGCGTCGATCGCTTCATCGACCACCGCATCCGCGCGACCGACTTCCGGGCCGAGACGACCCTGACGCGCGACACCGTGCCGGTCAACGTGGATGCCATCGCATTCTGGCTCGTGTGGGACGCCAAGATGAGCGTGCTCGAGGTCGCCGACTACGAGGCAACGGTCATCCTGAGCGCGCAGACCGCCCTGCGCGATGCGATCGGCCGCCACGAGCTGTCCCAGATGCTCTCGGACCGCGAGCGCCTGGGCCACGAGATCCAGCAGGTGCTCGACCGCAAGACGGACCCCTGGGGCATCACGATCCAGTCGGTCGAGATCCGCGACATCATCATCCCCAAGGCGCTCGAGGACGCGATGAGCCGTCAGGCCCAGGCCGAGCGCGAGCGGCAGAGCCGCGTGATCCTCGGCACCGCCGAGACCGAGATCGCCGAGAAGTTCGCCCGGGCCAGCGAGGCCTATCGTGACAATCCCGTGGCGCTGCACCTGCGGGCGATGAACATGGTCTTCGAGGGATTGAAGCAGAAGGGCAGCATGATCATCGTGCCCTCGACGGCGGTCGAAACGATGGGCCTCGGCGCGCTCGGCGGCCTGACCGCGTTCGGGCAGGGCGGCCGGCTGCCTGCGCCCGCGGCGGACACCGAGGTCCCGGCGGCCGGAGCCCCCGCCCCCGAAGCGCCGGGCGCGAATGGGTAGGGATGCCATGGAGGGAAGCGACGGATCCATGCGCGCCGGGCCGGGCCCCGCCATCGCCTTCTTCATCACGCCGCACGGCTTCGGCCACGCGACGCGGTGCGCCGCCGTGATGGCGGAGATCCAGGCGCAGCGCCCCGAGGTGCGGTGCGAGATCTTCACGACCGCACCCCGCTGGTTGTTCGCCGAGACGCTGCCCGGGACCTTCGGCTACCACGAGGTGGTGACCGACATCGGGCTCGTGCAGCGGACACCCCTGCAGGAGGACGCGCCGGCGACCCTGGCGGCGCTCGACACATTCTACCCGCTCGACCGCTTCGACCGGGTCGACGGGCTCGCGGCACACCTGGTGGCGCTCGGCTGCTGTCTGGTGGTGAGCGACATCGCCCCGCTCGGCATCGCGGCGGGGCGGCGAGCGGGCCGGCCAGTGGTGCTGCAGGAGAACTTCACCTGGGACTGGGTCTACGCCGCCTACGAGCGGGAGCTCCCGGCCCTGCGTCGCCACAGCACCTACCTGCGCACCCTGTTCGAAAGCACCGACTTCCACGTTCAGACCGAGCCCATCTGTCGCCGGGCGCGGCCGGATCTGTTCGCCGCCCCGGTCAGCCGCGCGGGACGAACCGGGCGGGCTGAGCAGCGCCGTGCCCTGGGGCTGGCGGAGGATCGTCCCGCGGTCCTCGTCTCCATGGGCGGTCTGGCCGCTGATCACCCGGCGCTGCGACGGCTGCCGGAGTGCGCGCAGGTGCAGTTCCTGGTGCCCAGCCACGTGCCCGCCGTCGAGTCGTGGAACAATGTCACGCTGTTGCCCTGGAGCGAGGCCTATTACCACCCCGATCTGATCCGAGCCGCCGACGCAGTCGTCGGCAAGCTCGGGTACAGCACGCTGGCCGAGGTCTACTGCGCCGGCACCCCGTTCGGCTTTGTGACGCGGTCGCGGTTTCCCGAAAGCCGCTGCCTGCAGGCGTTCGCCGAGATGCACATGCAGGGCGTGCCGATCGCGCCGGGGGCATTCGAGGACGGGAGCTGGATCGGCTGCCTGGAGGAGTTGCTCAGCCTGCCGCGACTCGATGGCCGCCCCTCGGGGGCCGCGCAGGTGGCCGGCTTCTTGCTGGAGCTGCTGGCGGGCGAGGAGGCGCGGGGCACCTGCGCGCGTCGCGCTCCGTAGGGTAGACTGCGGGGTTGGCCCCCCGCGGGCGCGCGGGGACGCACGTCAACTGCCTCGGGAGCGCGGGAAGGACCTGGTGAACCCGGCCCTCCCCGGTCGGATTCCCTCGGCCCCGGGCGCAAGAACCTTGGGCGGGTCGCGGTGTTGGTAGTTATGCTATAGATGAGGTCGGGCGGCCGTCCGCGGGAACGAGGAGAACGGCGGGGCGCGTCAGGGGTCACGGGTCATGAGATTCATCTCGGTCACATCCCACCAGCGGCATTCGCTGGGCGCGATCCGGGAGATCGTCGCCGCCCTCGAAACGCACCTGGTCGATGACGGGGTGACCCCCGATCTGCTGCTGCTCTTCGCCACGCAGGACCACGCCCGCCGCATGCGCGAGGTCGTCGAGGTCCTGCGCGAGGTCTGGCCGCAGGCTCAGATCCTCGGCGCCACCGCCGCGGGGATCATCCACTCCGCGGGGCGCTCGACCGATCGCGGGGCCATGACCGTCATGGCTGGCGAGCTGCCGGGCGTGAAGATCGCGCCCGTGCTGATGGAGCTGGAGAACCTGGCCGAACCCGAGGTGGCGCTCGAGAAGTGGCGCGATCTGCTGGAGCTGGTCCCCGATCCCCAACTCATGATCCTCCTGGCCGATCCGTTCAGCACGCCCGTGGGCGAGCTGCTCGACTCGCTCAACATGCTGGCGCCGGGCGTGCCCGTCATCGGCGGCCTGGCCAGCGGCGGGCGCCGGCCGGGCTTCAACGTGCTGGTGCTCAACGACGCGTTGCGGCGCAGCGGTCTCGTCGGGCTTGCTCTCGCGGGCAATCTCCGCGCAGACGTGATCGTGTCCCAGGGCTGTCGCCCGATCGGCCGCAGCTTCATCGTCACCAAGGCCGAGCGCAACGTCATCCAGGAGCTGAACGGCATTCCGGCCATGCGGGCGCTCCAGGACATGGTCGCGGGGCTGCCGTCCGAGGAACAGCACCTGCTCCAGGAAGGCCTCATGTTCGGCCAAGCCGTCCGCGACGCCGGGGCGGAGCAAGGTCGCGGCAACTTCCTGATCCGGCCGGTCGTGGCGATCGACCAGAAGGAAGGGACCATCTCGCTGGCCGGCGAGGTCGGCGTGGGCAGGACGATCCGCTTCCACGCCTGGGATGACACGCTGGCCGAGGATCTCCAGATGCTGCTCCTGCCCCAGATCGTCGATTCTCCGGCCGCCGGGGGCTTCCTGGTGGGGAGCTGGCCGCGCGTGGGGGCCAGCGAAGGGCAGCCCATTCAGCAGATCATCCGGACGCTGGGCTACCGGGTACCGATGGCCGGGCTCCTGAGCGCCGGCGAGATCGGCCCCATCCACGGGCTCAACTATCTCCACATGCATACGGCCACGCTGGCGCTGCTGCGTCCGGCGGCGTCGATGCCACAGGAGAACCGTCAGGTCCACGTGGTTCGGCACACCGAGTAGCGCGGCCTCGCGCCGGCGGCACCCACATGTGATACAATCTTCTCGAGTTCCGCTCCTTCCGCCACAAGCGGACGGGAGGGTGCGGTATGGGTGTGCCCGGGTTATCTTCTCAGCCCGCACGCGCTTGCCCCGGGTGCGGGCGCAGGACCCCCCGGCCGAGGGTCCACACGAAGGAAGGAGCCACGCATGAGGTCCCGCAGGGCGTCCGCTGCAGCCTGTCTGCTCATCGGACTCGCAACGATCGCGCTCGCACTCACCCCCGCAACAGCCGAGGAGCTGAGTCTCCACTACACCTTTGCCCCTCCGCGCTGGGAGAGCGCGCCGTTCGCGCCCGGCCACGAGATCCCCACGATCCCCGGCACGCGCACCCTCGGTCAGGCGGGCGAACCACTCCTGCCCATCGGCTCCGCGCGGATCCTGCTGCCGCCCGGCGAAGAGGTCGTGGACGTGCGGGTCATCGCCGAGGCAACCGCGGAGATCTCCGGGCACCTGCCGGCACCGGCCCAGAAGGAATACCCCATCTCCTTCGAGGGCCCGGTGGCGCTGACCGGCCCCAAGGAGGCCATCTACGGATCGAACGATCCCTTCCCCGCCGGGGTTGGGCGGCTGGCCCGCGTGGAGACCTACCGCGGCCACCGCATCGCCTACGTGCAGCTCTTCCCGCTGCGTGCGCGGCCCGCCGCGCGGGAGGTTGAGTTTGTCGCCCAGCTCAGGGTCGAGATCACGACAGCGCCCGACGCGAGCGCCCGCGCGCGCGCGGCCGTCACCTTCCGCGACGATCCGCAGACCCGCACCTGGCTCGCGCAGAACACCGACAACCCCGAGATGGTCGCTCGGTACCTGCCGGCCCTCTTCGCGCGTCCGTCGGAGGGGGACGGACGCACGATCGTGAACCCGGCCGACACCTATCTCCACGTCATCGTGACGAGCGAGGCTCTCGCCCCCGTCTACGCGCCGCTGGCAGCCGATCGCACGGCCAAGGGGTTGCCCTCGATTGTCGTCACGGTCCCCGAGATCTACGCGAGCTACACGGGGCGCGACAACCAGGAGCGCCTGCGCAACTTCATTCTCGACGCCTACCAGAACTGGGAAAGCGAGTACATCTTCCTGGCCGGTGACTATGACGTCGTCCCCGATCGCGACTGCTACTGCTATGTGATCGACGAAGGCACCCCCATGGAGACCAACGACCTGTGCTGCGAGCTCTACTACGGGGGGTTGGACGGCACCTGGAACGACGACAACGACGACCGCTGGGGTGAGGTCGGGGAGGCCGACCTCGTGCCCGACATCCACGTGGGCCGCGTCTGCGCCGACAACGCGACCGAGGCCCAGAACTACATCAACAAGGTGATTCGCTACGAGCGCCAGCCGGTCGTCAACGAGGTGGAGTCCGCCAGCTTCTACGGTGAGTACCTCTGGGAGGGCACCTACGGCGACTGGTACATGGAGGAGATCCGCCTGGGCGCGAGCACGTGGGGCTACACCACCGCGGGCGTCCCGCTCACCTGGGACACCACGACCTACTATGAGGAGACGGGGAGCTGGAGCGGCAGCGACTTCATCAACGAGATGTCGAACGGGTGCCACATGGCCCACCACCTGGGCCACGCGAACGATTCCTACGACGTCAAGGTCTACACCTCCGACATCCCCTCCTTTACCGCCAACGGCATCACGCACACCTACAGCATCGGCTACTCCCAGGGGTGCCATGCGGGGGCCTTCGACGAGGCCGACGCCATCCTCGAGGAGTTCGTGTACGCCGTGAACGGGTTCGTGGCCTGGGTCGGCAACACGCGCTACGGCTTCGGCGTGCACTATACGACCAACGGCTCCTCGCAGTACTACCACCGCCAGTTCGTCGACGCGCTCTTCTCCGAGGGGCTGAACGAGCTGGCCGCTGCCAATGACGACTCGCGCGCCGACAACGTGCCGTACATCGAGTACGAGTCGAACCGCTGGGTGCACTACGAGGTCACGGCCTTCGGCGATCCGTCCATGCCGATCTGGACCGCTCGCCCCCGCACGCCCCAGATCGATCACGCCGGGGTCTTCGTGCTCGGCATGACCGACTACGATGTCACCATCTCCGCCGCCGGCCTGCCGGTGGCGGGCGCTCGCGTCTGCCTGCGGGATGAGCTGGGCACCTGCTACGGCTTCGGCGTCACCGGCGAGACCGGGGCCGCCACGCTGGCGGTCGCCCCGACCCACCCCGGGACGATGCACCTGGTGGTCTCGGATGCCGACCTGCTCGTGACCGAGGTGACCTTCCCGATCGTGCCCAACGGCCCGTTCATCGTGATCGACGAGCACGCGATCGATGATGGCCCGGGCGGCAACGATGACGGCGACTGCGACGCCGGTGAGACGATCGAGCTCACCGTTACCCTGCAGAACGTCTGGAACGCGCCGATCGACGGCGTTCACGCCACGCTGACCTGCCCCAACCCCGAGGTGGAGATCACCGATGCGACCGCCATCTACGGCTCGATCCCTGGCGGCGCAGCGGTGGGCGGCCAAGGCGGGGACCACTTCACGTTCCGGATCGACGGCAACTGCCCCGACCAGGAGGCGCTCGCCTTCGCGCTCGAGATCCGCGACGCCGGCTCGGGGTTGTGGACCGGGACCTTCACCTACGTGGCCGACGCGCCCGCGCTGGCCATCGCGACCCTGGAGATCGACGACGCGGCCGGTGGCGACGGCGACCACTGCCTCGACCCGGGCGAGGCCGCGCTGGTGACGGTGCGCCTGAGCAACAGCGGTCACCGCAGCGCGACGGCCGTGGCCGCCACGCTCTTCGGGGGCGGGGGTGGCCTGATCGTGACCCAGGCGCAGGGTGGTGCGGCGGCGATCCCCATCGGCGGGGAGGTCGCGCTCGCGCCCGCCTTCGAGGTCAGTCTCGAGCCCTGGGCGCCATCGCCGGGCACGGTCTACTGCCGCCTGGCGGTCTCGGCCGACTGGGACCTCGCGATCGATCTGACGGCCCCGATCGGGGTCGGCGGCTTCGCCGACGACATGGAAGCGGGCGAAGGTGCTTGGACGCACGCGGTCGTGACCCCGTCGTTCAACGATCAGTGGCATCTCTCCAGCCAGCGCAACCACACGGCCGGAGGCAGCCACAGCTGGAAGTTCGGGGACACGGGCTCGGGCGATTACGCGAACCTCGCCGACGGCGCACTCGAGACGGAGGCGATCGAGATCGCCGAGACCACGGTCCTCACCTTCTGGCACTGGATCGAGGCCGAGGTGAGCTCCGCCTATCCCGGCCGCTGCTACGACGGTGGGCTGGTGGAGATGTCGCTCGACGGAGGGGCCTGGACGCGCATCGACCCCGATGGCGGCTACCCGTACCTGATCCGCACCGGCAGCACCCCGGGGCCGTTCCCGGCCGACACGCCGGTCTTCTCCGGCTCGCACGGCTGGCAGCAGGAGACCTTCACCCTCCAGGGTGTGGTCGGCTCGGCCCGCTTCCGCTTCCGTTTCGGCAGCGACGGGGCCGACGCGATGGAGGGCTGGTACATCGACGACGTCGAGGTCCATTCCTCCTCGCCGGCGAGCGCGGTCGAGGGTCCCGCAAGCGCGGGCCTGGCGCGGCCGGTGCTGCTCGCGAACCGCCCGAATCCCTGCGCCCCCACGACCCGGATCGCCTTCGAGCTGCCGCGCGCGGGCGAGGTGCGTTTGAGCGTGCTCGACCTGCAGGGACGCGTGGTCTGCACGCTGATCGACGAGCGACTGGCGGCCGGCCGCCACGATGTCGCCTGGAGCGGGCTCGATGCCGGCGGGCGCCCGCAGCCCGCGGGCATCTACTTCTATCGCCTCGAGGAGGGCGACAGCCAGCAGGTGCGCAAGATGACCTTGGTGCGGTGAGCGCGCGACGGCCCCGTAGGGGCCATCCGCATCGGGAGACGCCGTTGAATCACAGCCTGTGCAGACAGGTCCGCCCGCGACCGGGGGGTCAGATCGCGGCCGCGCTGCGTCCGGCGGCCGCCGGTCTGTTCGCGGCGTGGGCGGCGGTCTCGGTCGCCTTCGGCCAGCTCACGCCCCCACCCCCGGATCACGCCTGCCGCTTCTGGGGCATGATCGGCACGGCGCCCGACGACTCGGTGTTGTACGACCAGCTCGTCAGCGGCACGAATGCTCTGATGAAGCTCGCGTCCTCGAACCGTGACGGCTGGGGCATCGCCTACTGGGCCGAGGGTCTGAGCGGCACCAACCTCACGCGGCCGCAGCTCCTGCGCGCCGGGCCGCCGGCGAACCACGAATACGACATGCGCTATCGGTTGGCGGCCGCCGAGCTGTGCCAGCAGGATGCCCACTGCGCGGTCGTGCACCTGCGCGCGGCATCGAGTGGACACGGCAACGGGCCCGACCCGCATCCCTTCGTGCGCGGTGATTTCTGCCTCGCCCACAACGGCACGGTCAATCCCACGGTCATGCTGGCGTTGCTGGACGACGGCACGCCGGGCTACCTGGACAAGCACCCGACCGATTACGAGCTCCCCTACGTCGACAGCGAGCTCTTCTTTCTCTATGTGCTCAAGCAGCTCGAGGAGGGTGACGGCCACGGAGGCCGCAGCCTGTGGTACAGCGACGCCATCTGCGACGCCGCTCTGCGCATGTACGACGCCGGCGCGCCGACCACATCGATCAACTCGGTCATGGCATGCGGCGACACGCTCTACGCCCTGCGCTTCGACAACACCAACGATGCCCGCTACCGGCTGAGGTACAAGCAGATCCCGGGGGGATGGACCGTGGCCTCGCAGGCGGTGGGTACCGACACGACCGGGTGGAGCCTGGTGCCGCCCAAGACCCTGGCGATCTTCACGCCGGTCGATCCACCCCGCTTCATCACGATCTTCCCGCCGCCGACTGGCTGGCTGGCGCTCGAGGAGATCAAGGTCGACGACGACGCCTTCGGGCAGAGCCAGGGCAACGGCGACCGCGTCCCGAACGGCGGCGAGACGATCGAGGTGGAGCCGATCTTGCTCAACGCGGGCGGGACCACGGCCTCGCAGATCTGGGGCGTGCTCAGCCCCATCGACACGCTGTGCACGGCGCTCGACAGCGTCAACTTCTATCCGACGCTGCTGCCCGACCAATACGGTTCCCCGCTCTCGCCCTTCGTCCTGCGCGTGAACCCCGCCGCGCCGACCCATTTCACGGCCACCTTCTCCCTGGAGATCCACGCGCAGGTGGCGCCGGCCGGGGACCCGCTGCCCGTGATCTGGACGCGCACCTTCGCCCTGACGGGTCGTTCCGCAAGCCTGTCCTGCCCGCTCTCCATCGCCGTCGATGCGGGCGGGGGCGGTCTGGATCCGGGCGAGGACGGCACGCTGTCCGCCTCGATCGCGAACCAGGGCGCGGTGGGGGCGACCGGCATCCAGGGACAGCTCGTCGCGCTCTCTCCGTACCTCGAGATCCTGCAGCCGCTGGCGGGCATCGACACGCTGGCGATGGGCGCGTTGGAGCCGCTCGCGCCGCCCTTCGAGCTGCGCGTGTCGCCACAGACGCCCAACCCCGAGATCCTCTTCGTCAATCTCGACCTGACCGCCGACTGGGGCATTGCCAAGCGCATCAAGCTCGAGATCCCCGTGGGCGGCTTCTTCGATCCGCTCGAGGGCGGCCCGGGCGCTTGGACGCACGCCAGCGGCATCGCTGGCTACAGCGACGCGTGGCACCTGAGCACGCTGCGCAACCACACCCCGGGCGGTACGACGAGCTGGAAGTGCGGCTCGCCCGATTCGGGCATGGCCTACGACAACCTGATCGACGCCGTGCTCGAGTCACCGGTGATTCCGCTCGCGCAGCACGCCCAGCTCCGCTTCTGGCACTACATCCAGGCTGAGCTGGCCGGTGCCCATTTCGGGGTGGCGCGCGACGGCGGGTTGGTCGAGGCCTCGATCAACGGCGGCCCGTGGACGCAGCTCTATCCCGCCACCGGGTATGACTTTCTCATCGGCGAGAGCAGACCGCCCGGACCGTTCCCGCCCCAGACCCCGGTCTTCTCGGGCTACTGGCCGTGGCGCGAGTCGGTGTTCGAGATCGATGGATACGAGGGTACGGTCCAGTTCCGCTTCCGCTTCGGCAGCGACGGCAGCACGGAGGCCGAGACCGTCGAAGGCTGGTACATCGATGACGTGCGCGTGCTCGGCACCAACACCACCACGGACGTCGAGACAGAGATCGATCTGCCCCTGCGTCCCGGCCTGAGCGTGGGCGGACCGAATCCCTTCCGCGATCGGACCCTCATCCTCTACGACGTCGCCCTGGACGGGGAGATCGAGCTGAGCATTCTCGATCTCGAGGGCCGCGTGGTGCGGACGCTGGTGCGCGATCAGCGTCCGAGCGGACGGCACCGCGTCACCTGGGATGGCCGCGACAATGGTGGTCACCCGGTGCCCTCGGGCCTCTACTTCTACCGGCTCGAGAGCCGGAGCGACGCCTTCGAGCAGGTGCGCAGGGTGATCCGGGTGCGGTAGGATCCGCTGCCGGAGGTAGAAGGGTGAGCATCGGCACCAAGCTGACCCTGTTATTGATCGTGCCCCTGGTGGCCATCATGGCCGTCTTCGGATACGTGGATGATCGCCGCAATCGTCGTGTGCTTCATTATGAACTCGTGCGCGAGGGCCGCGCGGTGGCCAGGACGCTCCAGCTCGCCATGGAGGATTACTTCCGCGACCGGGATCTACAGGACGTGCGCGAGCTCGTCGACAAGGTGACGCTCTACGAGCGGATCCTGGGACTGCGAGTCTTCAACGCGACCGGGAGCTTGATTTACCAGTCTTCCAGTCTGACCGGCCAGACGTTCGTCTTCGACGAGGCTCTCCTGCGCGTGCTCCGCAGTGGCCAGACCGAGGAATCCGAGCGGCGGATCGACGACCAGCCCACGATCTCTTTTCTCCTGCCGCTGACCAGCCCGACGGGGGTCCGCATCGGAGCCTTGCAGGTGCTGCAGCTCGCGTCCTTCATCGAGGATGAAGCTCGTGCCTCCCAGCGTGCGATCTTCGTGTTGGCGCTCGCCATCGCTCTGGCAGTCACTGTGACCGTCTATCTGATCAGCTACTTCAGCCTCGTCCGCCCCACTCGGTTGCTGATCCAGAGCTTCCGCGAGGTTGGCGCGGGCGACTTGAACGTGCGCGCGCCCATTCGTTCGCGCGACGAGTTCGGGCGATTGGCGCGGGAGTTCAACGTGATGGGCGAACGCCTGTCCGAGTCCGAGCGCGTGCTGCAGGGCGAGCAAGAGAAGCGCCGGCGCGCTGAAGAGGAGATGCGCGTGGCCCAGCGGCTGGTCAGTCTGGGGCGCCTCTCCGCCGGCCTGGCCCACGAGATCGGTACACCCCTCAATGTCATCAGTGGACGCGTCGAGTCCCTGCAGCGCAAGATCCCTGCCGACGAATCAGCCCAGCGCAATGTGCAGATCATCTTGAGTCAGATCGATCGCATTGCGCGCACAGTTCACGGCATGCTCGACTTCGCCCGGGAGCGTGCCCCACGTCTCGAGCAGGTGGACATCTCTCGGCTGCTGCACGGCGTGGTCGAGTTCCTCGATCCGCGTTTTGAGCGTCGAGGTGTCGAACCGCGCTTGGAGCTTCCCGAAGCGCTGCCCGAGATCCCCGCGGATCCTGACCAGCTCAACCAGGTCTTCCTCAACCTGAGCCTCAATGCCGTCGAGGCGATGCCCCAGGGTGGGATCTTGCGGATCCAGGTCGGCGTCGCGCCGCGCCCTCACCCACTGCGGCTGGGGGAGCCGGAGGCGGAGTACGTATCCATCGCCTTCGTCGACACCGGCCACGGGATGCCGACCGATGTGCTGGCCCAGGTCTTCGATCCCTTCTTCACGACGAAGGATGTTGGTGAGGGCTCGGGATTGGGGCTCTCGATCGCCTATGCCATCGTCCAGGAGCACGGCGGGTGGATCGATATCGCCAGCGAGGTGGGCCAGGGCACTCGGGTCACCGTGTACCTCCCACTCGGGGTGCGGTCCGCCTTGGGAGGCAGGCCATGAACCGGTCCGGCCCCATGGGGATCCCCCCCACGATCCTCGTCGTCGAGGACGATGCGGAGATGCGCGACCTCCTCGCCGAAGTCCTGCATGAGGCCGCGTGCCGCGCTCTCACGGCCGCCGATGGACGAGAGGCTCTCGATACCTTCCGGGGAACGCAGATCGATGTCGTCGTGACGGACCTGATGATGCCGGGCATGAAGGGCAGCGAGCTGTTGCAGGAAATCCGCCAACACCGCCCGGATGTGCCGGTCATCATCATCACCGCGTTCGGTTCGATCGAATCCGCCGTGGATGCGATGAAGCACGGCGCCTACCACTACCTCACCAAGCCCTTTCGCATGGAGGAGTTCGTCGCGACCGTGACGGCGGCCTTGCGCGAGAGACGGCTGATGCAGGAGCTGGCCGCGCTGCGCGCTGCCTTTGCGACAGGCAATACCAACTTCGTGGCCGACAGCCCCGCGATGCGAGCCGTGGTCGAGATGATCACCCGTGCAGCCGGGGCGGACACACCCGTGCTGATCCTCGGGGAGAGCGGCACGGGCAAGGAGCTGCTGGCGCGCATTCTCCACACCCGCAGCCCCCGGCTGGGCAAACCCTTCATGGCCATCAACTGCGCTGCGATTCCCGAAACCCTGCTCGAGAGCCAGCTCTTCGGCCATCGCCGAGGGGCCTTCACCGATGCGCGGGAGGACCGGGTCGGGCTCCTTCAGGAAGCCGAGGGTGGCACGGTCTTCCTCGACGAGATCGGGGACATGCCCGCGGCGCTGCAGGCCAAGATGCTCCGCGCGCTTCAGGAAAAGGAAGTCCATCCCCTGGGTGCAGCCAGCCCCGTCCCGGTCGACGTGCGGATCGTGGCCGCCACGCACAGGAACCTGCCGGCTCTCATCACGTCCGGCGCCTTCCGAGAGGACTTCTACTACCGACTCAACGTGATCAGCGTGCGCGTGCCACCGCTGCGTGAGCGCCGTGAGGACCTGCTCCCGCTGCTTGCGCACCTGCTCGAGAAGCACGGCTCGCGCCTGGGGCGTTCGGGTTGCCGGGTGGCGCCGGAGGCGCTCGAGATCATGCGTCGCTATCCCTGGCCCGGCAACGTACGCGAGCTGGAGAACGTCGTGGAGCGCGCCCTGGTGCTCGGCGTCGATGACGTTCTGGGACTGGACGACCTGCCCGATACTCTGCTGAAGCGCCCGCGCGCCGAGGCGCCTCCCGAGGCCGGTCCGCTGCCCATGGCCGAGATGGAGCGCCAGCACATCCTCAAGACCCTGCGCCTGGTCGGTGGCAACAAGGCCGCGGCCGCACGATTGCTGGGCATGGATCGCAAGACGCTCTACCGCAAGCTCGAGTCTTACCAGCCGGAGGGCCGGCCACCCCAGGGTCCCGATTCGCCCCAAACGTAGCATTCTGCCCCGCCCGGAGTAACTCCAACTCAGTGGCGCGATTGCCGGCCCATGTGCGGCCATGGCCCCGCTGGACGGGGCGGGTCGCCCCATGAGCCCCGGCGGCACCGATCCGTAATGCCCTTTGTATGAATGACTTGAGACGCCGAAGACTGCGGCATGCGTTGTGCACCAGTCCATGGTGCACAACCACCATCACCCGCGTGGCGGCCGGTCCTTCTGGCCGGCGGAGCTTCGGCCCCGGCCGCCACGTGGACTGCCCGAGGGACTCGGGGGGACCGGGACCGTCGCCGGGATCGGCAAGGTCCGCAGCACCACGCGGGGGAATCTGCGCGCGGGAGGCCAAGGAGATGAAGCGAGTCGGCGGATTCGCGATGGCCGCGCTGGCTGTCACGGTGTCGGCGGGGGCGGATACCTGGGATTTGACGGGCGGCGTTCTGATCACCCATCACGCCACGTCCCTGACCTATACCACGGACGTGGGGGACTGGGGTGCGGCGTACAGCCCCTTCGCGATTGACGACTCGCAGTACCAGGTGACGCGAATCGACGGGCCGGCGGCGAACGTGATCTGGTTCGTCCTGGCCGCATGGGGCGAGCCGAAGATTTTCTCCGGCTTCGAGTTCGGCTTCACGAACTTCAACGCCGGCGCGTTCGCCTTCGAGGGCTGGGGTCCCTGCTTTCCCCCTGGTGGCGGACTCGAGCTGCCTACCGCGGCGTGGCCCGGGCCCAACGAGGGCACCGCGTGTGTCTGGAACGGTACGGCCTGGTCGGGCAACTACGTCCCGATCTACTATTTCGGGGGATATGCCTACGGGGCGGGCCAGGCCGTCACAACCATCCAGGTCGGCATCGACCCGCCGACCAGCGCCATCGGGTTCACCAACGCTCAGAGCCCAGCCCAGACCTACCCTGTCGCTGTCTCCAGCCGCGGCGGGCTGGGCATCAACCAAGACGGTGTGCGAGTGCACCCCACCCAGGTTGACCCCGAACGTGCATGCTGCAACCCCGTGTCCTATGCCTGCACGATCAAGACCGAGGCCGACTGCGCTGCGGCGGGCGGAATCTGGCGATCCGAGTTGGCCAGCTGCACGCCCAACCCCTGTATCCCGACGGGGGCTTGTTGCTGGGGGACGACCATCATCCGCTGCGACATCTATTCGGAGGCCGAGTGCTTGGCCAAGCCCCACCCCATTTACGGTCACGGCGTGTGGCAGGGATCCGGCGTGCCGTGCGATCCGAATCCCTGCCTGTCGGCACCCGAGCGGGTCTGCTGTCTGCCCGACAATAGCTGTCAGATCCTGATCTCCCAGCAGTGCGCCAATCTCGGCGGGACGTGGCACGAGTCGTACAGCTCCTGCAGCGAAGCGCACTGCGATGCACTGGGGGCGTGCTGCGTTCAGACAAATTGCTCGATGGTGTGGGAAGAGGAGTGCAAGGTGCTCAACGGCATGTCCCCGACGCAGCCATTCGTGCCAGGGCACCTCTGGCATCCCACTCACACCTGCGAGGGCTTGGACAATCCCTGCTACGGAACGCCTGTACAAGAAGCGTCCTGGGGGAGAATCAAGTCGCTCTATCGATGACCCCAGGTGCCCAGGGGAACCGCCGCAGTCCCTCCCGGACACGCGGATCTCCGCGGCGGTTCCCTGGGCGCAGCGAGGAGACAGCACGATGTCGCCAGAGGGTCCGGGTCGGGCTCCGTTGAAGGGGTGGACGGGTGGGCTGGAGGAGTGCTCTTGGGGTGAGATCCAGCGGCCTGGCTGCTACGTTTTCATCGACACGGGCGATCTGGTCCGCGTGCCGCTCGAGGGTCTCTCGGCCAGGATGGTACCCGTCATTTCGATCATCTCGCGCGATGATCGCCGGCTGGCTCGCGTCTCGCACGACCACACCGAGGCGCTTCAGGTGCTGCGGACCATCGCCGCAACGGGGGGGTACAAGGTCAACTTCTAGCGGAGCGGCAGGCTGATCATCGAGCCGGGCCTGACCGCTTCCTCACGCGTACGGGTGGCACAGCGCTGCGAAACCGCGTGGCGAGACACGCTCCGCGGTTCTCCCTGGCCGGGGCGCAGTGCCTGTCGCCCGGACACTCGCCTGCGCGGGGCCGCACCCGGTCCCGCGCAGGCTCTTGGATTCGCACGCCCCCCCATCGCCTGCCCCGCGCGGGCTCACTCCCACGGCAGGATCACCCGCGGCCGCCGCACGCCCACGCGCAGCACCGTCGTGCCGTCGAGCAGGGCCAGGCGCCCATCGTGCTCCTGCAGGGCCGCGTGGATCTCGTCCGCCATGGCCTGCGCGCCGAATCCTTCGGTGACGACCAGGCTGAACGGCAGCTCGCGGTCGATCACATCGGCCAGATGCACGCTGCCCGCGATCGCTCCCGCAGCGCCAACTTCTACACAGCGATCAATCTCATCCGCGGCGAGATGGCCGCGCGCGACCACGGCGCCCTGACAGGCCTCGCCAAGCACGAGCGGTCCGGTGACCTCGCCCCCGCGCCCCCAGACGCCTTCGATCGCGACGCCCTCTCCCGTCACGCGACACCCGCGCGCCGAGACGGCGCTCACGCGCCCGGGCATCCACGCGCGCACCTCCAGCTCCTCGCGCAGCGGCTCGATCGACACGATGCCGTGACCCAGATCGACATCGCTCACGCGACCCCGCACGGGCGACGGGCACGGCCGGAACTCGCCCGCCCGCATGACCGCCGCCAGCCACTGCCCGCGCTCGACCGGCTGCCCCACCGTGACCCGCAGGTGCGGGCGGATCTGCTCGGCGTGCATCACCAGGTGGCGGGCGACGTGGACCGCGACGAGCTGGCGCGCCTCCTCCGGCCGCTCGCGCACGACCAGCATGCCCCCGGGCAGGATCCGTTCGATCCGGCCCGAAACAGGCGCGAGGTACGTGCGCGTGCGCAGAGGGCCGGCCCTGTAGCCGGCGATCTGCTCGCCCTCGGTGATCTCGTCGCCCTCCCGCTTGAGCAGGTGCGCGGCCGCCTCGCGCGGGGCCACGCCCAGGCCCCGGGCGACATCGAGGAAGAACGGACGCGAGAAGTCGCGGCTGCTGCGCGCGACGAGCGTATCGGGAGCGACTCGATCACCGGCCCGGACGAAGACCTCGCCCGGAATCGCGAGCACGCGGTCGAGGTCGAGGATCCCCTCGCGGAGGCGACTCCCCGGCGGTCCGGCACGCGCGACGCCGGCGGCGCCTGCAGCGGCTGTTCTGTCCGCCGCGACGGATCCGTCCGCGGGTCGGCCCTCGCGATCGTGCGCCTCGTGCCTGTCCTCACCATCGAGCGCGGCTTGACCGTCGTGCGCCGCGCGCATTGCGCCCGCGCGCCCCAGCCGGACCAGGCCGACCTCCTCGAGCAGACGCACCGCCAGATCCGGCGCGACCTCGGACAGCGCGCCCAGGTGCGGGAACATGAAGGCGCTGTCGACGGCCATCTCGACCTTCTTGCCCGGCTGCAGCGCCGCCAGCAGGATCTGCGCGGCCACGGCGCGGGGGGAGTGCGACAGGATGCCGCCGCTCCCGATGACGAGGTCGTAGCCCTGCAGGGTGAGCCGCTCGCGCCGCAGCGACTTGCGCGCCGCCGTCTGGATGAACTCACGGCGGATGCGCAGCTCGTCGTGCGAGCGGCTGAGCGAGACGCCGCGCAGCACGTCGAGGTGCTCGCGCACCGCCTCGCGGACAGCGACCACCGCGACCGCCCGCTCCATCCGGGCCGCGTCCTCATCGCCCGGCAGCGCCGTCGGCCGGATCAGCTTGGAGCCGATCAGGTCCCAGAGCGTGCCCCGATCGAGCGGCCCGTCCAGCACCGCCTCGACCTCCTCGATCCCGCCGGCGCGCGCGACGTTGAGGATGCTGTAGCTCATCCCCAGGTTTGCGCTCACAGTGCGCCAGACCTGCCCCGCCCCGGCGGTGAAGACGTCCGTCGTCGCGCCCCCGATGTCGATCGCCAGAATGCGCAGCCTGAGCTTCCGCGAGGCGTGCTCGAGGATCCGGGCGAAAGCCGCCGGTGTGGGCAGGATCGGCCGATCGACCCAGGCGGTGAGCTTCTCGTAGCCCGGCGCCTGCGACATGACGTGATCCATGAAGACGTCGTGGATCGCGGCGCGCGCCGGGTCGAGATCCTCGCGATCGGCCTTGGGGCGGATGTTGGCGACGGGGTGGAACAGGTAGCCCTCGCCCAGCGTGCCCTGGACCAGCTCGCGGGCGTGGACGTTGCCCGCGAAGATCACCGGCAGCGGCTTGGCGGGATTGAGCTTGGGGCGCAGGCCGGCCTCGCGGATCAGCTCCGCCAGGAAGACCGGGCCCGAGAGCGCGTCGCCATCGAAGCCGCCGGCCAGGAGCACCATGTCGGGGCGCAGCCGCGCGAGGGCCTCGATCTTCTCATAGGGCGTGCGCCCGTCGTCCATGGCGATCACATCGAGCACGATCGCGCCGCAGCCGAGCGCGACGCGTTCGGCGCTGCGGCTGGTGACCTCGCGCACGAGCCCCGTGACGACCATGGCGAGGCCACCGCCGGCCGACGAGGTCGACAGATACGGCACGCACGGCCGCCCGCCGGCGAGCAGCCGCTCCCCGGTCGCCGCCTCGAGCGCCGCGAGCGCCTGCGTGACGCCGACCGTCACATCCTCGTACGGCCGCTCGACCGTGGTGGGCGCCTCGCGGCGGTCGCAGCGCCAGCCGTCCCCCGCGCGGTGGAAGAGAATCGCCTTGGTCGTGGTGCTGCCGACGTCCGTGACGGAGAAGAGGTCGGGATCCTCCGGGAAGTCCCGGCGCGGCGTGTCGCTCATGGGCGGCTCACCCGCGGAGCGCCGGTCCGCCCGACTGGCCCGCCGCTCATCCCGCCGTCCCCATCACCTGCACGAGCAGCCGGCGGGTGCGCGGGCCGTCGAATTCGCAGAAGTAGATCCCCTGCCAGGTGCCCAGCACCAGGCTCCCGTCCTCGACCAGCACGGATTGGTCGCACCCCACCAGACTCGACTTCAAGTGCGCCGCGCTGTTGCCCTCGCCGTGCTGGTAGTAGCCTTGTCGCCAGGGGGCGATGCGCTCGAGGTCGGCCAGGACATCGTGGACGACGGAGGGGTCGGCGTTCTCGTTGATCGTGATGGCCGCGGTCGTGTGCGGAACGTGCAGCCAGGCTACACCCGATTGGACGCCCGAGCGTTGTATAACTGCCTGTACATCTTCGGTCACGTCGACGAGCTGCGCGTGCGCTTGCGTCCTCACCGTGAGCGTTTCCATCACGATTCCCCCTCTACGCCGCTGGCCGATCGCGCGTGCCGGGCGTCACGCGAAGACGCCCGCGATCACGGCCGAGCAGGCGCGGCACCGGTCGCCGTCCAGGCCCACGACCTCGGTCGCGTGCCACGTCCGCCGGACGAGCAGCGCACCGCACGACGGGCAGCGCGTGCTCTGTGCGTCCGACTCCGCCACGTTGCCCACGTAGACATAGCCCAGTCCGTGCTCCAGCGCGATGCGCCGGGCCCGGGTGAGCGCATCGGGCGGCGTGCGCGGACGGTCGGTCATCCGGTGGGCGGGATGGAAGGCGGTCAGATGGAGCGGGACCTCCGGCCCCAGCTCGGTTCGGATCCAGTCGCATTCGGCCGCCACCATCTCGTCGGCGTCGTTCAAGCCTGGGATGAGCAGGGTCGTCACCTCGAGCCAGATGCGCGTCTCGTGAACGATCCAGCGCAGGGTGTCCAGCACCGGCGCCAGGTGCGCCTGCGTCTGCTCGGCGTAGAACTCCTCGCTGAAACCCTTCAGGTCGACGTTGGCTGCATCGAGCAGGGCGAAGGCCTCGCGCCGTGCCGCGGGGGTGATGAAACCGTTGGTGACGGCGACGTTGCGGATCCCCCGCTCACGCGCCAGCTCGCAGCAGGCGACCATGTACTCGGCGAAAACGGTGGGCTCGTTGTAGGTGTAGGCGATCGCGGGCGAGGCTTCGCGTTCGGCCAGCTCCACGATCTCCTGCGGCGATACGAAGCGCCCCCGCTGCGCGTCGGCATCCCCCCGGCTGAGCGTCCAGTTCTGGCAGAAGCGGCACGCGAGGGTGCATCCGATGGTGCCGAAGCTGAGCACCTGCGTTCCCGGCTGGAAGTGGAAGAGCGGCTTCTTCTCGATCGGGTCGATCCCCACGCTCGAGGGGTGGCCGAAGGTGAGCGACCGCAGTCGGCCACCCTCGTTGCGCCGCGCGCCGCAAAACCCCTTGTGCCCCTCGCCCAGCCGGCATCCGCGCGGGCAGAGCTCACAGACCACGCTGCCCGGTCGATCGGGGTCCGCGCGCCACCAGCGCGCCTCGTGCAGCGTCTCCACGGCGGGCTACCTCCGGGTGTGGCCGGGCAGGTCGCGGTACCAGCCGTTCGGGTTGCACGTGCCCAGGGTGGCCAGGAGGGACTTCGCCGCGCCGGTGACGAGCGCGCCCTCGGTGTTGACGAACCAGTCCCGGCAGGGGGCGTGGCCCTCCTCGACATACTCGAGGGCTTGGAAGGCGCACTCCAGCCGGTCCGCGTCGCGCGCCACGCGCGCCTCGAGCGTCGCACCGGCCGCGTACTCCCTCTGCAGCTCGGCGAGCTCCTCACGGTCGGGCAGGCCGGCCACCTGATCGCCAAAGACGCGCCCCTCAACCGGCTTCGGGTCCAAATAGCGCTGCGCGACCTTGTGCAGATCGTTGAGGCGCGCCTCGGGGAGATCGTGGGCCAGGCCCATCATCACCACCCGGGCGCTGTTGGCCCCCTCCGCGCGCGCCAGGAAGTGGCCGATCCAGGCGCAGCGGAAGCTGTGCTCGGCGACCGATTCGGGATCGCGCACGCCGGCCACCCACCAGCCGGACCGCGCCACGCGCTTCAGGTGGCCGATTTCGAACAGAAACTTCGCAACCGACTCCATCCTGCTCATCCCCCTCGAGGCCGCTCAGAGGTCTCCCGGAACCGGGAGCAGGCCCTGCCCCGTCGCCAGGATGCGCGCCCGGTGCCCAGGTTGCAACCCCCGGTGGGTCAAGTCGGATCGCGGGCCCCTTGGGTCTTGCGGTCGCGCTGGAGCGACCCGGCGAGCGCGCGCCCGGCGGATTTCGGAGTCAAGTTCCCGTGGGCCAGTCCGATGTATGGGATGTACAGGGCTTGCAGCGCGGCTGCAGGTGCCTTGTCGACCAGAGACCCGGTCTGTGAGACGAAGGCGTTGCCGAGGTGATCTCGCGCAGAGAACCCGGCGGCGCCTTTTTTGCTCCAGCAACAGTGACTCCGCGACCGGCCGGGTCTCGACACTGAAGGCCGTCGTGGGGGCGCCGGCCTCCAGGGGTGGCCGCCCGGTTGCCACCCCGTCGGCGGGAAAGCACGGAGATCCGCAATGCTGAGCGTCCGCTGGCACTCGAATGGTCACGGGAACCGGTGTTCCCGGGGCACATTCGATGAACACCCGCGGGTCTTCACGGTGAAGCGCCCGAGAAGCTCCGACACACAGCATCAGCGCCGGAACCTCCACCGGCCTGTCCTGAGCGCTTCGAGCTCCGCCGAGCCCTGCACCGGGAGGCGTCTTGCGTCCTTGCCAGATCAGCAGTGACGAGGTGCCGCTCCCGATCCCGCTGGCAGATTCCACGGGCTCGGGGCGGCACCCCGCCCGGATCCGCGCCGAGGGCATCCGCTGTGAAGGAGGGATGGAGTAGCACTTGTTTCGGGCGACCCTGCGCCGCCCTCGATGCAATCACTACCCGGCTCTACCTGCCAGGCCGGGAACCGTGACCGCCGCATCGAAGACCAAACCACAGCTCCCAGGCCGCCACGCCCACCAAAATCCGCACCAAGGTCGGCTTCGGGAACTCCGTCCCTCCCCACTTCGCCCCGCTGCAAGTGCACCTCACCTGGCTATGGACGCCAGCCCCGTCCTCTCGTAGGATTTAGCGCATTGCGCCGAGCAGGTGGGCCGCGGGGGTCCAGCCGGCGGTCATCGGGGTTTGGGGGACTGGAGAGGGGGACCGATCGGATGAGCCGCGAGACCCAGGATCCGCACCACGCCGCACAGGCCGACCCGGCGCCGGAGATGGAGCACCTGCCCGTCGATGGGTTCAAGGGAACGCCGGAGGAGATCGAGCAGCAATGGTATGACCAGGTCTACCGGGGCCGCGGCGACAGCATGCTGCAGCTCACCTGGCGCGCGGTGTTGATGGGCTCGATCCTGGGCGGCGTGCTCTCCCTGACCAACCTCTACATCGGCCTGAAGGCAGGCTGGGGCTTCGGGGTCGCAATCACAGCCTGCATCCTCTCCTACGCGATCTGGACCTTCTTGCACAAGATCCGGCTGGCCCGCACGCCGATGACGATCCTCGAGAACAACTGCATGCAGTCAACCGCCAGCTCGGCCGGCTACTCCACGGGCGGGACGCTCGTTTCGGCCTTCGCCGCCTACATCTTGCTCAACAACTCGACGATGTCGACGGGAATGATGATGGCGTGGGTCTTCTTCCTGGCCCTTTTGGGCGTGACCATGGCCATCCCGATGAAGCGGCAGATGATCAACATCGAGCAGCTCCGCTTCCCGAGCGGCATCGCCGCAGCCGAGACCCTGCGCGCGCTCCACTCGAAGGGCGAACAGGGCATTCAGTCGGCCCGCGCGCTGGGGCTGGCCGGGCTCTTCGGCCTGCTCAGCAAGTTCCTGACCGAGGGACTCGTCCGGATCCACAGCTCCCTCGAGCCCTACATGATCGGGACCTGGATCGGGGCGATGAATCAGAAGCTGTTCGGGTCGGCCTGGATGGGCCGCACCGTGCTCTTCTCCTGGGAACCGATGTTCATCGCGGCCGGCGCCATCACCGGCCTGCGCGTCTGCGTCTCGATGCTCATCGGCAGCATCACCTGCTGGATGATCGCCGCGCCCCTGCTTCAGCATCACGGCCTGGTGGTGGCCGAGGGCGGCTACCGGAACATCGTGACCTGGACGCTGTGGGCCGGCACCGCCTGCATGGTGACCTCCGGGATCCTCACCTTCGGGATGCAGTGGCGCAGCGCCGTGCGCGCCTTCAGCGGCATCGGGCAGATGTTCAAGGGCAGTCGCGTGAAGAGCCAGGACCCGCTGCAGGCCATCGAGACGCCCTCGTCCTGGTTCTTCATCGGTCAGGCAGGCGGGTTTGCCGGCCTGGCCGTGCTGGGCCACATCACCTTCGGCATGCCCTACTGGCAGACGTTCATCGCCGTGCTCCTCTCCTTCGCCCTCGCCCTGGTCGCCTGCCGCGTCACGGGGGAAACGGACACGACCCCGGTCGGGGCGATGGGCAAGATCACGCAGCTCACCTTCGGCGCGATCAACCCGGGCAACATGAACGTCAACCTGATGAGCGCCAACGTCACCGCCGCCTGCGCCGGCTCGTCAGCCGACTTGCTGACCGACCTGAAGAGCGGCTACCTCCTGGGCGCCAATCCCAAGAAGCAATTCATCGCCCAGTTCGCCGGCATCTTCGTGGGCACGCTCATCCCCGTCTTCTGCTTCAACATCCTCGTGCCCAACGCCTCCGTGCTGGGCGGGGACCAGTTCCCCGCGCCGGCGGCCCAGACCTGGAAAGCGGTGGCCGAGGCGTTGAGCCGCGGCCTGGCCTCTCTCGAACCGGTGAAGCTCTGGTTCATCGTCGTCGGCGGGCTGGTGGGGATCATCCTGCCGCTGCTTTCGCGGGCCTTCCCGAGGAAGGCCAAGTGGTTCCCCTCGCCCGCCGGCCTCGGGCTCGCCTGGACGTTCCATTGGTACTACGGCCTCCTCTTTTTCCTGGGCGCCGTGATCGGCTCGTGGTTCGAGAAGAAGCAGCCGAAGCTCGCCGAGCAGTACACCTTCCCGGTCGCCTCGGGCGTCATCGCCGGCGAGAGCTTGATGGGCGTGGTCCTGGCGTTCTGGGAGAACGGGCCGGAGATGGTGCGCAAGCTCCTGGGGCTCTAAGGCGGTCGGTCGCCGGCCCGACGGGGCTCCGCCCGCCGCGCTCACAGCTCTTCCGGCACCTCGATCCCCTGCCGTTCGAGGAGTGTGCCCTCAGCGACGTAGAAGTCGTCGAGCGCCGTCAGGTAGCCCACCAACGCGCGGATCTCCTCCAGGCGGCTGAGGGTGAAGTCGCGCTGCACCTGCAGCACGAGCAGGTTCGTCGAGCGACCGACGCGGAATTTCTCCTGCTCGGCGTCGAGATTCGCCTGCTCGAGTTCGCGTGTCGCGCGCGTGGCGTCTATCTGCCGTCGCGTCCGGACGGCCTCAACGTAGGCGGAACGGATGTCCCTGCGGACGAGGCGGTTCATGTTCACGAGGGCTTGCTCGAGCTGGTCGCGCGAGACCTCTGCCTGTTTCGCGGCCGCACGCGCGCCGCGATCCAGGATCGGGAATTCGAGATTCACACCGGCATTCACGTTGTAGAAGGGGCTGTCGACTTCCGGGATCGCTTCGCGGAAGGCATCGGCGTAAGTCGTTCGCCCGAGGGTGATGAAGAAGTCGAGCCGCGGGAGGAGCCCGTTCTTCGTGCGGGCCACCTCGACCCGGCCCTGCTCGTACGCGAGGCGCGCCTGGACCAGATCGGGGCGGTAGCGGACCGCAACCTCCTCGTGAATCGCGACCGCGTCCAGCGTATCGGCCGGGAGGGCGGGTGCATCGACGGGGATGACGAGCGTCGACCAGGCGGTCGCCGCAGCGCCAGCCCCGGGGACAGGGTCTCCCGGCAGCCCGCCGGCTCCAACCGGCGCCCGGCCGACCGGATCGACCAGGTAGAGGAAGTCGAGGCGCGCCTGCTCGTAGGCGCTCTGCGCATCGATGAGGGCGCTCTCGCGCCGGGCGACCTCAGCCTGCACCGCGGCCAGCTCGACCTCCGCCAGGCGGCCCACCTCGACGCGCGCCAGCGATTCCTCCCGTTGCCTGCGGGCGAGGTCGAGCGACTCCTGCTGGATCTGAACCTCCTCGGCGGCGAGATAGAGACGCCAGTAGGCTGCGCACGTGGTGGCCACGAGCAGCTCCGCGAAACCGCGCAGCTCGGAGCGCGAGATCTCGAGGTCGAGCCGAGCGCGCCGCAGGCTGGCGAGATTCGCCGCCGTCCCAAACCCACGCAGCAGCGATTGGGTCAGCGTGACGCCGACATTGCCCGTGTACTGGGAGGCGTAGATGCTCGAAGTCGACCCGTTGATGAAGGCATCCAGTGAAAGCGTCGTGCCCGTGGGAAGCCGGATCGCCAGGCCGGCATCGTAGCCGGTGAGTTCGGACACGAGCTCGAACGGCTGCGGCTGCGAGCCGAGGAAGCGTTGCGTCTTGCTCTTGTCATGGGTCGCCGCGGCGGTCAGCACCGGGTCGAAGGCCGCGCGCTCCTCGGAGACGGCCGCGCGGGCGAGGGTCGGATTGCGCCGTTGAATGAGCAGGTCGGGATTGCGCTCGAGGGCGCTCAGCACCGCTTCTTCGACGGAGATGCGCAGCGTGTCCCCGGGCGGTGGAAGAAGGCGCGCCTGCAGCTTGGCTTCCATCAGCGGCGGTGCCTGCGCGGGGTCTGGCCCACCCTGAGCGCCAAGGGCAGGGAGGGCCGCTGCGAGCGCCCAGGCCCCGCACAAGACGGCCAGCGGCATGCGCCTGGCGAAGATCCTCCGCACCCCCGGCCATCCCGCCGCCATCTTCTGCTCGAAGACCGAGTAGACCACCGGGATCAGCACGAGCGTGATCAGGGTCGAGCTCAGCAGCCCACCGATCACCACCCGAGCGAGCGGTGCCTGAGCCTCGCCGCCCTCGCCCAGCCCGAAGGAGAGCGGCACCAGGCCCAGCACGGTCGTGAGCGTCGTCATGAGGATCGGGCGCAGGCGACGCGAGCCGGACAGGCGGATGGCCTCCATCAGCGGCAGCCCATCGCGGCGCCGCAGCTGGTTGGTGTAGTCGACCAGCAGGATGGCATTGTTGACCACGATGCCAGCGAGCATGATGCAACCGATGAAGGCCTGCATGCTGAAGATCGTGCCGGTCAGAATCATGGTGAAGGTGACGCCGATCAGCGCCATGGGAATCGAGAAGAGCACGATAAACGGATCGCGGAACGACTCGAACTGCCCGGCCATCACCATGTAGATCAGAACCAGCGCGAGGATCAGACCGAACATCAGCTCCCGAAAGGCCTTCTGCTGCTCTTCGTACTCCTGCCCGAGCTGGATCGAGAAGTCGCGTGGAACCGGAATCGAGCGCAGGCCCGCGCGAATGTCGCGCACGATCGAGCCCAGATCACGGCCGGTGAAGTTCGCCGTCACGGTGATGATGCGTTCCTGATCCTTACGTTCGAGGCTCACCGGGCCTTCCTGCGGAACAGCGGTGACAACGTTGCGCAGCACGACCGACTGGCCGCGATTGTTGACGACGGTCAGGTCGAGCAGCTCCGCCAGCTCCTTGCGGTCCTCTTCGCTCAGGCGGACCAGGATGCGGTACTCCTCGCCACTCTCGCGGTAGTAGGAGGCGTAGGTCCCGCCGACCGCCGTTTCCAGTACTTCGCCGATCGCCTCCACACTCAGCCCCAGATCGGCCGCCTTGTCGCGATCGATGCGGATCGTCTGCTCGGGACTGCCCTCCTGGCGGCTGATGCGCGTGTCCGTGATTCCCGGCACTGCCCTGACGACCTGATCGACCAACCCGGCGAGCTGCTGGGCTGTCCCCAGATCGTAGCCGCGCACCTCGACGCTGATGTTGTCCTCTGAGCCAGAAACCATGGAGAGCAGGAAGAGGCCCTCACCGGCCCGCGTGCGCACCGTCACCCCGGGCAGTCCGGCGAGCGAGCGGCGCAGCGCGTTCGCCACCTCTTCGCTGCTGCGCTGGCGCTTCGCCTTGGGGACGAGGACGGCGCGCACTTCGGCCGTGTGCCCCCCGGCCGAGTGGAAGCCCCCGCCGCCGGCGTGGGCAAACAGACGATCGAGTTCGGGCACCTCGCGCCGGATCGTCTCCTCGACCACCATCGCCGTACGGTTGATCACCTCCGGTCGGGTCCCAACGGCCATCTCGAGACTGACGCGCACCTCCCCTTCGTCTGCCTGGGGCATGAGCTCGACGCCGATGAAGCGCACAAGGACGACCGAGAGGATGAAGAGCCCGAGCGCACCCAGCGACACCGCGCGCCTGTGGTGCAGCGCCCAGGCGAGCACCCGACCATAGTTGGCTTCGATCTCCCGAAAGGCGGCTTCACTGGTCGCATAGATGCGGTGCAAGCGCGACTCGCCCTGCCGGTGCTCGGGGGGCGTATAGCGCAGGAAGCGCGAGGTGAGCATGGGCACGAGAGTCAGGGCGACCATGAGCGAGCAGAAGAGCGAGAAGGAGACCACGTAAGCCATCTGCTTGAACATGATGCCGCTCATGCCGCGAATGAACAGCACGGGAAAGAAGACGACCACCGTCGTCAGCGTGCTGGCAACAATCGCCCCCGAGACCTCGGAGGCGCCGATCAGAGAACTCTCTTTGGCCCCCAATCCGGCCTCGCGATGGCGGTAGACATTCTCCAGGACGACGATGGCGCAGTCGACGATCATGCCAATCCCGAGGGCCAGCGCGCCGAAGGTGATGATGTTCAGAGTGAATCCGCCGAAGTACATCAGCCCGAAGGTGGCGATGACCGAGATCGGAATCGCCGTCCCGATGATCAACGTGCTGGAGACATTGCGCAGGAAGAGGAAGAGGATGAGGATCGCCAGCAGTCCGCCCACCAACGCCGAGTTGCCCACGTTGTTGATCGAACGCTTGATGTACTCCGAGGTGTCGATGATCGGAAGGATCGTGAGCTGCGGCATGTCGCGATTGATGCGCTCGACCTCGGCCCGCACTGCCTCGACCACGTTGACGGTGTTGGCCCCGGACTGCTTGTTGATCGCCATACGGATCGCCGGCCGTCCGTTGACGCGGATGAACTGGCGCACCTCCTCCCAGGAGTCCTGCACATCGGCGACGTCTCCGATGCGGATTTCCGCCCCCTGACGGCTCGCGACCGAGGTCGCGCGGATCTCGTCGAGCGAGCGGAATTCGCCCTGAGTGCGAACGAGGACCTCCAGGTTGCCGCGCTCGTAGAGCCCGGCGGGCACATTGCGGTTCTCTCTCCGCAGCGCTGCCAGAACGTCAGCCGGCGAAAGGCCGAGCGCCTTCAGCTTGGCCGCGTGCAGATCGATGTGGACCTCGCGGTTGAGTCCCCCCCCGATGTCGACCGCGGCGACGCCGGGAGTGCGCTCGAGCCGGTACGCCACCTGGTCCTCGACGAGCCGCCGCACATCGACTGGATTCAAGTCGCTGGCGACCGCGAGGATGACGACGGGGAAAGCGGAGATGTCAAACTTGCGGATCATCGGCCGCTCGATGTCCTCGGGCAGCGCGCCGAGGACACGGTCGATCCGGTCGCGGACATCGTTCGAGGCCGCCTCGAGATCGGTGCCCCAGGTGAATGCAACGCGCACGCGGCTGCGGCCCTCGGAGGAGCTCGAGGTGATCTCCTCGACGCCCTGCACGGCGGCGAGCGACTGCTCGATGGGCCGGGTGACCAGCTCCTCCATTTCCTGGGGGCCCACGTTGCCGTAATTGGTGATGACCGAGATGGACGGATACGTGATCTCGGGCATGAGGTCGACCGAGAGCCGCGAGAGGGAAATCAGCCCGACGGTGATGATCACGAGATAGACCATCGTCGTCAGGATGGGGCGCTGAATCGGGCCCTGCGCGAGACTCATGGGCGCGGGCCCCCGGGGCGCGCGGAAGCGGCAGCGCCCGGCAGGATCACCGAGCTGCCGTCGGCGAGCAGGTGCTGCCCAAGTGTCACGACTGCGCCCGTGATCGCGGGCGAGAGGATCTCCACCGTTTCAGCGTTCGTGATTCCCACCACGACCGGGATCTGCCGGACGGTCTTCTGCTCCAGGTCGACGAGAAAGACGATGCGCTCCCCCGCGCGATCGACGACGGCGCTGGCCGGCGCCAGGCGGGCGGAGTCGCGCTCCGCCAGGACCACCTCTGCCCGGGCGAACATGCCGGGCTTCAGATCCAGCGCCTCATTGGCCACCTCGACCTCCATCGGGGCCATGCGCGAGGCCTCGTCGAGCATCGGCGCGATGCGCGCCACCCGTCCCACGAAGCGGCGGCCGGGGTACGCGTCGACCTCGACCTCGGCCGGCTGGCCGATGTTCAGGCGGCCGTAGTCGCGCTCCACGATGGTCGTTCGGACGAACACCTCGTCGATCTCGACCACGGAAAGGACTGGCGCGTTGGGTGCCAGCAGCTCTCCCTCGTCGACGAAACGCTCGCCGACGAAACCCGGCTCGGGCGCGGTGAGTCGGGTGTAGTCGAGGCGGATGCGGGCCGAATTGAGGGCAGCCTCGCGCTGATCGACCAATGCGCGGGCGAGCGTCAGGCGTGATCCCTGGGCCTCGTGGGTCATCGTGGCGGCGTCATACTCGGAGGCCGAGGCAAAACCCCTGTCCTTGAGCTGCTGCACACGCTCCAGCTCCTGACTCGCGAGCAGCAGTTGGCTCTCGGCTTCGGCCAGGGAAGCCTGGGCGATCTTCAGGTTCGCCTCCGCCTCGCGGACCGCCTGCTGGTACTCGTCATCGTCGAGCTGAGCGAGCAGCTCACCACGCCGCACCGAATCGCCTATGTTCTTTTGGATCCGTACGATACGACCGGAGAGCTTCGGGGAGACAATGTAGCGGTTCACGGGATGAACCGTGCCCGTGAACTGGCGGACCTCCTGGATGGCCCCGATGCGGACCGAGTCGATCTCGACCGCCACGGGCGGCCGCCCCCCGCCGGCCGGACCACCCGCTGAGCCCTTGGTCAGCATCAGCACCAGGCGGACGGCCAACGCGGCGACGAGGAGGAGAGCGAGGCCGTAGAGAATCCTTCTTCTCATCGTATCTTCCATCAGCCGGTCGCTCGGGGGCGACCGCGTCTTGCGGCCCGCAGGATGTTCTGCACCGATGTGCACGGGCCGGGCGGACCCGAGGCCGGGTGAAAGGAACAAATGAGGAGTATAGCGCGGGCGGGAGGGGAGAAGAAGGGGCTACAGAGGTTCGGGGGTCCGGTACCCAACCGGACCCCCGCCCACCCAGCGCTCGCGCCGCCGGCTGCCGAGCGGCTCGATCGAGAGGTTCTCAGCGGGTCGCCGAAGCCCCTGGCCTCCCAACCGCGCGATCGGCCGGCCGCGTGTCTCACCGCACCACGAGGGCCCGAGCCACGGCCTCGCGGCCGGGTCCCTCCAGGCGCAGCAGGTACATGCCCGCGGGAACCTCGCTCCCCCTCTCGTCGCGACCGTCCCAGCTCAGCCTGTGCCGGCCGGCCGCGAAGTTTCTGTCCGCCAGGACCCGCACTTGCCTGCCGTCGGCGGCGTAGAGCGACACACGCACCGGTTGCGCCTCCGCCAGCGCCAGACCGAAGCCGGCGCCGGCGCGGAACGGACTCGGAACGGTCTCGAACCAGAGCGCCGCCGGTTCGGTTCCTGTCTCCGCCACCCCGGCGGGGTCCCCGTAGCGCAGCGAGTAGCAGTCGCCGCCGCGCCCGGTCTGGTTGCCGTGGACCGCCTTCCCGGCGGCCGTGATGATCAATCCCGTCGCACCGCCGCGCAGGTCCACATCGAACATCGAACCCGGCGTGTCAAAGGTGGCCAGCGGCGCGGGCTGTTCGCGGCTGAAGAGCTGCACCTCGGGATTCAGGTTCTCGATGTCGCCCCAACCGCCCACGACGAAGAAGTCCCCCGCCGGCGTGACAGCGATATCGTACGGGGTCTCCTGATACACGCCGTTCGACTGGACATAGTCATACGTCCAGAGCGGCGTGCTAGAGGTCACGGCAAAGGGGCGTATGCGGTTCTGCCGGAAGTCGTTGCGGTACCATCCCGAAATGCAGGTCTGGTTGTCGCCGGAGAAGGCGCAGGTTCCCAGGGAGAAGGTGCCCCCCGTGGCGATCCAGACGGTGGTGTAGATCTGCCCGTTCCACTGCAGCATCTTGAGGGTGGTCCAGCCGTAGGCCAGGTAGTTGCCGTCGGTCGAGATGGCAACCGGGTCGCTGGAGGCTCCCATGCTGCCGCTCCAGCGGATCGTGCCGAGGTCGCGATCGACGACGTACATCGTGGCCAGGCCGATGAAGGCGGCGAAGCGCCCGTCGTCGCCCAGCGAGACGTTGCGCGCAAATCCCCCCGGTCCATCGAAGATCCCGAGCGGCGTCGATGAGGCGGGGCTGAAGAGGTAGAGACGGGCGGCGGGACTTCCCGTTTGCATCGTCACGAGCACCGCGATGGTCGAACCATCGGCGGAGACGTCCACCGTCCGGGACGAGCCGCGACTTGCGTTGGAGATCGTCGTCGACCAAAGCGGCACCGCGGAGCCGGCCTCCCAGCAATGGACGGTCACGGTCAGGGCGGGTTGATTGTAGTCGACCGCTGCGATGATCGACCCGTCTCGGGATGCATCGACGTAGAACTCGGTCCCCGCGTAGGTCCAGTTCGGAGTTCCCGAACCTTCGATGGGGACAACCTCCACCTGTTTGGGCGGATTGAGATAGGTCCCGGCGGCGATCACGCCACTGGCACCGCAGATCGCCGTGGTCGTGTAGGTCGCGTCGGTGTAGTGGCGATGCCAGATCTCCTCCAGACCCGCTCGCCCAGCCTCGGCCGGTTGGCGCTCGGCGATGGGTGCGAGCAGGACCTGCTGCGTGCCGGTTTCCTCGATCACGTCGACCCCAGTCGGGCCGGGTCTCAGAACCGTGCGCGCATCCGATGCGTAGGTTGACTCTGCTGCCAGCATCATCAGGGGGAAGAGGATGAGTGCTGCAAGTGACTTCGATGACATGAGCGACCTCCTCTCTGTTGGATTCCCCCAACGCTGCGGATCAGGCGGCGGGGCGGGCCGCCGCATGAATCCTCCTCGTTGGACCGTTCCGATTACAGGACGAAATCCGTCGAAAGAAACCTGGAGCCTCTGTCTGTGACGATGGATTTGATGATCCGTCTGTTCGCTTCGCTCTCCTTGGCCGCAACCAGCGTCCGTATGCTGAAGACTCTCAGCGCGTCGGACACCGACAGCGTGCCCTCGGCGGAGTCCTTGCGGCCGGTGAAGGGAAAGGTGTCGGGCCCGCGCTGGCACTGGCAGTTGATGTTGACCCGACACACCTGATTCACCAGGGGATCGATCAACTCGGCGATGACCTGCGGATCGTTCCCGAACAGGCTGACCTGCTGTCCGTAGTTCGACTCGATCACGTACCTCATCGGCTCATCGATCTCTGCGAAGGGCGCAATCGGGACCACGGGGCCGAATTGCTCCTCGGAATACAGCCTCATCCTAGGCCTGACGGGATAGACCACTGCGGGAGACATGAAGGTGTGCTCCACGGCACCCCCGCCCCGATTGACCACTCCTGCCCCCTGGTCACGGGCATCCTCGATCAATGCCGTGAGGTAGCTCGTCTTGTCGGGTTCCGGCAAGGCGGTGATGTCGACGCCGGCTTCCCACGGCATTCCGCCCACCAGGGCGTCCACGGCGTTGGTGAAGCGCGCGATGAAGGTGTCGGCGATGTCCCGATGGACGAAGAGCATCTTGAGGGCGGTGCAGCGCTGGCCGTTGTAAGAGAGCGCGCCGAGCACACATTCCCTCACCGTGTGATCCAGGTCGGCGTCCCGCAGGACGATCCCCGGGTTCTTCGCTTCGAGCCCGAGGATGCAGCGCAGGCGATGCGGCTTCGGATGTTGGCGCTTCAGGATGTCGGCGACGCGACTGCTTCCGATGAACGCCAGCACATCGATTCCCCCGGACGCCATCAGCGGACCGATCACCTTCTCCCCGTCGCCGTAGACCGTGTTGACCACCCCTGGGGGAAATGCATCTCGAAACGCCTCGAGCAGCGGGTGGTGGAGCAGTACGCCGATCTTGGGCGGCTTGAAGATCACCGTGTTGCCCATGATCAGCGCGGGGATCAGCGTGGTGAAGGTCTCATTGAGCGGGTAGTTGAAGGGCCCCATGCAGAGCACAACGCCAAGCGGAGCGCGGCGAATCTGGCCGATCACACCTTGTTCGATGACGAAGCGCGATGATACGCGATCGAGCTCCTTCAACGCGCCGATGGTGTCCCGGATGTAGTCGACGGTCCGGTCGAATTCCTTCTCGGCGTCGGGGAGCGTCTTCCCGATCTCCCACATCAGGAGTCTGACGACATCCTCTCGCTTCTCCGCCATGCGATAGGCGAAGGCCTCCAGATGCCCGATGCGTTCCTCGACGGACATGGTCGGCCACGCCCCGCGGCCGTCGTCGTAGGCGCGGCGGGCCGCGGCGAGCGCTTCCAGGGCTTGCGGCTCTCCGAGCAGGGGGTAGCCGCCGATGCTCCTTCGCCGAACGCCGCCGCCGGTTGCGTCGCACAGCGGGGAGAGCACGTCTTGCTGCGGTCCTGTCCACTCCCTGACGACGCCACTGCAGAGATACTGACGCTGGTCGATGCGCGCGGGGATGCGCCACCTCTCCGGTATCGCGCTCTCCGGCGGCAGGATCGCCGCGGACCGTACGCCCGCCATGTCGGCGTCTCCCTTCCTGTCCAAGGCATGGATGAGAGGCAGCGGAAGTCCGTGCTCCGGGGGCTAGGTCGAGTCTACTCCCTGGATCACCGGGGGGGCAAGAATGGCTGCACGGGGTGGATGCACGACGCGGGTGCACGGGGTGGACGCGCGGCGCGGGTGCACGGCGGTGGCGATTCGCCGCCGCCCGGGGAAGTGGCCGGCGTTTGGGCACGGAAAGCGAGTGGCTCCGGGCCATCTCATTCGAGGGGATTGAGTTGCCCCGGGGTCACCAGGATGTTTCGTTCCGCGGTCTACAGCTTCTCGGCGATCAGCCTCCGGCGCAGGCGCACGATCGCATCCGTCGGATTGAGCGACTTCGGGCAGGCCTCGACGCAGTTGAAGATCGTGTGGCACCGCCACACCCCGATCTTGCTGTCGAGGATTCCGGCGCGTTCGTCGAGCCCTTCATCGCGTGTGTCGCCCACGTAGCGGAAAGCCTTGAGCAGCGCGGCCGGCCCGAGGAAGCCCGGGTTGTCCCAGTAGGCCGGACAGGAGGAGGTGCACGCGCCGCACAGGATGCACTCCCAGAAACCCTCGATGACCTTGCGGTCCGCCTGACTCTGCAGCCGCTCCTTGTCGGTCGGCGGCGCGGTGTGGTTGATCAGCCAGGGCTTGATGAGCCGCAGCTTGTCAAAGAACTCCTCCTGGTCGACCATCAGATCCCGCAGCACCGGGAATTCCTTGAGCGGCTCGACCGTGATCACGCCTTTCAGCGACGCGATCTGCAGCTCGCAGGCCAGGTCGTTCTTGCCGTTGATCATCATCGCGCAGGATCCGCAGATGCCGTGCCGGCAGGAACGCCGGTAGACGAGGGTGCCGTCATGGTGCCACTTGATCTGGTTGAGCGCGTCGAGCACCGTCCAGGTCGGTTCGACCTCGATGGTGAAGGCGTCGTAGCGCGGCTCCTTGTCGGTCTGAGGATTGAACCTGAAGATCCGGAAGGTCCTCTCCATCGTCATCTCCCCCGTCCCAAGCCTGCTTACGGGACCCGCCCCGAGCCGCGCGCCCCGTTTTGCCGTCTAGTACTTCCGCTCCTCCGGCTGGTGCCGGGTGATCACGACCGGCTTGTAGTCGAGCCGGATCTCGTTGCCCTTCAGCCAGGCCAGCGTGTGCTTGAGCCATTCTTTGTCGTTGCGCCCCGGATGATCGACGCGCCAGTGCGCCCCGCGACACTCGGTGCGCTCGAGCGCGCAGCGCGTGATCACGTAGCTGTAGTCGAGCATGTGTCCCAGCTCGATCGCCTCCAGGAGGTCGGTGTTGGCCGCCACGCCGCCGTCGTCGATCGTCACCCGGCGGTACTGCTCGCGCAGCTCCTCGCAGACGGCCATCTGCTCCTTGAGCCCCTTCTCGTTGCGGTAGACGGCGACGTTCTTGGACATCGACGCCTGCAGCCGCTCGCGCATCTCCACCGGCCGCACACCTTTCGTCCCGGAGGTCGAGAGCAGGTGCTCGACCTCCTCGCGCGCCATGCCCTCGGCGTCCTCGGGCAAGTCCTCCGCGCCGCCCATCCCGCGGACGTAGTCCAGCATACGGATGCCCGCCAGTCGCCCGTAGACCGCGCATTCGAGCGTCGAGTTGGTGCCCAGGCGGTTGGCGCCGTGGACCGAGACGCAGGCGCACTCGCCCGAGGAGTAGAGCCCCGGCACCGCGTCCGCGTTGGTCTTGCCGTGGAGCACCTGCGTGTCGAGATTGGTGGGGATGCCGCCCATCGAGTAGTGTGAGGTGGGCTGGATGGGGATCGGGTCGGTGATCATATCCAGCCCCATGAACTTGATCGCCAGCTCGCGCACCTGCGGCAGCCGCTCCAGGATGAGCTCCCGGCCGAGGTGGCGCAGGTCGAGGTGGATGCAGTCCTGCCCGCCGATGCCGCGCCCCTCGTCGATCTCCGTCTGCTCGGCACGCGAGACGACGTCGCGCGGGGCCAGCTCCATCTTGGCCTTGGCGTAACGCTCCATGAAGCGCTCGCCCTTGTCGTTGATCAGGTACCCGCCCTCGCCGCGCGCCGCCTCGGAGACGAGGATCCCGTGCTTCCACAGGCCGGTCGGGTGGAACTGCACGAACTCCATGTCCTCGAGGGGCAGCCCCTGACGCATCACCAGCGTCAGCCCGTCCCCGGTGTTGGACATCGCGTTCGAGGTGATCTTCCAGCAGCGCGCGTAGCCGCCCGTCGCGATGTGCACGGCGCGGGCCTGGAAGACGTGCAGGCCGCCGTGCTGGATGTCCCAGGCCACGACGCCCTTGCAGACGCCCCCGTCCATGATGAGCGACAGGGCGTAGAACTCGTTGTAGAAGCGCACCTCGTTCTTGAGGCACTGCTCGTAGAGCGTGTGGAGCTGGACATGGCCGGTGCGGTCGGCGGCGTAGCAGGAGCGGCTCATCGGGGACTTGCCGAAGTTGCCGAAGTGGCCGCCGAAGGGACGCTGGGCGATGCGACCCTCCTCGGTACGCGAGAACGGGACCCCCAGGTGCTCCATCTCGTACATCACCGGCACGGCGTCGCGGACCAGCAGCTCCTGGGCATCCTGATCTCCCAGGAAGTCGCTGCCGCGCACGGTGTCGTAGAGGTGCCACTGCCAGTGGTCCTCCATCATGTTCCCGAGCGAGGCGGCGCATCCACCCTGGGCGGCGCCCGAGTGCGACCGCGTGGGATAGACCTTGCTCAGCACCGCGGTGTCCACATCGGCGCTGGTCTTGAGCGCCGAGTAGAGGCCAGCGATGCCCGCTCCGACCACAACCACGTCGTGCTTGTGATAGGTGACATCGAGCTTCATGGTCCTGATCCTCTATGGGGTTTGCGGTCCGCTGCTCAAGGCTAGACCGGCTGCTTGATCGAGAACACCGTGACGAGCCCGAAGGCGAGCAGGGCCACGGCCAGGACGATGAGCGCGCCGAAGATCGTCAACCGCGCGCCCGGCTTCTTCACGTAGTCCTGGACCACGGAGTATCCGCCGTTGATGGCGTGATAGAGCGCGAGCACCAGGAACGACACCTCGAGCACACGCCAGTAGGGCTTGTTGAACAGCGTGATGACGTCGTTCCAGGCGAGCCCGTGCTCGTGATAGCGGTGCATGGTCAGGAGGTGCGCCAGGAGGATCGGCGTGAGCACGATCCCGGTAATGCGCTGGTTGAGCCACGAAAGCGCGCCGCCCGATCCGATTCCTCGATCCCTCATGTCTCCGTCCCTCCGATGAGCCGGTCCGCGAGCGCGGGCGGCGTCAGGGTTTCGGCACTACCGCCGCGGCCTCGTGCACCGGCGCGATCAGCCCACCCACCAGCTCCCAGGCACTCAGCACGTACAGGATCACCCCAACACCCATCAGCACCCAGAAGATGGCCTTGTGGTTGGTGACGCCCCGGCCGAAGTCGACCAAGACGATGCGGATGCCGTTCATCATGTGATACAGCACCGCGCCGATCAGGCAGAACTCGAAGAACATGAAGAGCTTGCTGCTGAGAAACGCCATGACCTTCCCGTATTGCTCCGGCCCTTGTGCCAGGTGATGGATCACCCAGATGTGGGCGACGAGATAGAAGGTGATGGCGATTCCCGTGATGCGGTTGAGCAGCCAGGCGACATACCCGGCATGCCAGCGGTACATCATGACAGCCTCCCCCCAAACCGTAACTACGATCCTGGGATCAGGTTGGCCGGGCATCGTAGCACGCCGGCCTGTGGCTGTCAGCCCGCAAAGTGAGGTTCTGAACGCGGGGTCGGCAAGCGCTGGCGGGGGCGGGAGACTAGCGGACGAGGATGAGGCGGGTGGCGCCTTCCGCGCCGCTGCCGGGCAAGCGGATCCAGTAGGAGCCGGCAGGCAGCGGGCGGCCCCCGGCGTCCCGGCCATCCCAGCGCAGGACGCCCGCCGCCCCGGCCTCGTGGGGCGGCGCGAGCCGCGCGACCCGCACGCCCCGGCTGTCGAGGACCTCCGCCACGCCATCGGCCAGCGGGCAGGCCAAGCTGAGCGTGAGCGGGCCACGCTCCGGCGGGAAGGGGTTGGGGCTGGCGCATAGTAGATCCGCTCGCACCGGCGGGGGATCGTCCGGGACCCACGAGGAAACCTCGACAAGCCAGGCCGTCTGGTGCACGTCGAGGCTGTCGGTCATTTTCTGGCAGAAGGCGAGGCAATGAATGTCATCAGCGTCCCAGGCGGGATCACGGGCGAAGACGGCGGTCATCGCGGCCGCATCGCCCGGCTGGGCCAGCGAGAGATCCTGCTCGCCGGCGCCCTGGGTCACGTGATCGTAGTAGACCCCCGCCCAGTACATGTCGTCCACCAGCATCAGCAGGAACCCTCGCGTGGCCGGCAGCGTCACCGGATCGAGGAGCGTGAAGGTGGCGGTCAGCCGCACCGAATCAGCTCCCACCATGTAGGCGCCCGCGATCTGGATCGGGCTGAGGCCGGTGGTCTGGGCGAGACGTTGCTGGATCGCATCCCGGTAGGCGGCCGCGGCCGAGCTGCAGTTCTGCGCGCCGCGGATGGCGTACTTGCCGTCGATGCGCACGTGCGGCATGTAGCCGGCGCCGTAGAGGGCGGAGCGTTGCACCACCCAGGGAATCTCGAAGAGGTCGTCTTGGTGTTCGTTGACGATGATGAGCTGGTCCCCGAACTCGGCCTGCACGACGTCCAGCCCGCACCGGGCGACGGCGCAGGGCCCTCACCACGTGGCGGTGAAGGCCTCGGCCAAGACGTGCCTGGCGGTCGAGGCCCCGGCCGGCAGGGCAAGTGATAGCACGATGGCCACCCCAAGGGCGATGCCGCGCATCCGCGCGCGCTCGTGGGGGTGACGACCCTGCCGCCTTGTCTGTCCCACCATCGCCGCTCCTTGCGGCCGACAACCGCAAGCCCCTCAGGCCATTTCAGATGCGGTGCGGCGCGACCCGAGCTTCCGCCGGCTCCTGTTTCGCATGATTATACCATGCGTCACGCGGCTCGTCTGCCGGCGCGCGCGGCACGGAGGGCGCCCATGGACACGACCATCAGGATTCTGCTCATCGACCTGGCCACCGGATTCTACCGGGTGAAGCGCTACGCCCTGGGCGACTTCTTCGGGCCGGTGGACCTCGGCCTCCACCTGTCGGGGCGGCTCGACAGCCTGAACATCGGCGTCGGGCTCCTCGCGGGATCGATCTTCCCGGGCTCGAACCGCCTCGTCTTCAGCGGCTTCTCACCCTGCTGGCGAGGTTTCTACGTCTCTTCCATGGGCGGCGCGGGACTCGTCTTCGACAACCTGGGCGTCAACTTGGTCGCGCTCACGGGCCGCGCGCAGCGCCGCTCGCTGCTCTTCCTGAACCGTGTGCACGGTGAGGAGATCCAGGTCGATCTCCTGCCGGTAGAGCCGCAGACCCTGTGGGCCTCAGATCGGGGCGGCGTCTACGGGGTCATGCAGCACGCGCTCGATCGCTGCGGCAGCGCCTACGCGAACGAGCCGCGCGTCCTGGCCGTCGGCCCGGCGGCCGAGTCCACCGATTTCGGCGCGATCGCATCGGCGCCCATCAAGGACGGCAAGCTCACCTACGTCGACACCTGGGCCGGCCGCGGCGGCCTGGGCAGCAAGCTCTACCGCGAGAACGGCCTGGTGGGCGTCATCTACGGCGGCACCCACCTCATGGAGGACTTCCGCGATCGCAAGGTCGCCGACCAGTGGTTCGAGGAGAAGTACCAGAAGCGCCTGGCCGCCAAGGACCTCGAATCCACGCTCAAGTACCGCTTCGACCCGAAGTTCGGCACCGGCGGAACTTTCGGGGTCAACTACGCGACGATCGGCGGCCGGGTGATCGCTTTCAATTACCGCAGCATCTACATGAGCGAGGCCGAGCGGCTGGACCTGCACAAGCGGTTCATTCTCGACCATTACCTGAAGCAGTTCAACGAGGAGACAATCGAGACCATGAGCCAGCGCACCTGCGGTGAGCCCTGCAGCGCGGTGTGCAAGAAGATGAAGGACGAGTACAAGAAGGACTACGAGCCGTACCAGACCATGGGCCCGCTGTGCGGCATCTTCGACCAAAGGGCGGCGGAGCTGCTCAATCACCGCGCGGATACCCTGGGCTTCGATGCGATCTCGGCCGGCGGGGTCCTGGCGTGGCTGATGGAGTGCCTGGCCGAGGGGCACCTGTCACCGGCCGACCTGGGCGTTTCCGAGCGGCCGGTCTTCCCGCGTGCCCGCGGCGGAACCGCGGCCGGCGTGGCCTCCGGCAGCGAGTTCTCGCTCGAGCGGTTCTCGGTCGAAGGGGATTCCATGCACAACGCCCGCCTGGGCGTCACGCTCCTCGATGCCATCATCGCGCGCAAGGGCGTGCTCGACCTGAGCGAGGGGCCCCGCAAGCTGGCGCGCCACCTCGCGCGCGAGCGGGGCAAGCAGGTGCTCGACCCGTTCCTCTACGCCGCCTTCGCGCGCAAGGGCTGGATGGTGCCCAACCAGTACTGGACCCCGGGCGTTCTGTCCCCCATGGCGATCATGGGCAAGTACTACATGCACTACGACGCGGACTTCCTGCCGCCGCGCGAGCTGGGGCGGCGCAACGCCGCGCGCCTGCGGGCCGAGCTGATCCTCGATGACCTCGGCATGTGCCGCTTCCACCGCAAGTGGGCCGAGGAGATGCTGCCCGAGGTCATGGAGTCGCTCTGGGGCATGCGCGAGCGCTTCCTCACCAACATCGACCGCACCGCCAGCCGGATCAACAGCCGCAACGCGTCGGTCTACTGGGAGCCGCAGCGCAGCGTCGACTTCGTCCACCGCTACCTGGAGCGGCGCCGCGAGGTCGACGGCGACCAGAGCCCCGAGCTCACCCACTGGCTCGAGCGCTTCCGCCAGGACCAGAACGAGGCGGCGCTCGACTTCTGGTTCGAGACGCTCAAGGGGGTGCACGAGTCGTTGCGGGAGTTTTGACGCGGCCTGCGTGCGGGTGCCTGCCGGAACCAAGCGGCCCACAGTGTCCTCAGCCCAGCTCGACCACGGATGCGGCCCGGTCCCCCTCACCCAGAGGAAATCCATGGGGTGCCCTGCACACGATCGTCCCGCTCATGATTTTGGGGCGGTTGAGGACCCGACGCACGAACTGGAGATTGGCCGCATCCCCCCGGGATGGCAGCTCGGTCCAGCGCGCCTCATAGAGCTCCAGCCCCTTGCCGGTGTCCACGACGAAATCCACCTCGCGGGTGCGGTCACGCCAGAAGTAGAGGCTACGGATACGGCCCGCACGGCGCTCGCGATGGCGTAACTGAGCGAAGACGAAGGTCTCCCAGACACCTCCTGCAGCAGGCGACTCCAACAGGTCCTCCGCGGTGCGGATGTTCAGCAGCGCACAGAGCAACCCTGTGTCAGCCAAGTAGAGCTTCGGGGTCTTGACAATCGACTTCGTGCGATTCGAAAACCACGGCTCCAGCAGCACGACCTGCCCGGAGGCCTCGAGCACCGATAGCCACTGATTGGCGGTCGAGGGCGCAATGCCGACGTCCCGCGCCAGATCCGCCTTGTTGAGCAGATTGGCGGATCGGAGCGCGCAGGCGCGCAGGAATCGCTCGAAGTCGCGCAGGCTGCCGACATTGCCCAGCGTGCGGACATCCCGCTCGAGGTAGGTGGCCAGGTAGGAGCTATGGAAGCTCACGGAGTCGATCTCCGGATTGGCGTGCAATTCGGGGAATCCGCCCCGCACAATCGCATCCAGCACGCCGATCCCGAACCCCGCACCGTGGATCTCCGACAACGACAGCGTCTCCAGCTCCACGACATCCACTCGCCCCGCGAGCGTCTCGGATACCCCTTTCGTCAGCGTGAGTTTCTGCGAACCCGTGATCAAGAACCGGCCGTAGCGACCGCGGTCAGCATCCACGGCCGACTTCAGGTGACGCAGAAGCGTCGGGGCGTGCTGCACCTCATCAATGATGACGGGAGATGGATGGCGCTGGAGGAAAGCCTTGGGCTCCTTCTCCGCCTGCTCCGCCTCGCTCGGCAAGTCGAGCGAGACGAACTCGTGCTGGGGGAAGAGCCGGCGGAGCGTCGAGGTCTTGCCGGTCTGGCGGGCGCCCGTCAGAACAAACACGGGTCTGGTTCGCGCCGACCGGCGCAGGCGCGGCTCGATGTCGCGCGTAATCCACATGTGCATAATATGCGATGAGATCGGATATTATGCAAGGACGTTCGAGTCGCCGGAGAGGAGCCGCGGCAACTCTTTGTCCAGATGAGAATTCGAGATCCCGAGCCAACGCCTGTCCCTCCCGCGCGCGGGACGAGCGCGAGGGCCAAGGCCTCGCGAGGTGGACGGCGATCAGAGCCCGGAGCTCACGCACTGGCTCGAGCGCTTCCGCCAGGACCAGAACGAGGCGGCGCTCGATTTCTGGTTCGAGACGCTCAAGGGGGTGCACGAGTCGCTGAGGGAGTTCTGACGGGACCGCGAGCGGGGGCCCGAGGAGCAGACGGGGCCGGGCCACCGCGACCCGGCCCCTGATTGGATCCCGCTACCGCACCACCACCATCGGTGCGCTGTGCCCCCCCTCACGCGTCGCCAGCCGCGCGTAATAGATCCCCGCGCTGACGCGGCGTCCGAGCGCGTCGCGGCCGTCCCAGCTCACGCTGGAGACGCCGCCCGGCAGCGTCGCATCGAAGACGTTGCGCACGAGACGCCCATTGAGATCGAGCACGTCCACGCGCACCTGGGCCTGCGCCGCGCGATTCGTCAGGACGAGCTGGATCGTCGATTCGCCCCGCGTGGCCCCGAGGCTCATCGGATTGGGCCGCACGCTGCTGATGTGGGACGCGCGGATCGGACCCGCGAACTCCTCGACCCCCTGGCTCTGGCCTTCCCAGATCCAGTCGATCGAGCGGTCGATCAGGGTGGCCAGGTTGTTGGGATTGGCCCCGGGCACCGTCACTTCCGCAGCGAAGGTGAAGGTGACGGCGCGTGCCGTGCCGTTGTCGGCCCGTACGCCGACCGGGACGGGCGTCTGGTTGTTGAAGATGACGGTGCTGATCGCGTTGGACGTCACGCGATCGGCGCGGTTGAAGCTCTGATGCGGGTACTGGAGCGTGAGGTTCATGCCTGCCGAGATCGGATCGCCCGCGACGCCGTTCGCCTGGGTCGCCCCGACGTTGGTCTGGAATGTGGCGATTCCGAGGTAGTCGGTCAGGAACGTGTTGCCCGCCGTGAAGCCATTCAGGAAGTCGGCACTGGCGAGGATGACCCCCTTGCCGAGATCCATGAACGCCATCAGATTCTCGGCGTCGTCGGCGGTCACGATGGTGCTGTAGTCGTATCCCGTGATCCACAGCACGATGTCGTACGGCTGCATGATCTCGAAGGTGGGCGCCACCGCGCCATGCCCGTTCCGCACGTCCCAGGTGTCGAACAGGTAGCCGCCCGCGTTCAGCGCGTCGACATAGGCCGTCTCCGAGGCAATCGACCCGCTGTCGTCGTCGACGAAGAGAATCGCCTGGCTGCCGTTGAACACCCGCGCCGAGAAGTACGCTGTCCGCTCTGAGGTCGTCGAGTAGATCACCATCTGGCCTTCACCTGTCCGATGCTCGCCGTCGGTGTGGACATGCAGAGAGACCTGCACCTCTTCACCGGCCGCCAGGGTGACCGTGCTGGGCGTCGTATGATAGCCGGTCTCTCCGGCGAGCATGAACTCCGCCGGCCATCCAAAGGTGTTGTCGAGGGTCAGGGTCAGCTCGTCCGAAGCCTCGCTGACGTTGGACAACACACCCTCGAATGCGGCGGTACCGTTGCCCGCGGGAACAGAGACGATCGGCGCGTCCCAGGCGAAGCGAAAGTCATTGACCAGCGGCACGACGGCCGCGTTGTACATCTCCTTGTCCCCTGCCATCTTCTGCATAAAGGCGACACACTGGAGATTGTCTGGATTCCAGTTCTGAGCCGGGAAACTGGCCTCGATCGTGACGTGATCCCCGGGGTTCGTGAGCGTCACGGCCTCGTGGTGCTCGGCTCGAACGATGTGATCGTAGACCACGCCCAGGTGGAGGACGTCGTTCTCCAGCACCATCAGCCAGGCATTGGGGCTGACCAAAGTGACCGCGTCTTCCAGGGTGAAAGTCGCCGAGATCCAGAGGGTGCCGCTCTGGATCGCGTAGGCACCCTCGATCGAGATCGGGGCCACGCCGCCGGTCTCCGTCAGCCGTGTGTTGATCAAGCCGCGATAGGCGGCGGCGGCCGCGGCGCACGACCCGGCGCCCACGGACGAGTACTTGCCGTCGATCCGGACGTGGGGAACGCCTGAGACTCCGTAGAATGTCGTTCGCTGGCCCACGCTCGGGATCTCGAGCCCCCCCGACGTGTGCCAGTCGCCCACGATGAGCTGACCGGGAAACTCGCCAAGGACCGTCTCTAGCCCGCACCGGGCATAGGGGCAGAAGCCTCAGCTGGGATACCCGAACTGCTCCGCCATGATCACACGCGGGACCGACGCCCCCGCACCCACGGCAGCCGCCAGGGCGAGAACCACGCCCAACGCGGCTGATCGCATCACCATCCTCCTCATGATCTTGCTCCTTTCCCTCGCTGGGATAGTCGCCCGTCACCCCGACGCGCTATCGCACCACCACCATGCGCGCGCTGTGCCTGCCCTCACTGGTTGTGAGTCTCGCGCAGTAGATGCCCGCCGCGACGGTATGTCCGCCCCCGTCGAGTCCGTTCCAGACCGCCGCGGTCGTGCCCCTCGGGAGCGTCCCGTTGAGCACGCTACGCACCAGTCGGCCGTTCAGATCGAGGATGTCCACGCGAACCGGCGCGCGCGATGCCCGCTCGCTCAGCCGAAGTTGGATCGCTATTTCGCCGTGCCCACTGCGCAAACTGAGCGGGTTCGGGCAGACGCCGCTGATCCGGGAAGCAACCGCCACTTCCCGTTCCTCGACGTCTTGTCCCTGGCCTTCGATGATCCACTGGATCGCGCGGTCCGTGAGCGTCGCGCAATTGTTGGGACTCGGGTTGGCCACGATGCACTCGCCCGCGAAGGCCAGCGTCACGCTGCGGGCCGTCCCGTTGTCCGCCCGGACCGCGATCGGCAGGCCGGTCTCGTTGCGGAAGATCGTCGTCCCGATCGCGTTGGCGTTCACCTGGTCGGCCCGATTCAGGGCCGTGGATTCGTACTGGAGCGTGAGGGCTAGCCCGTTCCCGATTGGATCTGCAGCAACGCCGTTGGCTTGAAGCGCGCGCACGTTCGTCGTGAACGACCCGATGCCCAGGTAGTCGACCAGGAACGTGCTCCCGGCGGCGAAGTAAGAGAGGAAATCCTGCGACGAGATGATGATCCCCTTGCCGAGATCCATGAAGTCCATGATCTCCTCCGCATTGGCGGCCGTGATGGACTCCAGGGATTCGTAGCCCGTCATCCACAAGACGATGTCATAGAGGCGCATGTCGTCGAGAGCGGGCGCGAACCCGTAGTAGGCACTCACGTCCCACATGTCAAAGAGGTAGGGGCGGGCGTTGAGCGCGTCGATAAACGTCTGCTGGATCGGATACGGGTTGGGGTCGTCGTCGACCAGCAGGATCGCCGGGCTGCCGTTGAACACGCGCATCACTGCCGCCTCCGTCCGGTCCGTCAGATCGGAGTGGATGAGAAGGTTGCCTTCGCCGCAGCGCACTTCGCTGTCCGTATGGACGCGGACGTGCACCTGCACGTCTTCCTGGGACGTCAGCGTGATCACGCTCGGAGTGCTGTGGTAGCCGGCCTCGCCCTCGACCATGAACTCCGCGGGCCAGTCGAAGGTATTGTCCAGCGAGAGGGTCAGCACGTCGGACTGTGCGGTGATGTTGACCAGCTCCCCCCGGAATTGGGCCGTACCACTGCCTTGAGGCACCGACACGAAGGGCGCTTCCCACGCGAACTCGAAATCGGCCGGATGCCCGATCCGGGCCGAGTTGTAGATCTCCTTGTCGCCGGTCATCTTCTGGAGGAACGCGACGCACGAGAGATTGTTGGTGTTCCAGGCCCCGAGGGGGAAGTCGTGGGCGACGGTGACGGACGATCCCTGGGTCGGCAGCGACACGTCCTGGTGAAACTCCGCCCGAACGATGTGATCGTAGACCCTACCCTGGAAGAGGACATCGTCTTCGAGAACGATCAGATACACCCGCGGGCTGAGGAGCGTCACGGCATCCTCGAGGGTGCACGTCACCGACATCGACAGGGTCGTCGTGCCGACGCTGTGGAACCCTTCCACACGAACCGGGGCCAACCCGCTGGTCGCGGTCAGGCGCTGGTTGATGAGGCCGCGGTAGGAGGCCGCCGCACCGGAGCACGACCCGGCCCCCACGGAGGAGTACAGGCCGTCGATCCGAACGTGCGGGACACCCGACACGTTGTAGAAGGTCATTCGCTCGCCGACCGTGGGGATGTTGAGCCCACCCGAGGTGTGCCACTCGGCCACGAGAAGCTGCTCACCGAACTCGATCAGGCACGTCTCCAGCCCGCACCGGGCATTGGGGCAGTAGCCTCAGGAGGGATATCCGAAGTCCTCCGCCATGATCACGCGCGGGACGGACGCCCCCGCGACCACGGCCGTCGCCAGGGCCAGAACCACGCCTATCGCGGCCCATCGCATCAGCAGTCTCCTCATTGGTCTGTTCCTTTCCCTTGGCGAGCTGGCGCGTGGAGCCGGCAGGGGGCCCACGTCGCCGTGACCCGGGCCTGCAGATCTGCATGCCGGCGTGCGGCACGCGGACCCATGGGGAAGCGAGAGGATCTTACCACCGGGACGGAACGGTGGCCAAGCAGCCATGCCCCGGACCTTCATCCATCGTGCAGGAGTGGAGGGTGGCGTTGCTGTCCGCCCCCGAGGGCGAAATGTGTGGGCCGGGCCCCCTTCGAGACCCGGCCCCGCTGAATCCTATCGGTCCGGCCCCGGCTCCGTCACCGTGGTTGGTGCCAGAGCCCGTCGCCGTCCAAGTGCAGACGCTATCGCATCACCACCATGCGAGCGCTGTTCGTGCCCTCGCTGGTCGTCAGACGCGCGTAGTACACGCCCGAGGCCACCGGCCGGCCGGTCGCATCGAGCCCGTTCCAGGCCGCCGCGGTCGTGCCACTCGGCAGCGCCCCGTTGAGCACGTTGCGCACCAGACGTCCGTTCAGATCCAGGATGTCCACCCGGACCGGCGACTGAGACGCCCGGTTGCTGAGCCGCAGCCGGATCGCCGCCTCCCCGTGCCCACTGCGGAAGCTGAGCGGATTCGGGTTGATCCCGCTGATGTGGGAGCCGAGCGCCACCTCGCGCTCCTCGACGCCCTGCCCCTGGCCCGCCATGATCCACTGGATCGCGCGGTCCGTGAGCGTGGCGCAGTTGTTGGGACTGGGATTGGCCACGATGCACTCGCCCGCGAAGGCCAGGGTCACGCTGCGCGCCGTCCCGTTGTCCGCGCGCACCGCGATCGGCAGGCCGGTCTCATTGGTGAAGATCGTCGTCCCGATCGCGTTGGCGTTGACCTGGTCAGCCTTGTTGAGCGACTGCGACTGATACTGGAGCGTCAAGGCCAAGCCATCCCCGATCGGATCCGCTGCGACGCCGTTGGCCTGGGATGCGCGCACGTTCGCTGTGAACGAGCCGATGCCCAGGTAGTCGACCAGGAATGTGCTTCCGGCAGTGAGCCAGGACAGGGCGTCCTGCGACGAGAAGATGAACCCCTTGCCAAGATCCATGAAGGCCATGACCTCTTCGGCATTGGCGGTCGTGAAGCACTGATAGGACGCGTAGCCGTTCATCCATAGGACGATGTCATACAGCCTCATGTCATCGAGCTCAGGTGTGATGTCCCCTTGAGCTGCTACATCCCACAGGTCGAAGAGGTAGGGACGGGCGTTGAGAGCATCGATGAACGTCTGCTGCGTCGGGAGGGTGCCAGGGTCATCGTCCACCATGAGGATGGCCGGGCTGCCGTTGAATACCCGCAGGAGCGAGGTCTGCGTCCGGTCTGTCAGATCCGAGTGAATCAAGAAGCTGCCCTGGCCGATGCGCACCTCGTTGTTGGTGGACACCCGCAGGTAGACCTCCACGCTCGCTTGGGGCGAGAGATTGATCATGCTGGGCGTGCTGTGGTACGCGGCCTCACCCTCGACCATGAACTCGGCATTCCAACCAAAGGTGTTGTCCAGCGTGAGGGTCAGCACATCCGACTCCTCACAGATGTTGGTGAGCTGGCCGGTGAACTCGGCCGTGCCGTTGCCCCGGGGCACCGAGACGAACGGCACGTCCCAGGTAAACTCGAAGTCGGTCGGCAGCTCGATCCGGGCCGAGTTGTACATCTCTTTGTCGCCCGTCATCTTCTGGATGAACGCCACGCATTCGAGGTTGTCGGTGTTCCAGACCCCTAGCGGGAATTCGTGGGTGACGGCGACGGCCGATCCCTGGGTGGGGAGGGACACGTCCTGGTGATACTCTGCCCGGACGATGTGGTCGTAGACCGTACCCTGGTGAAGGACGTCGTCTTCCAGAATAACCAGATAGACCCGCGGACTGAGGAGGGTTACCGCATCCTCGAGGGTGCAGGTCACGGACATGGTCAGAGTCGTTGTGCCAAGGCTGTAAAACCCTTCGACCCGTACGGGCGCCAGCCCGCCGGTCGTGTTCAGGCGCTGATTGATGAGGTTGCGGTAGGAGGCTGCCGCGCTGACGCACGACGAAGCACCCACGGATGAGTACAAGCCATCGATCCGCACGTGCGGAACCCCGGAAACGCCGTAGAAACTGGTCCGTTGACCGACCGTGGGGATGTTGAGCCCCCCGGAAGTGTGCCAGTCGGACACGATGAGCTGATCGCCAAACTCGCCGAGGCATGTCTCTAGCCCGCACCGGGCATAGGGGCAGTAGCCTCAGCTGGGATACCCGAATTCCTCCGACATGATCACCCGCGGGGCGGACGCCCCCGCGCACAGGACGGCCACCAGGGCGAGAACCACGCTGAGCGCGGCCGCTCGCGTCACCATCCTCTTCATGCCCATGCTCCTTTCCCTCGATGAAGTGGCTGACTGACCCGGGGGTAGGCCCATGTCGCCGCAACCCAGGCCTGCGGGTCCACGCGCCGAGACAGCACACGGGCCCGAAGCACGTACGGTTAGATTGTACCACCGCGGTGCGTTCGGCGCAAAGAAGGCGACCGGAGCGATCGGAGCCTGGTTCGCGGCACACAATGCACCGGGCCGGCTCCCTCACGAGACCCGGCCCGGCAAGATCATCGATCCGGCACGCGGCTCCGTCACCGTGGTCGGTGCCAGAGTCCGTCGCCCTCCAAGTGCTGACGCTATCGCATCACCACCATGCGAGCGCTGTTCGTGCCCTCGCTGGTCGTCAGACGCGTGTAGTATACGCCCGAGGCCACCGGCCGGCCGGTCGCGTCGAGCCCATTCCAGGCCGCCGCGGTCGTGCCACTCGGCAGCGTCCCGTTGAGCACATTGCGCACCAGACGTCCGTTCAGGTCCAGGATGTCCACTCGGACCGGCGACTGAGACGCCCGGTTGCTGAGCCGCAGCTGGATCGCGGCCTCCCCGTGCCCGCTGCGGAAGCTGAGCGGATTCGGGCTGATCCCGCTGATGTGGGAGCCGAGGGCCACCTCGCGCTCCTCGACACCCTGGCCCTGGCCCGCCATGATCCACTGGATCGCGCGGTCCGTGAGCGTGGCGCAGTTGTTGGGACTGGGATTGGCCACGATGCACTCGCCCGCGAAGGCCAGCATCACGCTGCGGGCCGTGCCGTTGTCCGCCCGGACCGCGATTGGCAGGCTAGCCTCGTTGGTGAAGATCGTCGTGCCGATCGCATTGGCGTTCACCTGATCCGCCCGATTGAGCGACTGCGCTTGATACTGGAGCGTCAAGGCCAGCCCGTCGCCGATCGGGTCCGCGGCAACGCCATTGGCCTGGGATGCGCGCACGTTCAGCACGAACGAACCGATGCCCAGGTAGTCGACCAGGAACGTGTTCCCCGCCGCGAAGGAGGAGAGGATGTCCTGCCCCGAGAGGATGACGCCCTTACCCTGATCCATGAAGGCCATGATCTCGACAGCGTTGGCGGCCGTGATGGGCTCATAGGTGACGTAGCCGGTCATCCACAGCACGATATCGTAGTCCTTCATATCGTCAAAAACCGGCGTGGCATTGCCATGCCCGTTCGCCACGTCCCATGTGTCGTAGAGATAGGGACGCGCGTTGAGAGCATCGACAAAGGTCTGCTGTGTCGGCTGCAGGCCCGTGTCATCGTCCACCAGCAGGATCGCCGGGCTCCCGTTGAACACACGCATGAGGTTGGCTTGGGTCCGATCCGTCAGATCGGAGTGGATGACGAGGCTGCCTTGACCGATGCGTATCTCATTGTCCGTCTGCACCCGCACGTAGACTTCCACGCCTTCCTGGGGCGCCAGATTGATGACGCTGGGCGTGGAATGGTAAGCGGCCTCGCCCTGGACCATGAACTCTGCCGTCCAGTCGAAGGTGTTGTCCAGCGTGAGGGTCAGCACATCCGACTCCTCACTGATGTTGGTGAGCTGGCCGCTGAACTCGGCAATGCCGTTCCCCTGAGGCACCGAGACGAATGGCACTTCCCAGGCGAACTCGAAGTCGGCCGGCAGCTCGACCCGGGCCGCGTTGTACATCCCCTTGTCACCGGTCATCTTCTGGATGAAGGCTACGCAGTCGAGGTTGTCCAGATTCCAGGCACCGAGAGGGAAGTCGTGCTCCACAGTGACCTGCGACCCCTGGGTGGGCAGCGACACATCCTGGTGATACTCGGCCCGGACGATGTGCTGGAATACTGTACCCTGGTAAAGAAGGTTGTTCTCCTGCACGACGAGATACACTCGGGGGCTCTGGAGGGTGATGGCGTCCTCGAGCGTGAATGTCGCCGACACTGTCAGGGTCGCGGCCCCGACGCTGTAGAACCCCTCCACCCGCACGGGCGCCAGCCCGCCGGTCGCGGCCAGGCGCTGGTTGATACTGGTGCGGTATCTGGCCGCGTCTGCGGAGCAGGAGCCCGCCGATCCCACCTGTGAATAGACACCGTCGATCTGGACGTGAGGGACCCCTGAGACGCCGTAGAAGCTGGTCCGCTGACTCACCGTGGGGATGTTGAGGCCTCCCGAGGTGTGCCACTCGGACACCAAGAGCTGATCACCAAACTCCCCAAGAACTGTCTCCAGCCCGCACCGGGCTGACGGGCAGTAGGGTCAGCTGGGATACCCGAAGTCCTCCGCCAAGATCACGCGGGGCACGGACGCGCCGGCGCTCACGACGGCCGCGAGCGCGATGATGGCGCCGAGGGCCGCCAGTGTCAGAAACCTACCTCTCATGACTCCCTCCTCTCGGCCATGGAAACCCACCGGGCGCATTAGAGATCAACGGCGGGACAGAATCTGCCAACCTCAGCCACCCGGAGGGACTTAACGCTTCCTCACAATGCTACCGGACGGCGAGCACACATGCAAGCGCTTTGAAGCGTGGGCGATAGCCTATTTCATTGATTTGCTTCGGGTTAGGTGGTCGTACCGCAATACTATTGCGCTACGGGAGGGCTCCCGCCCCAGCCCCGGGCGCGGGCATGCCCGCCGGGAGGATCAGGACAGCGGACGGGGCTTCTTCTTCTTGAAGTCCGCGAACTGCTGCTCGAGCGAGGACTGCTTGGCCTTCTTTTTTTGCTCCTGCTCGCCGGAGCGGAACATGCTCTCGAGCCGCTCCTGGCGGGACTTCGCCCGCCGCTTGAAGTCCTCGACCTCCTCGCCGAGCACTTCCTTCTCCGCCTCGGGCTGGAGCGACTCGACGAGGTGGTGATCGATCAGCTCGTAGTGCGGCTCGAAGGGGGTCTGATGCTCGCGGAGGATGCCGGCGTCCACCAGGCCGCGCAGGACGAAGTGAGTCTCCTCGTCGCCCCAAGCGAGCAGCTCGGCGATCTGCGCCGCGGGGGGTGGGCTGGCGTGCAGGTGATGGAGCACGCGCACGGCCGCGACGGCCAGGTGCCCTTTCTCCCTGGAAGGCAGCACTTTCGGCACGGCCTGATCCTCCCCTCGACCGTCGGGGGTCAACCGATCTCGAGGGTACCACCCGGCCGGGTGAGGGTAAAACGAGATCCCCGCGCCCCGGCCTGTCGGGTTGTGAACCTCCGGCCCGGCCGGTAGGATCCGCCCATCGTCGTCCCCCCCTGGGCGGTGATGGGCGGGATCAGGAGGGCGCAAGGATGGATCCGACCCCGGTCGCCATTCGCACAACCGACATCCATCTGGACGCGTTCCTCAAATTCGCCGGCATCGTCTCGACCGGTGGCGAAGCCAAGGTGCTGATCCGGACGGGGCGCGTGCGCGTGAACGGCACGGGAGAAGAGCGCCGGGGACACCGCGTGCAGCCCGGTGATCTCGTCGAGGTGCTGGACGAATCCGGTGCCGTTTCGGCCGCGCTCGAGGTCCGCGCGGCGGACGGGTAGCCATCGGCGCCCGCCGCGGCAGGCGCGGGTGGAGGCGCCGGCGGCGGACACGCGAGTCGAGGCGCACGCGCGGCTGGCGGCGTTCGGCCGAGGCATGGGACCCGACCTGACCCGACTTGCCGCCGGCCGGCGCGGTCCTCTATCCTGCGGTCTCACAGACGGGCGCCGCTGCATCAGGGCGCGCCCGAACCCGGGCGGTCTTCCGGATCATGCGGCCGGTGCGCCGGAGGGGCGACCACGAACATCGAGTTGATCAAAGCGCTCTACGAGCAGGGCCCCCACGCCGCCTTGTACGCCCCGCTATGCAAGGTGCGCGCGAAGCTGGAGGCATGCCAGCACCTGGTCTCCACCGACGGACAACGCCTGAGCGCCGTGCTTTCTTTTGCCAATGATTCGATCGAGTTCACCTGGTCCCTGGCCGGGCGGGCACTCTCCCTGCGCAATCTCATCGCTCAGGCCCAACACCGCATGGGTCGACTCACCTTCGTGCCGGTGCTGGAGACGGGGCGCAAGAGCTGGAGCGAGATGCTGGGACTCCCCGTGCTCGGGCGCTACTTCCGCGCCAATCTGCCGACGCCCGAAGCAGCCGACGGGAGCATCCCCCCGGGCTACGCCATCAGCAACTTCGACCCTGAACGCGACCTCGAGGCCGCCAGCCGCCTCATGAACGCGGCCTATCCGAGCCTGCACCAGCTCATGACGCCGGAGAAGCTCCGCCGCATGGCCGAGGCGCCCTATCACGACCCGCGGCAGTGGTTCTTCCTGGTCGAGACGAACTCGTCCCAGCCGGTCGGCTTCGCAATCGTTGGCTATTGCAGCGAGCTGCGCGAGGGCTTCATCGACTGGATCGAGGTCCTGCCGCGCCTGCGGCACCGCGGATTCGGATCGATCCTCACCCGTGAGTGCATCCGGCGCCTGAGGGACCGCGCGAGCTTCATCACCGCCCAGGGCAGTCTGGATGCGCCGTTCGTGCACGGCGACCTGTACGAGAAGTGCGGCTTCGAGCGGATTCGCCAATGGACGATCCTCGGCCAGGGACCCGTCTCCGAGGATCGGACCGACATCTTCACCATCCCACCGGGTCACCCGCGCTACTGACCCGCGCGGTGGACTCCACACGAGGGAGCAGCATGAAACTGGCAACCAGCTACTTCGGCTGTCGCATCCCCCGCCACGTCCGCAGTGACATGCGCCGGCTGCGCCGGCAGGGCTTCGACCGCGTCATTCACACCTTCTGCGAGAACGACTTCTTCTACAGCCGCGACACGCTGCGCGACATCGTCGCGATCTCGAAAGACGAGGGTCTCGAGGTCCAGCTCGATCCGTGGGGCGTGGCCGGCGTCTTCGGGGGCGAGGCCTTCTCCGAGTGGATCCTCGAGGACCCCGACCTGATGCAGCGCGGGCCCTCGGGCCGGCCGCTGGCAGGCGCCTGCCTGAACCACCCGCGGCTGCGCGAGCGCATGCGCGAGTGGGTCGAGGCCGCGGCGCGCACCGGTGCCGACGCGATCTTCTGGGACGAGCCCCACTGGGTGCACCCGGGGCCGCGCAACCCCAATGCCGAGCCCTGCGCCTGCGACTATTGCCGCGCCCGCACGGGTGACCAGCCCACCCGTGAGGAGCTGCGGCGCTTCCGCGCGGCCGCGATCAACGAGCTATTGACCGACGTGGTCCGCATGGCCACCGACTGCGGGCTCGGCTCCTCGATCTGCCTGCTGCCCCAAGGCATCCCGCTCGAGGTCGAGCAAGACTGGGCCACCGTGGCGGCGATCCCGGGCGTCACCGAGTTCGGCACCGACCCTTACTGGCACGCGTTCCACATGGAGGGTGTCGCCGCGCGCAACACCTTCATCGATCTGAACGCGCGCGCTGCCCGCGAGGCCGCGCGCGCGGTGGGCGTGCCGGTGATGCTGTGGCTGCAGGCCTTCCGCATCCCGGCCTCGGCCGAACGCGACCTCTTGGAGGGAACCCGCCATCTGCTCACCCACGCGCCCGACGCCGTCGCCATCTGGGGCTTCGAGGCCTGCGCCCACATGAGCGATCTGGCGTGCGAGAACCCGCAGCGCGTCTGGCGTGGCCTCGTGCGCGCCGTGCGCGCCGCCCGGGGTTGAGGGCGATGGCCTCCTCGCCGCTGCTGACCGCGACGGCCGGTGTGGACGGCTGGCCCGAGTTCCATCTCGGCCCCTGGCTGATCCGACCGTCGACGGTGCTGCGCCGGCGACGGCGCGAGATCGCGCGCGTCTTCTTTCTGGTCCCGCCGCCGGACTTCGCCGGCAACGCTCGCCTGAGCGTGACCGACGGTCGCCGTCGCGAGGAGTTCTTCCACGTGTGGCGAGATGACCGTCGGACGACCGAGACCGACCGCGCAAGCGGCCCGGGTGACCGCGACGTCTCCGAGCAGGCGGTTCGCTGGCCGATGACTTTCACAGCACGTCTGATCTCTTCCCACGGTCATGTACAAGCCGACCTCCTGCTGGAGACCGAGCCCCTCTCTGATCGGCCGCTGAGCGGCACGCTTGCGCTGCCTCCCCTCCGGTGGGATGCGAGCATGCTCAAGCTCCTGCCGCTGGTCCTCCCCCGCGCGCTGGCCGAGGAGCCCGGCGCCGCCGAGGACGCGGTGGCGGCTGCCCTCCGCGCGGCGGCGCACGATCCGACCTTGCGCCTCGCGATCTCGGGGGAGTGGGCCGATACGCTGCCCGCGAGCGGTCTCGCGGGCCTGGCGCGCGACCTGGCGGGCCAGGGGCGTCTCGAGCTGCTGTGGACGGCCGGCGCGCAAGCTGCTGCGCTGCGAGATCTGCAGCTGACGTTTCCTGCGCAGGTGGGCCTCGTACTGGGCAACGACGCGCCCCACCGCCCGGGACCCGAGCTGCTCGCGGTGTTGCAGCTCCCCCACGCGGGCTTGCCATCCTGCGGTCCGGGTCACGCCGGTCGTCCCGAATGGGCTGCGGATTCGCTGGGCAACTACCTCTTCCTCTGCGCCCGTCATTGGATCCGGGGCCCACTGCTGGACCGACATCGAGAGGCCTTGGCCTACGCCGTGTGTGACCGGGCGCTCCGCGGCGCTGTGCCCGTCGAGACGCCGCGGCCGGACGATCCGCTCACGGGGCTCCTCATGTCGCTCCCGCCCGGCTCGCAAGCAGCCGCGCCCGATCCGCGCCTCCCCGGCCGGCAGCAGACCCTCGCCTGCCTGCCACTGTGCCTCGAACGGGCGGAAGACTGGCGCCGGCTGGGTGCACAGATCCGCCGGTGGAATCGCCGTCACGCCTCCCCGCGCCTTCAGGCGGTCACGCCGGCGGACTACTTCTCCCTGATCGAGCAGCTCCATGGGGAGGGGCTGATTCGCCTGGCAGGTCTCGCGGCGCCAGTCTGACCCCGGGCAGGGCGGGACAGGCGCGATCGCGCGTCACCAACCCAGCAGCGCCAGCAGCTCGGAGGTGATCATCGCTGTCGCCCCCCAGAGGCGCGTTCCGGCGATGTCGAAGTAGCGCACGCGTGTCCAACGACCCTCATGGGCGCAGTCCTCGGTGAGAACCGCCCCGGGTCGCAGCAGATCCGCGAGCGGCACCTCGAGAATCCGCTCGACCTCGCGGGGATTGCGACGGAAGGCGGGCCGGTGCGAAGTCGCGCCGACGACGGGGGTGACCAGATAGCCGGTGGCGGGGATCCACAGCGGGGTGAGTCGGCCGAGCAGTTGTACATCCGCGGGCGACACGTCCGCCTCCTCGCGGGCTTCGCGCAGCGCAGCCTCCTCGGGGCTCTCGCCTTCCTCCAGACCTCCGCCGGGGAACGACACCTGGCCGCGATGTGCCTCGACCGACTCCGTGCGCACCGTGTACAAGAGCGCAGGTTGCTCCGCACCGCTCCCATCCGCGAGCGCGTACCAGAGCGCAAGCACCGCCGCGGGACGGCCCGGCGGCGGTGGGTCGTGCGGGTTCCAGCCAGGGCGTGGGACGGGCGCCAGACGGGCCTGCGCCGATGCCCCCGGCAAGGACCCCGCCAGTGCAGCCGTCAGGTGTACGCGCAGCATTGTCAGCGTCCAGTCCCGCACCTGTCCCCCTCGCGGCCGGCCCCCGGCCTCTGCGTCGCGAGCCGGCGCAGCAGCCGCAGGTTCTTGCGGTCCATGTCGCCTTCCTTCGGCGTCTCGATGATCTTGGGCACCGCGGCGAAGCGCGGGTCGCGCAAGATCCACCCGAACGCGCGCCGCCCAATCCGCCCCTGTCCGATGTGCGCGTGGCGATCGACACGGGAGCCGGCCTCGCGCTGCGCATCGTTGAGGTGAATCGCCGCCAACCGGGCGATCCCGATGGAGCGATCGACCTCATCCCACAACGCGGCGTACCCTCGAGGCGTCGTGAAGTCGTAGCCGGCAGCGAATCCGTGCGCGGTGTCGAAGCAGAACCCCAGGCGGTCCCCGTCGCCGGCGCCGCCCAGGATGGCCGCGAGCTGCGCGAAGGAGTGACCGAGCGCCGATCCCTGCCCGGCCGTGGTCTCCAGAACCGTCCTCACGCTCAGGCCGCGCGTCGCGGCGGGCGCGCGCCGCCGCGCCCCCGCTACCCGCGCGATGCCCCGCGCCTCGCCGCCCCCCACGTGCGCCCCTGGGTGGAGCACCAGGCTCGGGATGCCCAGCGCCTCGCACCGCTCCAGCTCGTCGATCAGGGCGCGGATCGAGCGCTCGCGCAGGTTCCGCTCCGCGCTGGCGAGGTTGAGCAGGTACCCCGCGTGGGCCACGAGGCTGATCGATCCCGTGCGCACGTGCTCCTCCCGGAACGCCCGGATTTCGTCGGGCTGCAGGCCGCGACCGGCCCACTGCCGCGCCGACTGGGTGAAGAGCTGCACGGCCGTGCAGCGCAGCTCGACCGCGCGCGTGAGGGCCATGTGCAGGCCGCCCGCGATCGACAGGTGCGCACCCAGCAGCAGGCGGGGCGCGGATTCTGGGGGTTGGATGGGCATGGATGGGTACCGCCACCTCCGGGGAAGCGCCTTGGGCCGCGGCCCAGGTCCCCCGACCGGCCCGATCCTATCACCCTGGTTGTGGTGCGAGGATTGGTGAATATGCAGCTCGATCTGACTGGCCGATTCGGCCTTAGGGGCGGGCGATTGCCGCGGCGGATTCCGTCACCCCTACCTGCTTGCGGCGCCCATGCCTGCGGCTCGATCTTCACCAATCTTCGCACCACAACCAGGGGGGCAGGAATGGGTGCCGGGGGGCCGGGCAGATGCCGATAGAATCCCAGGAGGCTGGCAGCCGCCATCTCAGGAGCAGGCAGGCAAGCGAGGGGCCATGACCCACGAGAACCCGGAGGCCTTCGACCGGATCCGCAAGGCAGTCGAGGCGCGCGATCGCTTCCTGCAAGACCACCCCGAGCTGCAGCCGCTCCAGGACGAGATCACCCGCCTGATGCGGGAGATGGGCAGCCCGCACAACCGCATGGTCCTGCTCGATACCCTCCTGCGGGAGAAGGTGCTCGAGCTGCAGCGCACCCTGGTCGAGCTGCGGGAGGCCTTCCTGCGCATTTTGCCGCCGGGTGTCGATTCCGCGACAGGTGAGGATGGGCCGCCGTTGCTGTCCGAGGTGCGGCCGGAGCAACCCGCGCAGGGATCCGGGGGGCCGTCCGGGGCGGAACCCGCCGGGGACACCGCCAGCACGCCGGCGGACGCGCCCACGAGGATCCTCGGCCCAGGGACGGCCTGGCCTGTGCCGGATGGCCTCACCGGTCGCGATCGGCCCGATCGCCCGGCTCGCCCCCAGCCGCACACGCGCCGTGTCGAGGATGGACCGGACACCTCGCCCGCCGGCGACCCGCCCGGCCCCTAAAGCCACCAGTCGCACCACCAGCGGATCCCGAGGGTCCCCAGCAGATGGCTCGCCGACACCTCCGCGCCCCGGTTCTCCTCGAACCCTTCGTTCGGACCGCGGACCCGGCGATAGGCGATCTGGCTATCCATCGCCACGGCGCCGAAGCCGACCTCGAGCAGCAGATTCTGGCCGATGACGTAGTCGAGCCCGCCGCTCACCGCGAGCGTGAACGGCCGCTCCCTCGTGAATCGCAATCCGCCGCCACCCTCGTCTTCCCAGCGAGCAGTGTTGGCGTTCGGCGTGAAGCGCGTGGTGGTCACGCCGGCGCCGAGCAGGGCGTAGCCCCACAGCCGGTCCGGCATCAGCGGGCGGCGCAGGCCGACCTGCGCGAGCACCGGCAAGAGGTCGAAGCTCCCCACGCGACCGTGGTCCTCGATCGGCACGGTCAACGAGTGGAAGTGCAGGTTGAGGATCCAGTGCGCGCTCGTATCCCAGGCGAAGTCGCACCACCAGGCCGCGGCCGTACAGCCGGCTGACTCGGTCAGCTTCGGCACGCCGGCGATCGACTCTTCGCGCCGCAGGCCGCCGACTCCCCCTCCCAGGCCCGCGCTGATGCGCGGCAGCTGGGCTCCGGCGATGTCCAGCGCCAGGACCCAGAGGCCCAGGAGCACCACCGGGGCGCGGCTCGCGGGACAGATTGCTCGGGGCCGGGATACTGAGCGCATGGGGCCATGCTAGGCGGCCCGCTCCGAGGGCGTCAATGCCTCGCGGCGGTGGCCGCCGGCCGATCTTTCATGATAGAATTACTTGCGCCTGGGCTGGATTCCGTGACGGATCGAGTTCGCCCCTGCGACATGCTCGCCCGGGGCGGGCACCTCCGCCAGGGTTGTTTTATCCCCCTGGCAAATAATCACTTATACGGAATCCGGATCACGAATGCTCGCGGGGGGGGCCGATGTCGCACGGGCGCTTCCTGTCAATGGCCGGCGTGGTGGCCCTGATCGTCCTGGCCGTCTTCGCCTCGACCTGGGTTCACCTGGGGATCCGTTTCGATCGCCCCTGCCGGCTCTTTCCGCAGAGGGAGTGGGTCCTTCTCCAGACCGGCCCCGACGCGTTCGAGGCTCGCCTTCTGGATCGCCGGGACAGCAACCGCCAGCAGATCGACCTCTACCGCTTCAAGCGCGGAGACCTTGTTCGATTCCGTCTGACCGATGGGCTCACAACCGGCACCAAGCTCGCCGCCGGCGCGGAGGTTGCCCGCCTCGAGTCAGATCTGAACCGGCAGACGCTCGATCAGCTTCGTCCCCAGCTCGAAGAGGCGGAGGCGAACCTGAGAGCCGCGAGCACGGGCCAGCGCGCGGAGGTTGTCGCCCTGGCGCGCAGCGAGGTCGCCTCGGCCGAGGCCGAGCGGGACCACCTGGCAGCCGAGTACCGGCGCAACCAGATCTTGTGGAATCAGGGGCTCGTGAGCTCGGCGACGTACGAGGCCGCCGAGGCGCTCTACCGGCAGGCGGAGGCGGACCTGGAAGCAGCCCGGAACAACCTGCGCGTGGCGGAGGTCGGCGAGAAGGCCGAGATCGTGGAGGCGTCGCAGGCCAACCGGGACATCCTGCGCCAGATGATCGCCGATGCCGACAGTCGTCTGGACGCCAATCGCATCCGCTGCCCCATCGCGGGCGAGGTGGTCACGCTCCAGGGCGATTCGGCGCTGGTGCGCGTGGCGGCGCTCGACACGCTCTTCGCGGTGGCGCCCGTGCCGCCCTCTCGGGTCGGGACCCTCGCGCCGGGCCAGTCGGCGCTGGTCGTGCCCCTGGGAACGAGCCCGCGGGCGCTTGGGGGTCAAGTCGTCCAGGTGGACGGCCAGGCCTCCACGGTCATGGGCAAGTCGCTCTACTGGGTCACGGTGGCGGTGCCCAACCCCGAACGCCTGCCGGTCGCGGGCGTGCGGGGCACGGTCGAATTCCGCGGCAATCGCGTCAGTCTGCTGGGCTGGCTCGCCGATCAGATCAGGCATGCCGGTGATCGAACCCTTGGAGCGTGAAGATGTTGGGCGCGCGCTTCGAACGCTTCGAGCTGAAGTACTTCGTCACGGCGCAGGAGATCGCGCGGGTGCGAGCTATGATCGCCCCCTTCGTGGAGCTGGACCCATTCACGGAAGGCTGTCCCGGGGGGATGTACACGGTCCGCAGCATCTACTTCGACACGCCGGACTTGCGCTTCTACTGCGAGAAGGACGCGGGCACGTCGATCCGCAAGAAGCTGCGACTGCGCACGTACAATTCCCCCTGCCCCGACTCGATCGCCTTCTTCGAGATCAAGCGCAAGTACGGCACCACGATTCTCAAAGAGCGCGTGGGCATGCCCCTCGACCGGGCGATCGCGCTGCTGCGGGAGCATCCGGCCCACCGCCTGGACCCGGAAAGCCTTGCGGGGATGGAGCTTTCCCTGGCAGCCCGGGCGACGCTGGAGCGGTTTTTCTTCCTGGAGCAGGTTCTCGAGCTGCGCCAAACGGTCCTCATCGTTTATGATAGAGAGGCTTACGTGGGCATCGACAACCCCCGCGTCCGGGTGACCTTCGACTGCGACGTGCGCAGCCTCATGTACCCCGAGCTCGAGGAGATCTTCGGGGAGAAGGGCCTGCGGCACCTGACGAATCGCAGGCAGATCCTGGAGGTCAAGTTCAACGGGGCGATGCCTCCGTGGCTGCGGCCGGTGACACGGTTATTGAGCCGGAGCAACTTGCCGATCTCGAAATACTGCCGGGGCATCGACCTCTGGGGCCCGGCGGACGAGACCGTCGGGGAGTTGAGAGCCTGGAATTGATGTACTGGTCGCGGCAGCCCCGGGCCAAGCAGCGCAGGGCAACAGCAGCAGAGGTGGAGAGCGATGTTGAACGATCTCGTGGCGGGCGGGCAGCGCTTCCTGCTGACCGACATCCTGGTCAACATCGCCATCGCTTTCGTGCTCGGCGCCGCGATCGCGATCTCTTATCGCAAGACGCATCGCAGCTTCAACTACTCGGTTTCCTACGTGAACACGCTCGTTCTGCTGCCGATGGTCACGTCGGTCGTGATGATGGTGATCGGCAACAACCTGGCGCGGGCGTTCGGACTGGTCGGGGCGATGTCGATCATCCGATTCCGCACGGTCATCAAGGACACGCGTGATATCGCCTTCGTCTTCATGGCCCTGGCGGCCGGCATGGCCGCGGGCACGGGGTATCACCTGATCGCCCTGGTCGGGACCGGCATGATCCTGGCCGGGGTCGCGCTCCTCTATGTGGGGAACTTCGGCTCCGTGCGCAGTCACGACCTATTGCTGCGCTTCTCGGTCACGCCGGATGAGCGCGGCTCGATGCTCCACGAACAGGTCTTCCACAAGTACCTGAAGAAGAACACGCTGCTCAACATCCGCACCCGCCGCAACGGCGAGATGCTCGAGCTTTCCTACTTCGTGCGCCTCAAGGCCCCCGAGCGCAACCGCGAGTTCGTGCGGGAGCTGGGGGCGATCGAGGGCATCGAGGGCGTCTCGCTCATCGCGATGGAGGAGACGGCCGAGGCGTAGCCCGCCACGCCCGGATCGCGCAGCCCACCGTGCCCCGACCGTGTTGCCCACTACGCCGTGATCGTCAGCTCGAGGTCGATCTCGAGCTTCAGCACCTTCGAGATGGGGCACCCGGTTTTGGCTGCGGCGGCGGCCTCCTCGACCTTGGCCTTGTCCGCACCAGGCGCCCTGACGGTGGTCTTCAGCGCGCTGCGGGTGAGCGTCAGGTTCTCGAAGGTAATGGTGCTCGTGGTCTCGATGGCTTCGGGCGTGATCCCGCGCTCACCGAGCTGGCCGCTCAAGGCCATGCTGAAGCAGCTCGCGTGGGCGGCGGCGATCAGCTCCTCCGGGTTGGTGCCGGGCGCATCCTCGAAGCGGGCGCGGAAGCCGTACTTCTGGTCCTTGATGAGACCACTGGCAACGCTGAAGCTGCCCTGGCCATCCCTGAGCCCACCCTTCCACCTAGCGCTTGCGCTGCGTTTCATCGGTTCTCCTCTTGCCCGGCCGCGGCCGGTTCCGGGGCAGGTTCGGTTTCCGCCCCATCCTATTCCACGTGGATGATCGACACCGGGCAGCCTTCGGCTGCTTCCGTCACGCCGCTCCGCAGCTCCTCGCCGACCTCACCCAGGCCCGGTTCACCGCCGACACGGAAAGATCCCACGATCTGGCTCTGGGAATCCGCCGGGCTTTCCTCGAAGACTTCCGGACAGACGCTCCAGCATACACCACAGCTCGTGCAGTCCTCGCGATCGATGCGGACCTTCATGGCTCCCTCCATCCGAGCATCGCCTGGCGCAGGCTCGGTCGGTTCCCACCCGGGAACCTTCGCCCCGGTTCCCGGCATCGGTCTCCGCCCCCTCCCGTGGGGCTCGCGGGACGCCGGGAGGGCGGCCCGGCGGGTCAGCCCGCGCTGGACGAAAGGTCGATCTTGCCCTAGCATATGCGGGCCTTCGACCGGGCGCGTCGGAACCGGACGGACTGCCGACGGTGCCAAGCTCCCGACCCGCGACCCGGCCAGAGAACAGGGAATCCCGAGACCGGTCCGGCCCGCCTGGGCGATCCGGGCCGGGAGAGGCGCGAGGACCTGAACATGGCTAGACCGCTTGCCATCACCGACACCGTCCTACGGGATGCCCACCAGTCGCTGCTCGCCACGCGCATGGGCACCGAGGCGATGCTCCCGATCGCCGGGGAACTGGACAAGGTGGGGTTCCACTCGCTCGAGATGTGGGGCGGGGCCACCTTCGACTCGGCCATGCGCTTCCTGGGCGAGGACCCCTGGGAGCGGCTGCGCCTGCTGCGCGCGGCGCTGCCCAACACCCGGTTGCAGATGCTCCTACGCGGCCAGAACGTCGTCGGCTATCGGCACTATCCGGACGACGTGGTGGAGGCATTCATCGTCGAGGCGGCGCGCGAGGGCATCGACATCTTCCGGATCTTCGACGCGCTCAACGACGTGCGCAACATGAAGAAGGCGATGGAGATCGCCAAGCGCGAGGGCAAGCACGTCCAGGCGACGATCTCCTACACGCTCTCGCCCGTGCACACCAATGAGACCTTCGTCGCGCTGGCCGAGCAGCTCGCCGACATGGGCGCCGACTCGATCTGCATCAAGGACATGGCCGGGCTGCTCAAGCCCTACGCGACGTACGAGCTCGTCTCGGCCATGAAGAAGCGGCTGTCGCTGCCGATCCAGCTCCACACCCACTACACCAGTGGCATGGCCAGCATGGTGCTGCTCAAGGCCGCCGAGGCCAACGTCGACGTCGTCGACACCGCCATCTCCTCGATGGCCCTCATGACCTCGCAGGCGCCGACCGAGTCGATCGTCAGCATGCTCGAGGAAACCGACCGCGCCACCGGTCTCGATCTCGCCCGCCTGGCGGCGATCGCGCGCTACTTCGCCGACATCCGCAAGCGCTACCACCGCTTCGAGAGCGGCATGGCGGGTGTGGATGTGAACGTCCTCGAGTTCCAGATCCCGGGGGGGATGCTCTCGAACCTGGTCTCTCAGCTCCGCGAACAGAAGGCCGAAGATCGGTACATGGACGTGCTGGCCGAGGTGCCGCGCGTGCGCAAGGAGATGGGTTACCCGCCGCTGGTCACGCCGTCGAGCCAGATCGTCGGCACGCAGGCCACGCTCAACGTGGTGCTCGGCGAGCGCTACAAGGTCGTGCCCGAGGAGGTGCGCAACTACTTCCGCGGCTACTACGGCCGGCCGCCGGCGCCGATGGATGAGACGATCCGGCAGAAGGTGATCGGCAAGGAGCGACCGATCGACTGCCGTCCGGCGGACCTGCTCGAGCCCGGTCTCGAGAAGGCCCGCGCGGAAGCGGGCAAGCTCGCGCGCTCCGAGCAGGACGTGATCTCCTACGCGCTGTTCCCGCAGATCGCGCGCCCGTTCCTGGAGCGCGTCGGGCGGGGCCTGGGACGCAAGGAGGTGATCGCCGCCGCCGTGGCGGCCAGGCTGCTCCGGGAGTACGAGCGCACCAACGGCAACGGGGGCGCGGCGGCGACAACGGCGAACGCATGGAAGCTCGCCGGGCGACGCGAGCCAGCGGGGACGACCTGGGGCCTGGGATAGGGCTCAGAGGGACACAGGCGCGCCCGGGGCGCGAGAGCGCGAGGACGCGGGCGGCCGGGGGCGCGAGGACGCGGGCGGCCGGAGCGCCTGAGAAGGAGCGAGGCGGGGCATGGCCAAGAAGTTCACCTTGAAGCTGGACGGCATGGAGTACGAGGTCCAGCAGCAGGGACGCGCGATTCTGATCGACGGCAAGCGGTTCGAACCCGAAGTGCTCGGGGATGAGGTGACACTCGAGGGCCACACGCACAAGGTCGAGATCGCGGGCGCCACCGCGCTGGTGAACGGGATCGTCTACCCCTTCCAGACCGAGGGTCTCGAGCGCCGTCGCTCGGGCGGGCTGGGCGTGCTCACCTCGCGTCCGGTCGCGGGCGATGGCGCCGTGACCGCGATCATGCCGGGGCTGATCATCAAGGTGTTGGTCGAGCCCGGCCAGAAGGTCTCGACGGGCGACCCGTTGGTCGTGCTCGAAGCGATGAAGATGGAAAGCGACATCTGCTCGCCGCGGGATGGCGTCGTCAAGCAGGTGGCCGCACGGGTCGGTGCCAACGTCTCCCAGGGCCAGGTCCTGGTGGTTGTGGAGTAGGCGATCATGCAGAAGGGATCCTGGATCGTGCCCGTCCTGATCGCGGCCGTGGGGATCGCCCTCGCGGGCTGGTTCATCGGCCATGGATTCGTCCAGGGTCGCATGGCTGATCGGATCGTTACGGTGAAGGGGCTGGCGGAACGCGACGTCATGGCGGATCTGGCCCTCTGGCCCATCCGCTTCGCCTCGACCGACAACAACCTGGCGGTGGCTCAGCGGAAGATCGAGGAGAGCCAGCAGGCGGTCTTCACGTTTCTCCAGAACAACGGCATGAGCCGGGATCAGGTGGAGCTGCAGCAGCTCCAGGTGAACGACTTGCTGACGAACCCCTATCGCAGCGGCCCGATGGACAGCCGGTACATCATCAACGCGACGCTGATGGTGCGCTCCGAGAGCCCGCAGCAGATCCAGTCGGTCAGCCAGAAGATCAGTCAGCTGGTGCAGGCCGGCGTCGTGCTCTCTTCCAACGAGGGACCCTTCTCCGGGCCGAGTTACCTCTTCACGCGGCTGAACGACCTGAAGCCCGACATGATCGCCGAGGCGACGGCCAACGCCCGCCGGGCCGCCGAGCAGTTCGCCAAGGACTCCGGCAGCCACCTGGGCAAGATCCGCAACGCCAACCAGGGCACCTTCGTGATCCTGCCGCGCGACGGCGCATCCGGCGTCATGGAGGAGAACCAGCTCCAGAAGACCGTGCGCGTGGTGGCGACGATCGAATACTACCTGTCGGACTGACCGGGGGCCGCCGCTGGCGCGGGAAGCACGAGCACGGCTCGGGCGGCGGCGCATGGGGGCGCCGATGACCCATCTGCAGCTGACTCGTGAGGACGGCCTCGCTCGCCTGGCTCTTCACCGCGGCAAGGTCAACGCGATCAACACCGAGGTCCTGGGCGAGCTGCGGACAGCCGTCGAGGAGCTTCGCGCCGACCCGTCCGTCCGGGCCGTCGTTCTCACCGGCCACGGCAAGTTCTTCTCCTTCGGGCTCGACGTGCCCGAGCTGTACCCACTGCCGCGCGAGCGCTTCCACGAGTTCCTCATCGGGTTCACGGACTTGTACACGACGCTGTTCGTGTTTCCGAAGCCAGTCGTGGCGGCGCTGAACGGACACGCCATCGCGGGCGGGTGCATGCTGGCCCTGGCCTGCGACCGCCGGTTGATGGCCGCCGAGTCGGGAAAGATCGGACTGAACGAGGTCACCTTCGGCTCCACCGTCTTCGCCGGCAGCGTGGAGATGCTGTGCCGGTGCGTGGAACGGCGACAGGCCGAGCGCGTGCTGCTCGACGGCACCCTGTACACGCCTGAGGAGGCCCTTGCGCTCGGGCTGATCGACCGGATCGTCGCACCAGACCAGCTTGGTCCAGCGGCTGACGCGGAGGCCCGGGCACTGGCCGCGCGAGATCCCGTGGCATTCCGCAGCCTCAAGAGCCTGCTGCGGGGCCCGACGGCGGAAACGATGCGCCGGATCGAGGGACCCTCCCTGCGCGCTTTCCTCGATGTCTGGTATTCGGAGGCCACGCGCGCGCGTCTGCAGGGGATCGAGATTCGCAAGTAGCGAACAGGCACGCCGTTTGCGATCACCGGCGTGATTCCGCGGCGCGCGGGCCGTTTGAGCCCCCGCCGGCTCGGCCGGGCCGTTGAAGGGAGGTTCGCGATGGCGCGCGTGCACCTGATCCACTGGCAGGCCGCGGAGGCGCAGGAGCGGGCGCGGCTCCTGCGCGCGGCAGGCCACGCCGTCGTCTGCCACACGCGGATGGACGGGGAAGGCCTCCGCGCCCTGCGGAGCGACCCGCCCGAGGTCTTCATCATCGACCTCTCGCGGGCGCCGTCGCAGGGCGGGGCCATCGCCATCTGGCTGCGCCAGCAAAAGGCCACGCGCCACGTCCCCCTCGTCTTCATCGAGGGCGAGCCGGGGAAGACCCAGCGAGTGAGGGCCATGCTCCCCGACGCGACCTTCACACCCTGGGCTCGTGTCCGCTCCGCGCTGCGCGGGGCGCTGAAGAACCGTCCGGAGAAGCCCGTGCGACCCAACGTCATGGCGCCCTATGCGGGAACGCCGCTCCCGCGCAAGCTCGGGCTGAAGGCCGGTGTCACGATCGCCCTGCTCGGCGCGCCCGTGGGATTCGAGCGGACACTGGGTGCGCTGCCCGCGGGGGCCACGCTGCGCCGCGACGGGCGGGGAAGGGCGGAGATCGTCCTGCTCTTCGTGACATCTCGTGCCGCGCTCACGCGTGGATTCCCGCGTGCTGCCCGCACGTTGGCCGACGGCGGCCGGCTGTGGCTCGTGTGGCCGAAGCAGGCCTCGGGCATCGCAACCGACGTCACGCAGAACGTCGTGCGCGCCTTCGGCCTGGAGCGCGGATTCGTCGACTACAAGATCAGCGCGATCGACCCGACCTGGTCCGGCCTCTGCTTCGCGCGCCGCTCACGCGCGTAGGGGACGGACGCGCCTCGGGTTACCTCGCCCCCCAGAGGTTCCCGGTGTTGACCGGCTGGCCCTGCAGCTTCAGGTAGTAGTAGAGCTGGTCCTTGTGCTGTGTGAGGTGGTTGACCATCTGCAGCAGGCGCAGGCCGAGGATCAGCTGCATCGGGTCCCACGGGGCGATCGCGATCCGGGTGTCGAGTGCCTGCTCGCCCGCCTGGTCAACCATCTTCAGCGCCAGGGCCTTGTCTTCGGCAAGCAGCTTGCGCGCCTGAGCCACGGTCTCCACGGCCGGCAGCTTCTCGGCCGGCGGGAGCATCTCCTCGGGGGGCAGCTTGCTCGGATCGACGCCCGCGGGGAACCCCCAGTCGCCGGTGACGAACCCCTTGCAGCCCGCACCGCACGCGTTCGTCAGGTGCATGAGGAGCTGGCCGGTCGTCATCCAGTTGCTGCCCGTGGCAGGCTTCCAGCCCAGCTTTTTGTCGTCGACCAGTTTCATCAGTCCGTCGGTGACCGCGTACGCGTAGCCGATCTCACCCTTGAGCAGACTCGTCCAGTTCATCTCCTCGCCCTCCTCGTGTACAAGCAGGCGCCTGGCGCGCGGGATATGGTGACTCGTGATCCTTGAACGTCCTGGCGCCGTTCGGTCATCGAGACAACAGCAACAGGAACGCGTGGATCCTACCTGGGCGCGCCCTCGCTCGGCAAGGGATGCGAGGTGGCGGCGTCCACGGCGAGGGATGCGCGGGCAGATCGACTGCACGGGCGAAAGTCACGCGGTCAGACCGACCTCACGGGCGAGATGCGTCGGGCGCATCGCGACCCGCCGACGCAGGGAGCGACGACCCGGGGACCGCAGCGTGGTCTCCAGCGCCCTGGGGGCTCGGCGTGGACGGGATCGTCTCCGGGGCCAATGCGCGGGTGAGCTGACGAGCCTCCTCTTCGTGCTGGCGGCACTTGCGCAGGTACAGCTCGGCCAGCGGGTCCACACGCGTCCCGTGCGCCAGGAGTGCGAAGATCATGGCCGCCTTGGTCCACGCGCCCGCCTCGTAGAGCTGGCGGGCCGCATCGAAGGCGAGCGCCGCGCTGCGCCGAGCCGGCGCGAGCGCGCCCTGCAGGCCCATCAGCTCGAAGACCCCGCCCGGCGCGGATCCAAACACGCCCAGATGGCCGACCGCGATGTTGGCCAGCGCCGAGGCCTCGGGACCACGCAACAGCGAGTGGCCGCCGGTGCTCATGCGATCGACCTCACGGAACGCCATGCGCCGGGCAGCCATTTCCCCGACCACGGCGTCGACCAGGATCGTCGTGCCATAGAGGCGGTTCGCCATGCGGAGCAGGTGCGCTCGCTGCGCGACGCGGGTGTCGCCGACGGGACCGGCGCCATCCTTGCCGTCCGACGCGATGCCGATGTGCAGGCAGAGCGCGATGCCGTGCTGGCGGGCGATTCCGATCTCCTGGCGCGCGAGCCGGTGCACGATGTCCAGGGCAGCGCGGCAGGCGCGCAAGGGTGGCGTCTCACCCTTCGGCCGAGACCGCCAGACGACCGCGAAGTCACGCACGGGGTCGCCAGGGGCATTCTCTGCGACCATCTCACCGGCCTGGCAGGCGGCCGCCTCCGAAACGCGACGGCGGACGGCCTCCAGCACCGACGCAAGCGCGCCGGGACCCAACATGCCTTCGGCTGCGCGGACGCGGAAGGGACGCAGCGTCAGGATTGTCATGCTCGCGTTCCTCCCGCGGGATCCGACTCTCGCGCTGGGCGCGCGGGCCGGGGTCTGGTAAGCTCGCTGGCCTTGGCCGCCCCGGGGCGAACTCAGACGCACCGGCCTCCATCGGCAAGATCGGCAGCCGGCGGTGTTTCTGGCGCCTCCTGGCGCGACGCAGGCCCCGTCTGGAGGATCTCCCCGGCGGAACCGATGATTTCGGCGAGGGGTTTTTCGGCTGAGCGGTGCCGCCGGTGGGCGTGCAGAGGCTTGAGATTTGGGAGCTACGTATGCAAGGACAGGCCACGGTGGCATCCCCGAGGTGCAGAGCGCAACTTGTTCTTCGGCATATACTTGTCCTGCTGGTAGCCTGCACGGCCGGCGCGGGGACCGCCAGCCCCCAGACGCCAGCCGCCACCGCTCCGCCAGCCGGCCGCCCGGGCGGGAACGCGACGGCCGCTGAGACCCCCTACTGGATCGAGAACGCGGAGTTGGAGGCCGTGCGCCGGCCGTCGGCTGATGCCGCCACCCCCGCGCGCCCCGGGTCCGCCCAATCCCAGGCCGATGCGGGCGCGACGCGCGGGGAGGTCTTCGACAGCGCCGACTACCAGCTCCTCCTGCTCGTCGGCCCGACCTGGGAGGAGGCCCTGGTGCTCAGCCTGGGCTCGGGGGATGTGCGCGCCTTCTCGACCGGCGATGTCGTGGGCCGCGACGGGCGCCCGGGGCGAGTCGACCCGACCGCGGGCCGCTCGGTCGCCAGCTTCGTCAGTCACCCCGATGGACGGATCACCTTCGAGACCGCTGATCACGAGTACGCGATCGAACCGGCCGCACCGCTCCTGGGCGAGATCCCGCTGGCGACGCTTCTGGCGCGGCAGCCGACATACGAGCGGCGCGCGCGGAGCTACACGCCGGATCCGGCCGCGCTCGGGCGCCTCGCCGGCATCGCCGAGGACGTCGAGATCGTCGCCTTCTTCGGCACCTGGTGCCAAATCTGCAAGAAGCACTTGCCGGCCTTGCTCAGCACGATCGATCACGCGGGCAACCCGCACCTGAAGCTCAGACTGATCGCGGTCAACGAGGACGCAACGGAACCCGCTGACTGGATCGAGGCGTGCGGTGCCGGCTACGCCACGCCGACGTTCATCGTGCGGGTGGATCAGGCGGAGATCGGACGCATCGAGGAAGAGCCGCACGTCAGCGTGGAGGCGGATCTGGCCGAGATCCTCTCGCGGGCGCAGCAGCATTAGGCTGGCACCAGCGGAAGAGGCGCGGGGCCGTCCGCAGACCGGACGGGGCGGCTGGCAGACCGGCTGGGGCGATCCATCAGCAGGGCTATCACCAATGGGGTTCAGGCATAGGATTCCCGTGGCCTACCTGCTCGGGCTCTATGTGGCCGGGGTCCTGGCCGTCGCCGCCTTCGCCAAGGCCGGCGATCCAGCCCTCTTCGTCGATCAGATCACCGCGCACCGCATCACGCCGGCGTCCTGGTCGCCCTTCCTGGCCTACTTCTTTGTCGCCGTTGAGCTGCTGGCCGCCGTGGGGCTGATCGTGTTCCTCTGGCCGCGCCTGGTCTTCTGCGCGACGATTCTGCTCATGCTCGGCTTCATCGCCGTCACGGCGATCGCCTGGTCGATGGGCAACGCGGAGAGCTGCGGTTGCTTCGGACGCCTGGTCGAGCGCGGGCCGCAGCAGGTAATCATCGAGGACGTGATCGTGATCGCCGTCTCGCTGCTCGCGCTCCGGTTGCTGCGCGCGTCCTCGGGCGAGCGGGCCGCCACGGGCCGCGGAGCCGCCGTGGCCCGCTGGCTGACCGGCGGCGTGCGCGCTCCCGCCTGGCGGCGGCTCGCCGCGGTTCCGCTCGTGCTTGCCGCCGTCGGCCTCACGGCCTTCGGGACCGCCCTGCCGATCGACCGGTGGGTGGTGGACCTCGGACCGGGCGATGATCTATCCGGACTGACCGCCGATGGCCTGCGCTTCCCCCTTGATCAGGGCTGGGTGCTGGTCGCCCTGGTGGGTCCGGACTGCCCGGCCTGCGAGGCGGGTGTGCCGGTCCTGAAGGATATCGCGGCGCAGCGCGCCGACCTGCGCGTTGTAGCGATCCATCCGGGCGGGTCCGGCGAGGCCCAGGCCTGGCGGATGTGCCATCTGCCCAGCTTCCCGGTGGCGTCCGCCTCGCCCCGAGCGTTGCGCCAGTACTACCGCGCTCTGCCTACGATCTTCCTCCTGCACGATGGCATCCTCCGGCGGGCCTGGTGGGGTCGGATCGCGCCCGCCGACGAGACGCTGGCAGCCCTCCCCCCGGCCCGGGGCTAGCGGCCGAACCGCGCTGCCGAGTGGCACGCGGCTTGCCCTTGGTCCCGGGCGCGGGAATCGAAGCTCAGTGCGGCGTCAGCCCACGCGGGGGCCGATCGTCGCCGAGCGCGGCGCCGGCAGGATGCCGAAAGCCTCTACCGGTTGGAGGTTGCGCCGCCGATCCCGACCGGGAGGTGCCATGCAGGTGATGGAAAACACGGATGTGGCCCAGCGGATCTACCGCAGCCTGTACGACCGGTTCTGGCGAATCACGAACCAGGACTGCCAAGTAAACGACTACCCCATCCGCGGCATCGGCTTCGTCTGCCTGAACGATCTGAGCCAGTTCGATCTCCAGCCGGACCAGGCGATGGACGTTCAGGCGGCGATGGCCGAGCTGCGGCAGGCGGGCCTGCTGCGGCGGCTGTCCGAGGACGAGGAGGCCCAGCTCCTGGAGCACCTTCAGCGGGAGGGTGAGAACCCGCGGGGCTTCTTCGAGAACAAGGACTACCTCTTCTACGTGGGCCCGGCGACGGGGCAGCGCCAGGGGACCAAGGGCTAGGCGCCGGCTACCCACAGTCAGGCGACCGCCAGATCCCGCCCGCGGGTTTCCGGGTGCGGGACCTTTGGCGCTTCTGTATGGTTCAGTCACCCGGTGCCGGATCGACCGGCACGCGGGACACCGGCCGGCTGCCGCCGGCCGGCCCCTCCCGACTGGACCGCGACGGAGGCTCCGAAGGCTCATGGCGCCTGACCCACGGCCCGAGACCGGGAAGGATGCGAGCGAGAACCGACCGCGCGTCAGCCCGATAACCGCGCTGTACGAGTTGCTCAGCGACACCAGCTTCGCCCTCTTCGTGATCATCGCCCTCGCCGTGGCGAGCATTCTGGGCATCCTCATCACCGATCAGATTCCATTACGGGGCGAGATGGCCCGGCTGCGTTACCCCGACCGGGCCGGGGATCCCCTGGTGTGGATCCTGATCCACGTCGTCCCCGAGCATCCCTTCCGCTGCCTGGTCTTCCGGACATTGCTCGCGCTGCTGTCGCTCAGCCTCTTCGCGTGCGTGATCAAGCGATGGCGACGCCAGTGGCGGCTGGCTTTCACGCTGCCCGACCCGGTTGCTGGGGAGTTCGATGGACCGCGGGCCGTGGGTTGGCGAACCGCGGTTGAGCCCGCTCCTGCCGCGATCGAGAGCATGCTGCGCCGCCGCGGGTTCGCCCTGCGCCGCGCCGAATCCGGCGGGGCCTGGTTCATCGGAGGCAGCCGCTTCGGCATCGCGCGCCTCGGCTCCGTGTTCACGCACGTCGGGTTCCTGTGCCTCGTGATCGGTGGCCTGGTCATGGCCTCCTCGGGGACGTCCGGCACCGCCTGGCTGAGCGCCGGCGAGTCCGCCTGGATCCCTGGCACGGACGCACGCATCGTGCTGGACGATTTCCGTATCGAGCTGGCCCCCGACGGACAGGTCGCCGACTACGTCTCCTCCGTGCGACTGATGCGCGACGATACCCTGTTGCGCTCGGCCGAGATCGAGGTGAACCGGCCGCTGCGCTATCGCGGTCGCAGCATCTACCAATCGAGCTACCGCGGGGACCCCACCCGTGTGCGCTCGCTCATGCTCACCTACGACATGCCCGCCCCGGGCACCGTGTGGGATCCCGAGCGCGGGGACGCCCCCCGGGCTGGCGCAGCCGAGGCTGCGGATGCCGCCGATGCGAGCCCGCCGCATCACCCGGCGGGCACACGGCCCGGGGCGCCCGAAGGCATGATGAAGCCGCCCCACGAGCCCGTGCGCGGCACGTTCCAGAACCCGACCGGCATCACGCTCCATCCGGGGCAGCGCGTCGCGCTGGCTGGCACGCCGTACAGCGTCGAAATCGACACCTTCCTGGCCGATTTTCGCGTCGAGGCCGGTACGTTCCACCTGGGGTCGGACGAGCCCCGCAATCCCGCCGTGCGCATCAACTTCTTCCTTGGCGACGCCCCGGCCGGATCGAGCTGGTATTTCCTGCTGCACCCGGAGATGCCGGTCGGGGCGGGTCCGGACCTGCCTGTGCGGTTCAGCGACTACGATCCCTTCATGCAGACGGGGCTCGACATCGCCACGCACCCGGGGTCGGCCTGGGTCTGGGTGGGATTCGCGGTGATGACTCTGGGCACGCTCCTGTCCTTCACGCTCCGGCACGAACGGGTGTGGCTGCGCGTCCGGCGCCCAGATGAGGCACGGGGCGAGTGGGAACTCGCGCTGGTCCACGCCGGTGCAACGCCGCAGGACCGGGGGGAAGGGGACCGGCCCGCGCGCGACTCCAGGGCAGCCGTTCTGCCCGCACGCAGCGCGGGGGGACCGGGTCAACGGGCCTGGGATGCGGGCGTTACGGACCTCGGCGCCAGCCTGCTGAAGCACTGGCCGCCCGCGTGAGGACCGGCGACCCGGAGGGATAGACCGCGGCCAGAGGCCGCCCAACCTGAGCAAGGGGTGAACAGAACGTGACGGGCACGCTTGATGTCGCCTTCTTCACCGCGGCGTTCGCGGTCTATGTTGCCGCCTTTGCGGCGTTCCTGATTCGCAGCGGCACCGGCCGCGCCGTGTTCGGATGGATCGGCGTGGGCGGATTGCTGGCCGGATCGCTGCTGCAGCTCGTGGCTCTGGGCATCCGCTGGCACCTCTCCGGCCACCTTCCGCTGGTCGCCATGCACGAGTATGCCAGCGTCATGTCCTGGATGGCCGCGCTCTGCCTGGCCTGGCTCGTGGCGCGCACCCGGCGCTTCACGCTGGGCTCCTTTGTGGCGCCGATGGTCATCGCCATCATGGCCATCGCATCGCTGCTGCCCAAGCATATCAACCAGCAGCTCGTGCCCGCGCTCCAGAGCTACTGGCTCTACATCCACGTGTCGATGGCCGCGGTGGCCGAGGGCGCCTTCGCGGTTTCGTGCGGCATCGCGATCTACTACCTCATCAAGGAGCGCAGACCCGCTACCACCCCGCAAGAACTCGCCCGCCTGGACGGTTTGAATCGCACGGCCATCTCGATCGGCTACCCGCTGTTCACGCTGGGAGCGCTTTTCGCCGGCGCCATCTGGGCCTACAACGCTTGGGGCAGCTTCTGGAGCTGGGACCCGAAGGAGGTCGGCTCCCTGATCATCTGGCTCTTCTACACGGGCTACCTGCACGCGCGCTACAAGCGCGGCTGGCAGGGGCGGCGTGCGGCGATCCTCGCGATCATCGGCTTCGCGATGGTGATCCTCTCGTTCCTCGGAAACCTCTTCCTCGGGGGACAGCACGCCTACGAGACAACGGGGTAGGCCTGGACGCGGGCCTGCAGAAGGGAGAGAGGATGCCGCTGAACGAGAACATGCGGGCAGCGGGTGACTGGCTCTTCCGCTGGCGCAGCTTCATCCCCCTGGCCGCGGTCCCGCTGCTTGCCCTCGGCCTCGAGCACTACACGTATCTATTTGGCGATCATCGCTGGGATACGGCCTGGGAGATGCTCTGCCTGTCTGCCTCCCTCTTGGGGCTCGGCACGCGCGTCGTCGCGGTCGGGTTCGCCGCGCGGCGTACCTCCGGCCGCAACACCCGGCGGCAAGTGGCTGACTCCCTGAACACGACGGGGATCTACTCGATCGTGAGGCATCCGCTCTATCTCGGGAACTTCCTGGTGGGACTCGGGCCCGCTCTTTTCCTGCGGGTGCCGTGGATCCCGATCGTCTACAGCCTCGCCTTCGCGCTCTACTACGAACGCATCATCCTGGCGGAAGAGGCGTTCCTCACCGAGAAGTTCGGAGAGCCCTACCTGCGCTGGGCAAGCGCCACGCCGGCACTGATTCCGCGCTTCCGGCTCTGGGCCGCTCCCGTCCTGCCGTTCAACCTCCGCCGGGTGCTCCGGCGGGAGTACCGGACCCTCTTCTGCATCGTCGCCGTGTTCTACCTGCTCGAAGTGGCGACCGACACCCGTCTGGACAAGCGGCCCTTCGGTGACGAACTCTGGAACGACATCGGAATCGTGAGTCTGGCGATCTTCCTGATCCTGAGGACCCTGCACAAGTACACTCCTGCCCTGGACGATCGCGGTGAGCCGTCCGTGGACGGCCAACCGGTGGGTATGTCCTGATTCGGCCCTGGACGCGCCGTGCCTATCGCACGATCAAGATCGTTCGGGTGGCCGCTTCTCCCCCGGTGCTCAGACGGGCGTAGTAGGCCCCGGCCGGGGCCTGGGTCCCGGAACGATCCCGGCCGTCCCAACGCAGGACGTGCTCCCCAGCAGCCTGGTCACCGGCGGCAAGCGCTGCCACCAGCCGTCCGGCTGCATCTAGAATCTCCAACCGCACGGGCCCCGCGCTGGCCTGCTTGAAGAGCAGCTCGGCCGACCCGCTCGCCGGATTGGGCCACACGCGCTCCAGCCGCAACCGCGGTTCTGTCGCCGACCGCTCCCCCACACTCGCCGCCGGATCGGGGATCCACGTCGCCCCGCCGGTCGCGTGCTGTGTCGGGTAGGGCTGGGTGAAGCCGACCCACTGCCCGCCGGTGCCCTGGGTCAGATCGTAGGCGTAGAGGGGGATGTTCTCGTCGCCCCGCGTCGCGGCAACATACACGGTGTTGTTGCCGACCGCGAGGGCACGTCCCTGGCTGTTGGCCGCCGGAATCGGGCCGACGATGAAGGTCATCTCCCCGGTGTCGATGTCGATGCTGTAGAGACCGGAGACGCCGTACTCGGTGTAGCCGTATAGCTTGTCATCGACCGTGTTGTAGTCGAGCCCGAAGAAGCGGAAACCGGTGCCGGTGTAGATGTCGAGCACCAGCGTCGCGGCGCCCGTGGTGGGGTCGATCGCGTAGATGCCCTTGGGCTCCGCGAAGTTGGAGTAACCCCACAGCGTGTTGCGTCCGTAGGCCAGGGCATGGATGTCCACGCTGATCGTGCTCAGCTGCTGCGGCGGACCCAGCAGCGTGGACTGGTAGAGGTGGGTCGTGAAGGCCCCGTTGCACAGGTAGAGCCGGCCGTCGGGTGTGGCGGCGGCGCCGCTCACTTCGAAGAAGAAGTGATTCGCCCACGTCACGTTGGGGAAGCCGCTCAGGTCCGACGACTTCGTCCACTGGGCCGGCGTGGTCTCGAGACCGACGAAGAGCCGCTGCGCGTGGGCAGGCGCCAGGGCGAGGAGAAAGAGCAGGGCAACGATGCAGGTGCGCATGGCAGAACCTCCCGGTGTCAGGGGGTGAAGGATCGACCAAGCGAGCTAGGGTTGCGAGCTAAGAATACGGAAGCGCCATCGCTGGGGTCAACCGGCGATAGCGGGCGGTGCCGTGCTCCCAGCGGACGTGGGCGCGCCGTCCTGCCGGGTCAGCGCGTGCCGGTCGACCAAGCGTAGCGCACCAGCAGCCTCACCTCGTCGTTGTCGCGGAATCGCCCCAGCAGCCCGTCGGTGGCCCCGTCCACCAGCATCACGCCGGCGCGGAAGCCGAACCCCGATCCATGCGTCCAGTCGAGCTCGATCTTGGTGAATCGATCCCGGCGCTCGAGGTCGAAGAGGGTCTCGACATCGAAGCGCGTCGAGGGGCCGGGCTCGATGCGGAGGCGCCCGAGCCCGCCATGCCGGTACAGATGCCGATATCCCGCCGGCCCCGCTTGCCCGGACTCGGTCCAACCCTCGTCGTAGGCATACTGCAGCATCAGCGTGAGGTCCCAGCCCTCACCCAGCCAGGAGAAGGTGCGATCGACGCCGGCGCCGGCACGCACGTAAGGCGGCTCGGCCTCCTCGCCGCCGACCCCCTCGGGCCACGTCCGCGCCGCCTCCGCGCGCAGCGTTCCGGGCCCGAGCGCACGGGCCAGATCGACGCCCGCGACCATGATCCGCGCGTAGGCCAGGTCCACGCGGACGCGCGCGTGCCCGTCGGGGGTGAGCAGCGACTCGGCCGGCGCGACCAGCGTCGGCATCCGGTCATGCACCCAGCCCACGCACGTGCCCAGGTCCCAGCCTCCCGCATGCAGATCCAGCCGCAGCCCGTGCTCCGCCGACGCCAACCCTTCCTCGGGCGCCACCTGCCGTCCTTCGTCGAACTCCGCCGGCAGATTGCGCCACCCGGGCACGGTCACCGAATCCGGGAAGAGGCACCACGGGTTGCGCTCGTCGTAAGAGAGGATGTCGGGCTCGAACTGCGCCACCGAGACCGCTTCCAGCGTCGCGGCCCCGGCGTAGAGGTCGAGGCGTGCAACCCAGAGCGGCTCGTCGCGATCCTCCAGGGGATCGACGAGGTCGCGGCGGCGGAAGATGTCGGTGGGCTTGAGGCTGTCCAGGCGGCCCCAGCGCACCTGCTGGCGCCCCAGCGCGATCTCGGCCGGCCCCGCGGCCAAGCCGATGTACCCCTCCGCCAGGAAGACCCGGTCGCGCTCGGGAAGGACATGGTCGCCCCGCCAGCGCACGTCGACCGTGCCGTGGAGGTGGAGCCGATCGTCATAGGTGAGTCGCGCGCCGCACGTCGCGGCCGATCGCGTCAGCGGGCCATCCTGGATCAGGGCGCGCCGCTGCTCACCCTCGGCGCTGAGCGTCAAGCGCAGCGGTGACCCGGCGCCGGCCGCCTGCACCGCGGCCAGCCCCAGCGCGCACAGCAGCGCCGCCCACGCTGGCCGCCAGGATCTCATCCTGGCCGCCTGAGGGCGCGCTCGGTGAAGAGCCGCTCGGGGATCGGGTCCTGCCAGCGCCGTTCGCGGACCTCGAGCACCGTCGCGTGACCCGTGCGCAGATTGCGCAGCTCGGTCCAGTCCCAGCGCCAGCGCCCCCCGACGGAGACCGGCCGCGCGTGGCGGGCCTCCTTGAGCGGCTGCCCGTCGCGCCCATAGAAGACAGCCCGCGGGCAGATGAGCCGATCTGGATCGATGTAGTAGACGCGCCGGCTGTACAAGGAGTGCTGCTGCAGCCCCGGTGCGCGCGGGTGGGCTTCCAGCACCCTGCACCGGACGCCCTCGACCTCGGCCCAGCCCTCGAGGCGGAAGTCGTAGTCGTCTAACCGCAGGTCGGTCAGGTCTTCGTAGCTGAAGTCGGTTCCCATGTAAGTATCACCGCGGTTGCCGGAGGAGATGCGGCGGGTCGTGTGGTAGGCCGGCAGGTAGATCCACCAGTCGTCGTCTCGATCCTCGTTCTCGAGGGCCAGCACGCCGGCCCCCGCCATTTCGGGGGGCGTGTGAAAGCGGGTCACGCGCGCCATGCGCCCCGACTGCCTCTGCTGCTGGTAGATCGTCGTCTCACGCTCATGCGTCTGTCCGGAGGCGTCGACGAGCGACATGGTCAGTTCGATGATCTCGTGCTGGGCGGCCGACATGGCTTGGACGGCCCGCATCAGCTCCCGCGCCGCATCCTCTGGGCCCCCCGTGGGCGCCGTTCGGTCCGTGGCCCGTGCGCCTGGCGCCAGTGCCAATGCCGCGACCAGCATCGCCAGGCAGAACCAGCGGATGCCCACCATTCCTCCCGGCGGCTGGCGCATCCTGCAGCTCATTCGATCACCCTTTGCCGCAGCGCGGTCGAGAGGTCCACGGCCAGAATCCCGCGCACGGCGGGCAGCACCACGAAGGGCGTCAAGACCAGCATCGTCAGGATCGGGGGCAGGATCTGCCCCGCGCCGGCGAAGAGCCCGATGGGGAACCAGGCGCTGCCCAGGCGGCCGTTCAGATAGAGGGCGACCAGCGTGGCACTCGGGGCGGCCAGCACCGCCGCGAGGGCGGCCTGGACCAGGCCCTCGACGCGCACGATGCGGGCCAGCATGCGGGGATCGCAGCCCAGCGAGCGCAGCGTCGCGTACTCACCCATCCGCTCCGTCACCGCCAGGTTGAGGCTCGTCAACAACAGCAGCAGCGCGATCCCGAGGCTGACCGTGGCGATGATGTGCACGATCGCGATCTCCTGATCGAGGAGCGTGAGGATCGCGTCCTGCAGCTCCGACTTGGGGTGCGTGCGCGCCACGAAGTCGATCGACTGGATGCCGGCCACCGCCGTGGGCCCGAACTGGCCGCGCAAGAAAACCCCGCTCGTCTGCTCCTCGTGCAGAGCCCACTTCCGCGCCACATCCAGCGACGCGAACACTCGCCCCAGGAGGATGTCGCTCACGATGCCGACCACCGCGACCTGCACAACTTCACCACCGGCGACATCGAGCCGCAGCGAGTCGCCGGCTTCGACCCCGAGACGTGTCGCCAGATCGGGACTGAGCACCACCCCCCGCGGGTCGCCCGGTTCGAGGAAGCGCCCGCTCTGCATGGACAGGGTGCGGAAGTCGCTGGCTGGATCGACGCCGAAGAGAACCGCGGGCTGCCGCGTACCACCGGTCTCGACCTCCACCGGCCGCGCCAGATAGGGATCGATCTCGCGCACGCCGTCCAGCGCCGCCAGTTCCTCCAGGTCCTCTGGATACACGGGGTAGTGGAAGTCAACCTGCAGGTCCCAGCGCTCGTGCTCACAGGTCACCCGCGTCGTCTCGTGCATCGAGTGGAGCGAGATTCGGTAGGCCACGGCCACGGCCACCGCCATGCCCACCGCCATCACCGTGGTGGCCGTGAGCCCGGAGCGACGGACCAGGTTGCGCAGCGCCCAGCGCACCGTCACGTGCAAGGGTTCCGTCAAATGCACTACCCAGTGGGGAATCCGGGCCCGGATCCGCTCCGCCTGCTCGCGCTGGCGCAGAATCATGTGCGGCGAGCGGCTGAGGAGGCGACCGACGGACAGCACCATGGTGACGGTCGAGATCAGAATCGCCTGGCCGGCCGCCAGCGCGAAGGGTCGCGGGAAGAAGTAGTGGTCGATGCGGGGCATCCCGATCGCGTCGCCGTAGATTCCGGCAAAAGCATCGCGGATGGCGAGCGCGGCGGGCAGGCCCAGGGCGGTCCCGAGCAGCCCCACCGCCAGCCCGGTGGCGCCGAAGCTCACGAGGACCTCGCGACGCGGGTACCCGAGGGCCCGCAGCGTGCCGATCTCCTTGCGCCGCGACCACACCATGCGCCGAAACCCCAGGATGGCGATGAAGAGGCTCAAGCCCCCGAGGGTCAGTTCGATCGCGGGCACGTAGACCTCGAGCGCGCGGATGTCGATCTGCAGGAACTGGTAGCTGAACTGCTGCTCGCGCGGCACGACTTCCTCGACCGCGGCCCCCGACAGCCGAGCGAGAACAGCCGCGCGCATCACTTCGGGGTCGCTCCCGGGTGCGAACTGCACGGCCAGGCTGTTGGCCATCCCGAAGCCGAGGCGCTGCGAGATGCGCCCGAGATCGCCAAAGAGGACCGCGAGCGACCCCTTCTGCGGGATGAAGCTCTGTGGGTTGGTCGACGCCGACACGAACTCCGCGCTGAGGGCGATTCCGCGCACCGGACAGAGATACCTGGCCTGACCGATCTCCAACCGGAGCGTGTCGCCCACGCCGACGGCGTGGTAGCGCGCCAACGCCTGCTCGATGACCACGCCGGCGGTATCGCCGGGCGCCAGCGCCGCGCCTGCCAGGATCTGCAGTCGGTTCACGGGCGGGTTGGGATGCTCGAGGAAGACCGCCTGCGCGCTGAGGCGTTCTCCCCCCGGCAGCTCCACCGTCCCCGGGAATATGAGGCGCCGTTCCGCCGCGACCACCCCGGCGAGGTCCGTCAGCTCGGGCAGGAACTCCAGCTCGCGGGGCTCCAAGCGCACTTCGAGATCGGCCGCGTTGCACTCCTCGAAGATGGCATCGCGCGTCGCGAGCAGGGTACGCACCGTCATCTCGCCCCCTGCCGCCATGCCGATGCCGGCGGCCAGCGTGACCGCGATGGAGAGGGCGCGCCAGCGGTCGACCCAGAGATCGCGCAACATCTTGCGCGTCAGAATCGGACGGGGGCGGATCTTCATGCGACTCCCACCGCCCCTCGTCGGTGCAACAGCGCTGGTTGTACAGGGCCCAAGAGCCCTTGCTCGATCCTGAAGACGCGATCGGCGTCCTCAGCGGCAGCCGCATCGTGCGTCACGACCAGGAAGGCGGTGCCGGTCTCGAGGTTCAACCGATGCATCAGGTCCCAGATCTCGCGACCGGTGTCTCGGTCGAGATTGCCCGTCGGCTCGTCCGCCAGGATCAGCGGCGGTCGCTTGGCCAGCGCGCGCGCGACCGCCACCCGCTGTTGCTCACCCCCCGAGAGCTGCTCCGGGAGCGAATCGGCCTTGTGGGCCAGCCCCACCTCCTGGAGCTGGGCCAGGGCGACCTCGCGGCAACGGGCTGGGCTGAACCGCCCCGTCACCTCGAGCGCCGCCTCGACGTTCTCGCAGGCCGTGAGCGTCGGAAGGAGGTTGTACGACTGGAACACGAAGCCGATGCAGTCACGCCGGAAGCGCGCGAGCTGGGTCTCGGTCGCACCCGCCAGGTGCGTGCCGCACACCCATAGCCCGCCGGACTCGGGCTGGTCCATGCCGCCGATGAGGTTGAGCAACGTCGTCTTGCCCGATCCCGAGACGCCCAGGATGACGACGAACTCCCCCCGCCGCACCTGCAGCGATAGATCGCGCAGCACGTACTGGACACCGGCGGTGGTCCGGTAGGACTTGTGGAGCCCCTCCATGCAGACGATCCGGTCGCCCCATGCGCCGTGGTCTGCGCCCCAGCGCGCCTCGTGATCCATGCGGAATCCGCCCTTTTGTGCCAGGTGGTCAGCAGGTCCTAAACGCAATCCTGATTGAGCTATCGGCCGTTCGGACCGTACGCCCAGGGGTTTTTCGGGGTGGGGACCGGCGGGCTAGAGATCCTTCTCCCCTTTGGGGTCGGCCTCAGGGTCCGCTTCCGTTTGGCCGTTCTCTTCCTGCTCCGACCCCGGTTCCCCGGCTTCCAGGATTCGCCGCGCCAGGGCAGCGTCGCCCGGGTGCACGAGCACGTGGGCACCCAGCACGTATTGCAGCCCAGGGCCCTGGCCGCCGGTGTCGTCCGATGTGATGATGGCCTCTATCCCGTTGGCATAGAGGACACTGCGCGCCAGCTCCGCTTCGTGGCGGTAGAAGAAGCTGGCCACCTCCACCAGGCCGCCCGGATCTCGGGAATTGGGTCGCAAGGGTCGGTCCATCGTCGTCTTCCTCAGGCCGGTTCGCGCCGTAGCATTCCACAGGCCAGCGTGCGCCGGGGCTCTCGCGGCATCCGGGGCCGCCGTAGCATTCCGGGTGCCGGGGGCCGCCGTAGCCTATCCCATGCCAGCGCCCGCGTTCACACCTCTCCGTGGCGGGCGCCCTCGATCGACACCATGCGCCAGTCGTCGCCCAGCTCGACCATGGCCTTGGCAATCACGAGGAAGCTGAACCAGCCGGCGCGGTAGGCCTCGCTCTCGAAGCTCGAGTGCCAGCCGCTGTGGCACAGCTCGAGCCGGGTCCCGTCGCCCGCCGGCTCGAGCGTCCAGGTGACCTCCGTCTCGCGCTCGGCGCCGTACTTCCAGCGGTAGGCCAGTCTGCGCCCGCGCTCGAAGGCGGTGACCGTCTGCGGGCCACCCTCCGGCCAGCCGAAGCTGATGCGCCCCCCGACGCGCGGTTCGACCACGCTGCCCTGGCCGAAGTAGCGGTCGATCTGCTCGGGGCTCGCGATCTTGTCGAAGGCCTGCTCGGGCGAGCCCGCGATCTCGATGCCCAGGGTGAAGCTCGCACCCCGGTGCTGCCGGTAGTCCAGCATCCGCTGGGGACGGCCGGTCATCGCACGCAGGCGCAGGTTCTCGAGCGCGGCGCACCAAAAATCGTGCATGGCGGCCGCGTTCTCGGACCGCGGCTGCAACCCCTCGTGCCGCACTGAGACTTGTGTGCCGCCATCCCGCTCATCGAGCCGGATCTGGACGATGCTCTCCACGCCACGCAAGCGCCAGCCGAAGCAGAGCAGCTCGGGTGCGGTGACGCGGATCAGTCGCGTGTGGCCCGAGAACTGCACCGGCTCCTCGGGCGTGTGATCGCCCCAGAAGTTGTACATGCCGGCGGCGAGGATGACCTCGGCACCGTCGGCGAACCAGCTCTTGAGTCCCTCGGTTGTTCCGAACAGGTCGAAAACCGCCGGGCGCGGAGCGCGCACCCAGACGCTCGCCGTCAGCGCCTTCATCGTGTTCCTCCCATCGACCCGTGTTGCGTTGCCCCGGCAGAGGGCAAGGTTCAAGCTTCGGCCACGGCGGTCGGGAGGGTCAAGCCCCGGGATCGGCGGGCCCGCAGCGATCAGCGGCCACGCCCACGGTCGCCGATCCTCAGCGCCCGGGCCACAGCCCCGGCAGCGTGCGGACGAGCAGCACCACCGCGAGGATCGCCAGCAGCCCGTAGACCGCGCGTTCGAACCGGGCGGGCGGGATCATTCGGCCGAGACGTTCGCCGGCCAGGACCGCGGCCAATACCACCGGCAGAGACCACAGGAAGAGCTGCAGCACGGGCCTCGTCCACAGCCCGGCCGCGCAATGCCCGGCCATGATGAGCGCGTTGGTGAGCAGGAAGTAGCCCTGCAGCGTCGCGCGGAATGCCGCCGGCGGCCAGCGGCGCAGCGTCGCATAGATCACGATCGCGGGACCGTTGATATTGTAGGCGCCGCCCAGCACGCCGGCGGCGAGACCGAAGGGGATGGCAGCGCGCTCCGTGGTCAGAACCGGCAGGCGCGGCCCCAGCAGACCATAGCCGGCGTAAGCCAGAATCCCCGCACCCAGCACGAGGGCCGCCGCGTTCTCCTGCACGCCTTTCAGGAACCAGAGGCCCAACGGGATGCCGAGCGCCGAGGCCAGGATGAGCCGCCAGGCACTGCGCAACTGCACCTCGCGCCAGTGTCGCAGGAGGATGGCGATGGCGATGACGCCCGCCACGAGGGCCACGAGCGGCGTCGCCGCACGCAAGCCGATCAGCAGCGTGAGAAGCGGCATCGCCAGAAGCGCGTCTCCGAATCCGAAGCTCGCGCGCACGAGGGTTGAAGCGAAGAGAACCGCCAACACGCCGACGGTCTGCGCGTTCACGTACTCCCCTCTCCCGTCCAGCGGACCGCACAAAAAGGGGCGACCCCGGCGGGCCGCCCCGGGAGTGACGTCAGATGAGGCGCCTTACTGCCCCGCTTTCTTCGGCCGCGGGTGGGTGATCTTGGCCAGCGCTTCCGCGTGCTTGAACGGCTTGTAGGTCGGGCTCTCCTCGTTATGGCACGTCTTGCACAGTTTCTCATCGGACGGCTTGATCATGCCGGCGGCCATCGCGCCCGGGACGTCTTTCATGTGCAGCTTCTTCCAGTCTGCGGCTGGGCCGTGGCAGGATTCGCACCCCACGCCTTCCTCGACCGTGTACTTCGGGCCGAGCAGCTCGGCCTTGGTTCCGTAGCCGGTCACGTGGCACTTCAGGCACTGGGGCGCCTTCTCCGGAGCCTCCTGAATGCCCTTGGTGGTGCAGATCTGCTTGGCCTGGTCGGAGAGCAGCGCCTTGTAGGCCTGCGCGTGCTTGCTGGCTTCCCACTTCGGGAACTGCGCGCCTTTGGCCTCCGCCGTGTGGCACATCTTGCATTCCTGCGAGCCCAAGTAGCCGTGAGCCTTGGCCGCCTCCTTGGGCGCCGCCTGATCCTGTGCCAAGGCGGTCATCTGACCCCCGAGCCATAGGACGGCGGCCGTGGCAATCAGGATCACCGCGAGCCATGTGAATCGCTTCATCCCCATCCTCCAGTGTCCCTCGATGTCCGTTCTCGAGCCGGCGTGCCGATCTCCGTGCGTCGCACCCCGGCGTTGGTTCGACGTGCTCTGGACGCAGATTGGATCCTACCGCTCTTTGTCTGTGCTTGAAACCCCTGACGCGCCTGCGGTTCCGCCTCCGCTCCCGCGGAACCCGTGCGAACAGGCGCGGCGCAACAAAGTCGCAATGGCGAGCCTCGGGGGCTGCACTACTCCCACTCGATCGTGCCCGGCGGCTTGGTCGTCACGTCGATGGCCAGGCCGCCGACGCCCGCAAGGGCCAGGATGTCGCGGCGTAGCTCGCCCACCAGCGCCTCGGGCAGACGCGCGGGCCGGGCCGTCATGGCGCGCTCCGAGTGGACCGGGCGCAGGATCACCAGCTCCTGTCCCTGCCCTCGCACGCGGATCGGCAGCATGACCGTGGGGCACTGCCAGATCGCGCGCAGGAGTCCGTGGCGCGCCAGCCCCTCCATCACCAGCGCGTCGGCCTCCCGCAGCAGGTCGAGCCGCTCCCGGGTCGCGTAGGCTTCGAGCAGCTCCAGCTTGATCGCCCCGGGCCCGCCGTCGCCACCCCCCCGGTTCGCGTCCCCGGCGCCGACCGCTTCCCGATCGTCCAGGTCGTAGACGCAACGGTTGACGCCCGCGACTTCCTTGTAGATGCGATTGGCGGCCGCGAGGACCTCGTCCCAGATTCCTCGGCGCCCGGATCGACCGTACAGGAACACCGGCCACTCGTACGCACGCAGGTCGGCTTTCACACCCACGGACCGGATCGGCAGCGCAAGCGCCGCAAGGCCAGCCTGCCGGGCGATCGCATCGCTCTCGCGTCCGATCCGCTCGAGCTCGCGCGCTGCGTCGGCGACGTGCCCCTCGCCGGGCCGGCCGTGGCTGCAGAGCAGCCGCACGCCCAGGCCGGGACCGGGAAAAGGCTGTCGCTCGAGGAAGTCGGCTTCGATGCCCAAAACCGCTCCCAGCTCTCGCACCTCTACCTTGTACAGCTCCCGCACGGGTTCGAGGACTTTCCCCGCTCGCACCATCTCCTCGACCAGCGGGACACGGTTGTGATGAGTCTTGATCACATCGGCGCGCGCCGTGCCCCCGGTCTCGATCGTGTCAGGGTAGATCGTGCCCTGGGCCAGGAGCGCGTTCCCCACGCCGAGGCGCTCCATCGCCTCCTCGCAGACCTCGATGAAGGTGTTGCCGATGGCCAGCCGCTTCTCCTCCGGCTCCACCATCCCCGCCAGCGCGCTCACGAATCGCTCGCTCGCGTCGGTGAAGTGAACGTTGCGGGTCGCGCCCCAGCTGCGGAAGCGCTCGACCACCTGGCGACTTTCGTCCTTGCGCATGAGGCCGTTGTCGATGTGCAGCATGTGCACGCGCTCGGGGCCGAGGGCTTCGATCAGCAGCCGGGCTGTCACCGTCGAATCGACGCCGCCGCTGGCCAAGAGGAACACGTCCTGGCTTCCGGCGCGCTCGCGGATCTCACGCTTCTGATCCTCGACGTAGTTCGTGACCGTCCAGGTCGGCCGGCAGTGGCAGATACCGAGGACGAAGTTGGCCAGCATCTCCTGGCCGTGCTCGGTGTCGTCCACCTCGGGATGGAACTGGAAGCCGTAGCGCCTCAGCCGCTCCGAGGCGAGGGCCGCGTTGCGGTGCTCACCGGCGCCTGACGCGCCTCCC